>CAITNM010000020.1 GCA_903893805.1 uncultured Alphaproteobacteria bacterium | reverse complement strand
TGAAGCTGATCTGCATTTAATCCAATTACAGCTTTGCGCAAAGCAAGTCCTGTTTGACTGCTTCTGATAATATCTGTGTCATTTTTATGATTGAAAGTTTGATTATTTTGTAATGCATCATTTACACACTGCAATGCACTTAATGTTTTTGATGTAAGCGTTTCGTATACACGCTGATAACTATTTCCAGAAATACTTTTATTTGATATATCAAGAGAATCTGCTTCCATAGCAAACGCACTGTTTAAACTTAGGGCAACCAAGATACTCAATGCACATTTACGGGTCATGACTAGCTCCTAAAAAAAACCTTCTGAGCATCTGGTAGCAAATTAAAATATAAGGAACAATAGTTGAAGAAAACTGATGCAACTTTTACATAGCTAACATTCAACAATTGATTGTAACTATATGAAAGTTTATTTTGGTTTTTGCATGATTTGAAAAGTTAGAAACTCAACGTTGCTACTTATGGGTGAGAAAACCCATATTTATAGCCAAATTAAGCCATCCCTTACAAAATAAGTTAAAAAGTTATTTTATTTCACCTAAAAATACTCAAAGTAAAAATTGCGTATAACCAACATAATTTATTGATTCAAAATATTTTTTAGACAATTTATTAATGATAAATACACAAGCCCGAATATCAAAAAGTACTGAATACGATACGCGTATTAGACACTTGTGGATAAATCCCTTCTTTTAAAAGCAAAGATCAGGTTATACTCAGGCCAAAATAGATATAACAAAATTATGCGCATTCTTTTTTTAGGTGATGTTTTTGGTCGCAGTGGCCGTGATGCTGTAGCAAAGCACCTGCCAATGCTAAAACAAAAATATAAACCGGATTTTACTATTGTTAATGGGGAAAATGCCGCCCATGGGTTTGGCCTGCTTCCTGACATGGCCAAGGATTTTTTATCAACGGGAATTGATATTATCACCGGAGGTAATCACAGCTTTGATAAAAATGAAATTATTTCATTAATGAGCCAAACTGATAAAATTTTGCGCCCCATAAATTACCCCAAAGCCGTTCCTGGGAAAGGGTTGGGCCTGTACACAAGCAATGGCAAAACGTTGCTGGTGATAAATGCCATGGGAAGGTTGTTTATGGAACCGTTTTTAGAGTGTCCGTTTATGGCTGTGGAAGAAGTTTTGAAGCGCTATCCGTTAGGTGGATCAATATCAGCTATTTTTGTGGATATGCACGGGGAAGCAACATCTGAAAAAATGGCATTAGCTAAGTATTTTGATGGGAAAATTACTGCGGTTGTTGGTACACATACCCACGTGCCAACGGCTGATGCACATATTATGAAAGGCGGCACAGCCTATTTAAGTGACGCTGGCATGTGCGGTGATTACGATTCTGTGATTGGGCTGAAACCAGAGACCGCGTTAGCTAGTTTTTTCAAAAAAATTCCGAAACCAAAAAACAAAGAGCCAGCATCTGGCGAAGGAACCGTGTGCGGAGTATTTATTGAAAGCGGCCCCAATGGTCATGCAATTGCGATTGAGCCAATTCGCGTTGGACCTGTACTAATAAATACATAAAATTAAAACGGCACAAAAAGTTCTTTACTATGCTGCTTCAGCCATTTTTGAAGGTTTTTATAATCGGGGCAAAGGTGTTCAACGTGGGCCCAGAATTTTTTGCTATGGTTCATTTCCCTTAAATGGGAAACTTCATGAGCGCACAAATAAGCCAGCACTGGTTCTGGCGCCAAGACCACGCGCCAACAATAATTTAAGTTTCTAAAGGATGAACAGCTACCAAAACGGGTTTTCATGTCTTTAATAACAATTTGGTTAATTTTAACACCCAGCACTGCTGCGTATTCATGGCTGTAGTGGGAAAATTTCTGAAATGCTAAATCTTTAAGATATTTACTTAATGTCTGTCCAAATTTTGATTGGATTCCATGTACTTCTAGAACATCATCTTTCAGTACCACCATTGACTTGGGGCTCTGAATAAAAGCTACGCGAACTACATTGCCCAAAACAGAAATGCTGTCACCTGGGGCAATTACACGAGGAGTGCTTTGCTGTTGATGCGCACTTACCTTAGCAAACCAAGCATGTGCACTATCTATAAAATTGGTGATTTTTGAAAAGGAAAGCAAGCTTGGCGCAGACACCACAAAAGCTTTTTGTTTTTTGGAAAATCGCAGGATGAGCTGTTTCAGGAAAAGCTTTCGCTGAATAAGAACGGTTTTTCCGCACGCTGTAGTATAGGATTGTGGTTGCAATTATGTGGTCTGTACTTATTAATTTTTGTATATTACCCAATTTCACACAACAAAAAAAGAAATAAAAACATTGACAATTGGTTTTTTTATTACTAAATAAAGTCTATATCAGTTTTATTTAAAAGATCTATTTATGAAAATTTTATTTTTTGCTCTTTTTCTTTGTATGTTACAGCCCGCTATAGCAACAGATGCATTTAACGAGCAAGAATTAGCTGCCTTAGAAAAAATCAAAGCAACAGTGGAAGGGCGTCTGCGTTACAATAGAGTTTTGCTAAGTATGCTAAACGATGAGGATTCTAGCCCTAGAGAAAGATTACAAAATTACTTCCAAGAAACAGGAAGTGTATTAGCAAAAAGTTTAAAAAAGGGCTCCCAGAAAAAGTTAACTGACGAAGTTGTTGATAGTCTGCTGCAAATGCACATAGGTGGGGTTCAACGTGACATAAACATGCTTAATGTAACCCACGAAATTTTTTGCACAGTTGAGAATTATGAGACGGATTTTAGAAAAAATCTTTATTTTCTTGCAATGGACATTGAAACAGCTTTCTTGAAATTGAGGAAAGAACGAGGGCAAAGCAGAGAGATTCTTGATGATTTTCACGAGTGGATTTTTTATGGTCACATGAAAAATTGTTTAGAGGATATTCAATTATCGAGTCATTTCGTACATCTAGCAAAAAAATTTCAATACACTAAAAGCAGCGACTTACTAGGATTACTATACAATCCAGAAAGCGAAGCTGATGATATAAGAGGACTTATAGACACCATGCGAGCAACCCCTGAACAATTGACATTGTTAACAGCGCACAAAGAAGATTATCGAGCCCATTTACTCTTAATACAGCCACAGATAAGGTCTCTTAGACCTGTAGGTGCTATTGAAAATTGGGATAATTTTGGTGAGAAAAAACAATATTTTGATGATTTTTTTTGGCCACGTATGCAAGTAAGAAGAAATATATCCGATCTCGAAAAAATGGTTGCTGAGACCAAATACGCTCTAGATTGCACCTTAGCTGATTTTAATCAAAAAGAATTACTGGGAAAAAAAAACTACTGAGAAACCACTCAGCAAAACACAACTTAAAAAATTAAACAAGAAAAAGGCTGCTAGTTCAGCTGGGGCGAGTGACACAATACCAGAAGCAGCCCCAGCTCCTAACACAGAAACATCAGTTTCTACTTCTACATCTGGAAAAAAAATTGCCTTTTCTACATTAAAAGTTGTAGAGCTACCCTCTAGTGATCGAGAGCTGAAAGCAGAGCTGCAACAAATGGCCTCCCCTCCAATCCTTAACACTACTTCCGAGGGTAATGCAGAAGCCTGTGCCATATCTCGATTAGCGACAAAAACTTCAACTCGCAAAAGCACAACAGAAACTTATATGAGAGATGAAGTAGATAGCGTAAAACTGCCCCGCTTTTTAAAGTTCAGCGATGCTATAGACATATTTAGAGATAATTTTGATGCAACTATTGAACCAGGTGCAATATATACAATCAGCCTAAGGGGTCCAAATGGCGTACTGACCAATATCTTTTGTCATAATTCTCATGGAGCGCAAGATGATAAACGTTGGCCAGCTTGGCGCCTTAACATGAAAGAAGGCTTAAGAGCAGCTGGATATAACTGGTAGAATTTTAAAAGCAAAAAGACCTGATCCTATTGATTTTTGTGCTGGCTGGTAGCAAAGCCCCATTCGTAGCCATCAAGGTCGCGTAGTTGGCAATAGCGATCTCCCCAGAAGGAAGCTTGAGGTTCAGCTAATGAAGTTGCTCAAGAAATTATTTATTTCACGACTCAACACATTAACCGTTTTTTAATGATAAAAATGCATAATTAAAATATCATAATCTAGCAGAACATATATAATGTACATATTTCAATTGATTGCTGTCTTATTCCTGGTTGGATGCTCGGCAGATACAACAGTTAATAACAAAACATTTGATGAACTGATTCAACAATCCACAATTATAGTGCCTGTTAGCAATCCTGAACTTGAGAAAAAGCATGAAGCATCAACACTGCTAATTTCTTGTGTTGATTTTCGTTTGCGTGACGAAACAGATAAATTAATGGAATCATGCTTGTCACTTTTAGATGATTACGATGAGATTGCCCTACCAGGCGCATCGCTAGCGCTTGTTCAAACTCAGTATCCACACTGGAGCAAGACTGTTAGAGATCTAATTGGTCTTATAGAAAAATTGCATAATATTAAACGCGTGATTTTCTTAGATCACCGAGGTTGTGGCGCTTATAAGCTTTTACAAGGCAAAGAGCATGCAGCCACAAGGGAAAAAGAAACGCATTCCCACAAAGTTGTTTTTGATAAAGCAAGAGAGATTTTGAAAAAAGAATTTCCAAAATTAAAAGTTTATACTCTACTAATGGGGTTAGATGGAGTTGTTGAGAATATTCAATAGATACTTGAAAATCATCCCCGTTCTTTAGGAACGGGGAAAGTTACTACAACATCAACAAGCTTAGTGGGTTTTCAATGTAACCCTTAAGGGCTTTCAAAAATGCCGCACCAACAGCTCCGTCTAAAGCCCGGTGGTCAAGCGATAGAGTCAATGTGACCATGTTCGCTGCTACAATGTTCCCGTTGCGCACAACGGCACGCTGTTCACCTGCACCCACAGCCAAAATACATGCTTGGGGTGGGTTAATAATTGCATCGAAATGTTTAATACCGTACATGCCAAGGTTTGAAATAGTAAAGCTGCCACCTTGGTAGGCTTCTGGTGGTAACTTCCCTGCCCTGGCTTTTTCAGCCAAGTCTTTCACTTCAAGACTAATTTCGTTCAAAGACTTTAGGTTTGCAGCTTTAACGATTGGCGTAACCAACCCGCCATCAATAGCGACTGCCACACAAACATCTGCTTGGGTATAACGACGAACGTAATCACCATAGAACGTCACGTTTGCATCAGGCTCGTCCATAAGGGCAAGTGCCGTTGCTTTAACCACAAAATCGTTGACTGATAGTTTGACTTTGGCGTTCGGCATTGCATTTAGCTTGGTTCTAAAGCTAAGCAATTCGTCTAGCTCGCAATCGATAGTTAGGTAAAAATGTGGAATAGTTTGTTTGGCATCTGTTAGGCGTTTGCCAATGGTTTTGCGCATACCGTTTAGTTTAATGTCTTCAAATCCGCTATCAGAATAGGTAACAGGCGCTGAATTGCTTTTTGTGTTTTCCACATCGCTTTTTACAATACGTCCGTGTGGCCCAGAACCTTGAATTTGGTTTAGATTAATACCTTTTAGTGTAGCAATGCTTTTAGCCAATGGACTTGCAAAAACACGCGCCCCTTGAATTAGAGCTGTTGATGGTGCAGTAATATTTGCCTTTATTTCAATTGGAGCACTTTCAGGTTTTGTCATAGATTGAGGCTGCACAGCAGCAACAGGAATATTAATGGCAGATGCGTCTTCGCCATCTTCTAATATAAGGGCAATAAGGGAATTAACCTTAACGGCATCAGTGCCCGCTTCTATAACTATTTTTCCAAGGGTGCCTTCATCAACTGCTTCAACTTCCATAGTTGCTTTGTCGGTTTCAATTTCAGCAATCACTTCGCCAGCTTTGATTTTGTCCCCTTCATTTTTCAACCATTTAACGAGGTTACCTTCGGTCATGGTTGGGCTTAGGGCGGGCATCAAAACTTGGATTGGCATATTAGTCCTTATAACAAACGATTTTTACAGCTTGGATAATTTTTTCAACATTCGGCAATGCTAATTTTTCTAAATTCGCAGCATAAGGCAAAGGCACATCTTCTGCGCACACACGAAGTGGAGGAGCATCTAGATAATCAAATGCTTGATCACATACCAAGGCACAGATTTCTGCACCAATGCCTGCGAATGGCCAACCTTCTTCGATGTTTACTAATCGGTTGGTTTTGCGAACTGATTCCAAAATGGTTTCAGTGTCTAGAGGGCGAATTGTGCGTAAATCTATAACTTCAGCTTCAATACCCATTTCAGCTAACGCATCAGCTGCTTCTAAGGCATGGCGAACGCAAATAGAAAATGCAGTAATTGTAACATCTGACCCTTCGCGCACAACGGCTGCTTTACCGATTGGCACTATGTGGTCTTCATCATCTGGCACATCAAAACTTGAACCATAAATGAGTTCATTTTCTAAGAAAATGACTGGGTTAGGGTCACGAATAGCTGATTTTAAAAGTCCTTTAGCATCAGCGGCACTGTAAGGCGCTACAACTTTTAGGCCTGGAATATGAGCGTACCAGCTAGCAAAACATTGGGAATGCTGCGCACCTACGCGAGATGCCGCACCGTTTGGTCCGCGGAAAACAATAGGACAACCCATTTGCCCGCCAGACATATACAATGTTTTCGCAGCTGAGTTAATAATATGGTCAATTGCTTGCATGGAAAAGTTAAAGGTCATGAATTCAACAACTGGTTTTAACCCCAAGAATGCTGCACCAACGCCTATACCTGCAAAACCATGTTCAGTAATTGGCGTATCGATCACGCGATTTTCACCAAATTCTTGCAAAAGCCCTTGGGTAACCTTGTAAGCGCCTTGGTATTGGGCAACTTCTTCGCCCATCACAAAAACGTCACCATCGCGACGCATTTCTTCAGCCATTGCGTCACGTAGTGCTTCACGTACTGTTAATGTTGCCATTTACGCCTCCACCAAAATATCTGTATAAAGCTCTGATTCATCAGGCTCTGGTGAGGTTTGAGCAAATTCAATAACGTCTTTCATAATGTCTTTTACACGTTTTTCAATTGATTCAAATTCGCTTTCGGTAATTTTACCTGAAGCAAGGCCTAGGTTACGAATGGCATCGATAGCATCGTGTGATGTTTTGACTTCTTCAACTTCTTCCTTAGTGCGGTACTTAGCCGGGTCAGACATAGAATGTCCACGATAACGATAGGTTTTAAAATGCAGCAATGCAGGACCTTCGCCAGAACGTGCCCGTTCCAGTGCCCAGTCAGCTGCTTCACGAACCTGAATTAAGTTCATTCCGTTGACAACGCGTCCGGGAATGCCCCATGGTTCTCCACGGTTTTCGAAATTAGCGTTAGATGTTCCCCTAGCTGTTGAAGTGCCCATGGCGTATTCATTATTTTCAATAACAAAAACTACCGGCAATTTCCACAAGGCTGCCATGTTGAATGTTTCGTAAACTTGCCCCTGGTTTGCAGCGCCGTCACCTAAATAGACTACACATACGCCCTTATCACCTTTGTATTTATGAGCAAAAGCTAGCCCAGCACCAATTGGCACCTGAGCCCCAACAATTCCATGACCGCCGTAAAAACCTTTTTCACGGCTGAACATATGCATTGAACCGCCCTTACCTTTTGAATAACCACCGGATCTACCAGTTAATTCGGCCATAACGCCACGTGGGTCCATATCACAAGCTAACATGTGGCCATGGTCACGGTATGAGGTAATAACGGTATCTTGAGATTGCATGGCCGATTGAATACCAACCACGACAGCTTCTTGACCAATATACAAATGGCAGAAACCGCCAATAAGACCCATACCATAAAGCTGGGCCGCCCGTTCTTCAAAACGACGAATCAGCACCATTTGCTCATATGCTTTTAGAAAAGCACTACGGTCATATGCTCCGAAGGGGTTGGTTTTATCATCAAAAGAACTAGCTCGTGCCACGCTGGACATGCCTACCAAGAAATTTAATTTTACCTGTAAGTATTACAAAATTTGGGCACTTTTTGCAAGGTTTTCGTGATATCAGTGAGTTTGCGAAAGAGCAGATGCTCTCATTCAGATTTTTCATATTTTCAAAAAAAACTGATAGGATCTCAATGTCATTACATCAAAAAAATAAGCTATTCAAACGTAAAACTATTTCCTACAGCGCATGCGACAAAAAGAGCTGCATAATTTGCAAGCGGAAAATCAAGTGAGGGATCACCAAACGCATCACCAAAAAAACACATGCTACTTAAGCCATAAAAACTTGATTGGCTACGCTGATGAAAAATAAATCTTTCCAGTGCGATTTTTGCTTCGGGAAGCTGAAGAGTTTTGCACGTCTCATGATTATCAAGGCTTGATGCGAAATAAATCAGCGCAGAATAGCCCAGATACAAAGCAACCAAAGGAAGGGCATCTTTTCGGTCATAATAAAAGAACAGACCAAGACAGGTAGTAGTTAGACCAGCATGAGTTTTGCCAATTAGCATAGATGTATCTATTTCCTGTTTAACATCAACAGCAGATGCATCTGAGTTGATTCGGGAGTTTCCGGGGACCATTTGATTTTCGATATCCCACAACTCTAGTGTTGATGCTACTACGGAAAATGCCGAAAAAAATAAAAAAATAAAACATTGGAGAAAAGATTTTAAAGGCATGAAAGAAATTTTTTAAAGTTTTTTTACCCTAACAAAGAACAAAATCACAAGAATTGCAATGTCAGTGTCTGTTATTTGAAAAAATCAATTAGTGCATCCAAAGAAAACACTATTTCCAACAGCAGCCACTAAGGCTAGACCACCAAGTGTGTAACCGACCACTGGCACTTCCAAAAAGTAGCCCCCCATAAAACTGGCACCGGCCAACATGTTTAAGCATGATTGTCTACGTTGAAAATAGAACAATCTATTTAGAATATTTTGTTCTGTCAAATTTTGAGATTCTGCACATTTTATGTTGGTGTTGACACAGAACACGCCATAAACAATAGCGCAGCAAACTATATAGAACGCAGAAACAGCAGAAACATCAGGCGAATAATAGAAAGCTCCGCTAAGAAAAAATGTATTAGCAAAGGCATGGGAGTTATAAAATATTTTGTCTGTTTTTAATGATCTAGTGATTTCATTTGACTCCATAGAAGGTTGTGACGGCGATACTGATTCCACATACCCGCTATTACCAATATACAATATAACTTTCGGATCATAAGATTCCCCTTGTTCTACCATCGTATAATCAACACGCGTTGTTGGCTTTTCTAATTGTTTATTAGCTGATTTTCTTAGTGATTTTGTTGGAGATCCTGTTGGAGAAATAATGTCAAATTCAAGAAAATTCATTGCATTTGCTGAAAAACACACACCCAACACAATAAGACTACGAAGAAAAGTTTTTAAGAACATTAAGTTGACCTAAAATTTCACATAACTTCTCAAGCAAAAAACAAAATTATATGGATTGCAATAAGATTTTGTAAAAAAACGTCGGGTATTTTAGTTACCAGCAATCTGCTAACGAGGCATTAAATACATGTTCGTCTATACGATTTTTTGTGCTAGGAGTTATGTCTGCTGGGAGCTGATGGATATTAAACCAACGCGCTTCAGCAATTTCAGGGTCTTTAGATTCATATTGATCAAGAAGATCTACTTTGAACAGTAAAACGTAGTCATCCCAGCCTGACCTAGGGTTATAGTAAGCAGCCAATAGTTTTGCTGGTTCTGAAACTATTCCTCCAACCTCTTCACGAACTTCTCTAACCACAGCTTGATGCGCAGATTCATGAGCGTTCACACCGCCACCTGGAAAATACCATCCATCAATGTACGTATGGCGGACTAACAAAATTTTGTTATCTTTTAAAATAAGCGCACGCACACCAACAGTTTTGATTCTGAATGTACAGAAAAAATGGCGCTTGAAAAAATTGTAAATTTTAAAAAGCCTGTTCAACATGAATTACTCGAGAACCGCGCTTAAAAGAGTTTTTGTATAAGCATGCTGAGGGTGCTCAAAAATTTGCTGAGCATCACCCCGCTCTACAATTTTTCCTTGACGCATTACTATCATTCGGTGTGCCATTGCGCGAACGACCTTTAGGTCGTGACTAATAAAAATATAGGATAAGTGCATATCTTTTTGCAGTTGACGAAGAAGGTCTAAAATATCTGCTTGAATAGAACGATCAAGCGCTGATGTTGGCTCATCCAAAATAACAACCTTTGGATTTAGAACAAGGGCACGAGCAATTGCCACCCTTTGTCGTTGACCTCCTGATAATTCATGAGGGTAACGATCCAAAAATTCAGCGTTAAGGCCTACTTGCTCTAAGACCCTTTCAGCGCGAATACGCAATGCATCGGCTGATAATTCTTTTTCATGAACCTTAAGCCCTTCGCAGACAACATCAAGAATAGAAAAACGTGGATTTAAAGAACCAAACGGGTCTTGAAAAATAATTTGTAGATCACGGCGAATGGGCCGCATTAGTTTAAATGAATTAGGTAACTCTTTGCCTAAGAAGATAATTTTTCCGCTTGAACTTACCAACCGTAAAATTGCAAAGGCCAGAGTTGACTTTCCTGAACCACTCTCTCCCACGACCCCCAAGGTTTCTCCTTGTTTTAGGGAAAGAGAGACTTTATCAACCGCAATTTTTGGTGGAAGTTTTTTTAAACTAAATAAAGACCTATTCTCAAAAACAACTTTTATGTCAGTGGCTTGCAATTGCTCTGAAGCATTTTTTGCAAGGGGTTTCGGCGTACCTTTAGGTTCGCATGCAATAAGACGTTGAGTATATTCGTGGCTAGGATTCTTAAACACTTCCATGGTATTGCCGGATTCAACAATTTTTCCATGGTGCATCACTGCCACCTGATGAGCTAAATGCTTGACCATGCTTAAATCATGACTGATAAGCAGCATTGACATGCCAAGCTCTGCCTGAAGTTTTTGCAATAGCTTAATAATGCCTGCTTGAATAGTAACGTCTAGGGCTGTTGTTGGCTCGTCCGCAATCAGCAAATCAGGGCCACACGCCAGGGCCATAGCAATCATCACGCGTTGACGTTGGCCACCTGATAGCTGGTGGGGGTAAGCATCTAAACGACTCAAGCCTTCGTGAAATTCTACAAGCTCGAGAAGTTCTTTGACCCGTTCCATTGCTTGGTTTTTTGAATACCCTAAATGCAAGCGAACAGTTTCAGCAATCTGCTTACTTATTGTGTGCAAGGGGTTTAACGCTGTCATGGGCTCTTGAAAGATCATGCCAATGCGGCGTCCACGAATTTTCCGTAGTTGTTTGTCTGAAAATTTTAAAAGGTCTTGCCCATCAAAAATAATCTCACCAGAAGGATGGCTAGCCATAGGGTATGGCAATAACTTTAGAATAGAAAATGCAGTAACTGATTTGCCAGAGCCACTTTCACCAACCAATGCCAACGTTTCCTTTGGCTTTATGGTGAAGCTAACACCTTGCACAGCATCCACCACCGGACGCCCAGATGGTGCAAATCGAACGGAAAGATTTTTAATATTAAGTAATGACATGGACGAACTATGCCATAAAAATTATTGCCCCTGCAATGCAAGTACAAGTTTGGTTGGTTCATGCTCAAGATTCACAGCTGTGCCAAAGTTTTTTGCCCAATTGCAAATAAGCATTCCAAGGGAATGACGGCTAGAAGGCACATCAACTGTACCGTTTATAGCGTCCTGGAGTTCTTTTGATATATAACATTTTTCACCTGACGCTGTTACATTTCCTTGATCAGCATCAATAATGATTTTTCCACCACGTGGTAAACTTTCTAGACTAATCAACACAAGGGCTAAAATTAAGCGGACGTACTCCCCTTGATAATCTTCTGAATGAACGAAAGTTATCTCAACTGATTTTAGCTTTGCCATGGAGCGTATCGCTGTTGCAGCATCTGAATAGGTGGGAGATTGTTCACTTCCTGTAACCATTAGGCGCCAATAACTAATACGTTTTGATAAAGTTTCAATGCTTAATTCAACAAGTTCCGCTGATTCTGGCAGGGCATTTTTAATATCATCCATGCATAAAGTTAAAGCCCCTAAAGGGGCAGCAATATCATGTAAAATTTTGGCATAAAGTAGCTGCGCTTCATTTGTTAAATAGGGATTTGACATAATATAAACAGTCCTGATAACTGGGGCTAAAGTTGTTTTCTACCCACCATTGCTGGGCACGTTGCAAATAGTCTCCAACAATTGGACCAGGTTGGCAACCAAGTTTTAGAATGTCTTTTCCTGCAAGCGGAAAAACAGGATTTGGGATATTCCAAAAAGTTTGTGCAAAAATTTCATCAGCATTTTTTTCGTATTTGCATGCCCAGTACCACACAAGTTCCTTGGCTCTTTCGCCATATTGCAGATAGCTTATGCGAAAATCATGATCAATCGTTATGGTATTAGCAGACTCTAGCCATTCTTGTTGTGCTTGATTCAAGCTTAATCTATGTACCAAATGTTGAATATGAATAGATGGCAACAGTAAGTGAGTTAACAATAGGGCGTCACTTCCTTTGTACGCAAGATAGTGATCTAGATTGATTTTTTTACCAAATAAAGTGCTATCAATATCGCCCATCTCAATGGACTGTAAAACCTTTAGAGTGTTTCGTCCAAACAACATTTTTGACCATTCAGACCAGACGCGCTTACCTGAGAGGTACCGAAGTCCTTCTTGGTGAGCTATACAAGAGTTAAGCCCTTCCTGGTTTATTTCGTTCGCGTGAATACTTGAAAAACGAAAAAAGCGTAAAATTCTCAAATAATCTTCTTGAACTCGATCCTTAGCATTGCCAATAAACTTGACTTCGCGCTGTTCTAGATCTTTTTGCCCGTCGAAAAAATCAACAATGCCAGCTTCATTCCAGTACAAAGCATTAATAGTGAAATCTCGGCGCTTGGCATCCTCTGCTATATCTGTTGTAAACGTAACGTTTGTATGTCTACCATCGGGGTTAACATCTTTACGAAGAGTTGTGATTTCTAGCCACAGATCTGCGTAATTAACACGTACGCAGCCAAACTTCTCTCCCCTTAGATCTAGCTCAAACTTTTTTTGAAAAAGAGAGAGAATGTCTTTGGGAAGGGCGCAAGTCGCAATATCGTAATCAGTGAATGGTTTAGCCAGCAATGAATCTCGCACACACCCACCAACAAACCAGCTATCAAAACCAGCTTGTTGTAGTTTTTGCAGTGTGTGCTTTGCACGATCATCAAAAAGGAATTGCTTCATGATATCTCCTCGATCATCAATTTAGCACGGTTTTATTTGCATGTAGCTTGGGTTTTAACATATTTTTTGTTAAAGTTTTAAGGAATTAACGAAATTAAGGGTTTTATGCGGCTTTGGGGTTGGATTTTTCTTGTGTTTTTATGTGGCTGTTCGTCTGTATCAGACACCCAAAAAGCGGATATAGAAGAGGATGAATTCACACTTCATGAACCAGACCCATTAGAAATGTTTAACCGCTATATGTACGGTTTTAATCGTGTTTTGGATGCAGCAATTATTAAACACGTTGCAATTGCTTATGATATGGGAACGCCAGAAAATGTTAAATATTGCGCCAGAAGTTTTATAAAAAATATTCATGGCCCCATTAATTTTATAAATCACTTGCTTCAAGGACACATTGAACAATCAACCACAACAACGCTTAGGTTTATTCTAAATACAACTTTTGGGTTATTTGGCTTGCTAGATTTTGCAGACTTCATTGGCATAAAAGAGGAACCAACAAGCTTTAACGAAACTTTAGCCACATGGGGAGTTGAAGCAGGACCTTACATTATGCTGCCAGTTCTTGGACCTACAACATTTAGAGGAGCATTTGGCTATGCGTTTGATTGGTTTGCGGACCCAACACGCTACTTTGCACGTCATTCAAAGAGTTATCATAATGACCATCAGCAATTTCAAAAATGGCTTTGGGGTGTTACTGCAGTGGATATTATTGATATTCGCGCTGGCCTACTCAACAGTTTGGATGACATCTACGAGACATCCGAAGATTCTTATGTTACGATTCGAAGCATGATTTTTCAGCGTCAACAAAAATTAGAAAATCGGCTGAAATAAGGAGTAAGCAAATGGTAAAGAGAATTGGTGTTTTAACCAGTGGCGGAGATTGTTCTGGTTTAAACGCCACAATTCGCGCGATTACATTGCGAGCTATTCAGCATTATGGCTGGGAAGTTTTTGGGATTTCAAAAGGAACAAGTGGTTTAATTCGCAGACCAATGGAATATACCCCCCTAACACTTTCAAATTGTGATCAAGGCATGTTACGTTATGCAGGAACAATTTTAGGAAGCACTACAAAAGAAAATCCTTTCTTTTTTCCGTCGGAAGATGGTTTGCGAGTCGATCGCTCAGATGATGCAATAGAAGGTTATAACGACCTAAAGCTAGATGCGATTATTGCCATTGGTGGAGATGGCAGCATGCGCATTAATAGCAAGTTAGCTAAAAAAGGCGGCATGAATTTAGTATGCATCCCAAAAACAATCGATAATGACCTTGCTGAAACAGAGCTTGCAATTGGTTACAGCACAGCCGTTAGCGTTGCTGTTGAAGCACTTGATAGACTGCAACCTACTGCGGCAAGCCATGATCGTATAATGATATTAGAAGTTATGGGACGTGATGCCGGGCATATAGCTTTATCTGCAGGTATTGCTGGTGGCGCAGATGTAATTCTTATTCCTGAAATCCCTTACAATATTGAATCGATCTGTCAACAGATTCAAAACATAAGTAAAACAGGACGGAATCATTCTTTAATTGTTGTATCAGAAGCAGTCAAAACACTTGCTGATAGCTCTGTTTTACAAGGAAAATCACATAATGAGATGCCACGATATGGTGGCGTTTCGCAGTACCTTTGCGCAGAACTTGAAAAACGTATTAATGCTGACACGAGAGCAACCATTTTGGGTCATGTTCAACGTGGCAGTCAGCCGAATGCTCAAGATAGAATCTTAGCAACAGCGTTTGGGGTGAAAGCCGTAGACATGGTCGACGCTCAAGACTTTGGAAAAATGGTTATTTGGCAAAACAATCAGCTAAAGTCAGTTCCAATTGAATCAACTATTGATATCTACAGCACGGTTGATCCCAAAGGTTTATTGATTCAAACAGCAAAAGCAATTGGTATTTATGTTGGTGATATATAACTTATGAAAGTTGCAATACTAGCATCTCATAAACTTAAAGCTAAAAACCTTGCAAAAATTGCGGAAAATTTTTTAGAAACAGTCCCAGTTGAACAAGCAGATGTAATTGTAGCCTTCGGTGGTGATGGTTTTATGCTGCACACGTTGCACCAATTGAAAAACCATGAAACACCAGTTTATGGTGTTAATACTGGAACCATAGGATTTTTACTAAATAGCTCTGAACATTTAGAAATGTTGCCTGAGAGAATTTCAAACGCAAAATCTACAACATTATTTGCTCTAAAAGCAGAAGTAACTGACATTTTTGGACAATCATACGAAGCCCAGGCTTTCAATGAAATTTCTTTATTTAGAAGCTCAGCACAAACATCAAAAATAGCTATTAAACTGAACGGAAAAACTCAATTAAATTCATTGATCGGAGATGGGCTAATTGTAGCCACTCCAGCAGGTAGTACTGCGTACAATTTATCAGCCGGCGGCCCCATTCTTCCCCTAGAGTCAGGGTTAATTGCCCTAACCCCCATTTGTCCATTTAGACCACGCCGATGGAAGGGTGCTTTAATACCTAATTCAGTAAAAATTGAACTAGAAGTACTGAACCCGGATCAGCGTCCTGTAAAACTAACAGCTGACCAACGGTTAATCCATAAAGTTCACACAGTACAAGTTGTGCTAGATACCTCTATGCCTTATACACTTTTATTTGATCCTAACCAGCATTTAGAAGAACGTATTCTTCACGAGCAATTTCTAGAGCACTAGGTATACATACCAAAGGGTGGTTCATCTTTTATTTTCTCAACTGGTGGTGGCAAATGAGCTTTCACAAATTTTTCTGTCAATATAATTTTTTTAGTTCCTTCAATTTCTGCAATTAATCCAGCAGGAAGACTATATACTGGAGCAAGTATATGCCCTAGTAGTTCTTCAAGTTTTCGTGCTCCTGTTGAATCAGCAATTGACCTATCTGCTATTGCTCTTAGTCCTGCGTCTTCAATTACTAAGTCAATATTGTATAATTTTTTGAAGAAACTACGTTCGTGATTATAAGCCCCGGAAGCGTTATTTTTCAAAATATCAACTAGGCTAGGTATTGTGTGAGGAGCTAATTTAATAATTCCTTGACTGAACCGATTAACTAATTCCAGTGGCATTCCTGTATAGCTACTTAGCGTTTCCGCTGTTAGATCCACTGATTTAGGCACATGAGCGCACGCATCTGTTGCAAAATATGTGAAACAATGAGTAGAAATTGTTTCTTCAATGCCATCAGCTTTTGCAGGTAACTTTACACTTGCTCCGTCCATATGAGCTAGTAAAGTTCTCATGATACTTCCTCCATATTTTGGCGCATCATCACCCACTCCTGTTGTTCCCATTTTTCCAGCCTCATCAAGAATCACAATTGCATAAGGTGGAATTTTCCCTGCTTGTTTCAATTGTTCGTAATTATAAGATAATGTTGGTCCCTTAAATCCCTCCCCTACAATTTCTGGGGCATTCACTCTAATCCAAGGAATGCCAATAATTTTGCATAGTTCAATAACTGATTGAGTTTTTCCACAGCCTGATTTTCCAATTAAAAATGCATGGGGTGGACGAAAAACCCAAGATGAATCCGCTTGCTTTAAACGGATCTGTGCCATTATTTTGTGTCCAATAATACCTAGGGTATTCATAGCTGCATCTTGACCCCGAATATTTACTTTAAGACGAGTAGCCACTTCTTCAGGAGTGAGAAGCCCCCCAAAAGCAGTGCCCATAAAAGATTTTGCTTCAGCAACGATAGTGCGTTGTTTTGCGATATAATCAACAATCGTCTTCATGATAAGCGCATCACGCGTAATTTCTTCTTGCGTTTTGATAGGACTGTATCCAGGCATTGGCCTTACTGTATAAACACTCAATGCTTCTAGCTCTGATAAAATTCCGAGTATTTCTGCTTTTCTTTTACGTTTAATTCCTTTTTTAAAAGCAAACTCATTAAAATCGTTACGTAGACTTTTAGACATGAATGGAGCAGCTGCAACATGATCACCCACACTAATAAATTCACAAAAAGCGGTACGTATTTCTTGAGGTGAAGATTCCTCTGCCATAAATGCATAAAATCTATCCCGTGCCACCCAAAAAAAGCTCGAGACACCTTGTGGATATAGCTTAACTGCTTCTTGAAGGGGATCATCAGCTGCAGCTGTATGAATGTATCCTGGAATCGGTCGAGTGGAATAAAAATCACCCGGAAGCAGCATTGACGTCTCTTCTAATTCATTTAATGCGTCTAAAATATCAATCTTAGCTGTTGGAGTAACACCTCTTACTAAGGAATACTTATCAATGTCTTTACGGAGGTTATTTCGCATAATGGAATCTGGAGATATATAGTCACATACTCTTACAAATTCGCACAATGTACTTTTAAAATTTTCTTTTGTAGCTGTTGGTCCGGCCAGCCGATCATAAAAATGATCTCGTAACGGCCAAAATAAATCAGGTAGGTTGTCAGGGTAAAAATCTGCAGCTTTTAGAGTAAAGCCTGAATTAATTCCTACAATGATAATCGCTAAAAAAAACTTGAGCAGCATGACTTCCTCCGATATTTTTTCGGTGAAATCACGCAAAATTAGAACCTACCCTATGACATATAGTCCCATAGGGCACAAATCTATATAGATCAGCATTTTTTGGTTCGTAAATCTCATTTTGCGAGTTGTTTCACCTGTTATTACATTTTAAGTATGCTGAATAAAAATTAAAAACCTATTAATACAATTTAAAATTAACTTAAAGTTTTCTATGTACTTTGATATGAGAATTTAAATATATTGTTGTAAATAAAATCTCGAAAAAATTTAAGAAATTGGCTATATTGCATTACAATTTTTAGTTTTTGAATCTCAAATGTTTTTTAAAGAAGTTGCTACTATATGCCTTCTAATGCTTTTAAGTGCATGTTCAAACACACAGCAGACCGCTGAAGCACCGAAATCACGAGAAGATAAAGTAAAACTTGGTTTCGGCTCTATAGCTGGACCAGAAGGTATCACTCTAGGATCTGACAAAGTTAGTGGCCGTACAAATGATTCTGCTGGGCAAGTTGTAAACAGTTATTTGTGGAAGGCTAGCCTTGATACACTAAAATTTGCACCTCTAGTTTCATCTGATGGACCTGGTGGAATTTTAGTCACCGATTGGTATCAACCAGCAGGCGCAAAAGACCGTCTTAAAATCCAAGTACGCATTAAAGACCGCCAGTTGCGCTCTGACGCGTTAGAGGTTAGCGTATATAAGCAGGAGAGACAAAATACTGGTTGGCATGACGTTGGCATTGATAACAAAGCGTCCAGGGAATTAGAAAATATTATTTTGTTGAAAGCTCGTGACATTCGCGTAAACACACAATAAGGATAGCCAGTGGAATCCACACAGCTTAAAAAACCTGATTGGATTCGGGTTAAAGCCCCGACATCAAAAGAATACTTTGAAACAAAGGCCATTGTAAGTGAGCACAAGCTGCATACAGTGTGCGAAGAAGCTGCGTGTCCAAATATAGGGGAATGCTGGTCAAAGCGTCATGCAACCTTCATGATTTTGGGAGATGTTTGCACACGTTCTTGTCGATTTTGTAACGTTAAAACAGGATTACCTGATCTATTAGACCCCCATGAACCTGAACGCGTTGGCAAAGCCGTTGCAAAAATGAATTTATCCCATGTGGTTATTACATCAGTTGATCGTGATGACCTAGACGATGGCGGAGCAAATCATTTCGCAGAAGTTATCCGCGCCATTCGTGATACGGCACCTCACACAACTATTGAAGTGCTAACACCTGATTTTTTGCGTAAAGAACACGCCATAGAAATAGTTGTTAAAGCTAAACCTGATGTGTTTAACCATAACCTTGAAACCGTGCCACGTTTGTACGCATCAGTCCGGCCAGGAGCCAGGTATTTCAATTCCTTACGGTTACTTGATACTGTTAAAAAAATAGACCCCACGATATTTACCAAATCTGGCGTTATGGTTGGACTTGGTGAAGAAAAGCATGAAATTTTTCAAGTAATGGATGATTTGCGGTCGGCCAATGTAGATTTCATGACGATTGGTCAGTATTTGCAACCCACCCCCAAACACCACCCAGTAATGGATTTTGTTACCCCCGAACAATTTAACGAATACGCAAGTCGTGGACGATCAAAGGGCTTTTTATTAATTGCCGCCAGCCCGCTTACCCGTTCATCATATCACGCGGGAGATGATTTTATGCGGCTTTCAGCAGCACGCAAAGACATGGTAAAGTCAGATGTTCCAAGCCTCTAAGGTACTTCCCTACCCCGCTGCTTTTTTAAAAGAGATTGTGGTAGATGTTGAGCAATATCCGGCATTTTTACCTATGCTAAAAGCAGTGGCGGTTTATCCCAAGACCGCAGAGTTTTTTGAAGCAGATTTAACCATAGGTACAGGACCATTTGATAAAATCTACAGATCAGAAGTATTTATTTTTGATGATGCTGTTGAGGCAAAAGCCAAAACAGATGGCACCTTCAAGTTTTTAGAATCCCGTTGGCATTTCACAAATTACGAAAACAATCGGTGCTTAGTCAATTTCACTCTCGATTTCAAATTGCAATCAGCTTTATTACAGATAACTGTTGGGAAATTATTAGACAATGCAGCCCAAACAATGATGACAGCATTTGAACAACGAGCAGCTAGATTATGGCAACAACCAGAAGATGATTATGACAGTTAAGATGGAGCATATTTTTTATGCTCTAGAAGATCACTTTTCTAGCAGCATTAGCATAAAGAAACACTTATTCGCCGAAGGGTTCATTGCCTATATTGGCGGCATTGATGAAGCAAAGTTTAATGTATTTTTGCAACGACTACCCCACCCACAACCAGAAGAGCTTATTGATGAAGTTAAGAATTTTTTCAAAAAAAATGCAATTCCAGGATGGGTATATGTTGTACCTAAAAACCTTGATACGCCAGCACTGCAAAAAGCGTTAAAAGGTCATGGCATTGTTTTTGACGAAGCATCCACAGTTATGTATTGCGCCCTCAGTAATCCTGTGCAAAGTGCCGTTGAGCCTGAACTTCCATTAATTATTCAATCAGCAGATGTGAATAAAGCCGGTTGGCTTCAAATTATGAAAAATGCTTTTGGAGGAACAGATGAAACTAATGCTCAATACGCTCAAGCATTAGACCGCGCGAAAGCAAAGGGCACAAATATGTTGCACTTTTTAGGGTGCCAAGATGGCGAACCTATTTGCGCCATTACCCTAACCTTCTTAGATGATGGCGTTCGTATTGATAATGTTTCAACCACCCCAACCCACCAGCGATTAGGCTATAGCACCCAGATGGTGCAATTTTCTATGAATTTAGCCCATGCACTGGGCTATAAGCATTGCGTGCTTGAAGCATCAGCTGATGGTTTAGGTGTATATCAACGGCTTGGGTTTAGTGAGCTTTTTATTTATCACGTTTACACCACTCGACCAGCTTTAATGTCTTGATAACGAGTAAACAAACCAGTAATACCATCTCTCCAATCGCGCTTGATACGAGTAACTGTACCAGTCACATGCGCTTCATAATTGTCTAGAAGGAGCTGATATGCATCTGTAAGAAAACGAAATGATTTTCTTAACAAATCTAATACGCTATCCATAGTTCTTCTTTCCATATCATCAATAGCTTGCCCCCACATGCCGACTGCATCATGCGCTGACTGAGGTTTTTTACCTTCCCATAAATTCCAAAGCTGGCTAGCTTCAACCCTTTTACCACGCTCGTTCACTCCAGGTGACCTAAGAACTTGCATAGTATTAAAATTACCAGTCACCATATCACCCAAGTCTATAATACCTAGTATATTGTCAAATTTAGATTCATCTTGGTATTTAAGGCCTAGAACAAGTCGCTCAGCAATTCCCTTATCACAGCTTAAGTTACCCACAACAGATCCACGATCGTATGCTTGTGACGCTTCACCCAAACTATTAATCAACCATGTATCTCTATTTTTCTTACTTTTTTTTCCTATATAAGCAACAACTTTTGGCAAATATTGATTAAACATATAAGCATAATTATTATCTGGACTTATGGCTTTGGCGTACACTGCGTCAAAGCGCACTTTTGTTGCAGCTACATCTTGAACTTCTGCAAGTGTAAGCACACGAGCAGAATCCGCACCAAAGTCACTAATCCACTGAACTAATGTCGCTTTAGCAGCAGCGACAGTAGGTATAGTCGTCATTCCATTTACATCGTCTAAAGCTCTTTCTAATGGCGCACAAACCAAAGCTGAAACATAATGAACTGCCATACATCCAGCACTTACATGCCTATTGCCAGCATTCAAACCTGCATTAACTACCACAGCAGCCGGCTGGCCACCGCGTGCTATTAGTTCTCTAGCTAATCTTGCTTGATCCATAATGGAATATGGATAAGCAATATATTGTGCAATGGCATCAGTTTGCACATCTTCTGGAGAATTCAGCAGTGTTAAAGCAAAATCCAGGTGACTGTGCTCATAACGAAATGCATTAGGTAATCTGTCATTCAATAAAACACGATCAATAAAACGATCAACAAGATTTGCTACAGGTTCAATCCCTGCATTCGCATCTGGCAATTGGAACACTTGCATGACAATCTCAACTATCTGATCAGTCTGTTGACCTAGTGCCGAAAGCATATCAACCGCGTTCAATTTTCCGTCATTGATAGTAAATCCTCTTACGTTGTTAAGATCATGAATGCGATTAATAATTCCTACTTTTGCCGCTGCTGAAATGCGTAAACTTGCCAAACCAGTAATCAAAGAAAAGCGGGCATCTCTGTCTGCTGAAAAAGGATCGTCGACCACGATTTCTTCCCCTGTAGTGTCATCAAAACCACCTTCTGGTGCTGCTAAGAAAAGATTTATTTTTTTCCAAATAAACTTACTTTTTGTGCACGTGTAGTTTTTTTTGCTTTTTTGACTGCGGACGCATCATTCAGATTTTCAAGGTCTTCTGCAGATACAATTGCTTCTTCCTGTAAAATAGTTGAAAAACAGTCAATCTGCTGTTCTAAGTTTGCACTCGGTAATTTTCCTAGCAACCCAAGCCCAACTAATCTATTTAATGCATCTAGTACACTTGGCTTGTTATCAGCACGCTTTACCATTTGAATAAATTTCGGAAGCACTCGCCCTAGCAAAAGCCTTGATATATTTGCAAGAGGTCTTTGCATGAGAACTTTTTTTACGGCATCAACATTATCTGCTGAAATATCAACCATAGCATTTCGAATAACTTCAATAACGGCCTGCTGTTTATCAGGCGAGTATGTGGAAATATAGCCAGAAAAATCTGGAAGATGTATTGGAGATATCCCTGGAAATGCAGTTATCACACGACGAATATCATCGCACATCGTTCTTGGCATTCTATTCAGCTTTTGAATAATACTTGACACTACCGCACCATCAAAAGGTAGCCCTCTAGCAGCTGCATGGCGGCGAAGCATCTCAAGAGATTGAAATATATTTACTATTTTTTCTTCATTTGTTTCTCGCAGTATTCCTAAGCACTCTATAAGGTTTGCAGCAGAAATGCCCACAACTCGCAGCTCATCAAGGATATTCATAAAGGATCTACTGATTAAACTAACTTCTGGTCTCAGTGGTAAATCAGTATCATTTAGAAATCTTTGTAAGGCAGCGGCATATGCAGGATTACTACTAATAACTCTTGCTAAAAGAGCGACCTCAAAAGGTTGGTCATACGTGCTGACCCTTGGAAGGTCAGCGTATTCCCTAGCCAATTTGGCCCTTAATGGAGCGTTAGATTTTTCCGCAGTAACTTGGACCAAATCAATTGTATGTGGGCCTCTCATGGTGCCTGTTTTTATTGCATTATCAAATCCTTTCAAATGAGTATGCTCAAAACCACGGGAAACGTCAGCTAAAGTGACAAACGCTGCTGCTCTTTGCAGTTGATTACCTAATGCTTTCGCCATCCCTTTAAAAACTCCAGCCTCTGTAGAGTTCATAGGTTTATTAATAATCCCTGCGTCAAAACCAATCCCCAAACTAACCGCTGCGCTTAGTCTTGAAAAATACTCAACACGGTTGCCTAAAGAAAAAATACAACCTGTATTTTGGCCTTCAAATTCTCGTTTACACAATGCAAATATTCCTATTGCGTCATAGATTGATGTAGCTTTTGCTGCACGAATTGCTTGAGCATTTACGACACGAAAATGCTTAACTTCTTCATGGGTAAGCGGTTGCAAATTTTTTGCGTACAGTGAAAATATAGAAAATATGAGTGTAAAAAGAGTATACTTCACAAGAGCAGTGCCTTTGTATAATAAACGCACATATATAGCCTATATTGATAGTATAATCAAGTTATTATTAATCGCAAGCTAAGCATCCATAAAACCTTAAACCTTATGAATAACCGTAGTAACCACACCCCAAACTCGGAAATCCATTTCTTGAGTTACTAGAATATCAGGGTATTTGGGATTTTCAGCCATTAGCACAACATCATTACCACGTGCAAAAAAGCGCTTCACGGTGAGCTCTCCATCAACCACTGCTATAACAATGCAGCTGTCCTTGCAGGTAAGTGAACGATCGACCACAAGCACGTCTCCGTCATGAATGCCAGCACCTATCATGGAATCACCACTCACACGCACAAAAAATGTTGCGGCGGGATGCTGCACCAAATGCTGATTTAAATCGAGCTTCATTTCTAAATGATCATCAGCCGGAGAAGGAAAACCCGCTGATACTTTGTTAGAAAACAAGGGCAATGGCATTGACGGTAGATCAAGGCTTTGCCAATCAAAAGCTTCACGGATGCTGGAAAGAGTAGACCCCAATTGAATTTTTTCAGACTTCATAAGCAGCTCCTTTACAGTTGGCACCAGCGATTTAGGTATACGCACAGGAATAGTTTGCTCACCAAATTTGCTTGAGTTTGGTTTGCGGCCAGCGCCTTTGCGGAGTCCACCTCGGGTCATGGATAATTATTTTGATTGTTGTTACAATAATCATAGGTTGTTTATGCATTTACCACAATATCTTATTCAAGAAAATTGATTCTTTACCATCAAAGCAATAACAAGAAATTGACTAAATTTTTTACTTAGGGTGCAATATTTACTGTAGATAAATGTTTTGTCTAATGAATATATTTTTTAGAAAGGGTTATTATGTTGAAAATGAAATATACACTAGCAATATTAAGTACTTTGGCATTAGGGACAACAAGTTCTTGTTTTGCTGCTGCACATTCAGAGCCTTATAATCACAAAGAAGAAGCTAATCATTCTGAGACTAAGCATCATTTTACTGAACAATTTAAACAAGCCTTTCACAGAGGTGATGTTACTGAACTTGAACGTTTGAGGACTGAACGTGAAAAAGTCGGAGATTTTCATAATATCAATGATTTTGGAGGCGAATTTATGAAATATGGACCGGGCATGGATAAATGGGCTCAATTAATTGCCGATGCTCAAAAAAACAATCCTAGCAGCGTACACACTGCCTCAGCTCCTGCAGCTTCCTGGCAAGATTTTACCAATGAATTCAAATCAGCCTTTCACAGAGGTGATGTTACTGAACTTGAACGTTTGAGGACTGAACGTGAAAAAGTCGGAGATTTTCATAATATCAATGATTTTGGGGGCGAAATTATGAAATATGGACCGGGCATGGATAAATGGGCTCAATTAATTGCCGATGCACATAAAAATAGAAAATAACTCATCAAAATTATAAAGAGAAGTCTTGCTTCTCTTTATCTTTTCTATTCCAAAAACACGCTACACTCAGGTGTCCAAGGTTCAGCACAGGTCACATACAGCTGTAAAACTTCGCTGTCAGAGGGGTTTCTAACTTTATGGTGAGCACCGTTTGGAATGGTAACGAGGTCACCCTGAGTAAGCATTACATCAGTTCCATCAATATTCATGAGCGCTTGACCTGATAGAATAAAATATGTTTCTTCAACTTTGGGATGATAATGATTTTTTGAACTTTTCCCTGGATCAATATCAACTATAGCGATGCAGTGTTTATGAATATTGCCATTTTCAGGACCAGCAAGTTCATAGACGCGCTCTCCATAGCCATTATCACGCGCGATAACATCACGCTTGTTAATAACATATGGAGTAGCCATTAAAACAAATCTTTTATTTTAGCGAAAAATCCAGAGGACTCGGGGCTATTTTTTTCACCCTTACCAATTTGGGCAAACTCTTCCAACAGTTCTCGCTGTTTTTTACTAAGGCTAACAGGGGTTTCAACTTTTGCTTCGATAATCATATCGCCACGACCCGTTGCTCGTAAAATGCTCATACCTTTAGATTTCAGGCGGAATTGTTGTCCTGGTTGCGTTCCTGCTGGTATTTTGACCGATGCTTGCCCACCATCGATAGTAGGGACATCAATCTCACCACCCAAAACGGCAGTAACCATTTGAATAGGGACCTTGCACAAAATATCTGCTCCTTGGCGCTTAAATAAGCTGTGCGATTTGATGTTTAAAAATACGTATAAATCTCCGCTAGGAGCACCTCGTAAACCAGCTTCACCTTCATGGGTAACGCGAATACGTGTACCTTCTTCAACTCCTGGTGGAATTTTAACTTCTAAATTTTTTTCTTTGCGAATTCGTCCACTGCCATTACAAGGCCTGCAAGGCTTCGCAATAGTTTGACCAGCACCACCGCAGGTTGCACAAGGGCGTTCAATGGTGAAAAATCCTTGTTGATAACGAGTCTTTCCACGTCCATGGCATGCAGTACAGTTTGTAGGGCGTGAACCAGCTTCGCCTCCACTGCCCTTACAACTTGTACAGCCAACAAGCGTTGTAAATTTAACCGTCGCATTTTTACCTTTAAAAGCGTCTTCTAAGGTGATGTCCATATTATAACGAACATCAGCACCAGCGTGGTTTGCCTGAGCACCGCCAGAAAAAGAGCCTCCAAACATTTCATCGATAATATCAGCAAAGGATCCACCAAAACCGCCAGAAAACCCAGGATGTCCACCACCTCCGCCGCCTTGTTGCTGTTGTTGGGTGAAAGCTGCATGGCCGTAACGATCGTAGGCTGCACGTTTTTGTGAATCAAGCAAGACGTCGTATGCTTCGGTAGCATCGCGGAATTTTTCTTCCGATTTTTTATCACCTGGATTTTTATCAGGGTGATATTTCATAGCAAGTTTGCGATACGCTTTTTTAATTTCGTCATCGGTAGAGCTTTGAGTAACGCCCAATGTTTCGTAATAATCTTTTGCCATGAATTCATTCTCCTAATCGATTGACTATACTAATCAAAAATGCGGAAAAAATGAAGGCGCTTGTTTTAGGACCTAAGTCCACATAAAAACCATAACATTTGACTAAAATACCCCAAATATAGTATTTAAAATTTCTATGAGATTTCTATTATTAATTTGTTTCAGTCTATTTCCTGTTGTTAATTGCACTACAGGTACCACGCTGGATTTAGATAACACTACAGAAGCAGTTAGACCATTTTGTGCAAAATATTCATTGAACGAGCATAAAAGAATTTTCTCAGGAAAAATTACAGACTTAGCGTACCGTTTTAAACATTACCAAATTCAGCTAAAAAAACTTGAATTACTAGTTGAAAAAATATCCACAACGTCAACCTTTGATATAGGTGGTATTAGGCAGCCATTATTCAATGGGATCTATTCAATTGCTGATGTTAGTCACGTAACAATTAATCGTGCACAATACAGCTTTCCTGATTTTTTTCATGATTATGGGTTAGATTTTGGTGGGTTTTTACAGCAATTTCCAGAAATTGAAAGAATAGTTGCTAGCAGAACAACACCTTTAAATTGCTTAGTTAGTCACGTAGGCGATTATATTTTTGAAGATGCATTCCAAAAAGAAGGAGCGGCACTTCAATTTTTTAGATCTGCGCCTGTACTTATGAATAAGAGTTGCTCTATCAGATTTGATACTTTACATGGTTTTATTGATGGTTTGTCTGCTTATTTATGCCTTCTAAAGGGAGGAAGCTTCACATATAAGTCATTTAAACATTCATTTGGAAGGATTGACTCCTCAGTTTTTTCAACAGAAAAAACAGAAGATTATCAATGTTATTGGGAAAAATCTAGTAGTGGAACTCAGGCACACACTTTCCAACAACGCATCTTAAGATTTTCAACAAATGGTGATCGTATCACCGCCGCTAAAAAATCTGGAGAAGAGCTTAATCTAGAAGATGTGTGGACACTAGTGGGGTTTTCCCATAGGATTTTTACCGATATTTTAGGAATAAACGGCGTACAAACAACCTTGAATGCACTAGATGAATATACGCTTTTCCATACAATAAGTTTTTTAGTTCCAGATGATTATGCAAAACCTACTGGCATTAAAAGGCGCCTTACAAGATTGTTAGAAGCATATGATGCAGCTCAAGAAGCTTAAAAAAACTAACAGATCTGCCAAAAGACAAATTGACACATAAGCCTTAAAACGCTTATCTAGATTAGGTGAATTTTAACGTCGTTTTTATGTCGTATCCGTTTAAAAGTGTAGAAAGAAAGTGGCAAGAATTTTGGGCTACAAATAATAGTTTCAAAGTTGCAGATCAGGATGAAAAGCCAAAAGCATACATTCTTGAAATGCTACCCTACCCTTCTGGACGCCTACACATGGGACACGTGCGTAATTATACGTTAGGTGATGCAATGGCGCGCTTTAAAACCGCCCAAGGCTTTCGTGTATTACACCCTATGGGTTGGGATGCTTTTGGTCTGCCAGCAGAAAATGCAGCAATGCAAAATAATACGCACCCGTCAATTTGGACGCGTCAAAATATTGCTGACATGAAAAAGCAGTTGTTTTCCCTTGGGTTTTCTTATGATTGGGACCGGGAAATTAGTACCTGCGAACCAGATTACTACGGCAAAGAACAAGCAATATTTTTAGATTTTTATGAAAAAGAATTGGTTTACCGTCGCGAATCATGGGTAAATTGGGACCCAGTTGAAAACAGTGTATTAGCTAATGAACAAGTGGTTGATGGCAAAGGCTGGCGTTCAGGCGCTGCAGTTGAGCGTAGGTTGTTGAATCAGTGGTCAATGAAGATCACATTATATGCACAAGAATTAATTGATGACTTAGCGAAGCTTTCCGGATGGCCTGAAAAGGTTGTTAAAATGCAGGAAAATTGGATTGGACGTTCCGAAGGCGCATTAGTGAATTTTGCTATACCAAGCCAGGATTGCGACCTTACTATTTACACGACTCGTCCTGAAACGTTATATGGGGCATCATTCATTGCCTTAGCTCCTCAGCATCCGATTGTACTGGAACTAGCCAAAACAAATTCAGGTGTAGCGGCATTTATTCAAGAATGCCAAAAAATGAGCACCACCGAAGAAGCGATGGCGACCGCTGAAAAAAAAGGCTATTCCCTAGGCATTGATGCTATTCACCCGATTACTAAGCAACCTGTACCCATTTATGCTGCGAACTTTGTGTTGATGGATTATGGGACTGGTGCCTTATTTGGTTGCCCAGGCCACGATGCGCGTGATTTTGAATTTGCTACAAAATATAGTTTACCAATCAAGCGCGTTTTGACATCTGATAGGGAGTTACCTCATTTAGAAACCACTGGAAAAATGGTGGAATCTGATTTCTTAAATGGTATGGATTGTGTTGCTGCTAAAGCGTACATGATTGATCACTTAGAAAAAAATAATTTGGGCGAACGCCAAGTTAATTATCGTTTGCGCGATTGGTTAGTTTCGCGTCAGCGTTACTGGGGTTGCCCTATTCCGATTATTTATTGTGATGCTTGTGGTGCAGTGCCTGTTCCCAAGCAAGATTTGCCAGTGCGTTTGCCAGAAGATGTGACCTTTGAAAAACCAGGAAATCCGCTAGATCATCACCCCACTTGGAAACACGTTAGTTGCCCAACATGCAAAAAACCTGCAGTTCGAGAAACTGACACGTTAGATACTTTCTTTGAAAGCTCATGGTATTACATGCGCTATGCGTGCGCTAAGCATGATCAGCCAATAGACAAAAAAGTTGTAGAAGGCTGGTTGCCTGTTGACCAATACATAGGTGGTATTGAACATGCAGTGTTGCATCTTTTGTATGCCCGTTTTTTCACTAAAGCTATGCGTGATTGCGGTTATGCTAATGTAGACGAACCATTTAAGAACTTAATGACTCAAGGCATGGTTTGCCACGCAACCTACAAAGACAATCAGGGCAAATGGTTGTACCCTAATGAAGTTGAAAAAACAGCATCAGGATTTATAAAAATTGCTGACGGCACGCCAGCGACCCAAGGTCGCCAAGAAAAAATGGCTAAATCAAAGAAGAACCTGGTTGACCCCCAAGCAATTATTGAAGGGTACGGCGCAGACGCTGCGCGCTTATTTATTATGTCAGACACTCCCCCAGAAAAAGACTTTGACTGGAACGATGACGGGCTTGAAGGAAGCTGGCGCTATATTAACAGGTTGTGGCGGTTAGGTGAAAAAGTTCGCGAGCACAAAAGCACTGTAACAACTAAAAATGCTGCCCTTAAAAAAGCAGCTCACCAATATTTGCACAAAATAACCCAAACATATGAAACCTATGCATTTAACAAAGTGTTGGCATTTTGCCGTGAGCTTACTCACGCAATTGATAGTGATATTAATGAATGTGATAAACAAACGGTCGTGAATGCCTTTACCATGTTGATTCAAGCTATTAACCCAATTATTCCGCATGTAGCGCATGAATTGTGGAAAAATGTGCATGGGGAAGCTTTTGTGGATGCAATCGCCTGGCCGACAGTTGATGCAAGTTTGCTTATTGAGGACCAAATTAGTATGGCAGTGCAAGTTAATGGAAAAATGCGTGGCAATATTACCGTTAATACAGACGCAACCGATGAAACAATTATTACGGCTGCGATGGAACTTTCCACGGTACAATCAGCTATAAATGGTCTTACAATACGAAAGACAATTGTCGTGCCTAAGCGAATTTTGAACATAGTGGCATCATGAAAAAACAAATTTTAGTAAGCAGTATCTGCCTTTTATTAGCTGCATGTGGTTTTACGCCAATGCTAGCCAATAATGATAATGCCCCAACTGAATCAAGATCACGCCTTGTTGTTGAGAGTGCGAATAAGGATGGTTCTAGTTACATGGTTCAAATGATGCGTCAGCGCCTAAAAAGTGTTTTAGCTGGCCTTAATTTAGATTCACGCTACAAAACCTATATACGTTTGAATGAAGAAACTGGAAACTTGGCCTACGCAACGGACGCTACATCTACCCGTTCAATGATGCGCCTTACTGCCCAAATTATTATAAGCTGCGACGGACAGACATTGCATGAAACTAGCCTTAATAGTGTGACGTCATATTCACAAAATACGAATGATGAATTCGTTAATCAAAGTGCCAGCGAAGGCGCCCGAGAACGGTTGATTGAATCACTAACAATTGATATAAGCCGAGAAATACATCGATTTGTTAAAACAAACGCTGCAAAACGTTAGCAAAGAATCTCCGCACACTTCATTTTAGCAAAGTTACTGTGCTATCATCAGCTCATGAAATTTCGCCCATTCAATAATATAATGTTTAGCCTGTTCGAACGCACCGTAGCTTTTAGATATTTACGATCTCCTCGTCAAGAAGGGTTTGTATCGGTCATTGCAGGATTTTCTTTCATAGGAATTGCCTTAGGCGTTGCCACCTTGATTATTGTTATGGCAGTGATGAACGGCTTTCGTGCTGAGCTATATCAAAAATTAGTCGGTATGCGCGGGCATGTAATGGTGATGTGCGGTCCAGCACAAAGCGATTGGGAAAGCGCTTTGGACATAGCAAAAACTCACAAAGACGTTGACTTCGCTTACCCTGTTTTAGAAAAACAAGCGGTAGCAACTTATCACGGACAAGCACGAGGCATTGGTGTGCTTGGCATGCGTGAGCAAGATATGATTAAGCGCCCTGCAATAATGAATGAAAATCTAAAGGGAACTTTTAATTCTTTTGAAAAAAACAAAATAGCCATTGGTGCACGACTTGCTCATTCACTGAATATTCAACTTGGGCAAATGATGACCTTGTTATTGCCCGATGGAACACGTACTCCTTTTGGAAGCATGCCAAAGCAAACTAGTTTTGAAGTCGTTGCCATATTTGAAATTGGTATGCATGAATTTGATAAAAATATGGTTTTTTTGCCCCTGGCTACAGCGCAGCAGTTTTTCAATTGCCAAAATTCTATTAACCACATTGATGTTCTATTAAAAAACATGAAATCGGGTCCTCAGGTTATTGAAGATCTCCATCACCAGCTACTATCAGCGTTTGAAATTGTTGATTGGCAGCACAACGATAGCCAGATTTTTCAGGCTGTACAAGTTGAAAAAAATGTTATGTTCATTATTTTGACGCTTATCATTGTGATTGCTGCATTCAACGTTATATCCAGCCTTATCATGCTAGTAAAAGACAAAACTCGTGACATTGCGATTTTACGAACCATGGGCGCTGGAAAAAGTAATATTTTAAAAATATTTTTCTTAACTGGTTCTTCCATAGGTATTGCTGGCACTACCCTTGGCATTCTTTTGGGAATAGGGTTTGCCTCAAATATTGAAAGACTTAGAAAGCTTCTAGAAAAAATTCTAGGCACAGAACTTTTCAATGCTGAGATTTATTTCTTAAGCCAGCTGCCAGCTAAAATTATTTGGGAAGAAGTGCTTCTTGTGGCTGCTATAGCTTTAGTTCTAACATTTTTTGCAACTTTTTACCCGGCCTATCGTGCGTCACGACTTGACCCTGTCGAAGCCCTGCGCCTATGATCTAGGAAAATATAAAATGAATTTAAAATATGAGAAACTTCAGTAAACTAATCTTGGCCATTTGTATTTTCACTGCATCTTTAGCCGCTGATCCAGTGCGTGGGTTGTTTGCTTCCCTTAATTTGGGACTAAGATTCACTCCTCAAAATCACGACTATACAAACCCTAACGGCGCCGTTGGTAAAGAAACTAAATTAAATACGTCAACAAGCTTTGGCCTTAGTCTTGGTATGCTAAATCAAATGGAGAAATCAAAAATTGTTGTAGGTGGTGAAGCAAGTCTTTCCATGAACCAATCAAAAGCAAATTACAGCTTACATGTTGACGGTGGTGGTACTGAAGGAAAGCTTAGCATAACCAACCCATACACATTGGGTGTATATGGAATTGCTGGGATGATGATGACTCCAAAACTAATGTTTTATGGAAAAGCTGGTTATGCCTGGACAACGAACCAACTAAAATACACAGAACTCAATAATGGTGAAAATCCAAGCAGCCGTATGTACAAAAAAACCATGAGCGGTTTAAGTGGTGGTGGCGGTCTCAATTTCCTTGTCACAAACAAATTTATGGTTGGTGGAGAATACCTATACCACGCCCCCAAAGAAATCACGCCACGCAAAAATGATACCGCAGAAGGCGGCCAAAAACGTAAATTTGTTTATCATCCATCAGTGCACACCGTTAGCTTAAAGCTAAGCATGTTATTTTAATGGATAGACGTGACAAAGATAAAAAACGTCATGACCACCACTTTAAGCGCCGTGTCATGCTTAAAAAGAAAGAGTACGGCGGCGCACTACATGCAGAAAAAGAGATTAAGCAACACGTAGGAATTTTTACCGCAAAAAACCAAGGTGGATTTTTAGGACCTTGTCACCGCAGGGATCCCTTTTCGGGGGTCTACGTTGATGCAGATCAAGCAAAAAATTTCACAGAAGATGATGTCATTGTTTATTCTGTAAACAGACAAAGTGAATTTCATTTTATTCGCAACCTAGGTTCGATTCATGTGCCTAAGACCTACGCACTGATGGGTGTATATGCATACCACCTGCCACACGCGTTTAGTGAAAATGCTCAAAGCATAGCTAACAAAGGGACAATTCCAGAGCTTGGCAAACGTGTAGACCTGAGAGATATCCCCCTTGTCACAATCGACGGTGCTGACGCTAAAGATTTTGATGACGCAGTTTATGCAGTTAGTGACCCTGACCCCAGAAATTTGGGAGGATGGCGCGCTATAGTGGCCATTGCAGATGTTAGTCACTACGTACAAACTGGCGATGCCCTTGATAAGGAAGCGCATTTACGTGGAAACTCTGTGTATTTCGTTGACCGAGTCGTGCCTATGTTGCCAGAACGTTTAAGTAATGATTTATGTTCTTTGCGCCCTAATGAAGACCGTGCCTGCTTAGCTGTTGATATGATTATCGACCGCGGTGGAAAAATTAAATCTTTCCGGTTTAAGCGTGCGTTAATGAAATCACGCGCCAGGTTAACCTATGACCAAGTTGAAAAAGCTATTAATGGCGTTACTGATGCCACTACAGAGCCCTTATTAAGTGATGTTATTCTTCCCCTTTATGGTTGCTACAAAAGCCTTAAAAAAGCACGCAACCTTAGGGGCACGATTCAGGTTGAATCAATGGAAAATGCTTTTGAACTAGGTGAAGATGGCAGCATAAAGTCGGTCAAACCCAGAAGCAGGTTAGAGAGCCATCAGCTAATTGAAGAATTCATGATTGCCGCAAACGTGGCTGCCGCAAAAACCCTGCAAGCTAAAGACTGGCCAACCATTTATCGCGTGCATGAACGCCCTGACAAAACACGCTTACAAAGTTTATACACCCTTGCTAGAAGTTTGAAAATTGCCGTTAAAAAATTCAGCACTGCAAACATTATTGGCAGTATTAATGAACTATTACATTTAGCAAAAGACCTGCCCTATTTTAGGCTTTTCAATGAGTTGGTTTTACGGTCACAAGCTCAGGCCCGTTATAGCACGCACAATATGGGACATTTTGGCCTTAATTTGACTGCTTATTGCCATTTTACATCGCCAATTCGTCGCTATGCAGACTTGGTTGTACACCGGTCTTTAGTTGCAGCATTTGAACTTGATGGCACAAGGCATACATCGATTGATTTAAACCTGGATGATGTAAGCGAACACATTTCAAAAATCGAACGTACTGCCATGGAAGCTGAGCGTGAAGTTCAAGACAGGTTCATGGCACACTACATGAAAGATCATTTGGGTCAGGTGTTTGACGGCACAATTGTTGGTGTAGGCATCCCTGGAATATTTGTAGAGCTTGATGGTATTGGCGCCCAAGGGTTTATTCCTAAGCAAGACCTTGATGGGGACTATTTTATTCTTAATGAAACATTACATTCCTATGTGGGCAGGCATACACGTAAAACTTATCAAATGGGCAACCGGGTGAAAGTTATGGTGACCAACGCCGACCCAATTATTTGTTCGATTGGGTTTTCTTTGGTTAAAGAAAAATCGACCCGTAAGAAGTTTCAGCCCAAGTCTAAGAAAGACGAGCCACAAAAAGAAGCTAAGCCTTTCAAAAAGACACCTACTTACAAAAAACGTAAACCAAAAACGACACCTGTTTGACTGGTCCTTCTAGTTCTAGACCAGAGGGAATTGAGAGAGTTAAGCCTCAAACAGCTTAACATCTCCAATAGAATCAGCTTTTGACCGTGCCCCCAGGATTGTATCAGTACGAAACTTGTAAATCGCTATTAAGCATAGAAAGATACTGGCGCTATATACGCACCAGCCAATGCCCTTAAATCCTTTTTGAAGGCCCAATTGTTGCTCAAAAAAAGCAAGTACAGTACATAAGCTAAACCCTAACATAAACCAAAACATGGTATCAGAAAAGCTTGAGTATTTCTTATACAGTCTGTGCAAAACAACCATCATTGGTGCAATAAAGAGCGCGGAAAAGAAAGAAAATAGTAGTTGTTGAACAGCATACACAGTAGAAGTTGGGCTGGCCAATATAGAATTCATACCCAAAAGGAATAGCATACCAAGCGAAATTCTTGCTGTTTTATAAAGACCAAATCTCTCGCATAGCTTTGCCGCGGGAAATAGAAACAAACCACAAAGTGTGTAGTACATAACGCTACCTAAGTCAAAACGAGCGTCAACTATATTGATATTTACTGAATAATAATCCACGAAAAAATGATGGTAGAAAGCTCCTGTCGCGCACGCAGCACCGAATAAGCTGTTTAAAACCTTTTTTTGGAATGGCATAGGTAAGCTATTTGAAGCAGGTGCTTTTTCTGATTCAGAATGCTTTTCCAAGTGACAATAAATCGCCCATGATAATGATGTTGTGATAAGAGGAACTAAATACCAAAACTTCATAAGAGCTGGAGGAAGATATATCAAGTGGTAAGAAGCTGATTTTGCAACAAAAACTGCGCCAATCAACAATGCACTAAGTTTGTACTGGTTTTCAGGGCTTCGATTAAGCAGGTATAAACTGGGTAAAATAAGAGCTGCAGGCTCTAAAAAACAATAAAAAAGCCTAATAATATAAAATCCAGTATCCATCTCGTGGCTGAACTCATGGGTAAAACAAAATACTGCACATAATAGTGTAAGCAATACAAAATTCCGTGATACAGAAAGAATAGATTTTAAAATACCAACTCTGTCAGCATGTTTGCCAAAAAAATAAGCTCCACATATTCTGCCTAGAATAGTCAATAACATCCAGTAGGTAAAAACAAGCTTATTACTTGCTAAAAAAATATCAGATAACTCTTTCGTTTCTTCTAAATACGAATTTGTGAAAGACATATTCATGCTTGCAAAAAGTTGACCAATAAGTGCTAAAAAAATGAGTACCACCTCTTTGGTATTTTTATGGGGCATTCTAATTCATTCAAGGGTTTCTTACTGTGGAGTTTAACCCTAACGTTAACGTTAGTGTCAAGAGCGTAATCTGTTTTGGCTATCTGTGCAAAACCATGATATGGTGACGCATAATTTAGAAACATATCCATCGTGCACTGTTTAAACCATCATCATGGGCACCTTGTCTTATCTGCAACATGGGCAGCATTTGCTGTTGCTTCAATATTAGTTGCGACCAAAACATTTGCCTGGTGGGTCAGTGGTTCCCTAACTATTCAAGCATCTTTGCTTGATTCATTTTCTGATTTTTTCAGTTCGATGATTAATTTTTTAGCAGTGCGTTATTCTAGAAAACCAGCAAATGATAATTATCGATTTGGGCACGGAAAAGCCGAAGCCCTGGCAGGATTTGTGCAATCGATTCTTATTATTGCAAGCACATCCTGGATTGTTTGGCACGCTTATGAACATCATCAAATGGCTCAAAATATTACTCATCACTCCCTAGCCGTGTGGGTGATGGCGTTTTCGACGCTGCTTACTTTAGGATTAGTTTTGTTTCAGCTCTACACAATCAAACGCACCAACTCAATTGCAATCAAAGCCGACTTTTTGCACTATCAAGCTGATATATTCTCTAACATTGCAGCTATTGTAGCTCTTGTGGCTCTATATTGGTTTGGTGTTAGTTGGGTTGATATAGCATTCGGTGTAGGCATTGCTGTATTTTTGCTTGTTGGTAGTTGGAGCATTTTAAAGCAAAGTTCCAGTATCCTAATGGATAGAGAACTTGAACCAGCAGTTAGACAAGATATTTTAAAAAATATAGAATCCCACCCAAAAGTTATTGAGGCACACGATTTGCGTACACGCAGCACCGGTCAACAAGACTTTATTCAGGTACATATCACCTTAGACCCGATGCTTCCATTACATGAGGCACATATTATTAGCGACGAAGTTGAAGCTAGTTTAAAAAAATCTTATCAAAACTCCGAAATTCTTATTCACCTAGATCCATTGGGTTATACACACTTAACTGAAAGTATTGAAAGCTAAATCATGACACCAGCAGGCCAGTTACACAGCATTATAGAACTTGTGGAAACGATTTTATCATTAAAGAAGAAACCCGCTGATGCAGTGATGCAAAGCTATTTTCGTAATCGTCGGTATATTGGCAGTTCCGATCGACGCGCTATTGGCGATAGTGTTTATAGCGTGCTTAGGAATTACCAGGGTATTAAAGCGGCGCTTGCCATTAGTTCTGCACGACTTTTGGTTTTTGCCCATTGCATCTTAGACAAAGAACAAACAATTGATGACATTCAGGAATTGTGTGGTGAGGGATATGGCCCTCCTCCACTTTCTTATGAAGAGTTGCAAATTTTAGGCGAACTGAAGCCATATGATCCATTCGCTATACCAAAGTGGTTGGAAGAACATCTGAGCGATAAAGAGCTTATTAAAAGCTTGCATGATCAGGCTCCGGTTGATATTCGTATCAATTCTTTGAAGAATAATCGCGATGCTATTCTTACGTTGTTAAAGCTAGAAGGTTTTGATGTTGTGGCGACCCCTATTAGCCCTTTGGGGGTTCGTTTTGGTAAACGTCAGCCTTTGAATACCCATGAACTTTGGGAAGATGGCACTTTAGAAGTGCAAGATGAAGCATCTCAAGTGGTAAGTTTGCTGTGCGATGCGCAACCTGGCATGCAGGTTTTAGATTATTGCGCAGGTGCTGGTGGGAAGTCTCTTAGTCTAGCGGCTACTATGCAAAACAAGGGAAACCTTATTTTAAGCGACATTCACCCTCACCGGTTGCAACGTGCAAAAGAACGCTTACGTCGTGCTGGTGTTACGACATATCAACTTAAAGATATAAGCAAGGATAATAGCTGGTTCAAAAGGCAACACAGTCGTTTTGATCGCGTGTTAGTAGATGCCCCTTGCACAGGAACAGGAACGTGGCGACGCAATCCAGATTTGAAAAATCGTCTGACATCAATAGATCTTGAAGAACTAACGCAGTTACAGCAAAAAATTCTTGAGCAAGCGCTGCAGTTTGTAAAACCAGGCGGGCAACTAATCTACGTAACCTGTTCGGTGCTCGATGCGGAAAACAATAGTCAAGTTGCGTGGTTATTGGAAAAACACCCGGAATTTAAATCTATCCCAGTAGCTGATGTTTGGGGAAAAACTCTAAAGTCCCCTTGCCCATTCACGACAACTACAGCGCAATTCACACCAAATATCCACGGAACAGATGGATTTTTCGTTAGCATATTTGAGCGTGCAAATAAGGAGGCATAATGGAGCTTTTTACTTACTTCAGGTCAACCGCCAGCTATAGAGTACGCTTGGTAATGGCATACAAAGGCATCCCTTATGCACCTCATTATGTAAATCTGCGCACCAATGAACAAAACCAAAATTATAAAAATATTAATCCATTTGGCTTAGTGCCGACTTTAAGCACAGAACAAGGAACAATTCCACAGTCTTTAGCGATTATTGAATATTTGGAGAAACTGCACCCTGCTCCAGCGCTTTGGCTGACTAACCCTTTTGAACAAGCGCAAGCTATGGCAATTGCACAAGTTATTTGTTGTGATATTCATCCCCTTAATAACTTAAGAGTTTTAAAATATCTAACTGATACCTTGGGTATTACAGAAGAGCAAAAAAAAGCTTGGTATCAGCACTGGGTGCATGAAGGATTTAAACCTTTAGAGAAACAGCTAATCGAAACATCTGGCGTATTTTGCGTGAAAGATTATCTTTCAATTGCAGATATTTGCCTTATCCCTCAGGTTTACAATGCAAACCGCTTTAGTGTTGACCTTTCGGCCTATCCTGCTATCAGACGCATTAACGAAACTGTGTTAGCACTTGATTGGACAAAGGCAGCAACACCTGAATCTCAGGAGGACGCAAAATCTTAACAATAAAAACTAAAGTATTTGTTAATTTTAAAATAAAATAATTAAATAAAATCCCTATTGTAAATATAATTTTAATATCTATATGCATATTATAGATCTTTATTATTCAAAACATAAGGGACATAAATGAAAAAATATATATTAAGAGCTTCCATCTTCACGTTATCTAGTCTAATGGGATCAGTACAAATTGATAAAGACCCAACATTTACAGATGCTGATCGTAATGCTTTTAAAACATTATATGGAGCTGATGATAGTGCATCAATAAAAGGACCTAAAATTAATCGACAAGATTTTTATGGAAAAACACCGCTTTACTCAGCATGCGAATATGGAAGAACAGAAGTTGCACAGTTTCTTTTAAAGGAATTCAATGCTGACATTGACATAGCGGCTGATAATGGATTAACCCCATTACAAATAGCGGATCACAATCGGCACAAAAATGTTTTAAGGTTACTTAATGATTGGCAAACACACTTAGTAACAATACAACCCAGCAAGTTTGTGTCACATCAGGAATCAGTTAGAGAATCACCAAAGCTAATTTCCGGTATTGATAAATTATCTATGGATGATTTACTGAAAGCAGGCACGCCAAGAAAATAATAATTAATGAGGTTTAGATGTTGGATTAAAACTTGGGAGAGAGAGAGAGGTAAAATAGCATTTACTACTTCTCTCATAAGCTTAAGCTCTCTCATGAAATTCTTAAACACGCTCATCTGGACTAGGATTTAAATATGTAAAATCTACAGCAGACTTACAGTATGTTTCCTTTATGAAAAATATAGACATAATCAGTGCAATAACAGCGAAAATAACAAGAATGATAAAAACAACCATATAATTATTCATAGAAATATCAGAACCTTGTTTCGATCTATCTAGCAATAGCCCAATTAATGGCGCATTTAATGCCATAGTGATTATGACAATGGCATTATTCAATCCAAATCCAACTGCTACAAACTGTTTTTTAAATTGCTCTGCAATAACTGCAAATCCGATTCCTTGTCCAGTTGCACTTATCCCAAGAATAAAAAAACTTGCTTGTAAACATAACTTATTATTAGAAATAATAATCATCAATATAGAAACTAATCCCAGCAATCCACAGCAGGTCATAATTATTTTTCTTCTTTTAAAAAAATCAGATAAGAAACCAACCAAAGGGCACCCTAAAGCAAAACCTATCCAGGAAATGGTTATCATATAAGAAGCTGTGTTTAAAGAGATTCCCTTTAAGCCCAAAAATGCTCGTCCTTCATTTTCAGACAAATACTCTACTGTAAAATAAATGCATGCAGAAAATATTGCTATGCACCAAGGCTGAGTTCTGGAAAATAATCTTAATAGAGAAGTCAATATTTTTTCAGGTTTGTGCAGTACGATATATCTACCAGCTTTTTCTTGATTATTTTCGACAAAAAGAAAAATTAAGACGGTTAGGAAAAATCCTACCCCAGCTAAACAAAAAAATATAAAACGCCAGCTTATTCCAGCAGATTCTGAGATACTATCCAGAGGACCGGCAGCAACCATTGGCCCTAGTGTTCCAATAAATTGAGTGAGACCAATAAATATTCCAAAATATCTATGGGGAATCCAATCATATATAGAAATTAACATTGAAATGAATCCAAACGAAGCACCAAATCCCATCAACATTCTATATAAAATTGCTAGCGCAAAACTATGTGAAGTGGCAAAACCTATAGAAGCAATTGAACATGCCAGAGCGGCGATAAGTAGAGTTTTTTTCAAACCAATATTATCTACGATAAGGCCTGCTGGTATCTGCATTATACCGTAAATCAACATGAAAATTGTTGTGCTAAGCAATGAAAACTGAAATGAGGTTAGATTCAAATCATTCATTATCTGAAATTGATATGTACCTGTTACAGTTCGTATGAAAAATTCATATAAAAAAAACAGCGTGGATATTCCTAAAACTAGGAACCCCTTACTTTTAAACTGATTTTCATTCATATATTTGCTTTAATGTATGTAACTGTCAGGTTGCTTTTTGTCCCATGCTTCAATTACCGTTTCTGCTTTTTCGTAATTTAAGAAGGAGGCGAGTTTGAAGATTGGTAATCCTTCATGAATGAGAGGGGATGTATTTACACCGACAACAATTCCTTTTTGTGGAGATTTTATCGGTTCATTAATATCCGCTCCGAAAGGATCACTTATTGTTCCTATAATTTCTCCTTCTTCTATTACTTGTCCTAGTGATACGCTGGTATGTAAAATTCCACCCTTGTGAGCAAGAATCCAATCTTCTTCTCTAGAAAAAATGGGAACTACTTCTTGTATAGGTTCTTTAGATAGCATATCAATTGCCCGCATAACATTTTTAATGCCATTAACACCTAATGTAATGGCGTTTTCATCGAAGCGCATAGCCTCACCTGCTTGATACACTAGAAGGGGGGCTTGGAGCTCTTCGGTAGTTTGTCGCAGTCTATTTCCATCTATTTTCACATTTGTTACAATTGGGGCTCTAAAAATTTTAGCTAATTCTATTGCTTTTTTATCAGCAAAATTACAATAGATCTGAGGTAAAATGTTGTGATTTATACCACCGGTCTGCAATTCTATACAGTAATCAGCTTTTTTAAGGATTTCATTAGTTATGAGAAACGCCAATCTCTCTCCATAAGAACCTTTTTCATTACCAGGGAAGCAGCTGGCTAAATCGCCCTTTGTTGGTAGTGTTGATGGGTAATGGATTAATCCATAAACATTCAACACAGGGATAGCGATTATAGTTCCAGATATTTGTGATGGGTTTACTGACTTGATAATTCTATTGGCTATTTCTAAACCATTCAGTTCATTGCCTTTTAGAACTGAAAAAATAACTAAACAAGGACCTTTTTTCTCACCATGCATGACTTTTATAGGCATATACAATGGTGCACAAGAATACTGTTCTGGCAAAGGTAACGCGAAATTAGCTGTTTCTCCAGGGTATACAATTGCATCACATATGTTTATTTTGTTATTTTTCATAGAAATATTCTTTCTTTTAAATCTTTAGTACTACGCTTTTACTTTGTAAATTTTAATTTTATAGTTCTAGCTTCTAACGCTAACCATAGCAAATACGATCATGAATTTTACGCAAATGCTAAGGGTAAGAGATTTAACATTTTGTTAAACATAGCATTCCCTAGGAAATATTGACTCAGAGTCTACCCAGGGCAAATGTAATCATAAAGAACAAATTGGAATTGTCAAATTTCTCTTTGCGCTTCTTTTCTTACTTTTTCCCATGGAAAAGCCGGACCTGGGTCTATTTTTCGCCCTGGCGCAATATCTTCATGACCAATAATACGATTGAAAGTAATAGGATGTTTTTCCATCAGTTGATCTAATAATTTTTTTAAAGCATCTATCTGAGCATCAGGAAATTTAGGCCACACACCCGTTAAAGCATAACCAGCAAAGTAACCTCCATTTTGAAGCTCAATACCTATGGAAAAATGGTTTACATTGTCTTGACCTTCCCAGGAACTAGGGCCTGCATGCCAAGCACGCTTTTCATCATCAACCAACTGATAAGTTGTACCATCTTCATCGATAGCATAATGACTGCTTACTTCACGTGCAGGGTCAGTTAAAAGCTGTAATGCCTCTTCCATAGTTGCCACATCTGTGTAGTGCAATACCACACAATCAATTTTCGCATCCTTCGGACGATCATTAAAATTGGGAGATGGATAAGGGATAATTTTTAGCATAAATTTTTCCGTTGTTCTTTGGCGCACAATTGCGGCACAATAGGCTCGCATATTCATTTAGAGGTATTTTATGATTTTCGTCAAAGTCTTATGGTCTCTGGTTATTAATCTTGATCTAATTGTCATTGCGCTACTCACGTTTGGAACACTTTTCAAGTGGTGTAGCAAAACATGTTCAATGAAAAAAGCTGTTATGAGCGCTGCAGCAATTTTGCTGGTATTTATGCTGGGGGACTTTCCCTTTAGTGGTCGTGATATTCTAAGGCACCTTGAAGCTAGATTTCCAGTTATTGAAGTTCCGCATAACATTCTCGGTATGGTTATAACCGGCGGATCCTTATGTTTATTTGAAACAGATGTAAGGGGTTCAGCTGTTTATCACAAAACTGCAGGTAGATTATTTGATGCCCTGCAAGTTGCCCATGCGCACCCACATACAGAAATTGTTTTTGCTGGATCAAAGCTAGAGAGCGATGAATTCCTAAAGCTTGCGATATCTCTTGGGATTTCCCAGAAGAGAATTAAGGTTGTCAGTAATGAAAACTTAAGTTCTTTAGAAGCTGTAGCTGAAGAGGCATCAAAATTAACTGGAGATACAAAAAATAAAAAGTGGTTGTTAATTACTTCAGCTTATCTAATGCCACGCACTTTAAATATATTTCAATCAAATAACTGCAAACTTATCCCATTTCCTGTTGATTACCACACGGTTGGTCATACCCATGATAAAAAACCAGCTAGTTTTTTAACCAGGTTGACCATGAGCTTTCAGGATCGTCTAGGATTAATTGCTTGGAACATTGCTTGGAGAGAAATTGCAGGGTTATGCAATCTACGCTTAAGCGGAAAAACAAAAACCTTATTCCCAAAAATTGATGCACCAAAAATATAGATGCACCAAAAATATAAGGGTTTATTGTGGATATTGGGGTGGTGTGTAACCTTTACTTGTGGGGTCACCACCTCAAAATTTTTGAGTTGCAGCACAAATAATTTTACATTATTTTGTGTGCGCTACCTTTGCGGCATGCTGTTCTTTTTACCAGTTTTTTTACCGAAATTATCAGGCCTTAATAAGTTGAAATCTTCACCATGGCTGCATGTAGCGAGGGCTTTATGCATTGGAGCATCGTCACTTCTAACCTATCAGACTTATCGGAACCTTCCCTTAGCCATCGCTACTAGTGTTGGCTTTACTGGCCCTTTGCTAGCATCTTCTTTTGGCATGATATTTTTAAAAGAAAAACTTAGTCAGCCAAAAATATTTGCGCTTCTTTTGGGATACTTAGGGGTGCTGTTCATTGTGCAACCTAGATATATGAACTTGGATATGCACTATATATTTACGGGAATTGGCGCTTGTATTTTGGCAAGTTCTGCCAATACATTAGCCAGAAAATTAAGCTACAAAGACTCAGCCATCATTATTATGCTTACATCTACGCTGATTCTAGGAGGCGTAGCTTTGGTTGGGTTTTGCATATTCAATGAACCAATTAATGATACCGATTTGTTGTTATTGCTTGCTGTTGGAGTATTTGGGTCGCTTTCGCAATTTGCTTATATCAAAGCAGTAAGTTTTGCTGAAGTAAGCTTTATATCACCTTTTGAATACACTAGACTATTACTGGCAGTACCGGTTGGGTATTTTGCGTTTGGTGAGTCGGTGAATATTGGGCAGGCATTTGGAATGCTGCTGATTACTGCAGGGTGCTTATACCTTTCTGGTAAGAAAGTCGTTAGCTAACAGGTTTGGCTTTCTTGCAGCTTTGCACAATGTAGACTCCACCTAATATAATAATCACCCCAATGTACTGCGCTATGGTAATTTTTTCCTGCAAAAAAATAATACCAAGAATAATAGTGACAATGGGTTCAAATACAGAAAGGATAGATGCTTTTGTGCTGTTAATAGTGCGCATAGCTACGTACACCAGATAAATAGGTAATACAGTAGCAAGAATTGTCAATCCGCTGATGTTCCCAATAACCCAAGCTGTAGTTGGTAAATATACAGCCCCCTTGTAGGCCACAAGCAAAGAAAAAACTATAAAATTGCCAAGACAAATACAAAAAGTACCGCTTAATACTGACAAGCTTTTAATGGCACGTTGAGAAGAATAAAAATACACACCAAATGTAAAAGCGCAGAAAAGTCCCCAACCAATTCCTTCAAAGCTTAGATGCCAATTACTAGGATCACTCAAGAAAAGTACCCCCACCAAGACAATAGCCAGGCCTTTTAAAATAACGGAACTAGGAGGATTTTTGCCATACAGCCAGTCAAGTAACACCACAAAAATAGGATAGCAATAGAACAAAACCATAGCCAACCCGCTGCCAATATATTTAATAGCAAAAAAATAAAAGCTAGTGGCACTTGCATAAAAAATAGAAGAAATACCTATAGTCAGTAGTCCCTTTTTGGAAATAACATCATTCCAATGCTGCTTGGTATTTAAAAATGGTAGTAGCACTACAACTGATAGCAAGAAGCGCCAAAATAAAAATTCGTTAATTTCGAGCCCTGCTTGAAGCAAATAGACGCCAAACAATCCTAGAGTTCCATAAAGAGCCCCAGATAAAATTGCCAGCCAAGTTCCTAAATTCATGTGAAGTAATGCTTAAAATAACGTGCAATGCTACAAGTCTATACGGAACTTAAATCAAAATCACGAAATTTTGTCGGTGCTTAGCTGTAAAAATATCCGTGTGATTTATGCTTATCTAGAATCAATTTTCAAAAATCACTCAACAACTGAACTAAAGCGCTGATAAGTTTTTTTGTTATTGTTTATAGCCACTCCGTTTTCACAATCCTTAAATTCACCTTTTAAAAGTTTTTGCCAAAACGAGCCAAACGGTTTTCCAAAAACTTTAATTCCATCCTTTAGTAATTCAGATACAGGAACCCAAGAAAATTCACTTACTTCATTACTATCAACCTTTGGTGTTCCTTGAAACTCGTCACAAACATAAAGAAATTCAACGCAACTTTTTTTATCATCCCGAATCGTATGAGCGACAGCAACTAGCTTTAACTTCATTTTGTTTAGGGTAATACCCACTTCTTCATGAGCTTCCCTAACTACAGTATCTTCTGGTGATTCCCCTTTATCTGAGCATCCCCCTATTATGTTTGCTATAGATTTTTGAGGCTCATTGATAATCAAAATTTCTTTTTGACCCGTTTCTGGATTAGCTCTCAACAAGTATACAGCTGCCGCGGTGTAAGCGTAGTTAAGTTCGGGGATGTTACGACCATTTGCGCAAAGGTAAATTAACGTTTTTAATTCTAAGTTTGATTCATAGAATTTAAACCCCAATTTTTCTAATTTGCTGGCGAATTCCCCCTGGGTAATTGGAATATGAACATATAGTCCGTAATTTTTATAACATTTCCCCATCTCAGTAATCACTTCTTTAAGTTGAGTAATATTTTCAGAGGATAGAGAAGTAAGTGTCACGGAAATATTTTTATAACTATCTAAAATATACTCAAAATTACCTAATTTATCTATTAAAGAATTGGGAATAATTGTCTGTACTTGAACTTCAAATCTAGTTCCAGATGAAACTTTTGCAGATTCAGCCGCATTGACTTTCAGCACTACGGAAAGAGCAACGAAAACAAAAAGATAATTTTTGAAAAAATTCACAACATTTAAAATTTTAAGACAGTAGAGAATGGTAACCTATGACTTGAGATGTTTCAACTACTGTCAGTAGCTGGCACAAGCCCTGAGAGAGCCAGATAAATCAATAAATAAGTCGTTTCATTTTAGACAAGCACTTCATTTCTAAACACTACTCTTCCACTGAATTAAAGTGCTGATAACCTCTTGTTGTAGGACTTAAGCGCTCACCACTTTTCTTTGCTCGTAAATCACCTTTTAAAAATTTTTGAAAGAGCGGATAAAAAGGTTTTCCAAAAACTTTAGCGCCTTCTTTTAGTAGTTCTGAAAGCGGAACCCATGCAAATTCAGTTACTTCTTTTTCATCAGCTTTTAAAGTCCCTTCAAATTCATCGCATACATAATAAAAGTCAGTGCAACTTTTTTTGTTATCGGCACGAACTGTATGAGAAAATGCCAATAAACGTAAATTATCTTTTTTTATTTTAATACCAACTTCTTCAAAAATTTCTCTTACTGCAGTTTCTTCCGGAGTTTCTCCTTTTTCTGAATATCCCCCAATGATATTCGCTATAGTTTTTTGAGGTTCATTAACAACTAAAATTTCTTTTGTACCAGTTTCTGGATTTTTTCTTAATAGACACACACCTGCACTAGTGTAGGCATAATTAGTATCAGGAATATTACGGCCATTGGCATAAAGGAAAATTAAGACTTTTAATTCAGAATTTGATTCATAAAATTTAAATCCTGCTTTTTCTAACTCGTTAGAAAAAGCACCTTGTGCAATAGGAAGATAAACGTATAATCCATAGTTTTTATAAGATTTTCCAATTTCGACGATGATTGTCTGAAGCTGAGCAATAACTTCTATTGATGGACTATCAAGTGTTATAACAAGATTTTTAAAAGCATCTAACTTATAGTCCAATCCTTCCAACTGAACCTTCAAAGACTCTGGAATAATTGTTTGCACTTCTACTTCTGAAGCATCAATTTTCAAAAAGGTAAAAATAAGAACTAAAATGGATATTTTAAGAAAGCGCATGAGATTTAAGAGATTAAAACAACAGCGCATCCTATCTTAAAGCTTGGGGTATTTCAATCGATGGCTAAACTATTTTCAAAACGTTACCCTTCCACAAAACTAAATCGCTGATATGCTCTTTTGTTTCTGTTGATAGTGCCACCATTTTCTAGATCTTTAAATTCGCCTTTTAAAAGTCTTTGCCAGAAAGGACTAAATGGCTTTGTAAAAACTTTAACGCCATTTTGTAGTAATTCTGAAAGGGGAACCCATATGTATTGACGAACTTCAACCCCATCAGCTTTTGGCTTTCCCTTGAATTCGTCGCAAGTATAAAGAAATTCAACGTAGGATTTTTTATCAGCCCGAATTGTATGACAAACGGCTACAAGCTTTAGCTTTGCCTTATTTATGTCGATGCTTACTTCTTCACGAGCACTGCGAACTGCTGTATCTTCAGGTGACTCTCCTATTTTTAAACATCCCCCTACTATATTCGCTATAGTTTTCTGAGGCTCATTAATAACTAAAGCTTCTTTTTTGCCACTACTGTTGTTGGTTTGCAAAAGACACACAGCAACAGCTGTATACGCGTAATTAAGGTCGGGAATATTGCGCCCATTGGCATAAAGATAAGCTAAGGTTTTAGTACTTGCATTTAATTCATACAATCGAAATCCCAGCTTTTCCAACTTCGCAGAAAATTCTCCTGCACTAACTGGGATATGAACGTATAAACCATAATTTCTATAAGTTACACCCATTTCATTGATCACTGTTTGAAGCGAAGAAATGTTTTCTGAAGAAGGATCATCAAGAGTTATGACAATATTTTTGTAAGCATCTAATGTGTATGCATATTTTTCTTTTTCTAATAAAGCCAACAAATGCTCTGGAAGAACTGTTTGCACTTGAACTTCAGACGCCTCACCTTCTAAAACTTTTACTGGTTCTTCTGCATTAATCTTTAAGAGCACTGAAAAAATAACGATTACAAAAAGAGAACTTTTCAAAAAACTCATGTGATTTATGAATTTGAGACAGTAATGCATGCTAACTTAGCCCCTAAAACATTTCAACGGCTTTTCCAACAAGGACTTTTTGTGTAATGATTTAACACAAGTATAATTTTTTTTTAATACGATACATGGCACAACCATCTGGTCAACCCTTACCTTGGCAAATGAATTTTCAAGATGCGGCATCTCCCGTGATGGAAGGGCTTCAGGATATGCACAACTTGTTGCTGTATATAATAACGGGGATTGCGCTAGTAGTCTTTCTGCTGCTTGGTTACATTTTCTACAAATTTCATCATCGAAAGCACCCCAACCCGATTATATTTACTCATAACACCACCCTTGAAGTGCTTTGGACTACAATTCCAATAATTATTTTGATTGTGATTGGTATTCCTTCAGTTCGATTGCTGCACAAAATGGAAGCACCTATAAATGCTGAGATGACCATTAAAGCAGTTGGTCATCAATGGTATTGGAGCTATGAATACCCGGATGCCAAAAACGAAGGTCAGCACTTTGAATTTGATAGCTATATGATTGAAGAAAAGGATCTTAAATCAGGACAACTTCGATTGCTGGATGTTGATAATCCTATGGTTGTGCCTATTGATACAACCATTCGTGTGTTAATTACAGCTGTCGATGTATTGCATAGTTTTGCAGTACCATCACTTGGGATTAAGCGTGATGCTGTACCAGGCCGTGTTAACGAGACCTGGTTTAGTATTAAAAAACCTGGTACGTATTACGGACAGTGTTCTGAGTTATGCGGCGCTAAGCATGGTTTTATGCCAATTGCTGTGAAGGCTGTTTCAAAGGTAGAATATCAAGAATGGTTAAAATCAAAGACAAATCCTGCACTTAAACCAGAAGAATCGCTTAATCACAGAGAAGACCTAAATAAGGGCCATGTGATTAAAAAGCACAAGGAAAAAGCATGACAACATCACATTCTCATCCTATAGGTTGGCGTCGTTGGTTGCTCTCTACCAACCATAAAGACATTGGCACTTTGTACCTTTTTTTTGCTGCATTTGGTGGGCTCTATGGTGGAATACTTTCCATGTTGATGCGCGCACAACTAGCACACCCAGAGGCAGTACTTTAATTGAAGGGCAACTTTATAATGTAATTATTACCGGTCATGGATTTTTGATGGTATTTTTCATGGTAATGCCTGCCCTAATTGGTGGATTTGGAAATTGGTTTGTTCCGCTTTTAATTGGCGCTCCTGATATGGCTTTTCCTAGGTTAAATAATGTGAGTTTTTGGTTAATGGTGCCCTCGATCATTTTATTATCTCTATCAATGATTGTAGATGCAGGTGCTGGAACTGGATGGACTGTCTACCCGCCTTTAAGCTCATTAATAGGCCACAGCGGTATGGCGGTTGATTTTGCAATTCTAAGCTTGCATGTTGCTGGAATTTCTTCAATTTTAGGAGCGATTAATTTCATTACCACCATTTTCAATATGCGCACCCCTGGTATGGGATTTCATAAAATGCCCTTATTTGTATGGGCAATTTTAGTCACGTCATTCTTGCTTTTACTGTCAATTCCCGTACTTGCGGGTGGCTTGACCATGCTGTTAACCGATAGAAATTTTGGAACCACATTTTTTGAACCTGCTGGTGGGGGAGACCCTGTATTATTTCAGCATCTTTTCTGGTTTTTTGGGCATCCTGAAGTTTATGTAATGATTATGCCTGCGTTTGGTATTGTCAGTCATGTAATTTCAACCTTTGCACGTAAGCCTGTATTTGGATACTTAGGAATGGCATATGCTATGGTTTCAATTGGGTTTTTAGGCTTTGTGGTATGGGCTCATCACATGTTTACGGTTGGCCTAGATCTATCTACAAAAACCTATTTTACAATCGCTACCATGATTATTGCTGTTCCAACAGGTATTAAGGTGTTTAGCTGGATGGCCACGTTATGGGGTGGATCAATAAAATTCGCAACTCCTATGCTGTTTGCTAGCGGATTTATTCTTTTGTTTACTATTGGTGGATTAACAGGCGTAGTGCTTTCAAATGGCTCAGTTGATGTATCATTACATGATACATATTATGTAGTGGCCCACTTTCATTATGTACTATCAATGGGTGCTATGTTTGGACTTTTTTCAGGGATTTACTATTGGATTGGAAAAATGAGCGGGTACCAATACAACGAAACCCTAGGGAAAATCCATTTTTGGCTAACGTTTGTAGGAGTGAATATTGCATTCTTCCCCATGCATTTTCTGGGGCTTGCTGGAATGCCAAGACGCGTTCCAGATTATCCTGATGCGTATTCTGGTTGGAACTATGTATCATCCGTTGGAGCAGTGATTTCATTTTCAGCAGCGTTATTTTTCTTTTATGTAATTTACAGAGTATTTAAAGACAAAACACCGTGCCCGAAAAACCCATGGGGAGATGGAGCTGATACCTTAGAGTGGACTCTTTCTTCTCCTCCAGCCTTTCATAGCTTTGAAATATTACCGGTTGTAAAATGACACTAGCTTCACCAATTGTGGACACAAGCCCATCGGTACGTAACTTTTGGGAGCTTTTAAAACCCCGAGTAATGAGCTTGGTTATTTTTACGGGATTCTGTGGCTTGTGGATTGCTCCTGGGCATATTCATCCTCTCTTAGAATTTACAGCCATTTTGTGCATTGCTGTAGGTGCAGGTGCGGCTGGATGTTTAAACATGTGGTATGAGCGTGATATTGATAAACGTATGACCCGCACAATGGCAAGACCTATCGCATCAGGTTTAATACACCCTGATTCTGCCTTAGCTTTTGGCGTAATTTTAAGCATATTGTCAGTCACTGTCTGCCAAGTGGCCGTTAATACAACTGCTGCAGCTCTGCTTGCACTTACTATTGGATTTTATGTCGGCGTCTATACTATTCTTTTAAAACCCAATACCCCTCATAATATTGTGATTGGCGGTATAGCAGGTGCCTTACCTCCTGTAATTGGTTGGGCAGCAGTATCACCACTTGATTGGCGTCCATGGAGCTTATTTTTAATTATATTTTTGTGGACTCCTGCTCATTTTTGGGCGCTAGCTTTAAACTACGCAGAAGAATACGCAGAAGCAGGGTTGCCGATGATGCCCAATACCGCAGGCATTCAAAAAACTAAAAAATATATTATAATCTACGCTGTGTTAACCGTAGCTAGCACTATTATACCTTACATACTTCAAATGGCTGGATGGCTTTATTTAGGATGCTCTTTAGTTTTTGGAGTAGGGTTTATATTTTTAACCATAAAACTTTATAAAAGTGATGATTTACGAGAAGGACTTAGGGTTTTTGCTTTTTCAATTTTATATCTTTTTGTGATATTTTCTGCTCTTATTGCTGATAGGAAAATTTATGGATAAGCACTTCAAACAACGTAACCGCGCCCTTTTATATCTTTTAGTGGGACTAAGTTTGTTATTGTATGTTGTGGCATTTATTAGAATGAAAGGCGATATTTAATGGCTTGGTCACACCTTAAACACGCAAAGTGGTTTGATAACGCAAACGATGCTGTTGATTACATTCATGAGCTTTACAACAAAACTGTAACTCAAATTTGTGAGAATTTTAGCCAGTTTGAAAAAAATGGAACCCTACATAGTGATCAGGAGGATTATAGTTGCTACCCATGCATTGGTGTAAGTATTGGCCGTGATGATTTATTCATTGACCCAAGCTTTGCCTACGGTGTTATTAATGAGCCTGGACACTATGGAACAACTGTTACAGCGCCTGAACTTTACGATGCTTACTACCGAGAACAAATATCCCTAATCATGGAACGTCACGGCGTGCCAGTTGTGATTGGCTATAGCAACTGCAAAATCCCCCTTCCTTTTGTTATTGAACATTCCCATGCTCAGTTTGATGTCGATGAGCTCATGCGTTTACAAAGTAAATTCGTTCTTCCTGACTTAAAACGAATTGATGATTCTTTTGCCAATGCTACTTTTGTGCCCAATGGATATAGGCCTTTGGCTTTGTTTACGGGTGAACGAGTGGATTTTTCTTTGCAAAGACTGCATCATTACACAGGAACTCCGCCTAACCATTTTCAAAATTTTATACTTCTTACAAATTATCAGCGTTATATCGATGAATTTATCAGCCAAACTTCAAGTGCTATTGAGCACCACAAGGATGAGGAATGGGAACTAATTGGTCCTGGCGGAACAATTTTAGCTTCACACAAACAACAAGTGACTGAATTGCCAAAATTGCTACCGCAAATGCCCGCTTATCATTTTAAAAAACCTGGAAAAAATGGCATCAGCATTATTAACATTGGTGTGGGGCCAAGCAATGCAAAAACAATTACTGATCATGTGGCAGTTTTAAGACCTCATTGCTGGATTATGCTGGGACATTGCGCAGGGCTTCGGGCAAGTCAAACTTTAGGAGATTATGTACTAGCCGATGGATATGTACGTGAAGACCATGTGCTAGACGATGATTTACCAAAATGGGTGCCTGTACCGCCAATTGCTGAAATTCAGCAAGCTCTACAACAAGCGGTATTGCACATTTTTGGCAAACGAGAAGGTGAACTAAAGTCAGCAATCCGAACAGGAACTGTACACACTACCGATAATAGAAACTGGGAATTACAAAGCATTGCGCTGTATGAACGTTTTCGCCAAAGTCGTGCCATTGCTGTAGATATGGAATCAGCCACTATTGCTGCTAATGGATTTAGATTCCGGGTACCTTATGGTACTTTGCTGTGTATTTCTGACAAACCCATTCATGGCGTTATTAAACTTCAAGCTATGGCGAACGAGTTTTATAAAAGTCGCGTAAATCACCATTTGCACGTAGGAATTGAAGCCATGGAAATTTTACAAAAAATGGAACCTCAGCGCTTGCATTCTAGAAAACTGCGAGGGTTTGATGAGAGTCCGTTTAGGTAGAATATTCAGCTAAAGAGCAGTCAAAATAATTTTATGTCCCCAGCTATTGACTTTTCAAATAAAAAAACTATATACTCTAAAGCATTTTATATAGATTAACGTAATGCAAGAAAAGGTTAGATCGGGGAGAATAATTATGAACAATGATAATTCTATCAAACTTGTACAACATGTTAGCGATTTAGAAGTAGCTCTAGATGAAAGTCAAATCCACAAGCACCATGTAACACGAGCAATTTTAGCAGAGGATTTCAATTTCAATCCTGATTTGATTGCATACACTATGTTAGAAGCGGCGAAGAAAATAAAACAACAAAGTGAGTCGATTGACTTATCCCCCGACAAGAGCTTTCGCAAAGTCCTTGGCATTAAAAGGCTTTAAGTCATCAGCAGCTTCACCAACGCCAAGTGCGATAATTGGAAGACGAAATTGTTTTGATAATGCTACAACCACACCACCTTTGGCAGTACCATCTAGCTTGGTAACTACTAATCCATTAATACCAATTAGTTCCTGAAAAATTTTTACCTGATCTATAGAATTTTTTCCAGTAGTAGCATCAAGCACTAGCAAAACTGTATGCGGTGCAGATGACTCAGCTTTTTTGAGCACTCGTACAATTTTTTCTAACTCCTCCATCAGGTGTTTTTTGTTTTGCAACCTGCCAGCTGTATCAATACATAAAATATCGACATTATTTTCAGAGGCTTTTCTAAAAGCATCGAAAGCTAGACCTGCAGCATCACCACCTGGTTTTGTAGTGCACACCTCTATTCCCAGACGATTTCCCCACACCTGCAACTGTTCAACGGCTGCTGAACGAAACGTATCACCAGCTGCCCAAATTACTTTTTTACCTTCGGCAATCCATTGTTGGCTTAATTTAGCAATAGTGGTGGTTTTCCCGGCCCCATTCACCCCGATCATTAAAATAACGTGTGGTTTGTGTGTAATGTGCAAAGGAACAGCAACCGGTTCTAGAATTTTGGTAATTTCTGTAGCCAACCATTCCTTGATTTCTGGTTCTGAAATTTCTTGGTGCATACGCTGTTTCTTCAGCAAATCACGAAGCTCAGAAGCAGTTTGTACACCTAGGTCAGCTGTAATGAGCATCTCTTCAAAAGCGTCTAAGGTTTCTTCATCTAGCTTTCGATGAGAAAATACAGAAGTAATTCCTTGAGTTATGCTTTGAGAGGTCTTCGATAGACCAGATTTCAGTTTTTGCCATATGCTCACAGTAGTTGTCCGAGAAGGTGCTGATTAGTATTTTCCACAATTTTAACGGGGATAACCGAGGCAATGCTGGCAGATCCTGGAATTTGGATGGGAGCAAAGTGATCTGTTTTGCCTTTTATGATGCCATCTTCAGATTCTTCAACCAACACATTTACAATTTGACCTATAAACCGCCCAAAGGTACGTTTTTGTGCCATATCACCTTCCTCGCGAAGTTGACGTGCTCGTTCCTTAATAATACCACCAGATAGCTGCGGCATGCGTGCTGCAGGAGTTCCCGGACGGGGTGAATAAGGAAATACATGCAGATAGGTTAAATCACACTCATCAACAATACGGCGTGAATTTTCAAACATTTCATCTGTTTCTGTAGGAAAACCTGCAATTAAATCGGCTCCAAAGACAACGTCTGGACGCAGCATTTTTGCACGGTTACTAAAGGCAATAGCATCTTCACGTAAATGGCGTCGCTTCATGCGTTTTAAAATCATGTTATCACCTGCTTGTAAGCTAAGGTGTAAATGTGGCATAAGTTTTGGTTCATCACCTATGAGCCGCCATAAGTCTTCGTCAATTTCCACAGGATCAAGAGATGATAAACGAAGACGTTTTAATTCAGGAATAAGTGCCAGAACGCGGCGAATCATTTGGCCAAGGGTTGGCTGCCCGGGTAGATCAGCACCATAAGCTGTAATATCAACACCAGTGAAGACAATTTCTTGATAACTATTTTCTAAAAGATTGCGAATTTGCGCGACAATTTCACCAATAGCAACACTTCTAGAATTTCCACGACCATAGGGAATGGTACAAAAGGTGCAGCGGTGATCACAGCCATTTTGAACTTGCACAAGAGCTCGTGCTTTTCCATCAAACCCTGATACCAAATGAGCAGCAGTTTCTTTGACTTCCATGATGTCACTAACTACAACTTTGTCTGCACTGTGAAGATTCATGTAGGTGTTTAGCTGCATTTTCTCTTCATTGCCAATAACCTTGGAAACTTCTGGCATTTGTTGGTATTGAGATGGGTTAATCTGAGCACTACAACCCGTTACAACAATTTGGGCAGAAGGATTCGCGCGATGAATTTTGCGAATTGTTTGACGTGCTTGGCGTTCAGCTTCTGCTGTAACGGCGCAAGTATTAATGAACACAGTATTATCCACCCCCGCTTGAGAGGCTAAGTCTTGAATTACTTTTGATTCATAAGTATTCAAACGACAACCAAGTGTAATGACTTGATTCAAAGATGACATTTTCAAAGCTATCTATTAAAAGTGCCCCAAATATAGCACGACTAGCAAAAAAATTGGGAATTTTATTGGGTGAATATACTAAATGTGGCTTACACTAACAACGAACTGGCGGAGAGAGTGGGATTCGAACCCACGGAACGCGTGAGCGCACAACGGTTTTCGAGACCGTCCCATTCAACCACTCTGGCACCTCTCCTCTGATTGCAAATAGGCCACAAATTTGCCATAAATTCAAGAACGCTTGTAAACAACGGTTCGAAATGATTTTACAAAATTGTCCGTTCTTGTTAAAAAGTTTTTAACTCTTTAAAGGTTAAAATAAAATAAGGGAAATTTTGAAATAATTTTTATGAAACTGAAATATTTTTTATTATGTGTATATTTTTTTGCAGTAGGTACCAATACTGTTTTTGCAGGACCTCTGTTTGAAAGATTCAAAGATAAACAACAGCAGTATTTAATTGATTTTGGAAATAAGTATCTCCAAAATGTTGGATTACATGTATTTTATCCCTTTGGTGGGCCTGATATTACATATCCACTTTTGCTGTTTCCTAATTTTGAAGTATTAACTTTAATGGGTCTTGAGCCAGTAAAACCTGTAGATGCACCCGTTGAACTGGATAAGGATGCGTTAAATAATTTGTCGTCGCTTTATAGAAGTAGCTTTTTTCGCACAATCGACATGGCAGCTGGACTTCGAAACGTAGCAGACCTGATATTAAAGCAGCTTGAAAACCTTGAAGCTACGAACATTACTGTTCAACCAATTGATGGAAGAGAAAATGCTGTGCAGATAAAATTTACCTACAGTGGTAAAGCACGCACAATTCGCTACTATAAGGCTGGACTTAATAACGAACAAATTAATCTTGAATTTTTGGAAACATTAAAACCATTTGATGTTGTTCTTTTTAAGGCCGCATCATACTTACCACATCAAAAACCTTTTTCAACGTTTAGAAATTTCATGCTGGAAAATGCAAAAACTTTCGTGCAGGATAGTACTGGTATTCCATATGATTATTTGAAAGATCATTTTAATTTGAGCCTGCATGGTCAGTACTTGATGCCTTATAAATTCCCAGGAGGATTTGAGCAACAAGATTTCAGAAAATACAGTGAAGAGCTAAATAATCCCGTTTTGGATATTTGTTTTGGTTATGGTTGTAAGAAAGTTCCAACCAATATTTTGATTGCAACGCGTAAAGAAACGCCAAGTTTATAAGTTAGAGATAGGGTGAATGAAAAATATAATTGTGGTGTTAAGCGGATTGTTGATTGGGTATTTAGAAGCCACAGAAGAATCTCCCAAGGAAGTGGCGATGCCGTCCCAGGCAGCCCTTCCTCTGTAAGATCAAGGACTATATCATCACCATCTGTATTGGCACCTCAAAAAACAAAGCCAATATACATAGCTTATGAATTACCTCACTACGAAATCCTCATAAAAGACTTCAAAAAAAGAGTCGCAGGTTCAAAAGCTACAGATACGAATACACTAAAAGAAGAGCTTTTTTCTATACTAAAAAGCGCTTGTTTTAAGGACTCTTCATTCTTAGAAAAAATACAAAATTATGTTAATTTAGAAAAAAATCTCTCAACAAAAAATAAGATTCTTGAGTGGTTTAATATGTTTAAATCAGAGAGAGAACAGCAATTAGATATTTACACGTCTGTAATTACTGATCTGCTTAATGGGTACGTAGGAGTAAACGTAGATGAGGCAGCTAGTAATGCAACTATACTTAGTTTCAGAGAACTGCTTGAAGCAGCAAAGGACAACTTAGATTTAAAAGATATAGAAAAAATTGTGCAAAAAGTCTTTTTTCCAAAAAAAAGAACAGAAGAAAAAGCTGACACGGAAGAATTAGATGAGACAGAGTCACTTACATCTGAGTGCGGGGCATTGTTCTTGATCTGCTTAGAGCCATACAAATTTTCCACTCCATCAAGATCTCGCACAAGCTCCGCATCTGCTCTCTCACTAAAATAAAACACTTTGGTATTAGCAGATCATATTTTGCCAAACACATTCAAATCCCTTATGATGTGGAGAAATTAAGTACTGAGGCAGTAGTTGCAAACTCTCCCTTGTGAAGAAAAAAAAGCTCTATGGGCTATATGCTGGGTAACATTTTTATGGAGCATGGCATCCTTAATGGTGTTTTCACTGCTTCCATTTTTTTTAACAGAAGAGCTTCATGTTTCTAAAACGACCTTAGGATTCATTGAAGGAATTGCCATATTCATGGCTTTTATGAGCAAGGTTTTCTCAGGGGTTTTAAGCGATGTTTTCAAAACCAGACGGTCACTTATTATCGCAGGTACAATTGGCACAATAATGGTAAAACCATTGTTTGCCTTATCTTCTGGGGTTTGGTCTATTTTTTGGGCAAGAACCCTTGACCGCATTAGCAAAGGCGTTCGCTCAGCCCCATCTGATGCATTAATTGCCGACATTAGCCCGAAATCACGCCAAGGCACTTCATATGGCATGCGCTACACCATGGAAACAACCGGGCTTGTGGTTGGTGGAGCTTTAGCTTCTGGCTTATATGCACTAACTGAAAGCTACCGCATAGTATTTTGGTGCTCTATAATTCCTGGCATTTGCGCGCTGATCGTGCTTTACAAGTTTGTATATGATAACAAAGCTATTAAAGAACAAGCTGCCTGGCACTGGTCAGAAGTGCGCCATTTGCCCAAACGATATTGGCAAATTTTAGGAGGCATTTTTATCTTAATGCAGGCACGATTTAGTGAGGCTTTTCTAAATATACGCGCGAAAGATTTCGGATGGTCAGTGGCACTCATACCGCTGCTGTTTGTTTGTTACAACATAGTATGCGCCAACACAGCGTGGCCTGTAGGAAAAATAGCAGATCGCACTAACCGTATACGCGTTTTGTTCTTTGGGTTATTGGTGCTGGTAGTTGCAAACGTCATTATGATTATTGCGCCTAATAAGTGGTGGATTATTGCGGGCTTTATGCTATGCGGCTTGCATATGGGAATGACCCATGGAATGCTTTCAACTCTTGTTGCTGAAAACACCCTACCCCATTTGCGTGGCACGGCGTTCGCTATGTATTACCTTGTAACCGCCGTAGCTGTATTACTTGGAAATACAATTGCAGGATTTTTGGCAGAACATATAACTGGTGGTGCTTTTTACGGCGGCTTAATCTTCACAAGCCTTGCTGGGGTGTATTTTTATAAATTATCGCAGGAAAATGAATAACACCTTCCACGGTTTTTGCCGAAAATTTTTTTCAGATAACGTCTACGGTGGATTGTTAATTGTATTGTCCACCGCTGCATCAGCTACAACCAATGGCACCACCCATAGCATTTCAAAAGATCTACCACCAATGGAAATTTTGTTTTTTAAATGCTTAATGGGACTATTACTACTGTTGATTGTATACAGGCAAAGCTTTTTCTCATTTTTAAAAACTGATATTTTACAGATTCATAGCCTAAAAGGAGCCTGTGGAGCTTTGGGCAATTGGGCCTGGATTAGTGCTGTTCAGTGCCTACCTTTGGCAGAATCATCTGCGTTATCAATTACCAGTGCATTTTTCACAAGCCTGGGTGGAATGCTGTTTTTTAAAGAGAAATTTCACCGAAAAGCGTGGATTGCCATTATTGTTGGCTTTACTGGTGTGCTGTTAATTTTACACCCTAGTCAAAAAATCTTTAGTTATTACGCATTTTTGCCACTTTTATCAGCCGTGTTTTTTTCAGCATCTTCCTTATTTGTAAAGCGCTTAAGCCAGGACGATTCTTCGCAAACCACCCTCATTTACCTTTTGGGGTTCATGGCATTCTTCGCTTTATTAAGCCAAATACACACCCCCTGGATTTGGCCCGCGTTTAATAATGCACCAAAATTAGCAGTTATTGGGTGCAGCTATGTGGTTACCCAGGTGTGCTTAATTGAAGCATACACGTACGCCCACACTAGCTTTTTAGCCCCCTTTAAATATGCGCGCTTCCCAGCCAGTATTTTTACCGGTGTATTGTTCTTTGCTGAAATTCCTCCTTTAACTACCTTAATAGGCGGAGGGGTTATTTTGCTAAGCTATGGATGGCTAATACGAGTGGAGTACAAAAAGCGGAGGTACTATGGAGTGTGAGTTATATTTTTAGGATTTATACCTCATAATCTAAAAAATGGCTAGGCAGCTGTTTCTTCTGATGATATTTCTGAACATTTAGATTTGCGCTGACGGACACTTTCGGATTTCAGCTGTCCGCAGGCCGCCAAAATATCGCGCCCACGCGGGGTTCGTACTGCTGATGCATACCCAGCCCTATACACAACTTCTGCAAATGCAGAAATTGCTTGTGGAGTTGAGCATTCATAAGGGCTGCCAGGCCATGGGTTAAAAGGAATTAAATTGATTTTTGCAGGAATACCGCGAATCAACTGCACAAGCTTTCTGGCTTCTGCTACTGAATCATTAACTCCTTTTAACATAACGTATTCAAAGGTTATGCGACGTGCGTTACTAACATTCGGGTAATTTCTGCAAGCTTCTAAAAGTTCTTTTAATGGGTATTTTTTATTAATAGGCACCAGTTCATTACGCAGTTCATCGGTCACTGCATGCAGGGAAATTGCTAAGCTAACACCTAGTTCATTACCGCAACGCTCTATCATGGGAACTATTCCAGAGGTAGATAGCGTGATTTTGCGCTTTGATAGACTTAGACCTTTTTCATCTGTCAGTATTTTAATCGCAGTTGCGACATTATCGTAATTGTATAAAGGTTCACCCATCCCCATAAACACAACATTGCTTACATGACGGTTACCAATAGGAGTTGGCCATTCATGAAACACATCGCGCGCCACCATAACCTGACCTACAATTTCAGCAGAAGTTAGATTGCGTACTAATACTTGTGTACCCGTATGACAGAATGAACAAGTTAGCGTACACCCAACTTGAGAAGAAATGCATAAAGTACCGCGGTCAACCTCAGGAATATGCACCGTTTCTGCTTCTTGACCATCAGGAAAGCGCAATAACCATTTTTGAGTACCATCGACCGATGCTTGCGCTTGAGAAACCGTAGGACGCTCAATAGAGTAAATATCACTAAGCTTAGCACGCCCTTCAGCCGATAAGTTGTTCATAGCATCGAAGCTACGAACCCCATGATAATACAGCCAGTTCCACACTTGCTGCACACGAAATGATGGCAGTCCCAATTCAGAAAATTGGGATGTGAGTGCTTCGCGGCCTTGGCCAATAATATTTATTTTTGTCATGGACTAGATATAGGGATTATTTTTTTGATAAACAAGCTTTAAAAGCTGACTTATGCCCACAGGATGTAATTTCTATCTTCAGATTAACGAGTTACAATAACGCTGTCTGGTTCGCTTTCATACCCTGATAGTAGCTAACATTACCCTTGTAATTTATATTTTTGAAACATATATATATTATATTGCTACATTTGGTAACTTTCATGAAAATCAGAAAAACGTTTTGTTTAATCTTATTCTTTATAGTTTTTAAAGCTTCAGGAAGCGAAGACGAATTACAAGAACATCTTAATTACATCCAACAAGCTGCAGGACAATCAGTAACAGGCAAAGAATATCTTGATTTTACTCTTTTTGGAGGGTGCTTCACAAATATAGATCGCTTAGAAAAATTATGCATGACTCGAGAAGGATGTGAAATTCGGTCTTTTCAAGAAAAACTTAGCGAATCACACATAGTGATTGAAATTGAACACAATATCACTAATTACCTTGTTCATAAAGAAGTACCATCAGAACTGAGAATTATTTATAGCACAGGGTATTCATTACAAAATCCTAATTCTACAAACAATCTATATGCTCATCTCATCAGCCATGCATTTTCTAGCGCGGATATACAAAATGTTATTATTTACGCGCCAATTTTTACAGAATATTTTGGGGGGCACGTTGAATACTTAAAATTAGAATGTCGTAGATCAGGCGCAGACATTAACGTCTTTTTCAATATCTTTGATAGTTTAAAAAATAGAGATAGGAAAAAAGATGATAGAAGAATAACACAATGTTTTACCATGGATGGTCCCGATAATTGGTTTACAAAACTTGGGATACAGTTAAGCCCTACAGATCCAATTAAGTACCATCACTTAGGTGTACAAAGCTGCATTGGTTCCGATTGTAATGTTTTTGTGAATGCATTTTTAGTGATAAATTGGATAAAAGACATAGATCCACAAGATATTACAGATTATCGTTCATTGCACAAAGTGATGCAGCAAATGATAGATCTTGAAATTGTATTTAATACAGCAGATCATGCTTCTAGAGACCTTTTTGAAAACATTATGGGTCTTATTGAGCGTACTAGTAAGTACATGGGAGCGTTACAACGCTATGAACTTGATAACCCAAGTGTAATATGGAAAAGGATTCCTAAGTTATTTATTTACAGAGCAATTGAGCTTGGCATGAGAGCAACTGTTGGCACAGGAGAATTTATCCTTGCTATGTTAGGACTTGAATGAAACTTTACTAGGTAAATAAAAGAGCCTCTATTTTTTAAGATTATAAAGAAGGCTCTTTTTCAGCTGATTTTTGTTTTCACTAGAATGTCAGACATACCTTGCATTACGATTTTAGCGACTTTCTCACAAGCCTCTTCAATACTAAGGAAAGTAGTATCTAGAATGATTGCACCATCTGCTATTTGTAAGGGGGCAGTTTGACGATTGCCATCTCGTGCATCTCGGGCTTTAATTCCTTCTAAAACCGTTTGCATAGCTACTGATTCTAATTCTTTTGTGCGCCTTAAAACACGCACCTGCTCATCAGCTGTTACATAAATTTTTACATCTGCCTGAGGTAAAATTACTGTACCAACATCTCGTCCATCAAGCACAACTCCTTGATAAGCGAGCGTAATATCATTAGAAAAATCACGCATTTTCTGCGTTAAAACCCGCCTTAGAGATGGAACAACTGCTATCTGCGATGCAACTGATGCAACTTCTTCAGTACGAAGATTTTCTTCAGTAATATGGTGCGTATCTACCTTTTGGGCAATTTCTTCTAAACGCACTACATCTAAGGTGTTGCCTCCTTCTTCAATTACCAAACGAGCAGCTTCGCGGTATAAAAGTCCTGTATCCAAATGTTTAAGATTAAATTTTTCGCTAATATACCTAGCAATGGTGCCTTTTCCTGCACCTGCAGGCCCGTCGATCGCTACAGAAAATGACATATAATTTTATTCTTTTTTCTTTTTAAGGAACCTGGTTTGAAAAAAACTTGCAAGTTATTTTTTTATTCATCACAATTCGCTCATGGAAAATACAAAAATTACGATTATTGGAACGGGTTCATGGGGCACTGCCCTTGCTATAAGTTTCCATAACTCTGGAATGAATGTCACCTTGTGGGGGCGCCGCCCTGAACTTGTGGATGAATTATGCACATTAAGACATTCGGCATACTTGCCAGGGGCATTTATACCGCAAAGTCTTTTCATTACTAGTGATGTAAATGAAATAGCAGATTCGGACATTATTTTATGGGTAACCCCTGTCCAGCAAAGCCTGCAGTTATTAGAGCTTGTTAAAGCGTATATTCCCGCATCTGCCCCAATAATTATTTGTAGCAAGGGTTTAGAACTAAATACCAAAAAGCCTTTATCAAATCTTTTTAAAGCAGCATTACCTAATCCTGTTGGCGTACTGTCGGGACCTAATTTTGCCGATGAAATAGCCAATGGCCTACCTGCTGCTTCTACACTTGCATTTGAAAATTTGGAATTAGCAAAAAAATTAAGCATTCAATTACGCCATCAGGCATTTAGAATTTATGCACATAATGATGTTGTGGGGGTTGAACTAGCAGGAGCCTTAAAAAACGTTGTAGCCATTGCAGCTGGAATTGTTATGGGGAAAGAGTTAGGGCAAAATTGCTTGGCAACGCTTATTGCACGCGCAAGCGCAGAGATAAGCAGGTTAATTAGCGCCCTTGGTGGATCAAAAGACACAACGCAAACACTTGCAGGTATTGGCGACCTAATACTAACTTGCTCTAGCGCAAAGTCACGTAATACCAGCTTGGGAATAGCTTTGGCTAAAGGACAGTCATTGAAAGACATTCTGGGAAATCGTAAAAACGTCACCGAGGGCATTGCAACCGCTAAGGTGGCCTTTGAGTTGGCGACACATTATAAAATTCATGCGCCAGTAATTAGTGCTGTTTACGATATATTATATGCAGAGAAATCAGTTGATGATGTTATGCGCACATTGTTGAGCAACCAACAAGAACAGGAACTTGAGTAATGGCATACTGGTTAGTAAAATCTGAACCCAGCGCATGGTCTTGGGATAATCAAGTAAAGAAAAAAATCACCCATTGGGATGGCGTGAGAAATTACCAAGCACGTAATTTTCTAAAGCAAATGAAAATAGGAGACCTTTGTTTTTTCTATCATTCAATTACCGGAAAACAAATTATGGGTATTGTTAAGGTTTGTGCATCTTATAAAGATGACCCAACCGATGGCACAGGCAGATTCGGCATGGTTGATATGGAATATGTAAAGCCTTTAGAAAAACCAGTTACTTTGGAAAAAATTAAAAAAACAGCCCAATTACAAGAATTGGGTTTAATCAAGCAGTCACGGCTTTCAGTTATGCCTGTAACGCTTGAGCAGTGGGATTGTATTATGGGTCTTAGTCAACGGCATTAAAAATTCTTATGGCTAGCTAACAAAGCTTAACCTACATCTCTCCTAGAAAAGATGCAGGTTTGCATATTTAATTAAAGCACCTTAGTGCATAGCAGCAATTATAGCTTCTGCTTGAGCTCTTAATTCTGGATGTTCCATTCCAAAACCTAATGCTAAATTAAGCACTGCTGGGTCATACATGGCAATACCGTTCGCATCATGCTTAGGTGCTGCCAGTTCATTTCTTACAATTCCTAAAACTTGAGCTCTTAATTCTGGATGTTCCATTCCAAAACCTAATGCCAAATTAAGCACTGCTGGGTCATACTTAGCAATACCGTTCGCATCATGCTTAGGTGCTGCCAGTTCATTTCTTACAATTCCTAAAACTTGAGCTTTTAATTCTGGGTGATCCATTCCAAAATCTAATGCCAAATTAAGCACTGCTGGGTCATACATAGTAATACCGTTCGCATCATGCTTAGGTGCTGCTAATTGTGCAGCAACTTCTGTCGCATCCATCGCATTTAAAGCAGTTGAAAGAACCGCTGCTGTTAATAGTTCTAATGTATAATTTTTCATATATTTTCTCTGTAGTTATTTGAAGTTAAATTTACAACACTATACTACACTTTATAAATATAAATATCAACACACTTATTCTATATTACAAAAATTAAAAGCAGAGCGCCGAATTATTCGTATTTAATAATGAATTTGGATTTTATTTGTTCGTTTTCCATAAATTCTAAAATCCAACGTATTTATTTAAGTACGTTGTACATATAGCAATCATTAAATTATTTGGCTACCCAGGAAAAACACGGGTATGAATATTCAAATAACGTAAAATACTACGAGGTATCAATCTTTAATCATCAAGAAACGGCATTAGCCTCTGCGTATAATTCTTGCATCGCTTGTTCAAAAGACATTACGTTTTGCTGTTCACCACCTAGTTTGCGAATCGCTACAGTTTTTTCGTCTGCTTCACGTTTACCAACCACATAAATGTATGGAATTTTCTGCAAAGAATGTTCACGAACTTTGTAAGGAATTTTTTCATTACGTATATCAAGCTCTGCCCGTATACCTTTTATTTTTAGTTGCTCACAAACATTTATGGCGTATTCATTCGCTTCCGTTGTAACGCTTGCAACAACCACTTGAACAGGTGCTAGCCATACAGGGAATTTTCCAGCGTAATGTTCAATAAGCACGCCGATGAAGCGCTCCATTGACCCTAGAACTGCTCTGTGAAGCATAACTGGACGATGCTTTTGACCATCTTCCCCTATATATGTAGCGTCTAAGCGCTCTGGTATACTGTAATCAACCTGTAAAGTTCCACACTGCCATTCGCGACCTATGCAGTCTTTAAGAACGAATTCTAGTTTCGGACCATAAAAAGCACCTTCACCAGGGTTTAAGCTATATTCAATACCTGCAGCTTGGGTTGCTTCTTTTAAGGCTTCTTCTGCTTTGTCCCAAAGCTCATCAGTACCTGCACGCTTTTCAGGGCGATCAGAGAATCTTACTTTAAAACTATCAAATCCAAGATCGTTATATATACCTTTTAACAAGTCGCAAAAATCTTTAGTTTCTGAAATAATTTGTTCAGGTGTACAGAAAATATGCGCATCGTCTTGCACGAAGCTGCGCACACGCATAATGCCGTGTAAAGAACCACTTGGTTCATTACGGTGACAAGAACCAAATTCAGCCATACGTAATGGCAAATCACGGTAGCTTTTCAGACCTTGTTTAAAAATTTGCACATGGCATGGACAGTTCATTGGCTTAATGGCCAGAACTTTGTCTTCGTCATTTTCTACGGTGTACATATTCTCACCGAATTTTTCCCAATGCCCTGAGGCTTCCCACAAGGAAAGGTCGACTAATTGTGGGGTTTTGACTTCAACATAGCCAGATTTTTCCATACGACGACGCACAAAATTTTCCAACGTGCGATAAATCGTCCAACCCTTGGGATGCCAAAATACAGAACCAATTGCTTCTTCTTGCATGTGGAAAAAATTAAGTTCTGCCCCTAGTTTACGGTGGTCGCGTTTCTCAGCTTCTTCCAGCATATGTAAATATTCATCTAGCTGTGCTTGGGTGGCCCAAGCCGTGCCATAGATTCGCTGTAACATTACATTACGGTGATCACCGCGCCAGTAAGCACCTGCAAGCTTCATAAGCTTAAATGCGTGCCCTACTTTTTTTGTAGATGGCAAATGGGGACCACGGCACAAGTCAATAAAATCTCCCTGCCGGTACAAGCTAATAGGCTGCCCTTGAGGAATTCCTTCAATAATTTCAGCTTTGAAATTTTCACCCATTTTTTTGAAAAAAGGGATTGCATCATCGCGATTCCATTCTTCGCGAACAATTGGAATATCAGCATCAACTAATTCACGCATGCGCTTTTCAATGGCTGGCAAATCATCTACTGAAAGAGGCTTTTTGGGGTAAATGTCGTAATAAAAACCATTTTCGATAGCAGGCCCAATGGTAATTTGAGTATCCGGATATAAATCTTTTATAGCTTGCGCAAAAACGTGCGCAGCATCGTGGCGAATGACTTCAAGCCCTTCTTCTGTGGCTTTAGTGATAATTTCAATTTGAGAACCATCTGGAACTGGTTGATTTAAATCTTTTAAATCACCGTTTACCCTTATTGCAACAGCTTCTCTTGCAAGTTTTGGAGAAATTGAAAACGCAACTTCTTCACCTGTTGGTAATTTATCAAATACTTTTTCAGAACCATCTTTTAAACGTAGGGAAACCATAAAACAAAAGAGCTAGACAACTAGCTCTTTTGTAGCACGAATTACACATTTCAAAAAGCTTATGAATCCATCATTTTAACAGCTTCGCTAATTTCGTTGTCTTCTCCACCTTCAATTTTTTGATCACCTAAATCTTCGTGTGACCAATAAATATTAGGAATATCTCCCGTTCTAAATTCACGGTAAATTGTTGACAGCCCTTTCATGACCAAAGCAGAATTTGGCACTGTACTGAACCAGCTGATGTTCTTTAATTGAAGCTCGCGTACCTCTGGACTCATTCTTTTGCCGTCATTCATCATATTAGCATCTTCTTGCATTTTTTCCGTTTGACGTAAGGTCATCATATATACAACAGATTTACGTATGCTATCGGTTGAGTCATTTGAAAAGAGCATACTAATTCCAGGAATTTGACCAAGTACAGGAGTATAACTTTTTGTTGAGTTATCTTCTCGATCATAAATACCAGCTAAAATAGTAGTCTCACCAAAAACTAATTCTACAGTTGTGCAAACTGAGCTATGGTTTATTTGACTATATGCAGATGCAGTAGCTGAAGCTGCACCTCCGAAACCGTTAAGCACACCAATTGTGTTACCTTCCACGCGAACATCAAACTGAACCTTTAAAACTCCATTTTTATCTTTTCTAGAGCCTATAGGTGTTACAGTAACACGATAGCCAATTGGTAACCTTTCAATACTATTTGTACCTGTACCAGATGCAATGTTTGCAATTAAATCAGTACCAGCAAAAAATTCAGAAACTTTACCAACAGCAGCAAGTAATGTTGGTCTTGCCACAACTTCTATGCGTGTATCAGTTACATTAAAAATATTCAAAGAATAGCCAGCACTAGCGGCTTGGTTTAAGCCAAAGCCCTGCGTAAAATTGTTTTGCCTAAGGTTAGTACCAGTATTACTTGTCCAAGTTCGATTAGCGGTATAAGTTCCTGGATTCATAACAATATTAATCGAATTCAGAATATTAGTGCCTTTCGAGGTTTTTCCTTGTTCACTCACCCTCATAATTGCGCAATCAACTACAAAGGTATCAGGATTTTTAGGATCATATGCACCAAGCTTTTTAGCCATAGGTGTTGCCGCAGTCCCGCCACCAACTCCTGATAAGGGGTCTTTTCCACCAGCATCTGAAGAAGCATCCTTTGCATCATCATCCGAATCATCATCATCCGAATCATCATCATCTGAATCATCATTTTTTTCAGCAGCTGAGGTTAATATTAAGTTTGGATTATTATGAACGCTCATCCATTGATGCAAACGTCTATCAAGGTAGCTATCAGTCTTTTTGTTTGCTGCTATGTATTGCTTTCTAAAATTTTGAACTTCCAAAGGCTGGTTAAGTGCTGCAGCAATCATACTCGCTGCTTTCAACACAAATGGGTTATCAGGTGCCATACTTGCAGCCTTAGTAATAGCCGCGTATGCCGTTTTCAAATCGTGGTTATAGTAAGAAGCAGCTGCTAATGCATATAAAGATTTTACATCAGGCTGCTGCAACAAAAGAACTTCCGCAAAACTTTGCTGGGCTTTATTATAGTCTTTTGTCTGGTAATGCATGTAACCTAAACGCTTATGCGCCAATACATTCGAAGGATCATAAACAATCGCGTAGCGGAAACCCATTAACGCCAAATCTCTAGCTGCAGAATCTCCTGCTGCTGCTTTATGTAAATAATTCAAACCATTTAAAAAATGAAGATATGAATTTGCAGGATCATCAAGTAAAGCTGTATTAAATGATTTTGAGGCTTCTTGATAATCACCCCGCTGCATTGCGTAAATACCCTCTTTAACTTCAGATGCTATGGTATTTTTTTCAAGAATAGCCTTTACTTCTTCTGCAGAAATTGACGGCAGTTCTTGTTTACTAACTTTTGTAATATCGTCCGTTTCACTCAGATCATTTAATTTAGCAGCACTACCTACTGGATCAACATTTTGCATTTTTTCTGTATTATTCATGCAGGCGCTTAAAAGTAGAAAAAAAGAAATGGTATAGATTGAGTATCTCATTTGTGCAAATGTACGTTCCCATATTCTTCTTATAGCGTAACCTATAGAATAGACGTATGTATATATAAAATTTTACTAAATATTATTGAATCTACTATTTTTTTTTGCTTCAAATAGTGTTAGAATTCCTCAAAATTAATTCACGTTTCAGAGGATTACTACTTCACTATCGTTGTCAAAAAGGAATTTACTGACAAACCTTGTCAAATAGTACTTATGGTACTCGCGCAATAAATGAAAAAGGCTTGAATCATCTGCCTCAACCACGATCGGAAAAATTGTTTTTTCTGGCATTGTTTTTTTAAAAAGCCAGAGACTTCTTGGCATATGAAAACGGCTAGTTACTAATCCAATGGTTTGAAATTGGTGACTGCGAACCCAAACAGCAGACTCCAACGCATTTGAAAACGTATTTACAGCGCCATAACCAATATCAGTAAATTGATAAATGTGATCATAGCCCTTAAGTTGCTTGCCTTTTATCACTGAAAGATTAACAGCCTTATCAACACCTGAAATCAGGATACGTTTAGCACGCAATGCATTAAAAAGTCCCATTCCTGTTTGAATTCTATCCCTTCCACCAGTTAGAATTACAATTCCGTTGACTTGGTTTTTGACACAAGGAAAATGCTGCGTCTCCCGATAAAAATCAAGCAAGCCGTACAACCACAAACAGAATACAGCTAGAAGAATAAACAATTTCAAGCGCATGACCACAATTTTTTTAATAAACTTGTTGTCAACATATATGTAATACCAACTCCAACAACAAGGCAAAAATATGGAGGCAGCAGATATAAGAATAATGATGGAGCCGTAAAACCATATGGAAGAAATACCATATGCTCAGTGGCTATATAAATACACCAACAAGCAATGCTAGCCCCAAGAAATCCATATATTGAACTTAAAGCAATACACCTTGCCATGAACCAGCAATACAACTTCTTAATGTAGGAAGGTGCAGCCCCTAATAAAGAAAGACGCTCAATATTTCTCTCTTGCTGTGCAAAAAGTGCTCTCGTCATTAGTACCATAACCGCCAAAAACGAAATAACAAAACATACAATAATGCTATCTAGTATATAGCTTAGAATTTTAAAAGATGACACGAATTCAGCAGAATAACGTGGCTGAGTATAAATTTGCGCATCTGGAACAATGTCTCTAACTTGTTTTTCAATAAGGTGAACTTTATTTTGCGATGAAGACCTTAAGTTTAATTCAATAAAAACAGGAAATGGAATTGATTCTATCCATGATTTACCAGATGCAGGTTGGGGGTTAAACATACTCTGAAATGATTGCTCATCAATCTTTCTAAAGCTTTTTACTAACGAGGATTTTCTTAAGAAACTCTCTATTTTGATAGTATCATTTTTTAATTGTGTTGCATCGCCACTATAAGGAATAAGCACATAATTTTCCTGTTCTAGGTTAAATTGCCATGTTTTGATAAAATCACGTACTCCATTCGAAGATATGCAAGCAACGTAAAGTAAGCCAATTAAAACTGATAAAATCAACATGAAAGTACGGCGATTTTTATCGTATAGAAGAGGCAAATCTGTTGGCATTGAGAAAATCATGCCTTCCTCATCAATTGTGCTGTTAGACTGGATGTTCCCCTCAGGGAATTGTATTGTCGGAGCTCACCATTTTTTAAGCGGTACTCACAATATCCATTTGCTGAAATCAATTGGCGATTATGAGTTGCAATAATAACTGTAGTTCCCATTTTGACCAACTCTTTAAATAATCCTATTAGGCGTTTTGATTGTGCTTCATCAACATTACCGGTAGGCTCATCTGCCAATAACAGCTTAGGCCTTCGAATGACAGCTCGTGCAACCGCCACTCGCTGTTTCTGTCCTTCAGATAATTCTTTGGAAAACCGCTTTAAATACTCTCCAAGGCCAGTCCAGGCAAGCAATTCCTCGGCATAAACATTTGCTCTTTTAGCCTCAACTCCTTGTAACTTCAGAACTAATGCCACATTTTCTTGAATATTCAAGTGCTCAAAAAGCTCACAATCTTGCTGGACAATCCCAATTTGCTGGCGAAAACTCGGCAAAGTATTAATATTTAAATCTTTAGTGTTAGCCCCAAAAACATCAATTTTTCCACTTGTGGGCAATAGTCCGCTATAAATTAATTTCATGAATGAAGTTTTCCCCATTCCACTGTCCCCAGTTAAGAAATAAAATGAATGAGACTTAAAAATGACGTTAACATTACGTAAAATTTCTTGTTTAGAACCTTTATAAGAAAAACTAACATCTTGAAAATCAACTAATGGGGAGGATTCCTGAGCAAGTTGCATGATTAGTTTCTCTCTAAATGATTCTGGCGCACCCGATACGATTCGAACGTACGGCCTTTGCCTTCGGAGGGCAACGCTCTATCCAGCTGAGCTACGGGTGCAGATGGTGGAATGTAGCGGTATTTGTATCCATTGCCAAGATATCGCTGACGATGCATTTGCATTACTGATACTAATCCTGATTGCAACTCACTTTCTTCGACAAGCGTAATCGAAAAACCTAATTAAAAGAAATAGGTTTTATTATAAAATTCACCCGTGAAATATTCGCTCGTAAATTTTTTGAAGCATCTCCAAATCACTAACAGGTACACATTCATCAACATGGTGAGCTGTTTTGTTCAAAAGCCCTAATTCAATAACAGGACAGATTTTCTGTATAAAACGTGCATCTGAAGTTCCACCCGATGTTGAACATGTAGGTGCAGCACCAGTTTCAGCTTCAACTGCTTTTGATACTATATTCGCCCATACCGAAGAACTAGCAATAAAAGGCTCAGCTGATAATAGTGGTGTTGTTGCAAAGACAACTCCAAACTGTTTTTCTGCTTTTTTAGCTATAGAATTAATATGTTGTGTTAATGATTCAAAGCTATGCAGTGTATTAAAACGAATATTTACGGAAGCATAAGCTATGCCTGCAATTACGTTATAAGCACTATTGGGCATATTCAATTTTACGATTTCTAAGTTGCTAGGATCAAAATCAGCAATGCCTTTATCAAGAGTAGTTGAAATTAATTCATTCAAAAACATAATCAAAGGATTTGCCGCATTATTTGCCAAGTGTGGATATGCCACATGCCCTTGGCTACCTTGAACAGTTATGTCAAAACTAATACTGCCGCGCCGGCCATTTTTGATGGTATCACCCACCTTATCAACTGATGTAGGCTCACCCACCAAAGCAAAGGTAGGAATATGATTGTTTTCTTTTAACCACGGAATAACTTTGGCTACTCCATCTTTAGCTGGGCCTTCTTCGTCTGATGTAAGCAGAACACTGATTGATCCATTAGTTTCTACATGTGGTATGGCCGCCAAAAATGCTGCTATGGAACCTTTCATATCAACAGCACCTCGGCCATATAACACATCATTTTCCACAACACCTGAAAATGGATCATGCGTCCAACCATCACCGGTTGGCACCACATCAACATGACCAACATACATAATATGCGGTACGGCTGTTCCTTTTCGGGCGAACAAATTATCAACATCACCAAATGGTAATCGAGACACTTCAAACCCAAATGATTCAAGATATTGCCCAATAAAATCTAAACATTCAGACCCCTTGGGGGTAACTGTATCAAATTGAATAAGTTTTTGGGCAAGCTCTAGAACATTCATAATTAATCTCTCAATAATTCATTAATGCCAGTTTTTGAACGAGTTTTTGCGTCAACGGTTTTAACAATAACTGCACAGCTAAGGTTAACACCACCTGATGAGGGAAGTGACCCAGGAACAACTACTGAATAAGCAGGAACACGCCCAAAGTAAATAGCTCCCGTTTGACGATCAATAATTTTTGTGGAAGCACCAATAAACACGCCCATACTGAGCACAGCACCAGTTTCAACAATAACGCCTTCAGCAACTTCAGAACGCGCCCCGATAAAGCAATTATCTTCAATAATAACAGGAGCAGCTTGTACAGGCTCAAGAACTCCGCCTATTCCAGTACCGCCTGAGATATGACAGTTCTTGCCAATTTGCGCACAAGAACCAATTGTTGCCCATGTATCAACCATAGTTCCTTCATCAACATAAGCTCCAATGTTAACGAAGCTTGGCATTAGCACAACGTTTTTCGCAATATACGCACCGCGACGCACAACCGAACCTGGCACACTACGGAACCCTGAATTTAAAAACTGATCAGCAGTCCAGTTGTCAGATTTTAAGGAGACTTTATCAAAAAATGGCGCGGGGTAACCTTGCTGTAGTTTATTAGAATTTAAGCGAAACGATAGCAAAACTGCCTTTTTTAGCCACGTATTAACCTGCCAACCATCAGCGGTTTTTTCAGCAACACGAATTGCACCTGTATCAAGCTGCAGAAGTGTTTGTTCAACCGCATTTCTTAGCTCATCTGTTACAGTCAAATTTGCTACATTATCCCACGCGGCTTCTATAATTTTTTGCATATTTATATCCTTATATCGTCAACAATTAGTGTTAGTTGTTGTCTTCCTTGCCATTCGTCTAGCTTTACATTGCCTGCTATTTCAAGAGGGCCTCGATGATTAAGCACTTCTTGCAAAGGCGTTTGCATAGCTCTAAATACCATAGCTTTTAAACGTTTACCGGTTTCATCTTGTAGCTGCAAGCGGATATGCTGTTCTCCTACTACATCAGCGAAATTACAAATCATATGTTTAAATGCAAACGTCGGTGTTGGGTGACCACTACCATAGGGTTCTAGCTGTTGCACATGGCTCATAAAAACTTCATTCAGACCATCAATAGTTAAATATCCGTCGATATTAAATTTTAGCTCTCGATTTTGCATATAGGGCAATGCTGCATGATCGATAAAATCATAAAAACTTTCATAACAACCAGTTGCAATAGTAAAACCAGCAGCCATTGCATGCCCGCCACCTTTTGTAAGCAATCCTTTATGCAAAGCCTGATGCATAAGCACGCCCATATCAAGTCCTGAAACAGAACGGCCTGAGCCTTTTTGCTCCCCTTCCCAATCAGTCACTACCAACGTGGGTTTGTGATATTTATCTTTCAAGCGGCTTGAAACAATGCCAATAACACCCGGATGCCAGTTATTTCCCTTAACCATAAGCACGGAACGTGAATTAAGATCTTGGGTTTCCACCTGAATAACAGCTTCTTCTAAAACCTGACGTTCAATTTCTTGGCGTTGCGCATTTAATTCATTTAGCCTAATTGCCAATTCTTTTGCTTCTAGAGTGTCTTGCGTAAATAGTAAACGTGATCCCAGGTCAGCCTGCCCTACCCTGCCACCAGCGTTAATGCGTGGGCCAATCATAAATCCAAAATGATAAGCAGAGGTTATACCACCCTTTAGTTCAGCCACGTCAGCTAATGTGGCAAGACCTATATTTTTGCGCATGCGAGCAATTTTTAATCCCTGAGTTACTAAAGCACGGTTCAATCCTTTTAAGGGCATGACATCACACACAGTGCCTAGAGCCACGATATCAAGATAGCTCAACAAATCCGGTTCTTGAAATTTTTGAAAATATCCTGATGCTCGAAGCGCACGATTTAGTGCCACAATAAATAAAAATGCTACTCCAGCAGCGCACAGTAGCTTTAAATCAGTTCGCTCACCAAGTTCTTGATCTAAACGATTTGGGTTAACGATTATAGCACTAGGCAAGCTAGTTTCAGCCGTGTGGTGGTCAAGAACAATGACATCTAACCCACATGTTGCTGCTTCCCCCAATGCTTCAAAAGCTGTTGTTCCGCAATCAACCATAAGGCACAGGTCATTACCTTCTTTACGTAGTTTTTTTAACGCAGCAGGATTTGCTCCGTATCCTTCATCGAGACGATCTGGAATATACAATTCGGTGCTTATACCAATATCGCGAAAATAACGACGCAATAGAGCTGAAGACGTTGCTCCGTCTACATCATAATCGCCATAAACAACAATTTTTTGATTTGTTTGGATTGCAAAAACAGCACGTTTTACTGCTATTTCCATGTCATTTAAAAGAAAAGGTTCAGGCAAAAAACGTTTCAATGACGGAGCTAAAAAATCTTTTACTTTATCAAAGTGGATGTCCCTTGCCACAAGGATGCGTGACAAAAATTCTGGAAGTTCATAAGATTGCATATACTGCATCACCAGCCGATCTTCGGCAGATGCCAGAACCCAATCAAAACCTTTTAGAGATTTCATGACTTATAGAAAAAAGTGCCCGTAAACACAATCACAGCAGGACCTGTCATGTACAATTTTTGCCCATCCCACTGAATCCAAAGGTCGCCACCAGCTTGAGAAACTTTTGTTTTTTGCTCCACTTTTTTATGGGCATAAGCAGCCACCACTGATGCGCACGCGCCGCTACCGCAAGCTGGGGTAATACCCGTTCCACGTTCCCAAACTTTTAGCTGTAAATGTCCTGAATCGAGTATTTTCACAAAATCAACGTTAGTGCGTAGTGGAAATGCAGGGTGGTTTTCTAATCCTTCGCCGTAGCCAGAAACTGAATCAATATTTTCCACAAAGCATACCAAATGTGGGTTACCTACATTAACTGCCACAGCATCTGGCGTGGAAAGATGTCCTAATGATTGTGGTCCATCTAAAATTTCAAGTGTTGGAGTAGGCATTTGAACGGTCACCATATCATTTTCTGAATGACAATTAAGGATGTCTCCAAGAGTTTCAATGGTAATTGTGCTTTGGTGTTTTTGATCCATCAAATATTTTGCGATACAACGGCTTCCATTACCGCAGCTTTCCGCTTCAGAACCATCTGCATTGAAAAAGCGAACATTAACTCGGTCATTTATTTCGCGTGCCACAATCACTTGGTCACAGCCTATGCCATATCTTCGATCAGCGAGTCGTCTGCTTAAATCACTTAGGTCATTGGCTGGCACATCTGGATTAACCAAGATAACAAAATCATTTCCAAGACCCTGAGCTTTTATAAATTCCATATTACATCCTGATAACTTCTAGCATTAAATCAATCAGTATGCCCTCACGCACACCACGATCAGCTATTCGCATCGTTTTAACCGGCAACGCATCGCATATTGCTTTCAGAATATTTGAACCCGTTAAAACGTAATCTGCTCGACTAAATCCAATATTTGACTGATCAAGGCGCTCTTCTCTTGTCATGGTTAAAATACGATTGATAACTGCATGTAAATCTTCATAAGAAATAGACATTCCATCAACAAGACGACGATCATAGTGCGCCAAGCCTAAGTGAAATGCTGCAAGGGTTGTGACAGTTCCTGAGCTACCGGTAATTTGCAACTCATCGTTCTCAATCAGTTTAGCTATGTTGTTTCTCTCAACAAATCCTTTTAACCCTTCAAAAATACGACCTTGCAAATACTCATGAGATTGAGCTGTATCAATGGGAATGCCAGCTGCTTCTGTTGTGGTTACTACCCCATAAGGGACAGAAATTGAATCAATTTCATCAAATGGAACAGCATAACCAGGGCGGCGCTTGCCATCTTTTTTAAGTTTAACAAGAATAACTTCTGTACTTCCTCCACCAATGTCAAAAACAATTCCATAAGGTATGTGAGGACTTAACATTGCTGAGCAACCCTTTAGGGCCAAACTTGCTTCTTGATCTGAATCAATAATTTCAATATCAAGATTTAGTTCTTTTTTTGCACGATCAACCAACACATGATTGTTGGTTGCACGACGACATGCTTCTGTTGCAACCGCACGCAAGCTATGCAGATGATAACGATCCAGTTTTTTACGACAAATTGCCAGAGCTTCCATCGCTCTGTCCATTGCGTCTTCTGATAACTCGTCATTATTGTGCAATCCTTCGCCAAGGCGTACAACCTTGGAAAAAGAATCAATCACTTTCCATGACAATGGTTTGGGACGACTACGAAAATAATTAGTACGAACACCCGCTACATTCACACGCGCAACTAGCAAACGGCATGAATTCGTGCCCAAATCAATTGCGGCTATAATCGGATGGTGACTATCGCACTCTAAAGGACGAACGCCCCCAAGCTGTGGTTTTTGTACATCATATTCAGACATTTCTGCATTTCTTTTTATAATTGCTTTTTTTTATACCTTACACTCAATCACCATATTATGGTAGTCATGAATGTGTATCGTTGGGGGATAGTTTAGCGGTAGAACTCCCGGCTCTGGACCGGGCAACTCTGGTTCGAATCCAGGTCCCCCAGCCAATATTTGAGTTTACTGAAAAAAATATAGGACACAAACAGATAGGCAAGGATTAAGAATCCATAAAACCATAGCGCAGAACTGCCTGCAGGGCTAAACGCCCTTTTGCTGTTGCAGTTAGTTTACTGTTCGCGTGTGTTAAAAAATCTTCGTTGATAAGGGTTTGAATTTCATTCGTTATAGGCTTATTCCAAGCAATACCTTCGGTTGTACGCAGACCCATGAGTATTCGTTCTTGTTCTTGCTCATCTGCCGATAGTTCCAGGCATTCTTCGTCACGAATGGACTCTTTCAACCAACGCTCTGGTGTGCGGAATTGTTTAGTTGCTAAATATTTTCCATTTACTGCCACCCGCCCATGAGCACCAGGACCAACGCCTATGTATTCTCCATAACGCCAATAGGTTAAATTATGCTGACACTCAGCGCCTGGTTTTGCATAGTTTGAAACTTCATATGCTTGCAAACCCTGGGCTGCGCATAATGAATTTGTTAGTTCATACATATCTGCTGCCAAGTCATCAACAGGCAAAATCAGGGTTCCTTGGGCATGTAGACGTTCAAATGCTGTATTTGGTTCAATAGTTAGCTGATACAACGATAAATGCTCAGTGCCAAAAGCCAATGCCTGTTCAAGCTCTGTCTGCCATTCATCTGGAGTATGACCGGGTGTTGCATAAATCAAGTCAAAACTAACACGCTTAAATGTTGATTGGGCTGTGTGAATGGCCTTAATTGCTTCTTCAACGCTGTGTTTTCTGCCCAGATTTTGTAAACGTTCGGGACGTAGTGACTGCACCCCGATAGAAATACGGTTTACGCCTGCTTGAGCCAGCTGTTGAAATTTTTCCACTTCAACGCTATTGGGGTTTGCCTCTAAAGTAATTTCAAGGCCAGGAGAGGTGAACCATAATTTGCACGCCTCAGTGATAATAGCTTCAACAGTTTGTGGTTGCATAAGTGATGGTGTGCCACCACCGAAAAAAACAGTCGTTAACAGCCTAGGGCCAATCCATTCACGAACACGTTGAAGTTCTGCACACAGCGCTTGCTGCCATTCTTTTTCGCCGTACGTTTCACGCACGTGGCTGTTGAAATCACAGTAAGGGCATTTTGATAAGCAAAACGGCCAGTGTATATAGAGGGAGATTTCATGATGGGTCACGGAGTTGTTAAGCGCTGTTTCACAAGATAAAGATTACAAGGAGTAGACTTGATAAGCTAGAGAAAATCTTGAAATACATCAGCAGGCGCTTGAGAATTCAATTTAAGAAATAATTAAACTGAACTATTTTTATTTATATTGATTTTTATAATTCATTAAGGTACTTATATTTCATAAAATAAAATTTAGGAAAGGAAATCATGTTTTTAACAATTCTAAAAAAACTACAGTGCTTAAGTTTTTTAGCGCTGGTAATTTTCTGTGAGGCCAATTCTGCAACTCAAGATTTTCCTGGCATTTCTCTAAATGAAAGTTTGCATTTTGGCCCTGCAACAACCCGTTTAGTATACACTTGGGATGACGTTGATTCAAGAAACGACGAGCGTCAGACCTGTTTTAGGATCGATTTTTTTCAAGAAAACGAATGGGTAAAAGTTGGCATGATGTCTGTACAGGTAAAAGGCCCTCAGTCCGATGAGAATAAATACTATCAAGATTTAGGCATCAATTTTGGCACTTATGTTCGCTTACATCATATTCAGATAGATGAAACCTACCGTGAAGGTGGCATAGGTACCCAGGCTATGAAGACTTTTTTGGATTTTTATGAGTCAAAAGGTGGGTTTGATTGTTTTAAACTGGAAGCATGTGACTGGAAGCCACATTTAGGTATGTGGTATAAAAAACATGGATTTATAAAGAAGGAAAATCCAATTGAACCTGGTTCCACCGTGTATATTTATACAAAAGAACGGCAGAAAATACATTAGAAATCATAAAATATCGGTGGCATGCCCCCCAATTTTTCATCTCACCCATGAGCAGCGTCCCAATTATCACCAGTGCCAATATCAACAACTAGTGGAACTTTCAGTTGCACAATATTTTCCATCATTTCTTTTAATTTAGGTGCCACATCTGCCACGTCTTGATTGGGTATTTCAAAAATCAATTCATCATGCACTTGCAGCAATAATTTTGTTGAGGACGTTTTTAAAAATCCATGAATTTTGATCATCGCCCTTTTGATAATGTCTGCATTACTACCCTGCAACGGCGCATTAATTGCCTGACGTTCAGCAAACTGACGAACCATACCATTTTTATCAAGAATTCCTGGAGTATGAATTTTACGACTCATAAGGGTTGTAACGTAACCTTGTTCGCGCGCTTGTCGATGGTAACTTCGAATGTACGCATCAATACCTGGATAACGCGCAAAATATGCGTTGATCATTTGACTAGCTTCTTGGTTAGAAGCACCAAGCTGTCTTGCCAGACCAAATGCGCTAATACCGTAGATGATACCAAAGTTCACAACCTTAGCACGCCTACGAAGCTGTGGCGTAACGTGAGTCATAGACACCCCAAACACATCTGATGCAGTGCGGGTGTGAATATCTTCCCCATTTAAAAATGCCTGCTGTAATGTTGGTACATCAGCAAAATGTGCCAAGAGCCGTAATTCAATTTGCGAATAATCAAGGCTTACAAGCTTGTGACCAGGCTTTGCAATAAATGCCTGACGAATTTTTCGTCCATCTTCATTTTTAATAGGAATATTTTGTAAATTTGGATCAGATGATGACAATCTGCCAGTAGCCGCACCCACCATGGAATAACTGGTATGCACACGACCAGTGGTTGGGTTGATTGCGTTTAGCAAGCCTTCAACATAGGTAGAATTTAACTTAGCAAGTCCGCGCCATGCTAATACTTTTTCAGGCAATGCATGTCCTTGTGCAACAAGCTTTTCTAGAACGTCTACATCGGTACTATAGGCACCTGTTTTAGTTTTTTTAGCGCCTGGCAGTTTTTGCTTATCAAATAAAATTTCCCCAAGCTGCGCCGGTGATGCAATGTTGAATTCGCAATCTGCAAGGGTATAAATTTCTTGCGTTAAGTCTACCATGCGTTTAGAAAAATCTTGCCCTAAATGCTTTAGCCAGTTTGAATCTACACACACACCAGCTTCTTCCATAGAAACAATAACGGGGATTAGCGGACGTTCGGTTAATTCATAGACAACACTTACTTGGTTTTTGCTAAGTTCAGGCTTGAATGTGTTACACAGCAACCCAGTTATTTCTGCGTCTTCTGCTGCATAAGTTGTAGCAATTGGAATTTCAACCATATCTAAGGTTTTTTGCGCCTTGCCTTTACCGGCTACATCAGTAAACGTGATAGTGGTTCTGTTTAAATATTTAAGGGCTAATTCGTCCATTCCATGGCCATGCTCACCACCGTGCAAAACATAAGACATCAACATTGTGTCATCGAGCGTATTCACTTCAAATCCGTGTTGACGAAGTACTAACAGGTCATATTTCAAATTATGCCCGATTTTCAAAATGGCAGCGTTTTCCAGAAAAGGTTGTAGCAACGTTTTTGCTGCATCAAGAGGAATTTGACGCCCTTCTGTTTGATGAGCAAAGGGCACATAAGCAGCTTTGTAACCAGAATCAGTTGGAATGCCTAAAGATAACCCCACAAGCTTTGCCTGCATGGCATTAAGCGATGTTGTTTCACAATCAATCACAACTTTTCCAACGGAGGTCGCTTCATCGATCCACTGCTTTAACGTATCAATATCGGTGATGCATGTGTAATCAACAGGTTGAGCTATTGTTTTAGATGCTTCAAAATAACCATCTGCCATTTGTAAACGCTTCATTAAGCTTAAAAAGCCAAGCTCTTTTAAAAAGCAATCACGCTGTTCAAATTTTCTTTCAACCGGTGCAATTTCGCTATAAGCAACGGGCAATGGCGCGTTCTCATCTAATGTGACTAATTTTTTCGATATACGGGCAAGCTCAGCATGTTCTGTTAGCAGATCGCGGCGACGTGGCTGTTTAATTTCTGAAATTTTCTCTAACAGATTTTCTAAACTTCCAAAGGTTTGAATAAGTTCCGCCGCTGTCTTTGGGCCAAAACCTGGAACACCCGGAATATTGTCACTGCTATCACCGCACAAAGCCTGCACATCAATAACTTTATCCGGGGTCACCCCAAATTTTTCAAACACGACCTGTTCATCAATCGGTTTATTTTTCATGGGGTCCCACATGGTAACGCCTGGACGCAGCAACTGCATAAGGTCTTTATCAGCTGAAATAATTTGAGTCTTATCGCCCTTGGCAATACAAGCTTTAGCGTAAGCTGCTATTAAGTCATCTGCTTCAAAACCTGGCAATTCAACCATTGGTACACCAAACGCAATACAAGCCTGACGAATAAGTGAAAATTGAGGAATTAAATCATCTGGCGGTGGTGGTCTGTGGGCTTTGTATTCTGGATAAATATCTTGGCGAAAAGTTTTACGACCCGCATCAAAAATAACCAATAAGCGATTGCCATCAACTTTTTCGATAAGTCGATGCAGCATATTGCAAAAACCATATACAGCACCCACTGGCACACCGCTGGGACTAGTCAGCGGAGGCAATGCATAATACGCACGAAAAATATAGCCGGAGCCATCAACAAGATGCAGGGTCACTGATTATAAGCACTAAATAAAGTGCTTATACCCTATCGCAACCACCTATAAATGCAAGGGGCTAAATGTTTCTAATTTCCTGGAGTTTTTTAAATACGCAAGGCATTCAGCTAAAAATAAATTCGCCTGCACGATCACACAAATATTGACCAACACGCTGATTTGGGGCATATTTCTTACGTTGGGCCTGTAGTTCAGTTGGTTAGAACCCCCCGCTCATAACGGGGATGTCACAGGTTCGAGTCCTGTCGGGCCCACCACTCTATGTTTTATTTAATTCCTTCAATGAATGCGTTTACATACGCGTTCATTAGCGCTTCGTAAGCATCTTCCCCTGCAGGGATATCTGCCCCTAAATAATCAACAATAGCGAATGATAGCTTCAGCGTGTTAGCGTAACTTCTGGCCAACGCACCGTCCATTTGCTGTTCCGCATACAAGCACTTGGGATGAATTTTTCCATCGCCAATGGCTTTACGAATTTTCAACATGTGCCCAGCACTTGGTGGAACGTTTGGATCAATTGAAATAGTTGCGATTGTTTTCACTCCATAAGCTTTATCAAAGTATTGATTGCCATCGTGCTGAATGATGTACGTTTGACCTTTGTAAGCCTCCATTTTCTTTAATAAATCTTGATGTAGGGACTCTAGGCGTTTCTTATAATCATTTGCATTTCTGCTTAATAACCCTTGATGATTTGGGTATAGTTTTTTTAAATGCTGCAAAACAACACCCACCACTTGTGTCATCATTAAAGGATCTAACCATATATGCCCATCTAGATTGGTCGCATCAGATTTTTTTTCATGGTCATGGTGGTGGTGATCTTCGTGGTAATCATGAGCACAACATGATTTTTCATCCCAAAACGTTCCTGAGCGAAGCGGTTTCAGTTTAATTGATGAATCATCTTGTAATGTTAAAACATTGTTTTCCAGCTGTTTCACGTGTTTAAAGAGCGGCCGTTCATAAGCAGGACCAACCCAAATTAGTATTTTTGCATTTTGCATAGCCTGCACTTGTGATGGCACCAACTGAACGTGGTGCGGTGAGGAATTTCCATCTAACAATAACGTAGGATTTGTAACGCCTTTGGCAAGCGCGCAAACTAAACTGTGCAAAGGCTTTATCGAAACAACAATTTCGTCATTGGTTGCTTTTGTGGAAGAGGCGTTGAAAAATAAAACAGCGGCAACAACACCAACAGCTAAAAATACTAGTTTTTTCCTCATGAATACCTTTCAAATGCTGACTTTAAAGGATATTAGCACACTTGGCATTTGAAACAACCGCTTCTAATTTTTTTAAAAACCAAACTTTTACTTGCATGCATGGACCACCTTCTCTAACTATTTGTTCAAGACCCTTTTCTCCTTTAACTTTTAAACATATTTCTTTCATTAAAAATTCTTGATCATATTCTGGATGTATAGCACATAAGAATGCGTGGCCCTTCCCTATTTTGCATTGAATAGCCATAGGTTGATCGGTCTCTTGGTATACACCCAATATTTCATCTTCTTTGGCATTTTCAAAAAATCCGCCACCATTGAAATATGCTTGGTAAGTAGAACCACCACCTAGAGTGATTGAGACAAGTCTTGCGCTTATATGACCTTCTTCAATATAAGTGCCAAAAGCAGGCCCAATAACTCGCCCTTTAAAAAAACCTAAATCGCGTCCTTCGTTAATAATTTTTCCATCTGCATATGTGAAATACCCGCATTGGCCTGCAAAATAGCTTCCCGCGCATATACCAACGTAGGCACCTCCTGTTTCAACAAATGCTTTAATATTGGCGCATCCTATACCTTGTAACTTTTGATGGTAAAGAGTATCAACCCCACCTGGCATAACTAACGCTCTCATATTGCCAGGCCAATTTTTGGAAATAATGTCAGTAGCTTTAATTTTTACAATGGCGTAATAAGGACTTAAAAGCTTTTTAAGCTGAAAAAAACTATTAGGCGAAACGCCTGCATCTCCATACAATCCAATGGTACATTTTTGATCTATTACTTGTTTTTTTACCATATTCAAAGGATTCCTCTTGGCAATCTACTTTTTTTTAGATACTGTATAGACTGTTCGGGACGTAGCGCAGCCTGGTAGCGCGCCAGTTTTGGGTACTGGATGCCGGAGGTTCAAATCCTCTCGTCCCGACCACTTAAATATAAGTGAAAAACCCTATTTTAGATTTTACCTATTAGCCCCTGGAACCCAGAGCACATCTAGCTTCCCATTGTCATTCAAGTGACGGCATAAAACAAATAATAGGTCAGACAGCCGATTCAAATATTTTAATGCATTACCGTTAACAAGTTCGTATTCATTCAAAAGCACCATACTTCGTTCAGCTCTTCTCACAACTGTCCTTGCTACATGCATTAAAGCACTAGCTTTGGTACCTCCTGGAAGCACAAAGGAATCTAAAGGGTTCAAAGCATCATTAAATACATCAATTTGTTTTTCCAAAAACTCTACATGGTTATTGCAAATACGTAGTGCTTCCCCTTGAGGAACAGCCAAGTCAGCCCCTAAATCAAATAAATCATTTTGGATATGCGTAATTAGTTTTTGAAGCCCTGCTGGTAACTCCACCGCGATCAACCCGCAATAGGCATTAACCTCATCAACGTTACCAATGGTTTCAAAACGAACATCAGATTTTTTTCGCCTTGTTCCATCGCCAAGAGAAGTCCTTCCCTTATCGCCAGACCGTGTGTAAATGTGTGTAAGCTGAACCATGTTTTATGAAATAATTGATTCTTGTTTGTTAACAAGTCTTTTTATATTATCGCGATGCGTATACAAAAGAGTTACTGCAATTAAGGCAGTAAATGGAATTACTGCTGAGTTAACTCCCAGAAAATAGGCAAAAAATGGTGCCGACACAGCTGCTACAAGTGCCGATAGAGAAGATACTTTAAACAGCTTTGCGGTAATCAACCAAGTTGCCAAGACCAACAGTCCAAAGCTTGGGCTCCACGCTAAATAAACCCCTAAAGTTGTTGCAGCTCCTTTGCCACCCTTAAATTTCAAATACACCGGGAAAATATGAGCAAAAATTGCCAAAAATCCAATCGCATATTCATGACCTGGAATAAAATAAGAACTTATTAATACCGCTACAGTACCCTTTAACGCATCAAAAACTAATGTCAGAGCTGCAATTTTTTTATTGCCGGTACGCAAAACATTAGTTGCACCAATATTTCCTGAGCCAATATTTCTAATGTCCCCAAGGCCCGCAATTCTTGCAAAAACTAAACCAAAAGGAATTGCCGCAAAAAAATAAGTGCACAAAGCAATTGCAATAACCATAAATTCAGTATTTAACGGTTCCATTCATCTTCCTTTAGTATCTTGAGTAATGGTACCAGCATAATTTAGTTATTCATTGAGCGAAAGCTTTTTTCAATTTTTTAAAATCTCGTGAACTCATTGGGTTTCGTTGAGTGAGCCCCGCTATCAATTAGCGGGGCTCAACTTCAGTGTTTTAAGAACAACCACTAGTGGAACCACATGTTACGCATTTTAAGCATGTGCCATTGCGTACCATAGTAAAGTTACCGCATTCACCACATGAATCACCTTCATAGCCTTGCAGCTTTGCTTGAGTAGATTTTTCTGATTTTCGCTTTGATGATGATGCATACGATACAATGTTTGAAGCCCCGTAGGTACCTGTAGCTTTGATTTCAACACTTTCCGTATAACCGCTCATTGAAGTAGTTTCATCGGAAATACTAACTGTTGTTTCAACTAATAAAGGCTCTTCATTTTCGTTTTGACGATTAACCATGTAGTCGCTTCTATCGCCAATAGTATCAGGCGTTAGGTCACTTGGTTGCACATGCGCAAGATCATGACGACCTAGATAGTTAATGGCCAAATCACGGAAGATGTAATCTAATATTGAAGTCGCTATTTTCACCCAATCGTTTCCTTCAACCATACCTGATGGTTCAAAACGAGTGAATGTGAAAGCCTCTACGTACTCTTCTAACGGAACGCCGTACTGCAAGCCAATGGAAATGGCCATAGCGAAGTTATGCATCAAGGAACGGAATGAAGCACCTTCTTTGTGCATATCAATAAAAATTTCACCTAATTTTCCGTCAATATATTCACCTGTGCGAATATAAATTTTGTGGCCTCCGACAACAGCTTTTTGCGTGTAGCCACCTCGACGGTTTGGCAGTTTTTGACGCTTTGATTCGTAGATGACTCGCTCAATGATGCGCTCAACAATTTTTTCAGCAACCACTTGGGCCTTCTGAGTTTGTGGCATTTGCGCAATTTCTTCTGCTTCATCTGCGTCGAAACTCAAACTACTTAATGGTTGAGAAAGTTTTGAACCATCACGATACAAAGCATTTGCCTTTAGACAAAGACGCCATGATTTCATATAAGCTGATTGGCAATCTTCAACGGTTGCCTGCGCAGGCATATTAACGGTCTTTGAAATAGCTCCACTAATAAATGGTTGAACTGCTGCCATCATTTCAATATGGCTATCGAATGATAGGAAACGTTTTCCAATACGACCACAAGGGTTTGCACAATCAAAAACAGGAAGATGTTCTATTTTTAAGTGTGGCGCACCTTCTAGAGTCATTGTACCACAACAGTAGGTGTTAGCATCTTCAATGTCTTGCTTACTAAACCCAATGTGAGTAAGCATATCAAAAGATGGATCACACAGCTGATCATCAGTTAGTTCTAAAGTGTTTTTACAAAAATCTTCACCCAAAGTGTACTTGTTGAAGACAAACTTAATATCAAAAGCTGCTTTTAGCACAGCTGAAATAGCTGTTAGTTCTTTGTCAGTAAAGCCTTTGGCTTTCAATGTTGAGTGGTTTATAGCAGGTGCTTTTTCAAGTGACGCGTAACCCACAGCATAATTAGCAATTTCTTGCATTTGTTCTGGAGTGTAGCCCAAAACTTTTAATGCTGAAGGCACCATTTGGTTGATAATTTTAAAGTACCCGCCACCAGCTAATTTTTTAAATTTCACCAAGGCAAAATCTGGTTCAACACCTGTTGTGTCGCAATCCATTACTAATCCAATAGTGCCAGTTGGAGCAATACAAGTAGTTTGAGCGTTACGATAACCAAACTGCTCACCATATGAAACAGCCTCATCCCAAGCTTGACAAGCTGCTTCAATTAATCCTGGAACTGTACAATCACTAGCTCGAAGCGGAACCGGGAGAATTGATAGGCCTTCATAGTTTTTAGTTTCACCATAAGCAGCACGACGATGGTTTCGCATAACACGAATCATCGCTTCTTTGTTTTTTGCATACCCTGGAAATGCTCCCAGCTCTTTAGCCATAAGAGCAGAAGTTCTATAGCTTACTCCGGTTAAGATTGCCGCGAGCGTACCAGCAATACAACGACCTTCTGGACTGTCATATGCAATACCCATAGCCATTAATAGACCACCTAAGTTACCGTAACCCAAACCAAGCGTACGGAAATCATAGGATAGCTGAGCAATTGCCCGAGATGGGAATTGCGCCATAAGCACAGAAATTTCAAGAACAACTGTCCAAAGGGTAATAGCATGTTCAAATGCTGCTATGTCAAACTGACCATCTTTGTACAATGTAACAAGGTTGATTGAGGCAAGGTTACACGCGGTATCATCAATAAACATGTATTCAGAACATGGGTTTGATGCATTAATCCGCCCGCTATTTGGGCAAGTGTGCCATTCGTTAATGGTTGTATCAAATTGAATACCAGGATCAGCACATGCCCAAGCAGCAAAACCAACTTTATCCCATAATTCTTTTGCAGGTAACGTTTTAACAGCTTCACCATTTGTACGTGAAGTTAAGCTCCATTCTTTATTCTCTAAAACACTTTCTAAAAAGGTATTAGTAACGCGGACTGTGTTATTTGAATTTTGGCCTGAAACTGTTCCATAAGCTTCGCTATCCCAGTCAGTGTTATAAGATGGGAATGGGAAACTAGTGTACCCTAGCTGAGCCATGTGAATAGCACGCTTAATGTAATTTTCAGGAACCAATACAGCGCGTGCAGCTCGAATGGTTGTTTTCAATGCAGGGTTAGTTTTCGGATCAAAACGATCTGTTTCTTTAAGATCATTGTTAATACAAGCTGAAATAATTTCATTCAAATGAAGCTGGTTTAACTTTGAACCAGTAACCAGTGCTGCAACTTTTTGTTCTTCAATGACTTTCCAATCAATGAAATTAATAACATCTGGGTGATCAATATCAAGCACCACCATTTTAGCAGCGCGTCTTGTCGTTCCTCCAGATTTAATAGCACCAGCTGAACGGTCACCAATACGTAAAAAGCTCATTAAACCTGAAGAATAACCACCACCAGATAGCTTTTCACCAAAGCCGCGTAAATTTGAAAAGTTAGATCCTGTACCTGAACCATATTTAAACAAACGAGCTTCGCGAACCCAAAGGTCCATAATACCGCCGTCGTTAACCAAATCATCTTTTACCGATTGAATGAAACAAGCATGCGGTTGTGGACGTTCATATGCAGACGTTGATTGCTTTAGCTGACCAGTTTTTTCATCAACGAAGAAATGTCCTTGGGCGGGTCCATCAACGCCATAAGCCCAATAAACACCGGTGTTAAACCACTGCGGTGAATTTGGTGCTGCAACCTGCATGCATAACATGTACTGCATTTCATCATAAAATGTACGTGCGTCTTCTTCTAAGTCAAAATACCCATTTTTCCATCCCCAGTAAGTCCATGTTCCGGCCAAACGACTAAAAACTTCTTTTGCAGATCTTTCGCTACGAACAGAGCTCCCTGCTTTTGCTTTTCTACGTTGAAGCCAAACGGGAACATCATCTTCTTTTACTGTAACTAAATCATCAGGAATGCCGGCTTTGCGAAAATATTTTTGAGCAATTACATCACTTGCAACTTGTGACCAGTGACCAGGCACTTCAATGTTTTCTTGGTGAAATACAACCGATCCATCTGGATTTTTAATTTCGCTAGCTGTTAAGCGAAAATCAATTCCCTCATATGGGGACTGTCCTGCAACCGTAAAGCGACGGCGTATTTTCATTGAAACCTCACTGCTTAAAAAATAAAATGGACTCACACTAACTGAAGAGAAATACACAATCCTTTGGCAAAAGCTTAAGAATGAAGTACATTTTCAATATCAGATGGTGTTCTTATTAATATGCAAAAATAGATGCATTTCAAGTCTTGAATTTCACACAAAAGATGTGTAAGCAAACTTGATGTGGCACTAATAATACACTAATTAGGTTTTAAAATATATAATATTGGTATTTATGGAAATTTTGTTAAAAATCCTGTGTTTAATGGTAGCTATAGTACTGCATGAGCTTAGCCATGGTTTAATGGCCTATGCTTTTGGTGACCGTACGGCTAAATACGCAGGTCGTTTAAGCCTTAATCCTGTTTGCCACATTGATCCTATAGGCTCAATATTTTTACCACTTTTACTATTTTCAACTGGCGCACCATTTTTAATTGGTTGGGCAAAACCTGTACCAGTAAATTTTATGAACCTTAGGCCGCAACGATTTGGTGTATTTTGCGTAGCATTTGCCGGCCCATTAATGAACATATTTTTAGCCCTTGCTGCAAGCATTCTGTGGAAAATAGGAATTTTCAACCTTGAGGTAGCAAATGCGGCTATACAAATTAACGTGATTTTGGCTGCTTTTAATTTATTACCAATTTTACCTCTTGATGGCGGACGAATGATCACCTGCTTTTTGCCACAAAATCATAAATTGTTTTATTTCTTTGAACGATTTGGCTTAGTAATTGTGATAGGCGCATTAATGATGTTCAGTGGTCCAATTCACAAACTTATTTTTGGCATTGCAAATATGATTTTAGGTCTGTTGAATATGTTGATTTAGTCTGGAGAGGTAATTTTTTAATAAATAAAAAATCAATGCCTGATTTTCGGTCGCATGGATTTTTAAAGTTATTATGATATATCAAAGCTGTTGAGCTTATGGTGAATCGAATGAAGATGTTAACAACTAAGATAACTCAAGAATTTTACAAAGCACTACTTACTAAAAACTCTGAGTATGAAGGTGTATTTTATGTAGGAGTTAAAACAACTGGAGTATTTTGTCGCTCAACTTGCCCTGCCCGAAAACCAAAATTTGAAAATTGTGAATTCTATCAAACAGCTGAAGAAGTATTACTTGCTTCTTTTAGACCCTGCAAGCGTTGCCGTCCTCTGTCTCATCCCAACCATGTTTCAGATTTGGTTCGCATCCTTGTTGATGCTGTTGAGGCTACTCCTGAAAAACGCTGGAAAATTCGTGATTTTGATAAACTATGTGTAGATGCATCAACAGCTCGTCGCCAATTTAAAAAAAGATTTGATATGACATTTGTAGAATATGCTCGAGCACGCCGTATGGGGATTGCAATGAAACAAATTCGAGAAGGAAAAACAGTGACTGATACGCAATTAGATACTGGGTATGAATCAAGCAGTGGCTTTAGGGATGCATTTTCTAAAATCATGGGAGCTGCACCTACAAATTTTGACAAGCATCATAATGTTCTTAAGGCATCCTGGTTAGACTCTCCCCTTGGCCCTATGCTTGCAATTGCAGATGATGAAGCTTTGTATTTGTTAGAATTTGTTGAACGCCGTGGCCTAGAACGTGAAATAGAACGACTTCGCCTAAAAACAAAATCAGCCATTATCCCAGGCATTACTGACCCCATTAAATCAATTGAAGCAGAACTGAAGCTGTACTTTGCAGGAAAGTTAAAAAATTTCAAAACATCAATACATCTTATGGGAAGCCCGTTTCAAAAACTTGTCTGGGAAGAGCTTATGCGCATCCCTTTTGGCATAACAAGAAGCTATGGAGATCAAGCCGTAGCAATCGGCAAACCATCCGCATATCGAGCAGTAGCAAATGCCAACGGCGCCAACCAACTTGCCATTATTATCCCTTGCCACCGTATCATCAATACTAATGGTGAACTAGGTGGCTATGGTGGAGGAATTTCTCGCAAAAAATGGCTGATTAATCATGAGAATCAGAAAGCATAGCCCCTACCCCCAGCTACTTTGCCGGTAACCTTCTTTTTCTGCTTGCACATCAAAACAATACATCGCATGAGGTGCAGCAATAAGTCGTTCAATTCCTATGGGTTTACCTGTAGCCGAGCAATATCCATAGCTACCATCTGCCAGTCTCTGCAGAGCTGATTCTACTTCATGACGTAGATTCTGTTCGTGTTCTTGGTATTTATGGTGATTAAAACGCAAACCATCCATAGTACTTTGGTCAACAAAATCAGGCTCCCGATTAGCATTTTCTGGAAACGAAGAAGAAATTAATTGCTCTTCTTCAAGCAAACTCTGCAATTCTTGGCATAACCTATCTTGAAAATATCTCCTCATCCTGGGGGACATATACACTGAATCGTTTAAGGGATTGTACCCTAACATCTTGCGATAAATTACTGTCATTGATGTACTCGACATCTCGTTGCTGTGTGTATTTATAAAATTTTAATTAAATGCTGACCACGTGAAAAATCAGAGTATTTTCACAAATTTTACAAATTGATTTACAGGTACAAAACTGCTGTAATTTTTGCCTTTACAAACAATTACTCACATCATGAATTTCTATTCATGGAGGATTTTTGCATCAATAAAAGGAATACCAAAATCTTTGGCAGCTGTCTCATCATGCCAAGTATCACCGATCATAGCGCTATTATTTTTATGAATAATCTGCCCAAATTCTTCTTGGGCAATATCTTTTATTACAACGAACATTCCAATTCCAGGTTTTTTAAATTGACCAATAAATTCTCTGTAACGAGGATCTTCATGGGCTTTTTTAATATGAATACTATTATCAAACCGTTTGATCACAACGTAACAAGCAACTCCCCCAAGGAGAAAAAGCAGCAGCATTTATTGGAAGCTTATTCATGAGATCAATAAATATTGCTGACACTTTCTCTGGATCAAAATTTTGCGCTTCACTTTCTGGAGATTTAAACCCAGAAATAATAAAATTAAAATCCGTAGTACACATTGTTTTTTCGACATTAGGCAAAATAATTTTTGCACTAACAGTGCTATCATTTGGGTTTTTTGAGCCAGTTACTGTGCCATCGTTGTCCCATATCAAAATCTTGTATTTCATTTTCAGACCTTTTTAGAGTTACCCAATCATCAACTTACCAAAAATTTCTGTTAAACGTTTAAAATTAGTCGGGTCGACACTATCTTCCAGAGCCCACAGAGTTGCAAGAACAGCCTGCACAAAGCACCAGTTTAGTATACGTTCTGCATCTAGATTAAGTTGACGTGAAAAATCATCGATACGATTTGCTATGATTTCCAAAGAATTTAGATTGTTTGGCAGATCTTCCAGAGGATTCCTTATAAAACATCCCACCTCATAAGATAACTCACCAATGACACCTTTCGGGTCAATAACTTTCCATTCATTCCCACAGGCTAAAATATTATCGTGATGCAAATCGCCATGCAATAAAATTGGATCACCCATTGTGGTTAGTAATTCATCTCTCAATGTTCTTGCTTTGATCAATTTTTCTCCAAGCTCTTCGCATGGTTCATCTAAGGCGGTAAGCCAATCGTTGATAGTTGGAAACCCTTTTTGATTTATTCTTGATGCGCTGTGAAGTTTTTTAATCGCTTCACTTGCAATTACGATAGCTTCATCATCACAGCTTGGAAAAAATTCTTTCAACGAAACTCCAGGAACTGCACGCTCAAGTAATAAGGCACCATCTGTTTGGTCTATAATATCAACAGCACCATGACCCTTAAATGCTTTTAAGGCAGCAGCTTCAATGTTCAAACCTTTGGTATCAAGACTCAATTTTAATACAATGGGTTGCACACCTTGAAAGCCAGAAAGAACATAGTTATATGAAAGATTTTTAACTGGCTCAAGACTCGACAGATGCCATCGCTGAGCAAATTCATTTACAGATTTGGATAAATCATCCAACCACTTTCGGCCTTCATCACCGTATATAGAAATAATGTTATTTTTGAAGGTCTCATATTCCATCAAAATTATTCCTTAATTTTGTCTTATGAAACTTTTCCCAAAAAAGGAATATCTTTAGTTAAAACTCTCACCACAAGCTGGCTTAAAAGCAAAATATAAACCTACGCTATATGATTTTTTTTATTAATTCATAGTCAATATTACGCCCACACAAGATAATAGTAACTTTCTTAGCTTTATATTTGCTAAAGCTTTTCAAAAAACCTGCTACTGCAACACCAGCAGCACCTTCAATAATCATTTGTTCAGTTTCTAAAACCAGCCTGATAGCTTGGGTAATTTCTTCTTCACTTACTAAAACAATTGAATCAATTAGTTGTTTGCACAAAGAATATGTGATTGAATTTAATCCAACGCCCCCTGCTGTTCCATCTGATAAAGTTGGTAATTCAATACTTTCTATTACTTTTCCTGCATCAAGAGAATCCTTCATTGCAGGAGAATTTTCTGGTAAACACCCCACAATTTCTATTGAAGGCTTAAGTCTTTTTAAGTATGAAGCTATTCCTGAGAGTAAGCCCCCTCCACCCACCGCAATAAAAACAACGTCAGGAATTTCTGCCTGCATTGCCATTTCAACAGCGATAGTTCCTTGTCCTGCTATAACATGAGCATCGTCATAGGGATGAATAAGAGGGATATTTTGTGTTGCTGCTTGATGTTGAGCAAATGTTTCTGCATCTAAACTCGCACTCGAAATTTCGATAACTTCGGCACCGTAAGCTTGCATACCTTGTTTTTTAATAACACTAACATCATTTGGAACATAAATTTGTGCATGAATCTTAAGTTTTGAACATATATAAGCAACTGCTTTACCATGATTTCCTGTAGAAGCTGCAATTACTTTCTTAGGAACTTCATGATAGGTAAGAAGTTTATTGGCTGCACCTCGAATTTTAAAAGACCCAGTGATTTGAAAATTTTCACATTTTAAATAAACGTTAGCTCCTGTCATGCGGCTTAAGATAACGCTTTCTATAAAGGGCGTTTTACTAACGTAATCACAGATACGTTCATACGCCAACTTAATCAGAGAAGATTCAATCATATTTTTCTCGCTTGTCTAAACACGTTAATATCCACTCAACTATCTCAATATCTTGAGCTGCAATTCCTGTTAAATCGGTGATGAGAAGATTCGCATCAACAGATATCCCATTTTGAATAACATTTCCTAGTTCTTCTGTTTTTTCAATGTTTATGAAACCAGCTTGGATTCCATGAAAGGTATCGCCAAACCGAGCAGCCTGTTCCCTACTATCAACAACTACAATATCAGCTGATTGAAATAGCCGTGGGTCACATTCTTTTTTGCCAACTTCATCAGCGCCGAGGGCGATGATATGAGTTTTTCCATTCACATAAGCTAGATCAATAATTGGTTTTGTACTAGCTGTTGTAGTAATGACAATGCCACCGTTTTGCATTAATTCTTGAACCGATTCACAGATTTTCACTCCAGGATATGATTCAGCAACTGCTTTAGTTTTTTGAACAGATCTTCCCCATATTCTAAAATCAGCTTGAGGGTATAAAAGCAGCATTAATTCCAAAACTTGAATCGCTAACTGCCCCGTTCCAATAATGCCAACGTGTTGCACATCCCATGGCGTTATTTTCGCTGCAACACACGCTGCTATTGCGGTACGCAAGGTTGTGAGGTATCCGCCATCACATAAAATTGCCTGCAACAATCCTGTTTTTTGCGAAAATACAAGCACAGCACCATCACCCGCAGGCAAACCCTTCGCACTATTTTTATAAAATCCGGTGGCAATTTTAACAATGAACATATCACCATTGTTTTTAAACCCTGCCTTGATGTGGCAATCACCTTAGGCTTTTGGAAATAGCATTTGTATAGGTGATGGAGCAGTAATCAGTCCATTTGAAAAATCGATAAAAGCCTGTTGTTGAGATTGGACAAGCTCAAGGTAATCGTATTTCAGATCAATTACTTCTTTGATTTGGTCAATATTACAAACCCTTGTCATTTTAGAAATACTTTTAATTTATCCAACACTTCTGGAAAATTCTGTCGTCCAAAACCAATACGAAAGTGATTTGATTTCATATCAAAAATAGAACCTGGCATCAAAAGAACTCCTTCTGTTTGCACTAATCGATGACAAAAATCATCGACTAGTTCAGATTTTTTATAATGCACAAGCCCAATGCATCCACCTTTTGAGCGAACCCAAGAAAAATGCTCAGCATGAGTTTTCATAAATGCATCAATGCACTGTAAATTGTGATTCACAGTCTCGTTAATACGACTCAAAATTATGTCTTTTTGACGTAACGTAATTAAGCTAATAATTTCCGACGGCGCGCTATTACAAATGGATGTATAGTATTTTACATGCTCTAGTTTTTTAAGCATGGATTTATCTTGGCAAGCTATCCAGCCTATTCTAAGTCCTGCCATACCAAAGGATTTACTCATCACCCCAAGAGATAATGCCTTTGGATAAACACACGCAACTGGATCAGCCCACACGGTGTCAGATGCACCCATTAGACGGTAGACTTCGTCACAAAATAGCCATATGCCGTGCTTGTCAAGAATTTGTACAAGCTCAGTCAAATCATTTGGAGCAATAACCTGTCCTGTAGGATTATGAGGAAAATTCATCACCAACCATTTTGTATTGGGTTTAATCGCTGCTTTTATAGCGTTTAAATCTAGTTGCCAATTGTTGCTTTCCTGTAAATCAATAGTTGTAATTGAACATCCCTTTGCTTTGGGAAGCTCTAACAATGATTGGTAACATGGTGTGATGACTATAAGATGATCACTTGGTTCCACCACTCCAAACAGAGTGCAAAAAATTCCTTCCTCAGCTCCCGCAAAACATAAAATTTGATCTTTATCTAAACCTTGATACATTTGCGTTGCAATGGCTTCACGCAAAAGTGGGTGACCTTCAGGAGTTGTATAAGAAAGTGATAAGTTATCCCACATTTCTTTTTCTTGCGTTGAAGCTAATGCCAACACATCTTTCATAAGCATAGTTTGAGGGTCAGAACTGCACATTAAGTAAGGAGCACTAAATTCGTACCTTGCTAAATATTCTTCTAACTTAAATTTTTTAAACATTTTTTTTCCTTAATTCTCTTAAGTAGTTAAACACTGAAGCCCGACTTAGTCCTAAAATACTGGCGATGTAGTCAGCTGCTTTTTTTTCACGAAATGCTCCTTGAGTGTACATTTCTTGGACAACTCTTTTTTTTTCTACATTGGTAAGGGATTCAACTCTTAATTCTTCTTTGTTTAACCAGTGATAAAGTACTTGATGCACTTTTTCCTGCCAATCATTTTTAAAAAGAGCTTCAGGCTGATTATTTGAGGGAATCAAAAATGCTTGTGCTAGCTGCTGCATTTGCGAAAACACTGACACATCCACATTAAGACACATCACCGCTACTATAAAATCATCCTTTTTAATAGAAATAGAAATTGATTTGATAACTCTTCCGTCAAGATTAATTTTGGGATAAATAATCTGATCAATTTGTTGCTCTAACTGTTTTAGATTAGCATCCAAAAACGATGGATCTCCAACTTTACGTTTAGATAAACATCCTTCGATAAAGCAAATGGAGTTGGTTGCAATATCATGAATTACAACTTCAGCTAAAGGTGCAAGAAGACGAACATAAGATTGACCAAAAGAAATATACGAATCGAGATTCATTTTATACCAAAAAGTACATATTTTATTAAAATATACCATTTAGTATAAAAAGACCACACAAAATTAATCTAGAGAATAATACTGCCTACTGGATGCGTTATCCAACGAATAGCTAGACCTCTCAGAATTCATAGAATGAGAAGGAGTATTACCGTCTAGAGAATAGTAAACCTTCTTAACCTTAGCAAAAGGTCGTATTTCGTTCGGAGTAATATATTTTGTCACTTTTGGTTCTCTTTTTATATCTGCTAGTGAGGATCAAAGGCCTCTTCAAGATTACGAAACGCGGTTGGATGATGACGTAGATTAATTTGCATAATTCCTACATCAATACTTTTAGCACCCATTCGCTGAAATTTTTCAACAGCTTTTATCGCTTCTTGCTTAGTTTTAAATACATAGCCCTTTCCTTCGACATTGATTGTCCAAGGCCATGGAGCAAGAGACCCGCCTATTGACCTACCCGATTCAATATTTGAAACAGCTCGCAATAAAAGTGTCGGGATACCATGGGCATTTTCTTGCATTGCTATAAATGAATTGTATTGTGAGTTTGCAGATAGAGACAGAAAACACAAACTCAGTACTATTAAAAACTTACTCATGACACCTCCTTTTGTCCTAATATGCAAAAGTTGTGCCAACTTATAAAATCAAAGTTTTCTACGTCTTTGAACGTTTTCTAAAAGAGGAACCAATCCCATTTTTGTAAGATACCCATCCTTACCAATAGCAGCTGGACTCAGCCATTCATCTACATAATTCTGTAGGCCTTCTGTTTTAGTGTCTTCTCTAACATAAATAAATAGCTTACGCACCATTGGATAAGTACCGTTTTGAATAGTTGAATAAGTAGGCTCTATTCCATCTATTTGCATTGCTTTAATCTGCACACAATTATCCAAAAGATTAGCAGCGACAAAGGCCATTGTGGCTTGGTTATTATCCAAAAAATCAAACAGGAGATGATGACTATCAGCAGCTTCATAATCACTTATTTCACGTACCTCGATTCCGCTTCGGACATCATTTTCATGCATAACCATAGTTTCAAAGGCATTGCGTGAACCATGAGATTGCGAAGGAATTAGAATACGAATAGGCAAATCGGGCAAATTTGAATTAATTTCATTCCATTTTAGGTAGGGATTATCAATAATTTCACCTTTGGCATTCTTAATTTTTTTAACAATTGCTGTAAAAAGGTCATTTAAACGTAAGGCATTGAAACCAGTTAAATTCTTCTTAGTCGCCAAAGCAATACCATCAATTCCAATACAAACTTCCAAAATTGAAGTGATTCCTGCTTTCTTGCATTTCGCAAGTTCTTTTTGGTTAATTGGTCTTGAGGCATTAGTTATGTCATATCCGAAACCATTGTGAGTTTGAGAAAAATCCGCAAACCCACTGCCTGTACCTGTACTTTCAACAAAAGGGCAGATATTATCTGTTTTTTTAGAAAATTCCTGTGCTATTTTGATTGCAAACGGATACACAGATGATGACCCAGTTTGGCGAATCTGAATTCTGCCTTCCACTGAACAACACATAAACATCAAAGCTATAATTATATTCATAGACCAGCCTCTTGAGCATTGTTATGTCCATATAGTTTTTGTGTACCTACAGCAAATGACCTATAAATCGAGGGAACACAAATCTGGCGCTCAGATATGTGATCATCATTAAGAAATACAGATAAAACCCTAGACGTTATATTGGGAAAGTAAGATGATTTTTTAAGCATTGCCAAAGCAGAACTCATTGCCAACATACCCTGATCATAAGCAGATGATACAATGGCAACTCCTGCACCTTCTTCAATAGCGTAGCCAAGTGTAGAAATAATGGGGATAGAAGTATTTTCGAGAACCCACTTCATTATCTCGTCAGAAGCAACTTCATCATCAACATTAAAATCTTTTTTTAATCCTTTATAACTTGAAATCAAAAGCAGATCATAACGCTGACTCAAAAGCATAGCAGCTCTCTTAAAACTTACTGAATCATTCACCGTTATTGAGTCCTGAAATTTGACATTTTTCCATGCATGCTGGACTAAAATTTTTTCTGTTAAATTTACAATGGTTGAAGTATCGCCTAAATGAGCTAAACGAATATTTTTCTTCCCTGGAAACATACTATTAATTAGAGCATTAAGTTCTTGTACCTGCGGAACTTCTATAATACCTCCTACATTTTTACCTGGAATGTAACCAAATTTTTTAAAATCTCCTTTTACACCTGCAAAAATTACTTTTGTCTTTTTTTTATCAAGATAAAACTTCGCAGCAAATTCTTGGGCTTCATCCCCTACAGCAATTAAAATTTTAGGTCTAAAACGGTCAATTGAAGCTCTTGCTTCAACCCCTGCATTAATTTTCTGCTTAATCGTACTTTTATTCAGCATGTTCACATAATAAATTTGAACAAGAGGTTCAAATTCATTTTCTAAAATTTTTTTTGTACCATTGTCAAAATCTTTAACTGTATCCATAGTTGGATCATAGCTATGCACAATCATAATTCTTGGTCTACTTACATTGTATAAAACCAAAATCCCTAAAAGACTTGAAAACACCAATCCTTTTAACATTTTTATAATTAATGACTTAATTTTTACGGTATGCAGATTGTCTACCATGGTAAAACCCCAATCCATTTCCAGTAAAAAATCCCAGCATAAATTGAGAGAATGTAGAATAGATTCAAACTTAATCGTGAACTTTTAAGTTTTTTAGCAAAATCAACAGAGTGATTTTTGCCATACTTAGCAAAAATTCGGTACTCAGGTTCTTGGTATTCAAAAAACCAAATTCTACCAACCGTATTAATAATATAAACAGCTACCCAAGGACTCATTCCATTTTTTTGAAATAAAGGAATAAACATAATGCTTAATATATTTATGTTCACATCTCTTGGCAGTATAAGCTGAGCTATAAGAGCAAAAATGATCAAAAATGTTGTTAGCTCAAAAAAGTGGTGATTCAAATACTCAGTCATCCACTTTGTGTTATCTTCTAACCAACCAATTAGCCCTACATCATTGGCAGCAAAAGCAATACCTGAGAGCCCACACATAAAAATTAGAAAATCCCATTTAATGCGAGTTTGAAACCCTTTATCGTTCATGAATTGAAAAGCAAAAAGAAACAATAAAATCAATAAACAAATAACATCAGGCGCAATGCCATGCACACTGAGTGTTGCCAGACTAAGAATTGCTCCAAACATACAAATGAATGATGCTTTTTCAGTTGGAGATGTTGGCCCTAGGATGTCCAAAATATTTTTCAAATGTGTATTACGCAATTTGTCATTTTCTACTTTTGGATAAGATGTTTCACCAAAATAAAAACCTACTAAAATAAGATACCCAAATAGCAATACGGCAAGCGAACCTAAAGATGCAAACAACCATCCCCACCAGTCAAATTGAGTTGCATATTGCCCCCAAAATAACCCTAATAAAACAAAATGCATCATAGAAGCACTTAGTATACTTTGAGAAAAAATTCCTGCTCCGCAGTAAGCACTAAAACCTAACGCTTGAGCTTGCGGTGAGCTGTCTGATAAATTACGAATATGAAGCGTATCATGATAAAAAATTTTCATCATGTCTGCACGCAACATAAACGATGGAACACCAAGTGTCAGCAACCCGCCAATGCTAAGCATAATAATGTTATCTCCAAAATAACTTGGACGACAGAATTTCAAAATCTTAAGCATTATCCTATAAACGACGCCCGATGATATCAACACACTTGAAAGTCCTAAAAGACTCAAGGCTACAATAAAATTACTTGAACTAAACCCTGCCAAAATGACTTTTGTTTTTACAACACCACCTCCAATTAACAAAAAAATTGTTGCCATTGTAGCAACGTAATCTGACATCAAACGGAAGGATGCAATAATTGACCAAGCAGAAAGAATAGATAAAAAAACCTGACTTTGATAATTCATACTAGTTTTGTTGAGGAACCAATAAACAATAAACGGCACAACTGCCGCTAAAATCCACCCCAGACCATCAACCCAAAATCGATTTGCTTGGATAAACAAGCGTTCAGCAAGGTCTTTCTTAAATACTAAAAATTTTTTTGGATAAAATGTTCCGACAAAGTTTTGTAAAAATCGCTTTTGAAATTTCTGTAAATCAAAGGAATCAATTGTATCGTACAGAATATCTTTTTTAATTTTTAAGACTTTGCATTTGCTTAAAGCTGTAGCTGTAAAAAGATATTGCTCAATACCGCAAGGCACCTCTGTACCAAAAAAATCATTTCGGAAGATCATTTCACTACGAAGGCTATTGCGAATTTCAACCTTTCCTGATAACAGCACATAAAAAAAATCTGAATCAGAGCCTTCTTTAAAAATGATATCACCAACTTGAATAGTTTCTTCAGCCGCAACGGTTGCAAGACGTGCACGCTGTAGTGGCTTTAAAAAATCAAGTTTATTAAATGCGCTTGCTGAATTCACAAAAATTATGTTGGTATTTTATTTTATTATGACAATTTTTGTTAAATTTTTTATTAACAAATGTGGAAAAGCTAATTTTTTCATTAAGGCTTTTGGTACTGAGGCAAAAAGTCAGGCATCCTTATTTGTTTATGAGTATCTTTTGACTCAGGGTTAAGGTCATTGCTATTTTTAGGATTATAGCGAGATGGCTCAGAACTTAAGCGTATTTTATCTTCTGTTGAAGATGTCGTCATTGGCACTAGTTGACGTTTATTAGCACCTTTTTCTTTACCTGCTGTATTACCCAAACGATATTTTTTTCGTTTTTTTTGTTCCATTTCTTCTTGCTGCTCAGCCCAATAAGACTGCCTAGATGAAGAATAAACGCTTTTAGCACGATGTTCAGGCTGCGTATCAACAGCTGCATACAAAGTATTTATCATCAGAGCTAAGAAAAATAATATACTGTTCATGATACACAAGATACTTTTTTGGCATCTTTATGATCTCATATTCCGTATTAAGAATTGGTTAATTACAAATTATTACGTAACAAGCTCTCTAGCCACTGTCAGTCCGTCAACATTGCCAACATCAATCCATGTTCCATCAAATATGACGCCTCTCAAAGCTTTTTTTTCTGAGGCTTTCCAATACAAACCTGACAAAGAAAACGATTCAATATTTAAAGGCTCAATGACCAGCGGATTCACCAACTGAACACCTATATATACATAGCGACTAGACGGCAGGTCATCTTCTGTAGGTCTGCGTAATAACCCATTTTCAAAAACAAAATCTCCCATACCTGAGTGACCTTTTGCATTTTTCAAAGACGTAACTGACAGACAAAAATCATCAGTTTCTTTCCAAGCATCAACCATACGATGAATAATTGATGGGTTAGAATCTTGCCAATACATATCTGCATTAACAACAACAAACGGTTTACCGCCAAATTCAGGCAAAACGTTACGCACTCCTCCTGCTGTTTCAAGCAATATTGGCTCATAACTTAGAAGTATTTCTAAATCACTATAGCGTTTTATATGGCTTTCAATTTGCTCAGCAAAATAATGAGTATTAATGATAATCCGCTTAAATCCTGCTTGTTTTAAAGCCTCGATAGAAAGATCTAAGCAGCAAGTATTGCCAATCTTCACTAACGGTTTAGGGGTATTATTTGTGATATCGCCCAAGCGCTTACCAAGACCTGCGGCTAGTACCATTGCTGTTGAAGAAATGTTCATCATATATTTGGAATCACCCGCTTTAGTTGTGGTACGTTGATATCGAACCACTGTTTGACTGGTCTCAACTCTTCAATTGTGCAGCATTTTTCAAAGAGATTCCAAAGGTGGGGAATTCGATTTAAAAACCTTTTATCACCCCGTTCACTAGCTGCACGCGTAAAGAGCCCAAGAATGCGCACTTGCCGTACTGCACTTAAAATATTACCGGCGATATATATTTCTTGGTGATCCCCTTTGGGGTGAGCATCTAAAAATCTTTTCCACATCAGTTCGGTTAGATCCTTTGAAATCTCTCGTCTAGCATCTCCCAGTAAGGAAACCAAATCACCTGCCACTGGTGCCCACACAGCATCTTGAAAATCAAGTAATCCAATGTTTTTAGGCGCTGATCGCTCTGGCAAATCCATTAAATTATCAACGTGATAATCACGTAAAAAAATGCTTTTTTTTGTTTGCAAGGCTAATTCCAAAGCTTTTGTCCAAACATTAATAAAATCGTCCTCAGCTGCATTTGAAGCCTCTTCGTCCATCACTTTAGGGTAATAATAAGTCAAAAATTGCCGTGCTTTATTAAGGCCAAAATCAGTGTTATATATTTTTAAAAAAGGTAATGGAGCTTCAGTTCGTTCATGTAGATGAACAAGAACATCAACTGCAGATTTATAAATATGGTGCTCGCGACCAAGACTATCTTGCAATACCTTTGTAAAAGTTGCGTCGCCAAAATCTTCTAAAAGAAGATAACCACTATCTGTGTCCGCTTCTATAATTTCTGGTGTGCTTAATCCTTGTGACGTTAGGTGGTGCCCCACGTCTATAAATGCTTTTAGAGAATTTAAATCAGGACAATCCATCAGTACTAATGACATATCCCCTTTTTGCCACCGAAAGTATTTACGAGGCGAAAAATCAGCGGTAAGAAATTGCTTATGAAAGTGGTCATATTGCCCCCAAAAATGAGGAATACGTTGGTTCATATTATAGTCTCCAAAATAAGCTTTCTACTGCTATCCGATTGAATCGATAATGTTCCCTTCAAGTATTGAGAAAATATTTTATAGCCCAGGCGTTCTGGCCATTCAATAATCATCATATCGTGCCTATTTAACTCATCAAGGCCAAGTTCATCAATGTGATACACGTCATCTAGGCGATACAAATCAACGTGCCATACTGTGTCAGTGTTTGTTAAGTATGATTGCATAATGGTAAAAGTTGGGCTTGTGACTTGTTCCACACATCCTAAGGCCGAGACTATATGTTTTGTTAATGTAGTTTTGCCAGCACCCATTTCACCATATAACAAGAAAGGCAAACCAGGAGTTAGTTTGAAAGCAATTTGTTTTGCCGCATCAGCAATAGAATTTAAATTAAAAATTATATCAATCATCGTCCATAAATCTAGCAAATTTTGGGAAATTTTGCGCCATAAATTCTCAAAAAGGTAAAATTTAGTAATATATCTTCATTTGAAATCTATTCCGTGTTTAAGGCATCATACACTAGTGGAGATGTAATGTATTCTATAGTCGATAATACTTCTAATACTTTGTCAAAAGTGATGAACATCCATCAGCATGCCGGGAAGAAACTTCCATCTCAGGATTTTCTTAATCAACATACAGTATCAAATCCTGTCATTTTTCATGGTGTTGGTGTGCATTCAGGAAAAGCTGTTTGCATGATTGTACACCCTGCGGCAGTTGACCACGGAATCATTTTTGAACGTACAGACATTGAAGATCAACCAAACCGCATTCGAGCTAATTGGCAAATGGTGAGCACCACAAACATGTGCACAACTATTTCAAATTCATCAGGAGTATCTGTGGCAACGGTTGAGCACATAATAGCTGCCCTTTATGGAACCGGAATCACAAACGCCTTAATAACAATCGACGGTCCTGAAGTGCCGATTATGGATGGTTGCTCGGAAGAATTTTGCAAAGGCATTTTAGAAACAAATATTATCCGCCAGGCAAAACGACGACATAGTCTAAAAATTTCCGAAACAGTAAGAGTTGAAAATGAGAACGGATGGGCTCAATTAAGCCCTCATGATACCAACCTATTCAGTGTGAAATTTATCCCAACTGACAGGTATGAAGGTTTAACACAGGAGCAATTTCAACAGTTTTCATATCATGAGGATGATTTCACTACCCTCATCTCTAGAGCCAGAACCTTTGGTTTCTATGAAGATGCTCAAAAACTATGGGCAGCGGGGCTTGCTAAAGGCGCATCTCTAGACAACACCGTTGTGATCCACAAAGGTGCTGTCATGAATGAAGATGGTTTGCGGTATAACGACGAGCTTGTTCGTCATAAATTACTAGATGCCATCGGTGATATGGCATTAGCAGAATATGTATTAATTGGCCACTACGAGGCCTGTAATCCTGGCCATACTCTTAATTACCAATTGTTGAAAAAGTACTTCGAAACCATAACCACAAGCTGATTGATCTCATTACACAATATATTCGGCAAGAGCCATAACTAGTTCTTCCCTTGTCATTGCATGTGAAATTAATAATCTCTTTTTTAAAACAACGCCACCAACTGTTGATCCAGACTTGAACATTATGAAATTATTCTTCTTCATTTTATGTACTGTTATTTCATCAGGCTCAGTTAAAAATAATTTTGTACTTGAACGATGCACTACACCAATAGATGTCTCAAAATCTTCTCCCTTTCTGTCATCAAAATTTGCAGCAAGTGCACCTATTAGTATTAAACTTAACAAGAATTTTTGCATTGAATTTCTCCATTAACTAAATTGATTTAGATCAAAAATAAACTCGCTCCCCGAATTTTGACGGAAAGCGAGTTTTTGATACTTACAGCAAACAATTAAACCGTATTATTTTAATATATGATGGAAATATTACTATTTAGTTAAGGAAGGAAATCCTTGCCCAACAGACGCAAAAATACAGAATTTAGCAGCCCTGAAATATACTCTACTCTAACTAAAAATACAGTGTTATTTTGGTTTTTTTTCTAGCTCAGATTTAACAAATTCATGTAAAGCCCGAATGCGACCCAAACCATCTAAGGAGCTTGGATAAGTAAAGTACATTGTCATTGTAGGTGTCAGCACATCAGTAAATAACTCAATTAAATCATCGTGATCAGCAGCTATAAAATCTGCCAAAATCGCAACACCAATACCTACTTTCACAGCCTGAAGCATTCCATAAGCATTGTTGATAGATAAGTAAGGAACACGCAATACTCCAGGTTTTGTTCCAAAACGCAATAACCAACTTGCATTTGCAGCCGGCGCTCCAGATTCTCCAAATGCAATCAATCGATGTTGATCAAGCTCTTCAGGTGTCTTAGGCATTCCGTGCGCTTGAATATATTCTTTGCTGGCATATACGCCCATACGAATATTCGCAAGCTCTTTTTGAATCACGTCATCTGTTGGTGAGGCTTCATGATAGTTAATAGAAACGTCAGCTTCACGCATTGTAAAATCAACATCGTCATCTGTCAGTTGAATATTCAATCGCAATTTTGGATAATTTTGCATGAATTTTTTAAGTCTTGAGGCCAACCATACCGACCCAATACCTATGGTGGTTGCCACTCTCAAACTGCCAGATAGGCCATCTCGTGATTCACTAATAATTGTACCAATCGCATTAACATGTGCAAAAATAATGCGAGTAATTCTAAAAAGATGTTCACCTTGTTCGGTCAACACCAAACCACGGGCGTGGCGATTAAATAAGCTGACACCAATGCTTGTTTCAAGACTACTTACTTGCCGGCTTACAGCGGATTGACTAACATTTAGTGCATGCCCGGCGTCAGTTAAACTTCCTGCTTGCGCAACAATATGAAAAACTCTTAATCTATCCCAATCCATGGCATGACCTTATGTTGAATCTGCTATGCGCGTAATATCACAGAGATTTTCAATGTTGTACAGAAAAATAAATTTCCTAGTGGTACGGAAGAAGAGGGTGTAAAATTTATTCCTCGCTATATACTTAATAAAATTAAAAAAAACTTTTTCTAATGCTTAAAAATCCTCATACTCCATCCATGGATAAGATTAAAAAAATTGGTATTTTATTGACTCAAACTCGTTCACCTACGAGTAAAGAAAAAGCACTTTGGGATCGTCACGGATATACTGTGCACCATCAAGCATTGCTAAGCGTGCGATTGTTACCCGTAAAACAGCTAGATGTTGTTCCTCAAGCGATTGTTTTGACTTCGGTTAATGGCGCACAATCTTTAGAAAATTCTGATTGGGACCGCAGCATTCCAGTGTATGGAGTAGGCAATGCCACCGCAACAGCAGCTAAAAATGTGGGGTTTATAAAATGCACCTCCCCATCAGACAAGCCCTACCCCTGTGCGCTCAATTTAATTAACTGGATTAAAAATAATCTTGATCCTGAAGATGGTGTAATTGTTTTCGGGTGTGGTAAGCATTTACGTCATGACATAGCCGAAGAGCTTTCTAAGTTTGGCTTTCAAATGTCAAAAGTTGTTCTCTACAAAACAGAACCAGTTGCAAATTTTGATGCAGAAATTGAACAAGCCTTAAAGAATAGAAATATAGGATCCGTCTCACTAAATTCAGAGCAAGCAGTTAAAGCATTTGCCAGCTTATGTGAAACAAAAAATATTGTTTTCAAAGACTTTCATATGTTTGTGTCTAGCGAATTTTTAAAAAAATGCACACAACAATTGGGTTACGTGAATATATCAGTAGTACAACAAAGCCCTTAAATTTTTAACAAACAACAAAAATTTATTGATAAACGATAATTTTTAGTTGAATATCGCAAATTATTAAGTATACTCGGGCTATTAACACAACTGAGTATTCCTATGGATAACCTACAAAAACTAAGCGGTCGCCTTAAAACGATCTTTCACTTTTTAACCTTTGCCGTGCCAGTATTTATCTGCCTGCAATGGCTATTAATTGACTGGCAACCAGTAAAAGCACTGGTACAAATCGGAATGATACTAAAACCCATTGTAACTCCTGAAGGCCTGGTTAATTTAGCAGAGGTCGAATTAAGTCTTATCGCTAAGGTGGTGGCATTTATTGGCAATTTACTTGGATCTGCACCCTATATTTTAGGCTATATGTTACTGCACAAACTTTTTGGGAATTATAGTCAGGGCGAGATTTTCACGTCAGCTAATCCAATTATCTACAAAAAAATTGGGCGTTTAACTTTGTTTAATGGCATTTTCATTATTCCCTTAAAAGAAGGACTGATGGTGATGGCTGCAACCTTAATTTCTCCACCCGGACACCGCTACATTACGCTTTCCTTTGGCACCCCCAATTTGGAAGTCATTCTTTGCGGACTATTAATCATTGTCATCGCCATGGTTATGCAACAAGCACAAGCGCTTCAAGAAGAAAACCAGCTAACCGTTTAAGGAGTATTTTATGCCTATTATTATAAATTTAGACGTTATGCTGGCTCGTCGTAAAATGAAGCTGCAAGATTTAGCAGAAACTGTTGGTATTACCATTCAAAATTTATCGATTTTAAAAACAGGTAAAGCCAAAGCGGTGCGATTTTCGACCCTTGAAGCCATTTGCCATGCCTTGAATTGTCAACCTGGTGATATTTTAGAATTTAAGGAGATTTAATCAGGCAACCAATTATGAATTTTATCCTTATGCATACTACTAGCTTTAATAATGCATTTTTATACGTGACACTTGATAACATAGACAAGTGGATTGCTAATTTATTTTTAGCCGTTTGCCTTGTTTATCTGTGTCCACAAAAAAATAAAATCAGTAGCTAAAAGAGCAAGGCAAATATCACTAGTTCAGTGGAGGAGATGGGGCCTCACTATAGAGCCCCTTTCTTACCCATGCATGAATAGCATCCGTTGCAATTTTTTCTAGATCATTGGTGCAAGTATAGTTTTCTATAACTTTTTTTCCTGCAAGCATAACTGTATGTGGCTTAGCATCCGGCGCATTGTTGATTAAAACCGAACGTAATTTTCCATAAGGCAATGGCACAAAGCATGGATTTTTTAGTGACCATAATAATAAGTCAGCTCGCTGACCAACCTCTATTTTTCCAGTGCTAGGAGAATCAATAATCTTCAGGCCATTGGTAGTTAGCCAATCAAAAATAATTTCTTCACTAAAAACCAATGGGTCCTTACGCACGCCATTATGCAAAAGCGTAGCAAAATAGGCTTCGTTCAAAATATTATTGGTATTGTTGTTGGAACAAGCATCTGTTCCTATGGCGATATTAACGCCATTTTTATGAAAATCGAACATTGGCGCAATACCCACACCGATTTTTGCATTACTAACAGGACAATGAATGACTGATGCACCTGAACGAGCAATAATTTGAATTTCTTCTTCATCAACAGTTGTAGCGTGAATAAGGTTCCATCGTTCGTTCAGAACCCCAAGATTTTCTAATAGACGAACAGGTGTTGTGCCACGGTTTTTACGACATGCTTCAACGGATTCTATACCCTCACTCATGTGAATATTAACTCTGGTATTATACCTTATGGCAATGTCATTGAATAAAGTCAGCAATTCATTCGAGGCAGTTAAAATAGAAGCAGACCCAATGTGAATTTTCAAATTGTCGCAGTTCGATTCAAAATATTTTGAAAATTGTTTTTCAACATCTTCTAAACTAATTTGAGCAGGAACATTTCCTTTGCCTTCCCAAACATCGTTAAAAACGCAATTAAGGGCACCGGTAATGCCAATATCGTTGAAGGCCCTAATGACTGGTTCCGGTTTTGATGCTATGGCGTACACACTTGTTGCGCCACTTTTTAAAGCATCAAGGAGAACAAAAATAGCTTGATGATAACGATCTTCATCGTTCTTTTTCTGAACTGTATGCATAGCGCTTAGCAGATGAGTAATCGATAGCTCGTCTAGCATACGACGATCGAGTAGCTGATTTGGATGCAAATGGCTGTTAACAAAACCGCGAGTGACAAAAAAATGTTCTACTGAAATATCAAAAGCGCTTATGGCAGTGCGGTCAATTTTTTCAATTACACCATTTTTTATAGAAATATCAGCTAATTCATAGCTATTACTTTTATGATGTGACTCACTGCCATAAGATTCTAAAACTACGCCTTTTAAAAAACTATCCATCCTGGTTTTCTTGATCTTACAAAATTACGTTACTTCTTCTCTGCGATTAGTATAACATTTTCACGCTTATCTAACTCCCACGATGTTGACTTATAACTAAGCGGCATCATTTTGCATTCAATAATTCTAAAACCATTGTTTTCAAAAGCAGATCTTAAGACCTTATCGTCTAAGAAAAAGAAAGGCTCATCTGCAATATTGTCACGCTGTTCTTGAGTTGTCACATTAGCATTCATATAAGCGCGCAATGACTGAACAAACCCAGGATTTGCTTCTTTTGCCGCCACTCGCCTTTCATATTCAGGAATAAAGTTCTCATAACGTTTCACGTATGGAGTTATCGCCACAATAAAAATACGTCCTGCTGGCTTTAAAAGAAGAAACAAATGCTTAACTGTCATTTCCAATTGTTCTGGAGTTAAGAAATGCAATACCCTACCGACAAAAATAGCCTCATATGTGCCAATATTATTTATATCATGGGATTTTGTAATATCAGCCTGAATAAATTGCACTTGCTTCGCACTCTCACTGCTCAATTTATTCTCATTAATCTTCTCAGCTAATCTTTTCGCAGCAATAAACAAGTGCCGTCCATCTAAATCACTAAGCGTATATTTGGTGTTTTTGCTCTGCTGCAAAGCAGTAAGCATGACATTACCGTATGTACCACCAATTTCTAATACTGATCTTCCTTTAGCAAATTTTAAAAATTCTATAGATGCATAATCAAATTTTGCTGTCGCTGCCCCTTTTTTATTTAGGGTTTGAGTACGTCCATCTGCTTCCGGTGTTTGAGGTTTTAAATTAAGCTCGTCACACTTTGCTAGTGCTAACTCATAAGTGAACACTTTATCGTTGGTATTTTCTGCTGCTCCGTGCACGTTCAACAAACATACAATAATAACAAATAGAGCTTTAAATTTTGCAAAATGCTTAAGCATTACGACTATATTTTTATGAAATAACTGACGTTACACTAGTCCTTTTTGAAAAACCACTCCATTCTTTTTTCAAAGAAAATTGAAATAGCATCAGATGCTAGCAGATTGCGTGCTGTTACTAGGTCTGATATGTTGGGCTCAACGTATTAATTTTAAAAAATCGTTCACTTTCAAAAAAATTATTTTCTCACTCATGGTAAGCCAGCTGTTAAGTTGCGAAGATTTAGATCATGTTAGCTATGCAAAGTCACTTGCAGCAATTCAAGGAGAGCCAAGTTCTTGCTTCCAATTTGTAAATAATGTTCTTGCGCACAGTGCCCCTTGTGCATATCAAGAATTATTAGAAAATCACGCAATACTTCTAGAAAGAATACCGGAAGAACATAGAACATCACATTTTATACCTTATTATTATTCTCTATTGCCATTTGAGCACCTAAAATATTGGGACAAAATTGATGTTCTCGATGTTCAAGCTGGCGATCTATTTATCTATATTGACAGAGACTATAATCCTGATCCGACAACCAGAGTCGAAAATGCTCCATCGGGAGCGCATGTTGCCATTGTAGATTCTATTTTAAATAATAAAGATGTTGGTAATATAGAACTGAGGTTACTAGATAGCTCAAACCGCATACGTGGCCGTCATTGTTGCTATCAGGAAATAGCACCTGTAAAACGCGGCAGCATTGCTTATAGTTTTTTAGATATGCTCTTAGAAAGCACAACTGGTTTATGGAACATTAAATTCATTGGTCAAAAAATTTTAACAAATAAATATATACATATTTTAAGGATTAAAAATACTTAAAACTGTTATGAACAGGTAGCTTTCCTACCAAGAATTCAAGCACTATTAAAGAAATTCTCTATGGCAAAGCCATAGAGAATCTAGAAAAATACCCTCAATTTGACTGAGGGCTGTAAGCATGCTCCGTTTTTCAACGGAAAGGATTTATAATGCTGCACCAATTGTCATATCGCGTGCCCAACTTGATCCATCACCTAGCTTTAATACAGACCCGGAGTTAAACTTCAAAGTGCCTGTAAAGACGTCGCCAGCATCACTATCTGCTGGAACTGCAAGACCAGCATCCACCGAAAGTATACCATATTGCTGTACTACCATTGCACCCGGCACCGCTCCGGCTGTTGGAACGGTAGGAACAGCACTTTCACTTAATTGGAAAATAGCTCCAGCAGTACTGATAGCACCAATTGTCATAGCTGCTGTCGGTAATCTACCGCTTCCACTTACTCGCATTGCACCTTCATTAACAGTAACTGGTACTGACGCACCACTAAGGTTTGCAGGCACTTGCATTGTCCCCGCACCAATCTTTGTTAGCAAGTTTGTGCCAACCGCGCCATTAAGAGTTAACTCATCAGCGTTTGAAATCGTTCCTCCTGTTGTAGTTGTGTCTAATTGTGTAAGAATAGTTTTTCCGCCTGCATTGGTAGTCAATGTATATCCTGCCAATACAAGAGATGTCAGGGTTATATCGTTGGTACTTTCTATTGTTCCGTTGGCTGTTAATGCCACGTCAGGAACAGTAATATCAGTAGTGACTGACAATATACCGCCCAGGTCAAGCCCCAATAATGGAATAAGATCAGTATTATCAGTAATGACACGTCCTGCTTCTATCTTCAAATAATCAACACGAGTTCCCAAGCAGTTAAAATCAACAGTACCGTCGCCTGTTTTATGCAGCACCGCCACGATGATTGGCGCACTTACAGTCGCGCTCTCTCCTGCCGCTACTTCTACGTAAAAGTGCGTTTCTTTTGCTGGATAGATACCAGCAGTTAGCCATACTGGCTGCCTTAAATAAAGACCGGCTGCATCGTGCACATAAACTTGCCCATCAGCTACTTCTATAAAATCCACGGAATAGCCAGTACCTGTAAGATTAAGCTGACCCCCACCTATTTTACGTATTGTATTTACGCTAACACCGCTAGAGATAGTTGAAATAGCCCCAGTCTCCACTTCAACCTCCCAAGAAGTTGCGCTAAGTTGTGTGACCATCACCAACATGGTTAAAATGGCTAACGTAAATTTTTGGAAAGTTTTCATTCTTGTACTCCTAAAATAAAAAGATCGATTGAGAACTTTTATTATTTCAAAAAAATATTAAAAATTAATAAAGAGATACTAAAATTATAAACAAATTTTTATTATTGTTTTATTTTGGAATAATGCAATGATACCTAGATAGCATTGAGATTTTCAGCTCAAACTGCAGACAAATTTAAAATATTGATAGGTAGAAATTACAGCATAAATTACAATAAAATATTTTTTATAATA
>CAITNM010000019.1 GCA_903893805.1 uncultured Alphaproteobacteria bacterium | reverse complement strand
TTCTGGCCCAAACTGGGAGTTGCTGGGCAGAAGGCCGGAATAAGCCCGCTTCGACGGGCGTTTTCGGGGTGGATAGCTGATTTTTCAAGCTTTATCAAAATATAGTGCAAGCGTCAAGAAAATTTATTGGGTAATATTACCTAAAATTTTGCTTGTAAAATCAATAATTTTTATAGTACATTTAGATAAAATGCGAATGCCGTTGCTAGATGACAAAATCGGCTTTGATATTAACATGGTTGTACAGGAGAACCTGACACTGACTATCTGAATTCACTACAACTTTCACTGTATTTTTCTGTAAAAGTGGCGTTTATTTGCCAATGAACAACCAAAAAATTTTGTATCTGGTGTGATAAAAATGAAAAAAAAGCTTACGGTTTTTTTCCTGTTAGCCCTAGGTCTATCAGGGTGTACACAGACGTATTTCCAAAAATTTGATCCACAGAGTCACTACGACTACCCTAACAGCAACGTAACACCCCTAAAACATGTCAAGGGTCAGGCGACCAAAACGACATTCTTCTTGCCACCGATGGTCAGTGGATCGCTTCAGAATGATGCCATTTTCAATGCACTTCAACAAGCACCAGGTGCAGACTTATTAGTAAACACATTCCATTTTACGGATATGACATCTTTGTTAATTTTGCCGATTTATACGATTACCTATCGGGTTGAAGGTACGGCGGCAAAAATGGAAGTGGGTACCACAAGCGACACTGTAAAAAAATATAAGTGAGAATGTCATGCGTTTAATATTCGTTGCATTTGTTTCATCATTCCTGTTGGCTTGTTCGGTGACATCCGGTTCCTTTACTCCAGCAACCAACTTCACATACCCTAACTCTGTTGTTACTCCTTTAGGTCATGTACATGTCACCGCGAAGGAAGGTACTTTTTTAATTACGCCAACACTTACCAAAGACAAAATCCTTAAGCTGCTGAACGATGCGCTTGGGCAAAGGCAGGGAGCAGACATGATCGTTAATTACAGTGTTAACACTACCTATACCATATATCCATTTTTCTATACCACACAAGAATTAAACCTTGATGGTACGGCTGTAAAAATGGATGTTGGCAACAAAGAATTGCTTGAGAAGTCGGCGTATAAATAAAAATGCAGTGGTGATTTTTCGTGAACGTTACTCATAAATTCCTGCGTTTATCGATGGTATGTTTTATTGCAGCCGCTTTTAGCGGCTGCAATAACAGTTCTATTAAAGATTTTACAAAACCGTTTGAAACGGCTGCAACGGATACCTTTCAAAGCTGTAAAGATGCTAATTATAAGGTATCTGATGATGCTAATCAGGTGATTAGCTTAAAATCAAGCCATGACCAAACATTCTTTATTGTGGATGGAAAAAAAATCAATGAAGAACCGTATAAACTTCTGAAAGTCTGTATCAATGGTGGACAGAATCATAAGATTACCGCAGCCCCAACAGGTTGTACAGAAAAAACCGAGGACCTTACACCACCTTACCAAAACACCTTTTATGAGTTTCAATTTGTGCTAGGTGATTGCCAACAGAACAGTAATACTGCTACAACTAATACTACAAAATCAACAAACCAAAAATCAACACACAAGAAGAAAAGGGCCTTGGTCATTGTTCAGCCCCATGGTTGAGTTTATGGAGTGCTGCGACTCTTCGCTGCATGGTTCGGAAAGCGGCGACAAGTCGCCGCACTCCACATTTTACCAAGGCCAAGAAAAGTTAAAGGGGATTATGTAATATGACAATCTTTGCAAATAGACAGTATTTTCTGGTGTTGATGGGAGCTATACTATTGGGTTGTGTGGACACTAATGTAAAAGCACTATCTGAAGATGCTGATTATCCAATTATTCTACAATCAGGTAAAGCAAAAACAAGCTTTTATGTTGATGGTGAGTTTGTAGGCGTTGGAGAAAATGGTGATTTACAAGTATTAATTGATACAAAAAAAGGACACAAGTTTACAGCACAGGCATCAGGTTTCAACGAAACATCACCTGTCGGAATCCCGCCTAATTATAATTACAAAGGGATCAATGATACGGTAAAATTGAGTTTTTTATATACTGACAATGAGAACTTCAAAGAACCTCAGCCCATTCGCGAAGGAGATACATATAATATCAGTGGAGTTAATACTAATGGTGGTAGTTTTCAAGTAGGTCATGGAAATACATTAACAACTATCATTGGTGAACAGAAAGATAAACTAAGAGATGCATCTGCGCCAGACATAAAAAGCAAACAAAAAGAACAGGTGCAACCCATAAAACAAAAGCCGAGTTTAGCATTAAACCCTAAGCATTATGAAATAAAAAATTATATAGAAGAATTTTCAGATAATATATGCGGAAAAGTTCAGCATGGTGGGCGTTATGACATAGCACATATAGAGGCTGATGCGGAACTTAAAGCAGAACTTGCTAGGTTTATGCAAAAACTTCTTAGTTTGGGTGGGAAAATAACATTAGGTGGAAATTATGATATTGAAAAACATATAGGGGTTCTTCAAAAAGATTTAGCCACTGTTTTGATAAATGAGACAAATTGCAAACTGCACGTCGCCAATAAACTAATAGATAGGCTTGTTCCCAACGGGTAATATGGTTATATCTATCAAAATAGCCTTAATCCGTTTATCATACCAAATATCTAAGATTAAGCCTATGCTAACCTTCAAATTCCCTCTGAAAAACCTGCTGCTGGCTTTGCTTTTACCCTTGATCTTCTCTACGCAAGCCCAAGCCAACCGCGTGGCTTTGGTCATTGCCAACAGCCGCTATCAACAACTGAACACGCTGAACAATTCGCTTGCCGATGGACTAGCCGTGGCCGAACGGCTGAAGCGGGCGGGGTTTACTTTGCTGCACCCCGTC
>CAITNM010000018.1 GCA_903893805.1 uncultured Alphaproteobacteria bacterium | reverse complement strand
TGATATTAAATATATGTTAATAATCAATAAAATTTTTTATATCACTAATGCGCGCCATCATCAGTTACATGAGTTTCTAATGGTACTATTTTAAATCCTACCTCGTCAGCCAAAGCGGAAAGCTGCCCTTCTCTTTCTGTATTTTCTCTAGCACTACATTTTGCAATACCAATAAGAGTTATATGTGCTGCAAAACATACTGTACTTGCAAAAAGAAACATATTCGAAAGGTCGTCTGATCCAACAAGCTTTATTCCAGCAGCTACTGATGCAGCACCTGACCCAATATACAAGAGCGTATTTCCTGTAGCTTCAGTGCAATTTGCCGTTTTTCTAAAAAACCATCGAGTTTGAATCAGATCCCCAACATTGCGTTCGTAATCTGCCTCAAAAAGACTATGAGCACGCTGTGCTAGTCCAGCACTAATTGGGGTCCTCAATAAAGAGATTGTTTCCGCAGGATGTTGCCCTGCTTCTAAATTAACCAACTCAATGGTTGCGCCATTAACGAAAGTCGAAAAGAAAACATAAGTAACTAACCTCATAAAAATTATTTTCATAGAGACACCAAATTAAATGTAATTTTATATTGTCATACTGATGTTAAATATTCATTTACAAATAATTAAATTACTATTAACAGCATCTAAAATACAACTTCTAAATAAAATTTGTTACTATCTGCCACATTTTTCAAAAATCAAATATTTCCTTAACGCTTTTGAAGTTGAGTGTAGGGGCAAGACTTTCCCTGTCAATTACCGTAGCGACCTAACGTTAAACTTCTAAAACTAAAAGACCTCAATTAGACGTCAAACGGTGTCCTCTAGCTTGGGGTTGCTAGAGTTTTACCCAGCAAAAGTATTACTTTCTCAGAATGCTCTGTTTCGACACACTTGTTGGTTTTTCTTTGTCTTTTTCTTCTAAACAATATATAGTTCGACTTTGAAACAAATAGAAAAAAAAGAAAATGCAACTTCGTAACATTGCTATTATTGCTCACGTTGACCATGGGAAAACAACCCTGGTTGATAATCTTTTAAAACAAAGCGGAACCTTCCGTACCAACCAACACGTGGCAGAACGTGCCATGGATAGTAATGACCTTGAGCGCGAGCGTGGCATTACAATTTTGGCAAAATGCACATCCCTAAGCTGGGAAGATTTTCGTATTAACATTGTAGACACTCCAGGTCACGCTGACTTCGGTGGTGAAGTTGAACGTATTTTAAGCATGGTTGATGGCGTTGTCATTTTGGTAGACGCTGCCGAAGGACCACTGCCTCAAACGAAATTCGTGCTTGGCAAAGCTTTAAAATTGGGTTTGCGTCCAATTGTTGTCATTAACAAAATTGACCGCCAAGATGCTCGCCCTGAAGAAGTTCTTAACGAAATTTTTGATTTATTCGTAGCCATGGATGCATCTGATGAGCAATTAGATTTTCCAATACTATACGCATCTGGCAGAAATGGCTGGGCTGTACATGAACTAGGAGAACCACAAGAAACACTAATTCCTATGTTTGAAGTCATCACACGCCATGTTCCAGCTCCTAAGCAAAAGGCAGAAGGACCGTTTTCTATGCTAGTCACAACCCTAGAATACGATCCTTATTTAGGACGCATTCTAACTGGACGCGTTGAAACAGGAAGCATTAAAGTAAATACGCCAATACGTGTGCTAGGACAAACTGGAGAACAAGTTGAACAAGGACGCATTGCGAAGCTTTTGAGTTTCCGTGGTCTTGAGCGTGTAGCGGTTGATGAAGCACAAGCGGGTGATATTATCGCCATTGCAGGCCTTGAAAAAAGCACTGTAGCCGACACTATTTGCGCTATGGAAGTAACGCAACCGATCAAAGCTCAGCCTATTGATCCACCAACTTTGGCAATGACCTTTTCAATTAATGATTCGCCGCTAGCAGGCCAAGAAGGCACAAAACTTACATCTCGTGTACTTCGAGAGCGCCTACTGCGCGAATCTGAAGGAAACGTGGCCATTCGCATTACTGAAGCAACTGACAGAGATGCTTTTGAAGTAGCAGGCCGAGGAGAGCTTCAGCTTGGTGTGTTAATTGAAACAATGCGACGTGAAGGGTTTGAACTATCAATCAGCCGCCCACGCGTTTTATACAAAATTGATGAGGCAACCAGTCAAAGACTCGAACCAATTGAAGAAATTGTTATTGACGTTGATGAAGAATATGTAGGCACCGTAGTTGAGTCTTTAAGCCTGCGCAAAGCGGAAATGAAAGACATGTTTCCGTCCGGTGGCGGCAAAACCCGAATCGTTTTCCACGGACCATCACGTGGCCTTATTGGGTTTCATGGTCAATTCCTTACAATCACTCGCGGCACCGGCGTAATGAACCGTTTGTTTTATGACTATGCTCCCTTTAAAGGTGCTATTGAAGGACGTGCAAACGGAGTGCTTATTTCAAATGGCACCGGCGAGGCAGTCGCATACGCTTTGTGGAAACTTGAAGATCGCGGCATCATGTTTGTTGAGCACGGAACGAAGGTTTATGAGGGCATGATTATTGGTGAAAATAACCGTGACAATGACCTTGAAATCAACCCTCTAAGAGCGAAACAACTTACCAACGTACGCGCTTCAGGAAAAGACGAGGCAGTTCGTTTGACTCCTCCTAAAGTTATGACACTTGAGCAAGCGATTACTTATATCGAAGAAGACGAACGCGTTGAAGTAACACCAAAGTCAATTCGCATCCGCAAAGCAATTTTAGATCCGAATGACCGTAAAAAGTTTGAAAAGTCACGCAACAAGTCATGACCTTTAGCGGAGTCTGCAAAATCTCAATATTGGCACATCGCCAACAAATTTTTGTAGCTCCGCTTCTTTTTTTATGGATAATTACTATTCATTATATTTTAGATGTCACTGTTGCTCCGGTTACCATGTTATTAACAGGAGCAATCATTACTGTTTACCAACAGTTCAATACATATGTTGAAGATGTCGCAGATGGTTTTTTTGACCACTGTCACTACAACGGCTTGCATCCACTTACTTATGCTTGGGCAAAGTCTGTTAGCATTTGGATTGGAACACTTCTTCCAATGACTTTCATGCTGTTGATTTTAGGAACAGGATTTACTCAATCTCTCCTTATATTTTCTCAATGGGCAACCCTTAGTATTTGCATAGCCTGCGCCTTCTCTTTCATGCCTGATTCCAGCCCTCTGAATTTACTTTTAGGGTGGATACCCTTATTAACTGCTCCGCTCATATTCTCGGTGGATTTTTTAAACACATTGAACGGAAATAGCCTACTGATTTTACTAGGATGTGATATCATTCTGATAAGTACTATTTGTGTTTCCTTTACCTTTCATAAAAGTTAAGTGCAAAAATGTTTTTTCTAGCCCCTAAATTTTGGCGACAAAACAATATGTTAAGCCGCATTCTCCAGCCTGTTGCCTGGGTGTATGAGTACATAAGCATATGGTATAGTAGACGTGTAAAAACCCAAAAAGTTTCAGTTCCTGTTATTTGTGTCGGAAATCTAGTTATGGGTGGCGCTGGAAAAACACCTACGGTTTTAGCATTAGTAGATATGTTAAAAAAAATGAATCACACACCCCATATTTTAAGCAGCGGATATGGAGCTGTTATTAAAGATTCCATTCGTGTTAACTCACAAAAACATACTTATTTGCAAGTCGGTGATGAAGCACTACTTTTGGCTGAAAAAGCATCAACCTGGGCAGGGCCAGATAGAGTACTTTCAGCAAAACTTGCCATTAGCCATGGCGCTACTGTGATTATTATGGACGACGGACTACAAAACAATAGCCTACATAAAGACTTAAGTTTATTGGTAATTGATACCTTGCAAGGTTTTGGAAATGGTAGAGTTTTTCCAGCCGGACCATTACGTGAATCACCACACCGTGGCGTACGAAAAACAAGCATGACTATTGCTATTGGCAATGGCGCGTTACCAAAAGGAATTCCTCAAGCAACTAGAGCTCATATGACTGCAGTTGATAAAGTTCATCCCAGAGCTGTGATTGCCTTTGCCGGGCTTGGATATCCTGAAAAATTCAACTGCACATTACAAGATTATGGGTTTGACGTAAAACGTTTCATCCCGTTCCCTGATCATCATCCCTACACCATTCCCGAATTGGAGCGTCTATTAAAAATTTCGGCTCGCAGAAAAATTGATTTAATCACTACAGCCAAGGATTTCTTACGTATCCCTGAGCGCTTCAAAAAGAAAGTCTACGCTTTTAATGTTAGTTTAGAATTTGAAGAACCTGAAAAATTGTATGAGTTGATAGCAGCAAAATTACAAAGCATCGCCTCATAAATCCACAATACTTCTGCTAGCTACTCTATTGAAAAAGAATAGAAACAGCCATAGAGCGAGCTAGCTCTAATAACCTAAAAGGAAAAATAACCATTAAACACAAAATAAGAAAAATAAAGGCCACGATAGTTTTAACAACGTACTTTCGTAACGAGTTAACCTGATTGACACGATTAACCTTTAGAACAGATTGGCTCAGCACAAAAAACTTTAAGACATTCAAATAATAAGCAGCGCTAATAACAGTCGTAATTACAGCCACTATCCCCATAAAATATGCTGACCTTGTAATCACACTTTCTAAGACATAAATTTTAGCAAAGAAACCAGGCATGGGCGGAATACCAGCAAACGATAAAATAAATAAGCAGAATAAGCTTCCTAACATAGGCATGCTTTGCATAATACCACTAAGGTCTTTAATGTCATTTATGGGCTTTATACTTCTTTCGAATATTATAAGCAAAGAAAACACTCCCAACATGTTCAGCGCATAAAAAATTATGTAAATAATCGCTGAGCTAAGCCCGAATTCTCCTCCCATTGCGGGCCCCATAAGAAGGAATCCCATGTCACTAACTGAACCATAGGCGAGCATCCTTCTCAGATTTTGTTGACGCAACGCAGCTAATGAGCCCCAAACCATTGACAGAATAGCAAGGCCGACAAATAAATATCGCCAGTAAGTAAAAATACCATGAAAAGGATAAGTTAGTAGATGAAGCAAGCTGAATACAGTGATAATTTTTGGAATAGTTACTATAAATAAAACAATAGGTAATGGTGCAGCTTGATATACATCTGGAGCCCATGTATGAAATGGGGCTACAGGGAGTTTAAAACACAACCCTATTAGTACAAAAAACATACCGACTATAGCTCCGGCATGCTCAAAATCATTAACATAAGTCCCAAAAAAAGTAAAAAAGCGTATTAAAAAAATTAGTGCCCGTGAAACCATAAATTAGACTCATACCAAAAAGCATGAAACCTGTACTTATGGCTCCTATCGTAAAAAATTTAACAGCAGCTTCACTACTCTGTTGATTATCTCTATCTGCTGCTACTAGCAAATATTGACTTAAATGGCTCATTTCCAAACCTATAAATAAGGTAAGAAAGTGATTAGATGAAAGTGCTACAGAACCACCAATCACTGAAAATGTCGCGATAATAAGCCATTCAAATTGCTTAATGTTGTACGCGCCTAAAAATGAGAACAAACAAAAAAGAGCAACAGCAGAAACGCTATACAGAATAATTTTTGAACAAACACAAAAGGGCATGTGTATAAATAAGCCATTCCAAAAAAATTGCTCAGACTTATCAGAAAGCAGTAACAGAACACATAAAAATCCTAACCCAAGAATAGTGGTTCCAATAGTTAAACGCTCGATTTTCTTTTGTTTAAATGTACCAATTACTAAAGAGATAAGCGCACTCACTGATAGTATAAATTCAGGAATAGCTGGGATTGATTTTAAAATATTACCTAGCATGTTCCAGCCTAATCTTATTATCTATCTGAATGGGTTTTATGTTCGTATGGTTTGTATAGTAATGTAGCACAGTTCTTCGAATAGGGGTCATGATCGGCTTTGTGTATACTCCCAGCGTAATAATGCTGACTGTCAAAATCAGCAATACAGCTTTTTCAAAAGGTTTTAAGCTTAAGTGCAATGCATAGTCACTGATGTCCAATCTGGAATCAAGCCCCAATTGGGTCGATAATTTTCCATAGAATACTTTGCTTACAAGGTTAAGCATATACGCCGCTCCCAAAACCATTCCTAAGCAAGCAAAGGCTGTGATGATTGGACGAACTGAAAAGCTATCAATTAGAACTAAAATTTCACCTACAAATCCAGATGTAAAAGGAAGCCCAATAGAAGAAAATGAAAAAATTATAAACATAATGCTAAAACCGGGCATTATTTTTAACAACCCACCGTAATGGTTAATATCACGTGTGTGGAAGCGGTCACATAGCATGCCTATACAAAAAAACAAAGCTGCTGAAACAAGCCCATGACTAATCATTTGTATAATTGAGCCGATTAAAGCGTTAGGTTTGAAAGCAAAAATACCAAGCGTTACAATGCCCATATGAGCAATAGACGAATATGCAATAAGTTTTTTTAATATCTGTTTGCGCAAGTGCAATTAATGACGCCCAAATAATTGCTATTACGCTAAGCACAGAGATATAAGGTGCAAATAAGTGACTCGCATCTGGAAAAAGCGTAAGACAAAAACGTATTAAGCCATAGCCTCCCATTTTCAAAAGTACACCTGCTAAAAGAACAGACCCACCTGCAGGTGCTTCTACATGTGCATCAGGTAACCAAGTATGCACTGGCCACATAGGAATTTTAATAGAAAAAGAGATCATAAAGCCAAGAAAGAGCAATATTTGTAAGTGAGGGCTAATGTGGAAATCTTGTAGCTCAATAAAGCTTAACGTTTGTGCTTCCGTATAAAGCTTAAGAATAGCCAACAACATAAAAACAGAACCAAATAGTGTGTAGAGAAAAAATTTAATAGTTGCATAGACCCTGTTTTCCCCACCCCAAATGCCAATGATTAAAAACATCGGGATGAGTACACCCTCAAAAAATATGTAAAAAACAAACAAATTAGTTGCGGCAAAACTCCCAACCATAAAAGCCTGCAACGCAAGGCAGGATATGGTGTATTCACGTAGACGTTCTTTAACAGAATACCATGTGCCAAAAATCATAAGCGTTGATAACCAAACCGATAGAATAACAAAAAATAGCGATATTCCATCTATTCCTAGTTCGAAATCAATGCCGGTGCTTTTGATCCAAAGGTATTTTTCGCAAAATTGAAATCCTGGATTATAAGAGTCAAAATAAAACCATAACCCACCGGCCAAAGCTGAATTTATACAGCTTACAAAACCCGCAATTCGCTTAGCATTTTCACTATTTTCTTTGCGAACTAATATGCAAATGAGCGCTGCTAAAAGAGGCAGAAGAATCATCAATAATAAAATTGGTATTTTCACAAACGCCCCATTGCTAACGATAATTCTTTTGATAATTGGGGAAATAACTGCATAAGAAGGTATATGCCTAGTATTAAAACGACTCCTAAAATAGCAATAAAACCATAGTGGAACAAATATCCAGTTTGTGGTTTTTGCATGTAGCCACCCAATTTAAGCGCTAGGTTAGCGAATCCATCCGGTCCAAATCTATCGATGGCACCTCTGTCTCCTGATTTGTAAAGAAAACCGCCAAACTTTGTAAGTGAAATAGCAATTTGCTGACTGTAAAGCTCATCAATATACCACTTTCTTTTCAAAAACTGATAAAGACTCGGGAATTTTTTCAAAATAACTAGTGAAACTGATGGCTTATGAACGTAAACATAATAACAAACCAAAAGTGCCATACTTGCAAAAGCAAGAGGAAGCAATTCCACCCAAATAGGAGCATGGTCGGTCATATTTATGGCAATGCTTTCATTCCAAGAAAACCCAAGGGATTGTCCAATAAGCAGCTTGAATCCTATATATCCCATAATAATTGACCCAAAAGCTAATATATTCACAGGATATTGCATCATCTTTCCCGTTTTGTGAATGTGAGCAACCACATGCTCGTCAGCGTTAGACTTTCCATGAAACACTAAGAACAAAAGCCGCCATGAATACAGTCCTGTAATTAATGTTAACAGCAAACATAAGTAATAATACCCGTAGGCAAAAGGAATTGCTGAAATGTAGACAGACTCAAATATTAAGTCCTTTGAATAATATCCTGCAAAAAAAGGAAAGCCAGTTAATGCAAGGGTGCCGATTATCATTGTGTAATAGCTGGAAGGTAGATACGACTTTAGTCCACCCATCTTTAAAATATTTTGCTCGTGTGACATGGCATGAATAACTGTCCCCGCGCAAAGAAATAATAATGCTTTGAAAAAAGCATGCGTAAATAAATGGAAAAACGCGACAGAATATGCTCCTGCTGCGCAAGCCATAAACATCATGCCAAGCTGACTGCAAGTTGAATAAGCAATAATCTTTTTTATGTCGGTCTGGGTTAAGGCAACAGTACCTGCGAACAGTGAAGTTATTAGCCCAACAAACATCATCACCTGTTTTGCAAACGGCGCCAATTCAAACAAGGGACTAAATCGGATAATAAGAAACACCCCCGCTGTTACCATTGTTGCTGCGTGTAGTAAAGCAGAAACGGGTGTGGGAGCTTCCATTGCATCTGGCAGCCAAGTATGCAACCCAAACTGACCAGATTTGCCCATCGCCCCAAAAAGCAATAACAACCCAATAATATTTAGCCATTGTGAACTAGGTAAAGATTCTGTTTCCTTTAACAAAGAAAAAAAATGCTCAAATTCAAGAGTATGGAAAAAAGTAAATATAGCACCTAAAGCTAGAACTATACCAATATCACCAATTCTATTCATAATAAAAGCTTTTATTGATGCGGTTGTAGCTGAAGGTCTTTCATACCAATATCCAATTAATAAGTACGAAGCCAGACCTACACCTTCCCACCCGCAAAACAATTGAAGCATATTGGGAGCCGACACAAGCAAAATCATCATGAACGTGAAAAGATTTAAATGACCAAAAAAGCACAATTTATCAGGCTCATCACGCATGTACCCAACTGAGTACACATGAACAATAAACGAAATAAACGTCACTATTAATATCATTAGTGTACTTAATGGGTCAAAAAGAAACCCCCAATTTACTCTAATGGTTTCAGACTTTATCCACGTAAAAAGATGGACCGTATCAGAAAATTGAGCATTAGCTATATGACAGAAAAGACCACAGCCCGCAAAAAAACTAATGGCGACAACAACTACACAAAACCAGTGCCCTGTTTGTCTATTGTTATACGCTCTTGTGTAACCAAAAATTGCCCCTAAAAGAGGGGCACCTAAACACAAGCATCCTAACTGAAAAGAATTCATCTTCAGTTAACCTAATTCATTACACCGATTCTATGCTTAATTTCATGTAAATGCTAGTAAAGGAGAGATTCCACAGATTTCAGACAGAGTACTTTCTCGATAAACGGTAAACAAATCCCCAGTGAATGAGTTGCACGACTGCGTATAAGCAACATATTAAAAATATGTTTTTGCGGTTAAAAAATAAAAATGTTGCCACGTAAGTTAATAGGCAATTGAGAACCAAGTAGGTAAGAGTAACAAATGCATGACTGTTGAAGAACCTAGCTTTGTAGTGGAATCCATAGTCACCAAATGATGCAGTCACAGAACGCTTATCAATGAATCTTCGAACAATAGTAAAAGCCACATCACTCCAAGCAAAACCGAGCGGAAATAGAGCAAACAAAATGAAGATATCATGTGGTATAAAAATGCTCGAAAACCCATGTTGGTTGGGCGCCAAATGAAAAACAATGACAAAATAAGAAAAACCTAAAATTGTGCTGCCTGTGTCTCCAATAAAGACCCGCGCTTTTGGAAAGTTAAAGAATAGATAGACCAGTGTTGAAATCCATAAAATCCAAAAAATACTATTAATGGAAGCAAAGGCGCTTAACAGAAAGCCAACAGTCAGCAACCACTGGCTAGCTAGCAATCCATTCAATCCATCCAAGAAATTACAGGCATTCACCAGGCCTACACCTATAAAAAACCAAATCACATATTCAACAGGGCTTAAGCTTTGTTGAGCCAAAACCAACCCTACAGCAAGGATATGGCTAAGGAGCCTGGTTTTATAATTCAGCTCCTTCAAATCGTCAATAAATCCAACTATTGTGAGGATCATAATCCCAAAAATAAATGCTATTGGTGGAAGATCTAGAGAAGTAAAATTAGATTGAGCTGCAAAGAAAAAACCCATAAATACCAAACTAATACATGCACCAGCAGCTGTTGGCGTTGTCGCTAAATGAGAAGAACGATGACCAGGGATGTCCTTTATCCCTATTTTTTTCCAAAAAGCTAAAAAGACTACCGTTGATACTGCCGCGATAATCCATGCATATGTGACACAAGTCATTATTGATTTAACAAATTCAAGGATAGTGATTCTCCATTACGCAATATAGCCTCTGCGGCTTGTGTGAACGATCCGTCTTCGTTGTGTATGAACATACCGCTTAAAAGATTTAAACCACCTTTTGTTCCCTTTATACCTTGAACAATTACCCGCTTGGCTGACTGTTCTTTTGCTGGCCATAAAGGAAAAACACTAATGTCACCAACCTTGCCATAAAATAAGTTCAAAAGTCGATCAAGCATGTCAGCACGATAAATGAATGTAAGTTTTCCCAACGGCTTTAGCATTAAAAGACAAAACTTAAGCCATGCTTCCATGTCTGATAGTTCTTCATGATTACTTAGAGATTTTGAAACAATAGGAGACAGACGACCTCGATTAATTTCAAAATAAGGAGGATTCGATATTACTTGACTATAGCTACCCGCGGCTAAGCGAGGAGGAGGACTTTGTAAGTCACCATGCAATATTTCGACTCGCTCTCTAAGATTATTAAGGCGAATATTATCTGTTGCTAAACGCACTAATTCTTTCTGACGTTCAATTCCCATTACTCGACAGTAGGGAAAACGAATAGCAAGACACAAACCTGCAGCACCTACTCCGGCACCTACATCAAGAATACTTTCGCCAGGCTGCACAGAAACAGCAGCAGATAGTAGCAGAGGGTCAATGGCAACTCTATACCCTTGTGTTGGTTGACGTATAGTGATTCGTCCACCCAAAAGAAAATCTTCAGTATAGGTGTTAATTTCTGGAGTTTCTATAAGTGCTTGCACAAAATACTATCCTGGGCAGGTTAAACAGGCTAAATTATACTGGAAATTCTTATAGGTTGGATAGGCCGATTTGTTACAAAAATTCCAAATTGCGTTGGATCCCCTATATCGTTTAAAAAATGACTTTCAAAGTGGCTTGCAGCAAGTAGATCAGTTGATTCTTGAAAATGTTTCAGCCAACGAACCACTAATTAAAACGATTGCCACGACACTGATATCTGCAGGAGGAAAGCGTTTACGTCCACTTTTGTGTTTAGCTTCTAGTCAGTTAGTAGGAAAAGTTGCTCAAAATAGCTTTTATTTAGCTGCAGCAGTCGAGCTAATTCATGCCGCAACGCTTTTGCACGATGATGTTATTGATGAGTCGTATTTGCGTCGTGGAAAACAAACAGCAAACACATGCTGGGGAAACAAGCCAAGTATTTTAGTAGGCGATTTTCTTTTTGCCCGTGCTTTTGAGCTAATGGTTAAAACTGGCAATATTCGTTTTTTAGATATTTTAGCAAGCGCATCAGCAAAAATTAGTGAAGGCGAAGTCACCCAACTGCGGTGCATTAAATCTCTGGCCCTAGACATTGAAGAATATTTAAAAATTATCGAATACAAAACAGCAACTCTTTTTGCCGCAGCATGTCAGACAGGAGCACTTTCTGCAGGTGCAAACGAAGCTACAGCTCATCAGTTGTATGAATTTGGTAAATACTTTGGATTAATGTATCAAATACTAGATGATGTCCTTGATTATACTGATGCTAGCCGCGGTAAACAGGTAGGAGATGACTTTCGTGAAGGTAAGGTAACCTTTCCCATTTTGCTCGCTTATCAAACAGATACTGATAAAGCTTTTTGGCACCAGTGTTTTGATGGTGATAATGTAAACAACATAGAGTTTGATGATGTTTTAAAGCGGCTTCACAATGTAGATGCATTCAAACAATCTACCGTCATAGCAACACAGTATGCTCAAAAAGCGCAGGAATCATTACAATCATTCAATTCCCCAGTCTCAGAGATGATGCATTTATTAGTTGAGTCGTTTTTCGAAAAATAAAAAGTAATATGCAATTAGTTCTTTGTCTTCAACATCAAAGTGACATTTTCATCGTTGGTTTTACTAATTGTTGTGAATCCTATTTTTTCATAAACACGAATAGCAGATACATTAGGCGTATCAGGATCAACGAAAACATTATCAAAATTAGGAAAAACATGAATGTCTAAAAATAATTTGAGGGCTTTTGTGCCAATGCCACGGCCTATGAATTCAGCTTCACCAATGTACCAATCTATAGCAGCACAAGATTCCGGCAACTCCATTGCATAGTCATGTTCCCGTGGAAAATCATGCTTGTTATAATACTGTATATAACCAATAGGTTTGCTCTCCACAGAAAAAATATAAGCATTCATCAAATTTCTGGAGTTTAAATAAGGCTCATATTTTTTTTGAATTAGCTCTGAGGTCCATTCTAAATGTGAATCCCACCAAGTTTTCACATGAGGTGTTTCCAACCACTTCAAAAGAAGTGGAAAATGATTTTCTGTAAAGGCATCGAAAATTATGTTCACAAAGTTTTCTCTAAAATAAATGTCCTGTTAATTAATTTTCCCAAATCTTGCTGAATTTCTTTTTCAATCACAAAATTATTTTTTTGCCAAAAGCAAAGAGCTTTTGGGTTTTGACTTTGCACAACACATCTTAATTTTAGAACCTTATCATTTTTAAGACATATTTGTAGATCACGAAGAAAATTGCTTCCAATTTCATGCCCCTGATATTTAGGATGAATTAGCAAATAACCAATCGTCCACACACCATTTTTTGGATAATTTTGTATAAGATCCATAATACCAATTAGTGTTTTATCTTTGTATATGCCCAATACGAATTTGTCCGTTTTTATATTACTTGTTGACGGACATGCTTGTAAAAGCTCATCAGCCGAACATGATTTTCCTTCACACAGCTGAAAAAAATCATCCATAAGGATTAAGAAAAATTGAATCTCCTCTGCTTCATTAATAGTTATATTTTTACAAGACCATTTCTGATTTAGAGTTTCCAATATTTTTTTCACAAAGTTTTGTCCTGAAATTTTTTCCAAAGCGTTGCTACATCAGCAGATCTTAAGTGCTGCAAATTTCTTTTTAATGTTTCTAAATTCCAGTCCCACCATTTAATTTGAATTAGCTTTGCAATATTTTTATTTTCAAAGCGTTTTTTAATCAAACACGCAGGATTACCACCCCAAATTTCATAAGCACCAACATTTTTTGTAATCACAGCACGAGAAGCAATCACTGCACCATCTGCAATTTGAACGCCAGGCATAATAAGTGCTTCAGCACCAATCCACACATCATTGCCAATAATCGTGTTGCCTTTCCATTGGTGTCCTGGAAAAAAAGCATCATCAAATCCGTGAAGCGGATGTGCTGCAATCCAGTTGTAATTATGCCCTTGAGTACCACACATCATGAATCTTGCACCAGTAGCGATTGAACAAAATTTACCGATAATCAATTGATCTATATTTTCAGGATCGACGCTATCGTCAACTTTGTCCAAATACATAACGCATTCTTCGAATGGTTTTCCGTGATAATAACCAGAATAATATGAATGTTCGCCCGCAATAACATGCTTACTTTTCACATGATCTTTGATGATAATTGATTCCCTATAGGAATTAAATAATGCCATACAGCGATTCTTCAAATACCAATTTTATTTACACTTCCACCAAAACACGCAAACTTGTCAACCTTTTAAATCTATTTACACAAACGCATCATATCCCATATTATAATATTATGTTACAAGGTGCGTTGCTAAATTTATGGCGATGCTTAAATAGGAATTCGGTTCTGCTATACAGCATATTCCGAAGCTGCCCCCGCAACTGTGTGCGGTAAGTCGTTTAAACAAAAAGTCACTGGGAAACTGGGAAGACGTTTAAGCCGCTATGACCCGCGAGCCAGGAGACTTGCCGTGAAGCATTTTACTAACATCGGGCGGGGTGCACCGGTTGAGAGTTCAGGTGTGACTCTTGCACTTTTTAGCTTTCACAACATGGCTCTGACCCTTATTTAAAATGAGGGACTATGAAAACATCTACCAACGCATACGACTTTGACCAACACGGTTATTTAGTCAACTTTAATCCTTTCAACAGGGTTATTCCGTTTCCACAAACCCAAGAACAAAAGCAGCTCTATCAAAAAGCAGCAATAAAGCCGACTCACCATAAAATTGATCCGTCATCTATTACGTTAGATTATTCCAGAGATTCTTTGCTTACCAATTTTGGAAAGGCAACTCTTGATGATCGCTACGTTCTAGTAGATGAAAATTATCAACAAATGTTTGCACGAGTAGCGTGTGCTTACGCTGATGATCTTGATCATGCTCAACGACTTTATGACTATATTTCAAAATTATGGTTTTTGCCTTCAACTCCAATTTTATCGAATGGCGGAGCTAAAAGAGGACTACCTATTTCCTGTTTTTTAAACACGGTAAGTGACAACTTAGACGGCATTGTTACCACCTGGAATGAAAATGTGTTGCTCGCATCAAATGGTGGGGGTATCGGTACCTACTGGGGATTTGTTAGAAGTATTGGAGAGTCAGTTGGACGAGCCGGAAAAACCTCAGGTATTATTCCGTTTGTACGTGTTATGGATTCTTTGACCTTGGCAATTAGCCAAGGATCATTGCGTCGTGGAAGTGCTGCAGTGTATTTGGATATTCATCACCCAGAAATTGAAGAGTTTTTAGAAATCCGTAAACCTTCAGGCGATTTTAATCGTAAAAGTTTAAACCTTCACCACGGCATTAACATTACTGATGAATTCATGGAAGCAGTTCGCCAAGATGCAAAATTTGGATTAAGAAGTCCCAAGACAAATGAGGTCATAAGAACGGTTGATGCGCGTAACCTTATGTCTAAAATTCTTGAAATGCGTATGCAAACAGGTGAACCTTACTTGGTATTCATTGATACAGCAAACAAAGCACTATCTAAGCACCAACGCGAACTTGGCCTAAAAATTAAAATGTCGAATTTGTGTAGTGAAATTTTACTACCAACTGGGCCTGATCACTTAAAAAATGATCGAACCGCTGTGTGTTGCTTAGCATCTTTAAATGCTGAAACTTGGGATGAATGGCACGATGACCCACTAATTATTGAAGATGTTTTAAGATTTTTAGACAACGTGCTCCAAGCTTTTATCAATGAAGCACCCACAGGAATGGAACGCGCAACATACTCCGCGACACGTGAACGCTCTGTCGGCCTTGGGCTAATGGGTTTTCACTCATTTTTGCAATTTAAAAGCCTACCTTTTGAAAGCGCTCTAGCTAAATCATGGAACATGAAAATGTTTCTGCACATAAGAAAAGCAGCTGATGCAGCTTCTGTACAGCTTGCTAAAGAGCGGGGATCTTGCTTAGATGCGAAAGAAAAAGGCGTTCTGGCAAGATTTAGCCACAAACTTGCCATAGCTCCTACTGCTTCAATCAGTATTATTTGTGGAGGCACCAGCGCCGGCATTGAACCTATTCCTGCAAATATTTATAACCACAAAACCCTTTCTGGGAATTTCGTGGTGAAAAACCCTCATTTGGAAAAATTGCTTATAGCTAAAGGTTTAAATACTGATGAAATTTGGCAATCGATTATTGAACAAGAAGGATCAGTTGGTCATTTAGACCAACTAAGCACATCTGAAAAAGATACTTTCAAAACTGCTTTTGAAATTGACCAACGTTGGATCATTGAACTAGCAGCTGATCGAGCACCTTTTATTTGCCAAGGACAATCAATCAATCTTTTCTTACCGGCAGATATTAATAAATGGGATCTGTTAATGCTTCACTGGATGGCCTGGGAAAAAGGTGTAAAAAGCCTATATTACTGCAGATCGAAATCCATCCAGCGTGCTGAACACGCAGGTCGAAAAGATCAAAAAATCGAGATGGTCGATAGTGTCAACACAGATTACGAAGAATGTTTAGCTTGCCAATAAAAGGAAGATTTATGAATAAAAATTATGCAGATGCAAACCCACAAGAACTTCAAGGTAAAGGTATTATTAGCCTTTTAGATTCATCAGGTACTTATGATATTGACCGTTATCCTTGGGCTTACCAAGCTTGGAAACGACAACAACAGATTCATTGGATGGGGGAAGAAGTTCCCTTAGGCGAAGATCTAAAAGACTGGCAATCAGATAAGCTAAGCGCAAGTGAGCGTAATTTGTTAACGCAAATTTTTCGCTTTTTCACTCAGTCAGATGTTGAAGTAAGTGATAACTATTTCAAACGTTATATTCCTATTTTTCAGCCCCTTGAAATTCAAATGATGATGGCTGCTTTTACAAATATGGAAACTATTCATATTGATGCTTACGCGTTGCTTCTAAAAACACTGGGCATGCCGAAAACAGAATTTTCTGTCTTTAAAGAATACTCATCTATGCGTGCTAAATCTGATTACATGAAGACTTTTGGCACTAATACATGTGCTGATATTGCACGCACATTAGCCATGTTCGGGGCTTTCACCGAAGGAATGTCATTGTTTGCAAGTTTTGCGATGCTTATGAATTTTCCACGTTTTAATAAAATGAAAGGCATGGGGCAAATTGTTTCCTGGTCTGTACGTGACGAAAGCTTACACTGTGAAAGTGTTATAATGCTCTATCATGAATGGGCCCTTCAAACCGGAGCTGTCACTAAATCCGTTGAGTCTGATATTATTGAAGTGGGGAAAACTATGGTTTCCTTAGAAGATAAATTTGTTGAATTAGCTTTTGAAGTTGGTGAAGTTCAAGGCATGACAGCAAATGATATTAAGCAATATATCCGCTATATTTGTGACTGGCGCTTAACTCAACTAAAACTTCGGCCAATATACGGGTATTTTGTAGAAAGCTCTGGTGAATATTCCCAATGCAAACCTCACCCCCTACCATGGCTAACATCTATTCTAAATGGAGTTGAACACGCAAACTTTTTTGAAACTCGAGCAACCGAATATTCAAAAGCCGCAACTAAAGGCGAATGGCATGGCGCCGAAGGAATCTGGCAACTATTCGATCAACGCAAGAAAAGCGCTTAACTGCGCCTATTCTACTGTTACTGATTTCGCAAGATTACGTGGCTGATCAACGTCCGTCCCTTTATGCAAAGCTGTATAATAGGCAAGGCACTGAACAGCGATTGTGTAGATAAAACATGCGTTTATAGGTGTTGTTTTTGGAAGCAGCACCTTATGAAATTCAGGGCAGTTAACGGTAAACATAATATCATCCGTTAACACAATAATAGGCGCACCTCTGGTAGCAACTTCTTGAATATTTGAAGCTGTTTTTTCAAACCATACATCATTAGGAGCAATAGCTATTAACGGCGTCAACCTATCTACTAATGCTATTGGACCATGTTTTAATTCACCTGCTGCATAAGCTTCAGCATGAATATAAGATATCTCTTTTAGCTTCAGAGCACCTTCTAAGGCAACTGGATAATTGGTGCCACGACCGATAAATAAAACATCGCGCGTTTGCGAAAGCCTTAAACCCAGTTCATCAAAAAAAGAGACATCTTGCAGTACTTGAGCTACAAGTTTTGGAACATGCAGTAGCTCACGAAAATGCATTGATAAATCAGAAGTACTAATTGATTTTCGCTGCCCAGCGGTCTGCAATGCCAGCATGCAAAGCACTGCCATTTGTGCCGTAAACGCTTTTGTTGATGCCACGCCAATTTCTGGACCCGCCAATGTTAAAATATGGTGATCTGCCACTCTTGTCATAGAACTTTCAGGCACGTTAACAATTGCCAAAGTTATACATCCCTTGTTTTTTGCAAGATTTAGCGCTGCCAAAGTGTCACTGGTTTCTCCTGATTGAGAAACGAATATGCATATGTCGTCTTTATTTAAAACTGGATCTCGATAACGAAATTCAGAAGCTAAATCGACATCGCATAAAATGTGGGCATATTTTTCAAACCAATACTTTGCAGTCAACGACGCATAATAAGATGATCCGCAGGCAATTAATCGAACACGAGAATGTTGACCTGAAAAATCAATAGGCAAACTAATACGACTTTCAAGTGTCTCTTCATCAATTAATGATAGAAATGTATCACTCAACGTTTGAGACTGCTCAAAAATTTCCTTTAACATGAAATGGCTATATCCACCCTTACTGGCCGCTCCTGTTGCTAAATTAAGATGCTTGGCCGGACGATCCGCTGCCTGCCCATCTTCATTAAAAATAGTGTAATTAAAGCCGCCACGACGCTGCATAATGACAACATCGCCCTCTTCTAGGTAGCAAATTTTTTGAGTCCAAGGTGCTAAAGCCCACGCATCTGATCCTAAAAATAATTCATCGTCATTAATTCCTAATACCAACGGGCTTCCACGGCGCGCACCAATCAACAAATCAGGATTATCCGAAAATATGATAGCTAATGCAAATGCTCCATGAAGCTTTGAAAGTGTTTCTTTAACAGCAATTTCAGGAGTTTTTCCCAATTGCAAAGCTTGATCAATTAAATGAACCACAACTTCTGTGTCGGTCTCACTTTTAAAAATAACCCCATTCTTTATTAGGTTATCTTTTAAAAGTTGATAGTTTTCAATAATGCCATTGTGCACAACAGCAACTCGATCAGTTGCATGAGGGTGCGCATTATGATGAGTGGGTGATCCATGAGTTGCCCAGCGAGTATGCCCAATACCAACAGTTCCATCTATAGGATCTCGTTGCAAAAGGTCTTTTAGTGATTGAAGTTTTCCTTCAGATCGTCGCTTGGTAATTGCATTTTCGTAAATGGTTGCTATGCCAGCAGAATCATAACCACGATATTCTAACCTGGACAACCCATCTATTAAACGCTCTGCCACCGGATTGCAGGATAAAATACCTATAATTCCGCACATAAAAACCTCCTAATTCAATACGTGCAAGTGTGATTTGTTGTGGTATAAAAGTCTATAGTTGAAATCTTTTGTAAAAAGTAATGAGCACTCTTGTGAGCAAACAACCAAACCTTTTGCGACGCATGTATGATTGGTGTCTTGAAGCAGCTGAAACAAAACGCGCTCAATACGTTATGTATGCAGTAGCGTTCGCGGAAAGTTCATTTTTCCCCCTGCCCCCCGATTTAATGCTTATTCCCATGGTTTTGGCAAATCGTCTTCTTGCCTGGAGACTAGCATTTGGGGCAACAGTTGCCTCAGTTATTGGTGGAATGTTGGGGTATGCAATTGGTTATTATCTTTTTGCCTCAATTGGACAGTGGATCATTGAAACCTACAGCTTGCATGGTGCATTTGAGCGTTTTCAAGCAGATTTTAAAACATACGGATTTTGGATTATTGCTTTAAAGGGATTAACGCCAATCCCCTTTAAACTTGTTACCATTGCAAGTGGTGTCGCAAGATTTGATATTTTTCAATTTTTAATTGCCTCAATAATAGCTAGATCTTTTCGGTTTTATTTACTCGCAGCGATACTGTATTTCTTTGGCCCTACAGCAAAACCATACATTGAAAAATATTTAACATTGGCGCTTCTTATTAGCATAGGTATAATCGGGGTGGGATTTGTAATTGTGAAGTGTTTGGGTTGATAAGAGAAATTTTTAAAAATTCCAGGTATTTTTACTGGTTCGTCGCTGTCTACTTTTTTAGCCTTTTGTGCGTTGGCTATATGGCTGAATATTTATTTGATATTGCGCCCTGCAGCCTTTGTTATTATCAACGCTATATAATGATGACCATTTTGACGTTGTCATTGGGCATTGTCATTTCAGGTTATGATAAAAAGGTCTTTACTGCGCTTCTTTGTGTTATAGCATTTGGAGGCGCTGTTTTGTGTGGGTTTCATATAGGTGTTGAACAAAAATGGTGGGCAATGCCTCAGTCATGCATTGGCAAGGTTGAGCTCACTTCCACTGACCCTACTGAGATATTGAAGTCTCTTTCATCACAAATGAAAAATCAAAAAGTTTCGAGATGCGACAAAATTAATTGGTACCTATTTGGAATTCCAGCCAGTTGGTGGACATGTCTAGCATTCACTTTTGCAACTATTACAATGGCATTGCGTGAATGGACGACTCGAAAAAAATAAAATCAATCCTTCGGGTAAATCATGCGGGCGAACTTGGTGCTCGTCAAATTTACAAAGGTATGAGAAAAATCTTAGGTGATGATCCTGATTTAGTGTTAATGGCAAATCAGGAAGAAGAGCACCTTAAAATGTTCACTCAACTAATGATTGAACACAAAGTTAAACCCACCATTTTTCAACCTTTCTGGCATGTTTTAAGTTATGGAATGGGTGCAGCAACAGCACTAATGGGCAAACAAGCAGCACATGCATGTACCATTGCCGTTGAAGAAGTGATTGTTGATCATTATCAAAGCCAAATTGATTCATTAAAAAATTCCCCGGAACATAAACCATTGATGGACATCATTGATAAATTTAAAAAGGAAGAAGATCATCACCGTGAAATTGCCGAACAGGGAGGAGGCAGAAATGCTCCTGCATATGACATTTTGGAAAAAGTGGTCAAAGGCATTACCAGAGCTGCAATTAAGATTTCTACAAGAGTTTAAATATTTTCTCTATACCGAACTCTTAACCTGATCTTTTATCAGCATTTCCTTTGTATAGCTGCTGATATTTTTCATTGCTCTCAAGAATCCCTCTCACGTCATCCATATTCGTTGAGTGCTGAAGATTCCATATACTAAGAATTGCTTGTTGCAAGTCATCAATCAAGGCTGGATATTTCTCTTTTAGATGCATTTTGTACAATCCAAACAACGTAATAAATTTCCCTAAAACAACGTAGTCTGGGTATTTTTTGCGTCCAAAATTTGCCCAATATTGAGATTTAACCGCAGCAAGATCATCAGGACACTCTAAAATTTTTTGAGTCAATTCCATAATCATACAACGCAAATTGCTAAGTTTATCGGCAGCTGAAAGTAAAATAGCTTGTTGTGGATGGGTATTTAATTGTTTTGCGTACTCAAAGTTATCATTAAGCCAATCACCTTCTTCATCTCTATCTTTGAGTTTAGAAATTTCTGTGACAGCATAAACGAATTCAGAGATTTTTTGTCCGAAGAGCTGATAGATTTCCATGAAACGCCTTGATACCATAAATTTTTTTGGCACCCTAGTAGAACTTGTAATGTAAGGGGGTTTGTCCTTTGTGTCTTCAGGAACATCGTGTAAAAGTCCTGCAATTATAACGTCCATATCATCAGGCGAGCCATACAACACAAGAATATTGGCAACTTCTATAGGATGAACAATATATGGTTCTTTTGTGACCTTACGTTTTTGCCCGTCGTGCATGTGCGTAGAGTAATCAAGTGCATTTGAATATATTCGTGTATATGCCTCTGAGACAGGCGTTGCAAAAACATTAGCAAAAATAAGAGCTAAAAAAGCAAAAATACGAGTCATAGAGCATCAATCGTTAAATTCATATTCTTACTATATGATTACTGAATTAGAATGAAAAGTTTTGCTGATATTTAGCTATGGTAGAACAGTTGACACGAATCTATTACCTATGGTCTTTTAATCCAGGTATTTATAAAAATAATACAAAATGAAAACTTTTCTCCATGAATATGATCTGCCAGATGATGTAATATTTGGCCAAACTGTGGCCATTGATACAGAAGCCATGGGACTTAACCAACACCGTGACCGTTTATGTTTAGTGCAGCTTACTTTTAATGGAATTAATGTTCATCTTGTCCAATTTCCTGAAGCTGATTTTTCTAAGTCACCAAACCTGAAAAAGCTATTGACCGGACCAACACAAAAGATTTTTCATTTTGCGCGCTTTGATGTGGCAATCTTGCAGTATTCACTTAAGTGTAGAATTCAAAATATTTATTGCACAAAAGTAGCAAGCCATTTGGTACGTACTTTTACACATAAGCATGGACTCAAAGATTTATGTAAAGAATTGCTTGGCATTGAAGTTTCAAAGCAAGAGCAAACCAGTGATTGGGGCGCTAAAACTTTAAGCAAAGATCAGATGCGCTACGCAGCAACTGACGTAGTGCACTTACATAGCTTAAAGTTAAAGCTTGATGCCATGCTAACCAGAGAAAACCGTCATCACTTGGCTAATGCAACCTTCGAGTACCTTCCCTTTAGAGCTGAACTTGACCTGTTTTACGGACAAAAAGGCGACCTTATGGCTTATAAAATTGAAGACCAAGGATAGTTATGATGACAGTGCCAACTGCAATTAATGCGAATAAGATTCTTGAAGCTGGACGTCAAGCAATTGTTGCTGAATCAGAAGCACTGTCTCACTTAGCTACTAGTTTGGATGAAAAATTTACTTCAGCTGTTGAGCTTTTATCTCAGCAAAACAGTCGCGTTATTGTAAGTGGTATTGGCAAAAGCGGGCATATAGCCCGAAAAATTGCGGCAACCTTTGCAAGCGTTGGACAACCGGCATTTTTTGTACATCCAGCCGAAGCTAATCATGGCGATTTAGGAATGATCACCCCTGAAGACAGGCTTTTATTGCTATCTCATAGCGGAGAAACTGTTGAACTAAAACCAATGCTTGATTACAGTCGACGCTTCCATATTCCGGCAGTTGCAATTACCGCAAAAGAAAATAGTAATCTAGCAAGCATTGCTGATATTACCTTATGTTACCCTACAGTGCCAGAGGCGTGCCCGATGGGCCTTGCCCCAACCACATCAACAACAATGATGCTAGCGTTAGGTGATGCTCTTGCTGTAGCCATGCTTCACACACGTAGTTTCAGTTCTACTGATTTTCGAACTTTCCATCCCGGAGGAAATTTAGGTAAACAATTGTCACGAGTTCGTGATTTTATGCACACAGATGATCGACTTCCAATTGTTCCTATGGGCACATTAATGCAAGAATGCTTAATAAGAATGAGCTATTTTGGTTTTGGGTGCGTAGCAGTAATAGATACAGATGGGAAAATGCTCGGCGTTATTACCGATGGTGACTTACGTCGTCATATGCACGCAGGACTTTTAAATGACACTGTGGAAGCAGTGATGAGCCCAACCCCAACAATGATATCCGCAGATATTCTGATGGCAGAGGCATTAGCAATTATGCAAGACAAGTCCATTACCAGCTTATTCATAAGCGCAAACAATAAACCAATCGGTATTTTACACATTCATGACTGCCTACGTGCTGGAATTATTTAGGTAAAATATGGTACCATAAGCTTCAATTTTAGAAGCGATGGTGTGTTGATGTTTAGTTTGCCTGTACGACTTGTGATCGCAGTCACATTAGCATTTTTTTTATCAAGCCATCTTGATTCCAATACCGTTAGTATTTTCTACACCATCAGCATTGTTCTAAAAGATGTCCTCATGCTGTTACTACCATTTGTAGTGTTCAGCTATCTATGTTCAGCCGTATTAAGTTTACAGGGCAAAGCCACCTCTTTAATTTTCGGCGTTTTTGGCCTGGTTATTGTTTCTAACATTATTAATGTGTTTACTGCTTACGGAGCAGCTCAAGCCTTTTTTGGGTTTTTAAAACCAATTAGTTTGGAAGCTATTCAAAGTCAAAGCAGCATAGAAACTTTGTGGCGTCTTCCATTTTCATCATTTTTAACTGCCGATAAGGCAATGTTTTTAGGGCTGATTGTTGGTTTCATTGGCAATTTATCAGGCGTACGCTTGGTTACTCAAGCGGTTACAACGTTAAAAAATTGGACAACTATTGCTTTAAATATTGCATTTATCCCATTTCTGCCAGTTTATGTCTTTGGATTTGTTTTGAAAATTGGCTTTGAAGGTGCATTAGGCACTCTTGCGACCGCGTACGCGCCTGTATTCTTTTTAAGCTTTGCCACAATTCAAGCATACTTATTTTTCTGGTATGCGGTTGGCTGCAGTGGCAACATGAGAGCAACGTTTACTGCTATACGCAATATGCTTCCTGCATGGCTTACTGGCTTTAGCACCATGTCTAGTGCCGCAACATTACCAGTTACGTTGAAATGTGTTGAAGCCAACACTCATAACCCGCAGCTGACAAACTTTGTCGTACCAGCCACTGCTAATGTTCATATGATTGGCGATGGCATTAACATTACCTTAACCGCGCTTGCGTTGCTTGCTATGTCAGGCACACCGTTGCCAAGCCTTACAGCTTTTTTGGCATATGTTGGAGCCTATGTTGTAACCAAATTTTCTGGAAGTGGTGTGCCAGGCGGTGGCATGATAATTCTATTACCTGTTGTGGAAATGCATTTGGGGCTATCTTCAGAGTTATGCAGCCTTGTAGCAACTCTCTACATTCTGCAAGATTCACTGATGACCGCAAGTAACGTTGCAGGCAACGGTGCGCTTGCTCTAATTGCCAACAAACTATTCGCTAAAAAATTTATTGCATCAGCCGCGTAAATACTAAGAAACACCAAACAATAAAAAGCCCGCTTTAAAAGCGGGCTTTAAATTTCACAAACTTACGTTTTGCTTAGGAAGCAATTGCCTTCAACCGCGCAACCAAACGAGAAACTTTCCGTGAAACGAAATTCTTATGGATAATTCCTGTTTTCGCAACTTTCATCATAGCGCTTTCCGCAGCAACCACTGCTACTTTAGCTTCTTCAAAAGAAACTGCAGGAGTGCTGTGCATGCCCAATGCCTTTTCGGCGGTCTTTACACAAGTGCGCATACGAGTCATACGATTACGGTTTACACCAGTACGACGCTCTGTTTGACGGATAGCTTTTTTCGAGTTTTTATGATTGGCCATGTTCAAAATTCATTTATATCTTGTGTACTTTATAGGAAATCTTGACAACTTAGTCAAGAAAAAAGCGACATCAATTTAGTGTTATGACTTAATAACGGTTTAAATGTAGGCGCAAATGTGGTACATTTCCAGAACAAAATTAGTTATTATTTCTTTTTTTAGGTTTTTTACATTCCAAAATAGAAATTATATTGCATTAATAACTATTTATCACCATATACTTTTTAAGGTTAGTTTAAAGGGATATTTTTATGAAATACAAATATATAGTGGGCCTATTGGTTGCCTTAAGTTTTAGCAATGCGTTTGGAGCAGATGTGGAAGAGCCAATTGCGCACGGCGACTATCAGGCAATGTATGAAGCGTTCAGATGTAGTTCAGTTAAAGATATAAACACTGCATTACAAAACAATCAAACTTTCAATCACAAAGATGACACAGATATTATCAGAAGCAGTCAAACAGGACTTGCTTTGCGCAAGGCTGTAATTGGACTAGAGACAGATCAGCTTCAAGAAGTAGTTGAAGAAAATCCTGAGTTTTTCAAAACATCTTTAGGAGTAAGTTTAGTTTATGGTTGGACACTAAATCAATTCAAAGAGCCTGTTACACCATATTACATTGGGTACTTCTTTAGCTTTGACAAATTATTCCAAGGTTTGGCCAGTAAAATAGTTGACTCTCAAGTGAGGACATTCTTAAAGAGTGCTTTTACCCTTGGTTTAAGTGCGGTTGAAGCTGATAGATGGGCATTTTATGATCACATGCTTTATTTGCCTTACGCTATTGAACAAGCGAAAATTACGCCAGCTTTTGCTGATGATACATGTGATGATGAAGCTGAGCGTGCAACTGAGGATATGAGTGAGAACGGTGATATTTGGAAACTTATTGAACCATATACTATATCAATTGATGACGTTGTTAGAATGTCACGTCGCACGAAAGAAGAAGCACAAGCTGAAGCAAAACGCGCTCCAGGCATAGCTATTCATTTGCAAGGTGATCTTAAGGCTACCACAAGAAAACCTACTGATTTTGCTGAATCCTTTATTGAGATGCAGAAATATGTGATCAAACATCCGGGTGATTGTGTCGGAATACCTACAAGAGCGTTAGAAATTTTTAAAAGCCTACCGGCAGATACTAATGAGCACTATGAATTCATGGGGGAAAGTGTTTCTAAGCATTGCCAAAATTTTGAGCATGCCATTCATGTAGCGCATGACTATTTTGTCATTAGCCAAAAAAGTTTTATGAATTATGAGGAAGAAAAGGCTAAGTATCCTGAAACAACTAGCAGTGATACGTTTGTATTTTTTAAGGGGCTGATCAAGGATTACAGAAAAAGATTAGAATCAAAAAACGACATCGATTTTCTTCTCTCACAAGCTGAAAATGAACCTTTACATGAACCAAGTTGGGGATGGAATAAATCAGAATCTAGACGAAACTCTATTTCTAAACTTCTAGGAGAATTAAGAGCCATTTTAAAGCCATGGAATAAATCAGAATCTAGACGAAACTCTATTTCTAAACTTCTAGGAGAATTAAGAGCCATTTTAAAGCCTTAGCTAAAGTAGGAACATAACAGCTCCTTCCCCTAATATTCTCTAAGCATGGTCTTCGCAGGCCTTGCTATTTTTTATAAGCGATAACAAGTTGCAGGAATAATTCAAGCAACAGAAATACTTCTTGCTCTCAAAAAAAGTGAGACATTCTATTTTTCTAAGAAAAAATTAAAAATGAAAATCTTAAGATGGCTCCCCGGAACGGACTCGAACCGCTGACCCAGTGGTTAACAGCCACTTGCTCTACCAACTGAGCTACCGGGGAACATACCAATATATCTAGCACAGATGTGGTACGTTGAAAAGATATCACGTCAACTTTTCTACAACCAACGTTAGTGAAAGACTTTGGTTATTTAGATGTTAGATTCAACCCAAGTCTTTATTTTTGGCTTAGGGTTTACTCCAACCATGTTACTAATAGCCTGCCCACCTTTGAATAAAATCATCGTGGGAATACTACGAACACCCAGTTGACTAGCTATTTGTGGATTTTGATCAATATTCACTTTTACGATAACTGCTTTATCTGTAATTTCTGAGGAAAGCTCTTCTAAAATTGGCGTCAACATACGACAAGGCCCACACCACTCAGCCCAAAAATCAACAACAACTGGAACTGTGGACTTTAAAACTTCTTGTTCAAAAGTCGCATCGGTAACCGCTAACATGTATATTCTCCTTGAATTGAAAACTTAAATTAATTGTAAAGGTTTTTTATAGCTTTTGCGATGACTTTTGACAACAGACCAAACTGATATTTCTTAAGCAACAAGAGAAGCTATAATTTTTTTGACCGATTCAAATGTAATCTGTTCACGGTCAGGTACTGGATTATATTCCACAATTTCTAAACCAACGCATGAAGTATCAAACAAAATACCCTTTAGTGACCCCACTATATCATTTAGCTCTAACCCTCCATCTGCGGGAGTGCCAGTGCCTGGGCAGTAGATAGGATCAATACCATCAACATCAAGACTGACGCCGTAAAAAGAGTGGTTTTTTAATAAGTGTTGTTTACTCTTAGTAACACTATCGCATCCGTTATATGAAAGGCGCTTGTAATGATAGCTAATATCAACACCTAGCTGCTCTAAAAATTGCTGCTCCTCTGCTTCATAGCTGCGAATTCCGGTTTGTATTAGCGAGGTTGGCCTTAATACAGGGGGATTTCGCGCAAGGTTAACGAACTCACTATCACCCTCACCCAATAGCACAGCAACCGGCATTCCATGAGGATTCTGTGAAAAGGATGTTTCATAGGTATGTGCATCCATATGAGCATCTATCCAAATTAGCCCAAAATCCTTACCAGCGTTTTTGACTCCGCTCCAAGTGCCCATTGCAAGAGAATGATCACCACCAATGACTAATACAAAATGATTTTTTTCAACAGCTGCTTCTACAAGCCGATTCAACCAGCTGGCTGCTTGTAATACACATGCACGCCTTTGGACAACTGAATAATTACTGCTTTTTTGATGCGAATTCAAATGCCACTGAGCGTAATGCACCTCAGCATGAATATCAGGATGGTCGAATAAAGGTTTCAAAAGTTGATGTTGCAATACAGTTAATGCACCATCAGCTGTGGCAAAGTTCCCTGCGCCCCAGCCTGATGCTGCCAAAATTATTGTTACATTGCGCATAGCCTATGCTTGGTTTTCTCTATTCCTATTAATGGTAATAGAGCTTTCATTTCAGGTCCATGGTCCATCGCAGTTAAAGCTTGGCGAAGGGGCATGAATAATTCTTTGCCTTTTCGCGCGGTTGCCTCTTTAATGCTTTGCGCCCAAGCACCCCAAGTTGTTTCATCCCATGGACCACTTGGCAACAAATCTAATGCTATTTTTAAAAACTCAGTGTCAGCGCAAGTGCCTTTAATTTTTCCAAAGAAAATATCCTGCCATGGCTTTAGGTCCTCAAGCTTCTCAATGTTGTCATGTACAGCGCGCCAGTGAGCTTCACTAAAATCGGAGTAACCAGCAGCTGCCAATCGCTGTTGAACCTGCTCAAATGGCATTAAGTGATAAAGTTTATGGTTTAATGACCACAAATCTTTTTCACTAAACCTTGGTGGAGTGCGACTAAAAATTGATAGGTCAAACGAACTGGCTAGCTCTTCCAAAGTTGGCAGAGGCTCAACTGGAAGAGGTGTCCCCAGTCTTGCCAACAAACAAGCAATAGCCATAGGCTCAATGCCATACTCTCGCATTTGTCCCAAGCTTAGGCTACCCAGACGTTTTGAAAGTCCATGACCATCTTCGTCCATCAACAATGTTGTGTGGGCAAATGTTAAAGGAAAGTCCTTTTCCCCATTCACCGCTTTAAAAAGCTGAATTTGAGTTGCTGTGTTCGTAACGTGGTCTTCGCCGCGAATAATATGGGTAATTGCGTAATCAATATCATCCACTACTGAGCATAAACTGTACAAGAATACACCATCGGCCCTAATTAAAACTGGGTCACTAAGCTGTGCGCCATCAAATTTCACTTCACCACGCACCATGTCTTGCCAAATAATTGGTTCATGGTCCAACTTAAAACGCCAATGAGGAGTACGCCCTTCAGCTTCAAAAGCAGCTTTTTCAGTATCTGTTAATGAAAGAGCGGCACGGTCATAAATAGGTGAATGCCCCTTAGCCATTAGGCGCTTGCGTTTAAAATCAAGATCTTCAGGTGTTTCATAGCATGGATATAAGCGTCCGCTTGCAATCAACTCATCTCGAATTTGGTTGTAGCGATCAAATCGTTCTGATTGACGAAAGGATCTAGAATATTTAATTCCTAACCATTCAATATCACGGTAAATAGCTTCTTCGCACTCAGGTTTTGAGCGCTCTAAATCTGTATCATCGATGCGTAAAATAAATTCACCACCGCAGCGCAAAGCATACAAATAATTAATTAACGCGGCTCTTGCATTGCCGATATGTAAATACCCAGTGGGTGAAGGTGCAAAACGAACACAAACCATAAAAAGACAAACCTAAAACTAGTTTTTTTCAAAAATTATACTAGCCAATAATGTCAACAATAGCTACTCAGCGATAATTTGGCTGATTGCCTGCAATTTGTTTTTCTGCATGCTCAGAAGGTCTTCTTCTGTTTTGGTCAACTTTGACGCCCCCTTGGTATTGATATGCCTTAGGAGTAGCAAAGGCAACGCCTGCCCCCATGTTTACAATTTTTTCTGGGCGACCCTGCAACATGGCAGTTTCAATTGGTGTATGCTGCCTGCTGACCTCATGAGCAACATGCTGTTCGCGGTAAATATTGGTTGCCGTAAAAAATCCGCTTAGGAAAAAAATACAACCTAAGAACATGAATGAAAATATTAGGGTAAAAAGTGTTGATTTGCTCATGGTAAAAGCTATCACCTCAGTAATGTAGATACGTTTAAATTCTTCCCAAAAGGTTTCTTTTGGTTTGGAAAACCTTGCATGGGGGTTAAATCTAGTTGGTGCTGGCACAGGTGGTATTTGAAATTGCCAAGGATTATATTGCGGCATACCCTGCTGTGGCATGTATTGAGCGTATGGTTGTTGTGGCCACCCTGATACCGGGTTTGCCACTCTTTGGTATTGGTCTTGCGAAAAAAATCTAGAAGGGGCAGTCGGTAAATTGGCTGATGAAGCAGCATTTTTCCACAAAAAAAAAGGCTGCTGACTTGCAGGAGACGACTCTTGGAACTGTTCAAATTGCCTATACGAATGTGCCAAGGAAAGTATCCTACTGCATTTTTTTCAATTTAACACAATTTTAACTAAAATACGAAATAAAAGTCTTGGAACCTTTATTCGTTCTTGCTATGAATTTTTACAATCAACGCGTCAATTTTAGCCGCTTGGTCAAAGTGATTGTCTAAGTAAAAATGTAACTCGGGAGCAATCCTGGTTTTAAGCTGCTTAGCAAGAGATTTGCGCAAATACCAAGCATTAGCTCGCATAAATTTCACAACAATTTCTTGGCCGATTCCACCCAAGGGCATAACCCCAACTTGTGCATGACGCAAATCTGGCGACACTGTTAGTTCAGTAATCGTAATAGGGGCTTGCGGCTTTAATAAGTTATTATCCTCATCACGCTCAATTGGCAAACTGTCACGCTGCAATTGCTGGCATAATAAAAACCGCACTTCTTCAGCGACCCGTTCTTGACGGTGGCTTGGGGCTTTTGTTGGAACAAAAAGTTTTAACATGATTTCTCCTTCATCTCTATTAAGATGGGAACTTTTTTAGAATTTCCAAGAGCACTCCTTGAAAAAAATAAATAATAAAAAACAAAGCGATGGGAGATAGGTCCCACCCACTAATGGGAGGTATAATCCTACGAATAGGCGCCAAAGCCGGCTCAGTAATGCTTTGAAGAAAATTATGAATGCTATAAACCACCGAATTATATTTATTAATAATTTCGAATGCTTCAAGCCAACCTAAAACAATATAAATTGCTAAACCGAATTTATATAGGCTAAGCAAATCATATAGAACGTTAAGAAGCGGTGCTATAACGACCATGTACAAAATCTCAAATTATTTTTTTGTAGTGTAGCCCATAATGAGAGCGGATTCAAAAGTTAATCGATATGGATGATGTCAGCTTATCCAACAAACGCTCTTGCCCAAAATATTTAGCCACTTTAGGGTTGTGCAAAGTCTTGAATAGTCTGCCCATGTCATCACCCATTTCAACCTGGTTAAAATCTTTAATTGTAGCGGTAATGCTAATGGTCGTGGTTGGTGGCGCCACACGCCTTACCCATTCCGGCCTTTCAATGACTCAATGGAAGCCCATGCATGTGTTGCCACCTATAGCACAGCAGGCATGGGAAGAAGAATTTAGTTTGTATCGGCAAACCCCTGAGTACAAACACATCAACAAAGGTATGTCGCTGCATGAATTCAAATGCATTTATTGGTGGGAATATGGCCATCGCTTATTGGGTAGATTTGTTGGATTCCTAGTTTTACTTCCTTTATTGTTTCTATTTAAAAATATTCCTAACTGGTTAAGAGGACGTATTGCCATTGTGTTTGCTTTGGGAGGAGCACAAGGAGTCATTGGTTGGTGGATGGTTAAAAGTGGTTTAAAAGCTGATCCATCAGTTAGCCACATTCGGCTATGTGTCCATTTAGTTATGGCGTTTATTATCTTGTCAGTTTTAGCAAGAGCACTATGGAGATTCGAAGGAAAATCATTTAAAAAAGTCTGTCTCAAAGACGCTGCATTGATAGCTCTAATTGGATTAACAATTATTTATGGTGCTTACGTAGCGGGCTTAAAAGCAGGACTAATATATAACACCTTTCCCCTCATGGAAGGCCAATGGCTCCCAGATGAGTGGAACTTTTATCAGCCTCTTTGGAAAAACTTTATTAATAATCCGGCAACTGTACAATGGTTGCATCGCCTATTGGCAATTATAACTACTGCATACTCAACAATTTTATGGATAAAGCATGGATCAGCTTACCGGTTAATTACTATTAAAATAGCACTTCAAGTGATTTTAGGGGTTTCAACGCTTCTTCTACAAGTTCCATTAGTTGTAGCGTTACTTCACCAAGCTTGGGCAATGGTTGTATGGATAGTTGCCCTAAAGACAGTTTGGGTAAAAAAATAAGAGGTTGTAGTTCGTTTTTTTCTAGCTTAGCTGAGCTAACAGTTCTTGCTGATCCACTAGCAGCTTTTTCCTTTGATTCTGCTGTATCTGATGGTGCAGATGATTGAGTACAATTTAGCGCACAGTGCTCAACCTCTTCTTCCTCAAGAATAATTTCTTCCGAAAAATCATCAGCCATTAATGGAAACAAGAAAAATAAAATTAACAAAAAACGCATAATACTTCATGTGTTATATTTGATAACTTATATGTAGGAATTTTTTTTCGTTTTCCCAATAATATTAAAAAATCTACAAAAGCTGTTTTAAGGGCGCATTTTTAAGCGACGAATGCGACGCGGGTCAGCTTCCAGCACTTCAAATTCACCACCTTCTGGGTGGCGAATAATTTCTCCGCGCACAGGAACACGACCTGCTAAGAAGACAACCAAACCACCAATTGTGTCAATGTCGTCATCCTCTATGCTTAGCATAGGAAAGCTACCTAATACTTCTTGAAGTTCTTCTAAAGGCACACGACCGTCGGTTATGACAGTACCATCAGCTTTAATTTCAATTTGCTTTGTATCTTCAACTTCGGTGGCATCTTGGATATCGCCAATCACTTCACTAATAACATTTGAGAATGTCACTAACCCATCTATTCCACCGTATTCATCAACAACGAAAGCAATACGCGAAGCAGATTCTCTCATTTGCACCAAAAGATCAAGAGTGCGCATGGAAGGTGCTATAAACAATACATCTTTTACCAGATGTTTGATTGGCATTTGTCGTCCACTTTGAAGCCAGGAAAGAACGTCTTTTATGTGTATAACCCCAACGATATGATCAAGGGTGTCACTACAAATAGGCAAAAAACTTAAATTATTTTTGACCATTAATTGAATCATTTCATCCGCATCACCGGTAATACAAGACGAAATAATATCTGCCCTTGGAATCATCACGTCTTGAGCGGTTAGCTCACGCATATTCAAGACGTTTTCTAAAAGTGCTCGCTCACCGGATTCTATCGTCGGCTCTTCTTCTTCACTCTCTTCAATGAGTTCTTCAATTGTCCCACGAAGCGTCTCTGGCTCAGATTTTTTAAATAATTTTATTAAATTTTTGATTATCATAACTATTGATAAGGGTTGTTAACGTTTAAGGATCGTAAGATCATTATTTCTTTTTCTTTCATGCATTCTTCTTCATCATCAGATTCGTGATCGTGCCCTAACAGGTGCAACATACCATGAACAACTAAATGATTAAAGTGATCTAAGAAAGGTTTTTTTTCAATCTTTACTTCTTCAAGTAAAGTTTCAAATGCGAATACCAAATCTCCCAACATAATAGGGTAAGGATGAGATTTAGGCAAAAAACGAAGCTCTTCCTCGCTTAAGCTTGAAAATGACAATACGTTAGTTGGTTTGTCTTTACCGCGGTATTCAAGATTTAAAGCATGAATTTCGTCATTATTTGTAAGAAGAATGCTGACCTCAACCTTTGTTTGTATTTTAATATTTTCTATTACTCGCTGGATGATTTTATGTAGCAGAACATGCCACTGGTCTGGCGTATACCATTCAAGCCACCGATCATCGTCAATATCAATTAATACATCAAGGTTGCTACTATCGTCGTGCATTTCTCAGTTTCGTTTCCTTATCGTAAGCCACGACAATTTTAGAGACAATTGGGTGCCGAACAATGTCATCTTCATCAAAAGTAATAAAAGCAATATCAGGAATATTTTTTAAAATTCTTGCTGCTTCGTTTAAGCCTGATTCTATACCGTTTGGCAAATCAATCTGAGAAAGATCACCGGTAATAACCATACGCGCATTGTTTCCAAGTCTTGTTAAGAACATTTTCATTTGGACTGGCGTTGTATTTTGGGCTTCATCCAGTATAACAAAAGCATTAGACAAGGTGCGTCCACGCATAAAGGCAAGAGGAGCAATTTCTATTTCACCGTTTGTAAGCCGTCGTTCAACTTGTTCTGCTGGGAGCATATCATGCATAGCATCGTAAAGAGGGCGCAAATATGGGTCAACTTTCTCTCGCATGTCACCTGGCAAAAACCCAAGTTTTTCACCAGCTTCAACAGCCGGGCGCGTTAAAATAATTTTATCAATTTTTCCAGCAATCAGCATTGATACTCCAACTGCCACAGCAAGGTAGGTTTTTCCCGTGCCTGCAGGACCAATTCCAAAGGTCATATCTTTGTTTTGCATAGCGCTAAGATATTCGCTCTGATTGGCAGAACGAGGAAAAATCATTTTTCGTTTGGTCGCAATACTAATTTTTCCATTCGAGACATTTGTATCGTGATGCTGCAAACTTACCGAGCTGCCCACAGTGCGAATAGCATCTTCAATACTTTGAGCATCAATGACTTGACCCTTGGTCAATTCCGCATAGAGATATTGCAACGTATTTTTTGCATAACCAATATCATCTGCATCAGCTCCGCTTATTGAAATTTGATTACCACGCGCAGCAATAGTTACCCCAAAACGATTTTCAATTTGAGTAATATTTGCGTCTCCTGGTCCAACAAGCTGAGAGAATAGAGTATTATCAGAAAATTCTAGCTGCTTCGTGTTATTGTGATCGCTCAAAGACGCTCTCCGCTCAAGCTATTTCCATGTCCATGTTTTATCTTAACGCTTAATAAGTTACCAAATAATGAAGAGTCACCATTAAGTGTTACTGATTGCATGTAAGCAGTTTTTCCAAGGACTTGTCCTGGCAACTTACCTTCGCGATCAAATAAAACTTCCAACGTTTTTCCAACCATGGATTGATTAAATGCTATCTGCTGTACGTTAACCAAATCTTGAAGCTCGGCTAAACGTGTTGATTTTATATCCTCTGGAACTTGAGTTTGCAAAATGCTTGCTGGAGTTCCTGGCCTAGGGCTGTATTTAAAAGAATAAGCTTGGGCGTATCCAACATTTTTAATCAACTCAAGAGTGTCTTGATGATCTTTGGCAGTTTCTCCTGGGTATCCAGCAATAAAGTCTGATGAAAATCCTATGTCAGGACGTGCTGCACGCAGTTTCTCTATTATCTTTAAATACTCAGCCACAGTATGTTTTCGGTTCATAGCATCAAGGATAAGATCACTGCCCGATTGAACCGGGAGATGCAAAAAAGGCATAAGCTGTTCAACATCACGATGGGCATCATACAGCTCATCATGCATATCAAGAGGATGAGACGTTGTATAGCGGATACGTTTTATGCCATCTAACTCAGCAAGAGCATAAATCAAACGCCCAAGTGACCACTCACCGCCATCGAGTCCTTCACCATGGTAGCCATTTACATTTTGCCCAAGCAGAGTAATCTCCTTAGCGCCCAATGCAAGTAAATGTTTTGCTTCCTGCAAGATCGTTTTAGCTGACCTTGAATATTCAGCGCCACGCGTATAAGGAACTACGCAGAAATGACAAAATTTATCACAACCTTCTTGCACGACAAGAAAAGCATTCACCGGAGTTTCACTAGCTGATGGAAGAAAGTCAAATTTGCTTATCGCAGGAAACTGAGTATCGACTATTTTTTTACGTTTGCCTTTTATTTTTTGCTCAATCTGAGCCAACATTTCAGGCAAACGGTGGTAACTTTGAGGGCCAAAAACCATATCTACATAAGGAGCTTGTCTGGTGATTTCTTCGCCTTCTGCTTGACCAACGCAACCACCAACAGCGATGATCATATCGCGATCATCATCGCGGCTTTTTCGATCTTTTTTTACAGCATGTAAGCGACCCAAGTCAGAAAAAACTTTATGTTCTGCTTTTTCACGAATGTGACAGGTATTTAGAATAGAAACATCAGCATCTTCGGATATTTCCGTAATTCGATAGCCATGAGGCTTAAGCAAATCGGCCATCTTCTGCCCGTCATAGACGTTCATCTGACAGCCGTAGCTCTTTATATAAACCTTTTTTAAATTAGGACTCATGCCTTATTTAGAAACGGCAGCAACTTGGCTAATAGCACCACTTGATTGATCGATAAACTGCACGCGTTTACGGCGTCCTGTTTGACCAAGACCTGTATTCTTAGCAATTTGACTACGACGACGTGCATAGTTTGGAGCAACCACAGGATAATCAGGAGCCAAGCCCCAACGTTCTCTGTATTCATCAATACTCATTTTATAAACTGTATTTAAGTGACGCTTTAACATTTGAAGCTTTTTGCCATCTTCTAAGCAAACAATGTAATCATCCTTTATGGAATCTTCAATTGGTACAGCAGGAACAAGTGGCCCAGATTTACGGAAACCATGGCCGTGGCGCGCTAAATCTTGCACTGCAGTATGTACTTTTTGCATAATGCCTTGGATATCTGCAACTTCTACAGAATTGTTACTGATGTAAGCACATACTATGTCAGCAGTAATGTTAAGGACGTCGAGTTGAGTTGTTGATTCAGTCATACATAACCTATTTATTATTTAAACATGTTACACTTATAGTTACTCTCAATTAAAAACGCAATCTATTTTTTCAATAATAGAGTTTTTTTAATTTTTGAATGGAAATGATTAATCCTTTGCACTACATGCAATAACTGATTTCATGTTAATTGCTCATATTGCAAGACTTTTGTAGAGGAACCAAAGAAGATAATAACTATACAGAAAGAAGAAAAGCCAAATTTTTGTAGCGTGGCATTTGACCCTCTTTGCAAGGGCCGAATGCCAAGCTAGGATAAATAAAAAAGCATCTGTTAATTTTGACTGAACTCTCGATGCCCATCATTTTTACTCTTCTCATTGCTCTAGTCATTTTAGGGATTGGCTATAGACGTATTCATTTTCAAAAGCAAATAGCTGAAGCAAAGCTGGGTGCACACCGAATTCTGGTTCATCACTTACCATTCTCTTGGTGCAGCTGGTATGTAGGTGAAGACCTTGTAATCACATCACAGAATTTTTTGAAGCTACTTGGGATTGATGACCATAGGTCATTTGGACTACAAGATGTATTTCGCCTTTTTGGTCAATCATCTTTAAGCCAATTTCAGCGTGCCCTACAACACTTATACGCTTATGGAGGAGAGTTCAGCTTACAACTGACAATTGAACATCCTCATGAACGAGAATTAATTGTGAATGGGACACTTATTGGATTTGAACACTATCAACATATTTTTCCAACAAAGCCTAATTCAATAAAACAAATGATCATCTTGAGTTTGCAAGATGTCACAGCTACTTCAGGTGATTTGCGGCGTCAACAGCGGCAATTTATAGAGTTTGAACAAGAATTAGACATGCTTCGGCAGTATGTTGAGCATATCCCAATTGCCATTTGGTTCAGAGATCTGCAGGGGCGCATTCGCCATTGTAATAGTTTTTATGCAAAGGCACTTGAAACTTCTCCGTCAAGAATTATAGCAGAGAGCATTGAATTAATTAAAAAACCATCAGGTGTTTTAGTAGATAATCTAAAAGAACAAACCATGACTCAACAGCACGCTGTCATAGATGGACAACGCAGATTGCTGGAAATTCAAGAGATTCCCATTCCTAAAAAAGGAAGTATAGGGTTCGCTCGTGATATTACAGAACTAGAACAATGGGAAGGAGATCGTCAGCGTCATGATCAATCCCAACGTGAAATTTTAGAAAATCTTTCAAACCCTATAGCAATTTATGGAGCAGATACGCGTCTTCAATATTTCAACTCAGCCTATCTTAAAATATTTCAATTCCAGGAAGCATTTTTATACAGCAGACCGCGGTTTGGAGAAGTTTTAGAAGATTTGCGCAAACGTCGAAAAATGCAAGAAGTTAATGATTTCCCTAAACATAAAGAAAAGCGTAACTCTTTATTTAATACCATTTTTGAACCCATTCATGAAATTCACCATCAACCAGATGGCACGTTTTTAAAGATGACATTATCTCCACATGCTTTAGGTGGAATTCTATTAATTTTTGAAGACATTACTGATAAATTAGCGTTGGAACGCGGATACAAAACTCTTTTAGCTGTCCAAAAAGAAACCATTGATAATCTACATGAAGGCTTAGCAGTAGTCGGAAGTGATTTGCGCTTACGCCTTTGCAACAAGGCCTTTAGTAAGCTTTTAAAGCTTACAGAAGAACAATATAAAACAGGCGCACATGTAACTGATATTTTACAAGCCGCAAAGCCTTTGTTATTTGATGAATCCTTTAAATACTGGAAGGACCATATCCATGAATTATGCGAGAATCGCAGACCATTCACTGAATTAGTTGATTCAGTTAATAGTTTAAAAATTCAGATTTCATACATTCCTCTACCCGATGGATCACACTTATTTAGCTTTGTTGATATTTCTGATAGGTGGAGATTCGAACAAACTATTAGAGAACGTAACGAAGCTTTAGAACAAGCAGACCGATTTAAAACTGATTTTATTTCTCATGTTTCGTATGAATTGCGTGCACCTTTAAATACCATCGCGGGCTTTATTGATATTTTACGTAACCAGTATTTTGGCCCATTGAACGAACGCCAAGTTGATTATTGCCAAGGCATATCGGAATCTAGTCAAAAACTTATGCAGTTAATTAGTGATATGATCGATTTAGCAAGTATAGAGGCAGGAAAGCTTGCACTTCATTACCACGAAATTGAGCTAGTACGCTTTCTTGAATCATGCTCTGCTCTTATTAAAAATCGTGCTTATGACCAGGGAGTTGAGTTATCAGTTGTTAACAATACTAATATTGAGATGTTTAACGGTGATGAAAAGAGACTGAAGCATGTAATGTTTAATTTATTAAGTAAGGCTCTAAAATTCACCTTACCTGGCGGACGCATTGGCATTGTTGCATTTAATGTTGAAAATCAGCCAGACATGCTTGGGCTATGTGTTTCAGATAGCGGAGTAGGCATTAGCGCAACAGACCAACAAAGGATTTTTGATATGTTTGAGCCTGGGTCACGTTTGCACACTACAAAAAAAGGAGCAGGGCTAGGATTACCATTAGTAAAGCGATTAATTGAGCTTCATCAAGGTCAAGTGTATATCACCTCAAAAGTTAATGAGGGAACCCAAGTAATTCTCCATTTGCCAATACAACAACCACCTTTGCTTTAAGTGGCACTCTGTAAAATTGCTTTATTTTACTGATACTGCCATGTGATTATCCGCTATCGAAATAAGGCGCCCGGGAACTTTCTCTTCAAACAAAAAATCATAATATAAAGAGAAAAGTTTTTTTCCAAATAACGTAAAGTCTTTGTCTTTTAGCTTTGATAATTCAACCCAAGCATAATCCAGCACTTCGTTGTGATCAACTTGCACATCAACCTCTTCAGCGAGCATGGTTTCAAACCCCATGTTTACGAAATTAACCCCATCTTTTTGGTACGCTTTATTATTTACAAAAGCAAGGTGAATATCTTTTTTAGTAAGATGAATTCCTACCTCTTCAACGGTCTCTCTTAAGACTGTATCAATCATAAGCTCACCTCTTGCAGAACACCCAGCGGGAACAGTCAAAAACTCCTTGTCATACTCATTAAGAACAAGTAATTCTTTCTTTTTAGTCACGGGATGGTAACGATAAATAAAAATGGAACCAGCGGTATATCCAGCACGTATATTAGGAATATCGCGGTTATTTCTAAAAATATAGGAAATTTTCTTATCAGTTGAATCTAAGACATAAAGCTCAAAACCTATGTCTTCAATAGCAGATCCTAAACCACCCTCGCTTATAGGAATAGAAATAATAATTCCGCGCTTATTCCAATTTGTAGCAATACTTTCCTTGATTTTTCTCAAATGCAGCAAGGTTGTCGCGTCTACTTTTTCACAATCAATCAATAAATTGCCAAATTCATTTACTGAGTGAGAATACTCTTTTAAAAGAACTTTAATATCTTGTGGAAAAGGTAGAAGTATATGCCCCCATACGACCCCATTTATCAACACAAAATAAAAAAAGGCACCTAATATTTTCTTCACTTTTTAACTTACCGCGCTTAATAAAGTATCTAGTAATTATCAGAAACACTTAACAACGACAAGAAAATCGTAATTTTAGCTTTTACGCATTCTCACTAACACTCTTATAAAATCCCGCCAAATAATTCATGTGCAAATTGCTACCCAACTGCCACTCACGTTTATAAAAAGAGTAATTCAAGCCTTTTAAGGAAATAGTTTTTAGTCCAAGGCTTTCCATAAGACTAGCTAGTTCTGATGGTTCGATGAATTTTTGCCAGTTGTGAGTGCCAATGGGAACCTTTCGAGTTAAGTATTCAGCGCCTAAAATACCCACCACATAAGAGAATATCGTACGATTTAATGTTGATAAAACCACAACGCCACCTGGGTTTAGTTTTTGCACAAGATCATTAGCGAATATTTTTAAATCATCCACATGCTCAACAACTTCAAGACAAGTTATCAAGTCATAAGTATTTTTTATATTCTTTAAATCTTCACATGCATAATCAATGACTAAATTTTGCTCAAGAGCGTGCGCACAAGCTATTAAAATAGCCTGCTCACTTGCATCCACCCCTGTAACTAGAGCTCCCAGTCTTGAAAGTGGCTCACAAACAATGCCGCCCCCGCATCCAACATCAAGCACTTTCAGATTTCTCAAACCACTAGGCGGAAAATACTGATTGGCCATATCTTTAATAAAACGAATTCTGGCAGGATTCATAGCATGCAGCACTCCAAAAGCCCCACTTTCATTCCACCATTGAGCTGAAAGGCTCTCAAAATGGTCAGTTTGCAAGGCGTTTTTCATGTTCATTAAAAATTCCTTTTTAAAAATTATAACTTTTACTCTAGAATGATCGTTCACTCTCTTGATATTTACCATTCAACATACCATATTCAAGTCATGGCACTTTATGTTTTAAAATTCGGCGGAACTTCAGTTGCAAATCTAGCACTGCTAGAACATGTCGCCCAAGTTATTCGTCAAGAAACGCTTAATGGAAATCAAGTTGTTGCGGTTGTATCTGCAATGGCTGGTATTACTGATCAATTGATTGGATACTCTCAAGCTTTATGCCCTCATGAACCTACCCCTGAGCATGATGTAGTTGCTAGTGCAGGCGAACAAGTTACCGCGGGATTATTAGCTTTAGCTTTGAAAAAAGCAGGCATGAAAGCACGTTCTTTCCTGGCTTGGCAAATTCCTATTCACACAGATTCTGTAGCCACCAACGCACGCATTCAGCACATTTGTCCGGATAAAATTTTGCAAAGTCTTAGTACTGGTGAGATTCCTGTTGTTTCTGGGTTTCAAGGGCTTAGCAAAGAAGGAATGATTACAACTATTGGACGTGGTGGTTCAGATACAACAGCTGTTGCAATAGCTGTTGCCTTAAAGGCTGATCGTTGCGATATTTACACCGATGTTGACGGCGTGTACACAGCGGACCCTCAGTTAGTTCCTGAAGCTCGTCGCCAAGACACCTTAAGCTATAGCGAAATGTTTGAAATGGCCGCAGCAGGCGCTAAAGTTTTACAAGCTCGTTCAGTTGAAATGGCCATGAAACATGGCATTAAATTGCGTGTACTTTCAAGTTTGACTGATTCTCCTAAGGGTACTGAAATTATTGAGGATAAATACGCTGTGGAAAAAGACAACATCACCAGCATTGTACACACTTTGCAAGAAGCAAAGGTGACTTTGAAAAATTTAAAAAATGAGCCAGGAATTGCTGCAAAGCTTTACACAACCATGGGGCAAGCCGATATTCTAATCGATATGATGACTCAATCACACACTCGTGAAGGCTGCTGTGACATTGATGGCATGATTAGCCGCGGCGATATTGAGCGTTTCAGTGAAACCATGAATAATTTTAAAGAAAGTCTTGGTTTTTCTGATATCTCAATTGATAAAAATGTTGCAAAAATCACTGTTATTGGCATAGGCCTTCGCAGCAATATGGATATTCCAGCGTTAATATGTAGAACTCTGGCCGATGAAGGAATCAACATTCATATGATTTACTCATCAGAAATTAAAATGTCTCTTGTGATCAACCAACAATCTCTACAACCTGCTTTAACATCGCTTCACAGGGTATTTTGCCTTGAACAATCTTCTTCACAAAAGGCCGCGTAAAATGACTCACACTGCCCCTTCTCTTGAACACTTATGCAAACGCGGATGTGAATTTCTAGGAACCAAACATGCTATTTTAGGTGGTGCTATGACTTGGGTGTCCAATCATCATCTAGTAGCTGCCATCTCAAATGCAGGAGGCTTTGGCGTGTTAGCCAGTGGAGCTATGTCGCCAGACATACTATCTCAAGAAATTGATCACACCAAAGCCATGACCACAAAGCCGTTTGGTGTGAATCTAATTACTATGCACCCCATGCTTGAACAAATGATTGATGTCTGTGGACAGCACAAAATACGTCACGTAGTTTTGGCAGGTGGACTGCCAAATTCTGCCAGCTTCACCCGATTAAAAGAACATGTATGCTTAGTCATTGGTTTTGCTCCTGCATTGGTGATTGCTAAAAAGCTTATAAAAATGGGAGCCGACGCATTGGTGATTGAGGGGAGCGAAGCCGGTGGGCATATTGGTCCAGTTTCAACCAGCGTTTTAGCCCAGGAAATTCTTCCCCAAATACATGAAGTGCCTGTGTTTGTAGCCGGAGGTATCGGCCGTGGTGAAGCGTTTGTTTCGTACTTAAAAATGGGCGCAAGCGGATGTCAGTTAGGCACGCGGTTTGTATGCGCTGAAGAATCACCAGCTCACGAAAATTTTAAACAGGCATTTATAAGAGCCCAAGCTCGCGATGCAGTTATCTCATTGCAGTTAGACCAGCGTTTTCCCGTCATCCCTGTGAGAGCTTTGGCCAACAAAGCAACCAAAGAATTTTTAGAAGTACAAGCAACTATCATTAAAGAATACGATAGCGGAGCAACTGACTTAAAAGAAGCTCAGCTAAAAATAGAACATTACTGGGCCGGAGCCTTGCGACGCGCCGTTATTGACGGAGACATTGAAAATGGCTCTCTAATGGCTGGGCAGAGCGTTGGCATGGTAAACAAAATTCAATCAACCGCCGATATTATGAGCGAACTGATTACACAAGCAAATGCCTTTTTAGAGGAAACTCCCTATAAGGCTGCTTGAATTGAGAAATATATTCATATATTGCAGCATCCTTTTAAACTTAATAACAGGTGCGGATAACACACTGCATGACGACTGGAATAAAGAAGCAAGCGTTAGTAAACGGTGCTCTCCTTACAACCCAGCTCTTTTTTCACTAGAGCTTGAACAATGCCAACAGAAAGATTCAGCCACTAAATCTTCGAGAAAAACTTGTGCGGAAATTTTATCTTTTTTGCATGAGTGCCACAATTTTTGGGGCGAAATTCCTCCATCTAGCAGGTAATTTAGGCAAAAATCTCTTCATGAAAAAAAAGACGTGAGTATAAATTAATGTTATTTTTATGCTGCCCTACAAAAACAAACAAGGTAAAGTAGCACTAGAAACGAGTGAGAGCTTGGGACATGAATGCATTACTAGCAGTAAAGCTGATCTGTATGCTTATGTTAGCTGGCTCACTTCTGTGTTCATCAGTCGCATCGAACACTGGTAAAAAAAAGTATCACACTAAAATGAAGCAGTCTCCCCGTGTAATTAAAAAAAGAAATGAAATTAAAACGCAGCACTCAACAGAAGTATAAAGTGTGGGATTTTACCTGAGTTTCGATCAAAATCTCACTTGAATCCAAAGCATTCGTTCATCATAATGCCATCAGCATTGAGTACGTTGGAAAACAGGATGTCACAATTAGAAAACCTCCATAAATCCCCTCAGCTTTTGCGCTTTGGTGATCCCAAATTATACGAAGTATCATCACCATTCAACCTACCTACTGAAATGTCCTTGGCGCACCAAACATTACAATTTATGGAACAAGTAACTCAAGACATGAACATTGTCGGCATTGCCGCTCCGCAGATTGGTATTTTGAAGCGTATTGTAATGTTCGAGGTCCCGGCTGAACATCCACGTTACAAAACTGATGGGGTGGCTATTCCTATGCGGGTGCTAATTAATCCCAGCTATAAACCCTTAAGTGATGAAAAAAATCTAGAATGGGAAGCATGTCTTTCGGTTCCTGGGATGATAGGACAAGTGCCAAGACACACACATATTGAGTATCAATATACGGATCTTGAAGGAAACAGCCATGTATACGAGGCGTCGCATTTTCACGCAAGGGTTGTGCAACACGAGCTTGACCATCTAGATGGAGTTCTTTACCCATTACGTATTAAAAATATGCAGACCTTTGGTTTTAGGGAAGAAGTTATGGTGTCGACTATGTTTTTGGAAAGTAGGCAATAAAAACCAGTACGCAAGCAGTGAGCTTATTAATAGGCAGTCATTCAATGTTTGATCCTGAATTTCTTGCATAAGTTTAGCCATACCAGTCATTGCTTGATCAATCGCACTTAATTTTTGATTTTTAAGTACTCTGATTCTCTATAAAAGAAAAAACTCCGTGCCTTATTCGCATTAAAATATCCAAATCATCTGTCAAAGCATAGTATGCACTGACCTGATCTTCTAAAAATGATATGTAATTTTCTTCATCTGATAACCTTAAGTCTAACCAGTCGAGTCTTGCAGAGAATTGTCGTAAACCTAGTGTTATTAAGTTTTCTTTCACTCGCATTTTTGCTGCATTTAGGCGTGTAATGATTTCGCTAAGCTTTTCTAGAGTGATACTTCCTGAACAATACATCTTATATTTATTAAGTTCAGACTCAGATATATCTGTGCATGAGAGAAGATGTGGCTGAGTTATGCAGCCCACAAAAATAAAAGAAATACAAATAAATTTGAGCATTTACCAGTCTTGATTAATATATTTTGTTCTTAATTCTATATGGTATCTGCAATTAAAACCAAGTGATTTTCCATTTAAAATCCATTTAAATCAAGTACTTTCAAAGACTGTATATCGATTAACTCTTCAGGATTGTGATGAGTAAAAACGATTGTCTTTTTTAAATTCAATTGCGTATTTATCCACGTGCACGCTAAGAAAAGGCTATGTGTATCTAAATGTGAAAAAGGTTCGTCTAATAAAATTAACGACTTTGAGCCATACAACGCGAGCCATAATGCGATCAAGCGTTGTTGACCTGATGATAAATCTTTATACATTTTATTTAAAAATTCAGGCCAGGGAAACGCCAGTTGACTCGACATAAAATACTGCAATTGTTGACGAATTGTAAGCTGTGGTTTTAATCCATTTCTTACACCTAAATAAGCAAATTCCTTATCAATTTCGATTTCACCCTTTTTGGGCTGCAATTCACTCAAAAGCAATTTTAAAAATGTTGTTTTCCCACTACCATTGGCCCCGCATATTGCCAAGGCATCACCATGCTGCGCAGAAATATCTATAGGAAAAAGACTGGAAACACTAATATAAGGGTGAGCTAAACCCGAAACTTGTATAGACATTTGCGATCTCGAACTAATATAGCTAAAATGCACGTAGTTATTTTCAATTTGTTATTATGACGAGTTTACCACATAGCACAATGATTAAATCTATTGTCACTGAAGAGAGCAGATTGTTCTTTAAACAGTGGCTGAAGTCACCCATGCAGATAGGTACATTCGCACCTATATCTTTAAAACTAGCCCATCTAGCTGCAAGCCAACTTGATGTGAATAATAAAACAACCGTGGTAGAAATTGGTGCAGGCACTGGACGCTTAACCAGAGCCCTTTTGGCTCAAGGAGTAAGTACTGATAAGCTTGCAATGGTTGAGCTTGACCCAAAAATGAGTGACTTTCTAAAGGTTTCCTTACAAGATCTCTACCAATCAAAAGCACAACCCAGGGTTATTCAAGGAAACGCAGAAGAACTACCTAGACTTATTCCAACAGCCTGGGTTGGTAAGGTTGATTACGTTGTATCAGCCATTCCCTTAATGTGTTTGGATGAAACAATACGTGAGCGTATTATTCAAGCGGCTTTAGATGTTTTAAACCCTGTTACAGGTTCAATTTACCATGTCACATACAGTCCCGTATCTCCAATAAAATTTATGGAAGGGGAAATTCTACAAAAACGAGTTGTATCATTGTGGGGTAATATGCCACCAGGATTTGTCTGGCGATTCACTCCTAAACGTTATCTACATGACCTGTCATAATGCGCAATAATGAAAACGTTGTTTTTTTCAAAAGCCTACTAAAGGCTCCTTTAAAAACGGGAGCATTTTTTCCTAGCTCAAGAAATTTAGCGAGTTCAATTTCCAGTTTTGTAAATATACCAGAACCCGATGAGTACATTCTTGAAATAGGAGCAGGCACGGGTCGATTAACGTCAGCACTTCTTGAGAGAGGAATACCTGGCTCACAATTAATTATTCTTGAAATGCAGCCATCTTTAGTCAAATTTTTAAGAAAAACTGTTCCTTGCGTTACTGTCATTGAAGGAAATGCAACTGACCTACTTAGCTTGCTTCCTGAAAAAACCATTGGAAACATTCAGACTATCGTTTCAGGTATTCCCATGGTTAATTTGCGCTTATCTGATCAACAACAGATTGTCACCGCTGTCAAAAACGTAATGAAACCTGATGGAACGCTATTACAATTCACTTATCGTCCTGGCTCTCCTCTTCCTTCAAGCAAGCTAGGGCTTGATCAACGCTATCTGGGACATGTGTTTTTAAACATGCCTCCTGCTGCGATTTGGGAATACAAAACAGCTCATCACACAGCTCTTCATCCCGCTTCATTTGCCTTCATGAATCACTTTAAATTTAAGCGGGCAGGCCTATGATAGACTGGCGATCAATCTTTTTTGTGATTGGCGCCATGATAGCAAGCGTTGCAGCAATTATGCTTATTCCCATAGGTCATGAATACCTGTTTGGGAATACTCAAGATTGGCAACTTTTCTTAATTCCATTTTTTATTACAAGCAGCACAGGTGTATTGCTAGCACTTACCAATCATCAAAAAACCCAAATCAAACTTGGCATCCGCGAAGCTTTTTTGTTAACGTTTCTATCATGGGTAATATGTAGTTTTTTTTCCGGACTACCTATATATTGGCTTTCTCCTGATTGCACATTCATTAACGCTCTATTTGAGGCTGTTTCTGCCTTAACGACCACTGGATTTTCAACCCTTAACGACTTAGATAAACTCCCTAAAAGCCTTATTCTATGGCGCGCTATTTTGCAGTGGTTAGGCGGAATCGGAATTATCGTTATGGCAATAACCATATTTCCTGTACTCCGTATTGGAGGAATGCAATTGTTCAGAAGTGAATTTTCAGATCGTTCTGAAAAAATCCTTCCACGAGTTTCGCAAATTGCTGCAGGAATTTTATGTGCCTATTCCTTGTTTACGATCATAGGATGCGCAAGCTTAAGTTTTTGTGGAATGGACAATTTTGACGCATTCTGTCATGCGGCTTCTGCAATTTCCACTGGTGGACTTTCAACAAGGAACGCTGGATTAGTCACTTTTGATAGTCCTGCCGTTGAAGTTGTTTTAATGATTTTAATGATCATCGGAGGAAGCACTCTAATACTGTATATTCGCCTATGGCAAGGCGATTACAAAAGTGTTGTTCGTGACCAACAGCTTAAGGGTTATCTTTATGCACTTATTTTAGGCAGTGTAAGTCTTAGCCTTTGCTTGATGTTTCAAGGCAAAACATTCGTTGATAGTATACGTATGGGTTGTTTTGTTGCTGTATCGACGCTGACCACCACAGGGTTTGTTTTATTCAATTACATGGACTTCGGTCCAACAATCATCACGCTAATTTTTCTAATGTCTTTTATTGGAGGCAGTACCGGATCTACAGCTGGTGGTATTAAAATTTTTCGCTTCCAAATTATCGCTACATTTATTCGCAATCACCTAAAACAACTACGACGTCCTCACGGGGTATTTATTCCTATGTATCAAGGGCAAAAAATTTCTGATCAACTGGTAGCATCGGTTTTTTCTTTTATAGGGCTATATTTAGTAACCGTAGCTGTGCTCTCCATATTACTTTCATTAACTGGACTCGACTTTGTAAGCTCATTGTCTGGTGCCGTTGCCAGCATAGGGAATATAGGAGCAGGACTTGGAAATATTCTGGGGCCCGTCAGTAACGTGGATTCTGTTCCTCTTTTTTCAAAAATATTTTTAATGATAGGAATGATATTAGGACGATTGGAATTATTAACAGCTCTCGTCTTTTTATCACCAAGTTTTTGGCGGCGTTAAATTTTTGGATTTCGTCTTAAACTAATCTGATTTCTTTTTTAAAAAAACCGTGATACCTTTCTTGTGAAGGTTGCCTGGACAAGTGCCGCGCTAATCCGGTCAGGTTCGGAAGAAAGCAGCCGTAACGATTGGTAGTTGGGTCAGCGCAGCCTTCATACATGGAAAAATTATGTCGTATCGTGTTTTAGCCCGTAAGTATAGACCCCAAAATCTTGAACAGTTAGTTGGCCAAGAGAACTTGGTACAAAGTTTAAAAAACGCATTTGAGAACAATCGTGTGCCTCATGCTATTTTGCTCCATGGAATTCGTGGCGTTGGAAAAACTACAACTGCACGCATTATTGCCAAAAGTTTAAACTGTTTAGGTGCTGATGGAACATTGAAGAGTCCTCAAGTAATGCCATGTGATGTTTGCATGTCTTGTCAGGGAATTTTAACCGACCGTCATATGGATGTTGTAGAAATTGACGCAGCAAGTCATACAGGCGTTGACGATATGCGGGAACTTACTGAATCTTCTCGTTATAAAGCCGTACAAGGGCGCTACAAAATTTTCATCATCGATGAAGTTCATATGCTTTCAAAGTCAGCATTTAATGCGCTTTTGAAAACTTTGGAAGAACCCCCACCTCATGTAAAATTTATTTTCGCAACAACAGAAATTAAAAAAATTCCTGACACAATCTTGTCACGCTGCATGCGTTTTGACTTAAGTGTAATGCAGCCAGCAAAAGTTATTAAGCATTTGCAAGATGTTTTGGAAAAAGAAAATATTCTCGCAGAAGTTGACGCCTTAGCAATGATTGCTCGTGCTGCTGATGGATCAATGCGTGATGCGCTTAGCATAACTGATCAAGCCATTATGCTAAGTGGCAGTGACACCGTTTCTGCAGTGATTGTTCAAGCTATGCTAGGCCTTAGCAACCGTGACGCGTTATTTGAAGTTTTTGAATCCATTTTTCAAGGAAAAGTTGACCAAGCAATAAAGACCCTTCACACAATTTATGAAAATGGCGGAGATCCATTGCTGATAGCCCAAGACCTTATACACATTTTGTACTGGGTAATTTGTTTGAAAAATGCACCGTCACTTTCCAAGGATATGGCTTGGCCAGAAGCTGATCGTCAAAAAGGCCAGCAGTTGGCGACTTTGTTGCCCACAAGTGTGTTATTACAAAGCTGGGATCTTATGCAAAAATCTTACGATGATGTTCGAAGCAGCTATCAACCTTCCCAAGCCTTAGACGTTGCTTTAATGCGCTTGGCATTTGTGAAGGATGTTTTGGCAAATCCCTCTGCTACTTCAGGCGGACATAGTGTTCAGTCATCGTCGGTTACAAGCAGTGTTAGCCGTGCATCAATGCCACAAACATTTGAGGCTATGGCAGATTTGCTGTTATATGCAAAAGAAGGGTTACTCCATGGGCATATACTCCATGATGTCCATTTGATTTCCTATGTCCCTGGTCATTTAGTTTGTGGGCTTGGAGGACGAGCACCAAAGAATTTTGCAAAGCTTTTAAAAGATGCTTGTGAGCGTATTACCAAGCAATCATGGGAAATTGAGCTTCGCCAGGACACCACCACTCCAACCATTATTCAGGCTAAAGCCATTGAGAGAGAAGCGCTAAAACAGCAAGCATTGAACCACCCATTGATAAAAGAAATTTTGCATGTATTTCCTGCTGCAAAAGTGACAATAAACTAGGAGACATTATGAAAAATATGAACCAGATTTTAAAACAAGCTCAGCAAATGCAACAAAAGATGCAAGAAATTCAGCAAAAAAGTGAATCTCTTACCCAAGAAGGTACTGCTGGCGGTGGAATGGTGACTTCAACTATAAATGGAAAAGGTCAACTGTTAAGCGTAAAAATTGACCCTTCGATTGTGAACAAAGATGATGTTGAAATGCTGGAGGACTTAATTATTGCGTCGTTTAATGATGCTAAAAATAAAATAGATGAGCGCATGAGTCAGGAAATGTCTGGTATTACAGGTGGTTTAAATATTCCAGGGTTAAAACTTCCCTTTTAAGGTTTTTATTGACAACACCTTTTGTTTCAGGCTAAAAATGGATACTTTTGATAACTATTATTTGTAAGGACTTCGCATCAGATGACTAAGCGTATTGCCGCTAAACACAAGATCGATCGCCGGTTAGGCGTTAATCTCTGGGGCAGAGCAAAAAGCCCATTCAACACTCGCAACTATGGACCAGGTCAACACGGTCAGCAACGTAGCAAGCCTTCCGATTATGGAGTTCAGCTTCGTGCAAAACAGAAATTGAAGGGTTACTACGGAAACATTAGCGAACGTCAGTTCCGTCGTTTCTATCAAGAAGCGATTCGTCGTCGTGGTGATACATCAGAAAATCTGATTGAGCTATTAGAGCGTCGTCTAGATGCTGTTGTTTACCGTATGAAATTTGTAGCAACAGTTTTTGCTTCACGTCAGATTGTAAACCATGGGCACATTGCAGTTAACGGCAAACGTGTGAATATTCCTTCATACCTTGTAAAAGATGGTGATGAAATTTCTGTTATGCCTAGCATGAAAGAAAACATTAATGTTCTTGCTGCTGCAGAATTAGCTGAGCGTGACATTCCTGAGTACATGGATGTTGACCAAAAAGGTCAAAAAGGTAAATTTGTTCGCGGACCAAAGCTTGCAGATGTTCCTTATCCAGTTCAAATGGAACCTCATTTAGTCATCGAATTTTACTCACGTTAATTCTTTTCTTATTAGAATAATGGGGGCGAAAGCCCCTATTTTTTTGTCAACTATGGAGACCCTATGATTAATCCAAGCCACCACGTACATAGTGAAAATTGCCATCATGATCACGATGAACAAGATGTCTCCATTACTATTCATAACGATGCTGACTTTGATGGCATGCGTAAGGCTGGAAAGCTTGCAGCACAAACATTGGACTACATCACACCTTTTGTAAAAGAAGGCATTACGACTGAAGAACTTGATAAGCTGTGTCACGATTATATTATAAAAAATAATGCCAAAGCTGCTCCTCTTGGTTATCGTGGTTATCCAAAATCTATATGCACCTCTATCAACCACGTAGTTTGCCACGGTATTCCTGGGCCTAAAAAACTTAAAGACGGTGATATTGTTAATATTGATGTGACAGTTATTTTAGATGGTTGGTATGGCGACACTAGCCGCATGTTCTGTATAGGCAAGGTTGGTGTTCGCGGACGCAAATTAGTTGAAGTTACTTACGAAGCAATGATGCGTGGTATTGAGGTTGTGAAACCTGGTGCTACTTTAGGTGATATAGGTCATGCTATTCAAAAATACGCTGAATCAAATGGATTCTCAGTAGTACGTGATTTTTGCGGTCATGGAATCGGGCGCGTTTTCCACTGCGAACCTAGCATTGTTCATTATGGAAAAGCAGGTCATGGAATTGAACTTAAAAAAGGTATGTTCTTCACTATTGAACCTATGATTAATGCAGGCAAGTTTGGTGTAAAAGTTCTTGATGACGGTTGGACAGCAGTTACTCGTGATATGTCACTTTCTGCACAATGGGAACACAGCATTGGTGTAACTGAAACTGGCTATGAAATTTTCACTGTTAGCTAAAATTTACTGCCCAAACCCATAATAATCACTCAGATGAGTTAGAAACTTTGGTTTAAAGTTTTTTAATTCATCTGAAGATAAATCACCAAAATAATCTGGTAAATGGTGTTTAAAATATTTCCATGCTCTTTTAAGCGTTATTGCTTTTGGGACTGTCGTAGAAATTAGACCGTCGACATGCTTTTTAACGTTCTCTAGTTTTTTTATTCTCTTGGAATAGAAATCAACGAAAGCATCTATTTGTCCTCTGTCACCAATTCCATTAATAAATTTGGGCATGGACGCTTTCAATCCCCCCTTTTTGAACAGTTAAATCGTAAATATCATCCTGAAGATAAGAAGAGAATGTTTTTAATTTCTCTAGAGTGCATTGTCCCTTTTGAACTTTATATTTTTTACCTTTTTTATGTTCAAAAAATGTATACACAGTAGGATCTTTTTACAGGAAAATTGTAACACTTGCTAACGATTCTTTGTGAAATTTGAGCATGCACGTAGCAATTTGTCGAACTTGCTCAGTGTTAAGCTCGTCAATTTCAGGCTCAATAGTATGGAGAGTGCTGGAATTCCCAGCAGGTATGGAAAGTAATATTGATATAACAAACAGAATTCTTAGCATAAGCAAAACCTTACAATAAGACTCTGTAATTATATTGCCTATTATTAGGTTAATATTTCACTAATATGCATTATATAATGTATTTTTTATTAATCTTAAGCTTTTGCGGGGAACTGTTAAGTCATAGCTTTAAGTAAGGATTGTATGTGTAGTTTACGCAGTTTTGTACTGTTTCCCCCCTCGCCCACAAGTTGGTGCATCTCGTCTGTAAGCACCACCAACTCCCCGTCAGCTTTGCGACCCTTTGGAGTACGAACCAATTTTTGACTTAATATAGCTAGAATTTGTCCACTCAACAGATTAGGGGTAATGCCTAAATCAATTAATCGAGCGGGTGTTACAAAAGGACATGATGCATGAAGAGTAGCCAACACAAGGTGTCCAGTCATAGAAGCGCGCAAGGCCATTTTGGCAGTGTCCTCATCACGGATTTCCCCAATTAGCATAATATCAGGATCATGACGCAACATAGACCGGACCCCATCTGCAAAGCTAACGATTCCATTTTCATGAATTTCTGTTTGGCGTATCCCATTAACTCGGTACTCAATAGGCTGTTCGAGCGTCATAATGTTTTTTTGATTGTAATTACATATCTGTAATAATGCATGCAGCGTCGTGCTTTTTCCTGAACCAGTTGGTCCGCAAACCAAAAAGAGACCTGATGGTTTTTTCACAAGAGCACGTAGTGTTTTGACTTGGTTTTTTGTAAAACCTAATTTTTCTAGGCTCAAAGTCTCTCGATTGATGGGCAGAAGCCGGACAACCAAGCTTTCTCCCCATAAGCATGGATGGAAAGAAACACGGCAATCAACCTGATTACCATGAACTGTTAAAATGCATCCCCCTGATTGAGGACGACGGCGCTCAGCAATATCTAAGTTAGATAGTACTTTAAAGCGTACAGACGTTTTATCAAAAAGACTCTGTTCAAAATGTTGGTAAGTTTCTAGTTCTCCATGAATACGAAATTTGACTAATACCATTTGTTCAAGTGGCATAAAGTGAATATCAGAAGCTTCCTTAGAAAAAGCTTCATCTAACAAATTTAGAAAAAGATTTTCAAATGATGCGTCAGGTGCTTGTGCCTGAGACTGCGTTGATTGTTGTAACGCCTGCAATAACGATTGTTTGTAAGTATGATAAAATTTCCATTGCGGATCTTTTTTAAAAAAATCTTTGGTTCTTTTTTTTACAATATCTTGAATGATAACATTTTCAGGATCTAGCATTGCTATATGCAGGGCATCATCAAGGCAAAAAGGAATTAGCTTGTAGTGCTCGCAAAACTCTTTCCCTAATTTAGTAATTAAATCGATATCTGGCTGAATGGTCTGCAGATCAATATGAGGATAACCAGAAATTTGACTAACCAATTCACCAACCACAACTGGCGATACGAACCGCAAGTTAATGAGGATTTCGCTTAAAAACTCGTCGTGCTTTTGTTGCTCGATTAGAGCAATATGAAGCTGATCGGGAGTAATAACCCCCTTTTCTAGCAGGATCTCTTCAAAACGATCAGACAATGGTAAATTGAGCTATTGGTATTGAATTTGATTGTAGATAAAAGGTTTTAAAAATTGATGAATCTAGGACAACTCATTAACCAGTGGCAATTGGGATTAAGCACACTTAACCGCTCTTCCAATACTATCAAGGCATATACCCAAGATTTTTTTGACTTCAAATCTTTTTTTGAAGATTACCATAACGCGCAACTCACTGTTGAAAATTTCAAAACCGTTACCCCGCAAGATATTCGTGCGTGGCTGTTGTATCAGCGGAAAAAAGGAATGAATACCAGATCATCTGCTCGTGGTCTAGCAGGATTAAAAAGTTTTACTCAGTTTTTACTGCAACGTGAAATTCTTGAAGACCATGCTTTTTTTCATACGCGTTCTCCTAAATTGCAAAAAACTCTACCCAGACCAATTAGCATTGAGCAAGCACTTGTAATGAACGATACCATTCAAAACATGAGTGAGTGCTTATGGGTAGGACTACGTAATCAGGCACTCATGCAATTATTGTATTACACAGGCATGCGTATTAGTGAAGCATTGAACCTAAACCAACATAGCTTACAAAATGATCAATTCATTACAGTGATTGGTAAGGGTCAAAAAACCAGACATGTACCCATTATTGATTCTATCAGAGAAGGACTGCTAGCTTATTTAAAGATTCAGCCTTTTTCAAACACCCCAAATTCTCCTGTATTTTATGGCGAGAAAGGAAAACGCCTACAAGCTGCCATAGCGCAAAAAGTGCTACGTGACTTCAGAAGGGCTAATGGAATGCCAGAATCATTAACGCCGCACGCCCTACGGCATAGTTGTGCAACGCATTTAATGCAGTCATCCCATGACTTGCGTGGAATTCAAGAGCTATTGGGGCATGCGTCACTTTCATCGACACAAATTTATACACAAATTGATGAGCTTAGCATGATGAATACATACAAAGCAGCTCATCCGAGAGCTAAGAAAAGCTAGGTCCATTAAAAATCGCTGTTTCTCTTTTTTCTTCCTGCCCTTGCCTTCCGTTCCGTCTTCGTTTCGTCTGCCCTGTTTTTCGTCTCGCTTTAGTAGTGCCGTACTATCATTATATTGATTTTCCCCGAAGGGATGTCCGTAAGAATGGACTTACCTAACATAGGTTATCCAAGGCAGGTAATCAGACAAATTCTGAGAACTGCGCATCAGACTAACGGGAACATCCCGTATCCAGATCAGGCATACTTAGCACGGTATGCTGGGCTTAGATAATAATTGGCACAAATATCAAACGTGGAACAATTTGTTATTTGGCAGGTAGAGGTATTTTACGTACGGCACCACTAAAGCGAGAGGCGTGAGAGGCAGGGACGAAATAATTGCCCTATTATGGGGGCGAAGATTTATGGCGTTCTTTTGATCGCTCCATCCAATTTTCTAAGCATCCTGACCTAAGATCTTTAATATCAAGGGGGTATTGAGCTTTGTACAACATATTGTACAGCTTCATTTCAAGCTCAGCTACTTTGAGAGCATTCGTGTAGTCATTTTCATTGACGGCATTATAAAACATTGTCTTTAGTGCACTGATTGTTTGTTTTGTGTTTTTTTGGAAGTTATGCAAAGAGGTCAAGATACATTCCTTTCATGTCTGCTATGTGTTTTAATCATGCACACAAAGTGACGAAAAAATCAACTTTTTATAATATGTCCCAAATAACTTTAGATAAATTTTAAGAGTAACCATGAATCACTAAATTAAGTTGGCTTGTGCTTTTCAGATCACCTCTTTAACTTTCTTAATGATCACACTGTCGAGCACAGCTCTGCATGATAAGCCCACATGAAATTTCGCATTATATAAATAAAATTAAACATAATTTTTATTATATAGT
>CAITNM010000017.1 GCA_903893805.1 uncultured Alphaproteobacteria bacterium | reverse complement strand
ATTGATTTGCAATAATTCCGACTGTAATGGCGCTAATTTTTTCATGACTTGCTGTTCTGTCAATATTGCATTTTCATGCGCTAGCAACATGCTCGCCTTATCGATGAGCAATACATTTCCCCGCTGCCGCTTATCCAATCCTTGGGTTGTTAAAATGATATCCAGCGCCTGCTCCCAAGTCACATCATTTAAGAAAATCGTCATATGGCCTGTCACTGAATCACTGACCACCATATTGGTGTGGCTAAACTCCGCCAATAACTGCAACACCGAATGCACCTTAATGTCTTTAAAATTCAATGAAATACGATTTTCTTTGGACGTTGTATTGATAACAAGCCGCTCTGATCCTGGCACCGTAACCACTGGATCAAATGGACTGCGCCCGCGCGATTTTTTAAAGGGGCTAGACGTCTGGACCGGCTTAAATTCGGGTAGTGCATCTATCTTTTTTATAGGCCTATTGTTTACCCCCTGAATATAACGCTTCATTTCATGATGCTCAGACGCATCGCAAGCAACGAGCAACACCCCTAATAATCCCATAATGATCCCATTGATTGGGATTTTATTTTTTTTTATGCTCATGTTGTATGATATCTATAAATTTTTGCTATCAGTTGTATACGTAATAAATCACCTGGCTCATCCAATTTTTTTTCATGTGTTTGTCGCTCAATAACGACCTCATGGCAGGTGACCAGTCGACGCATTTGAGCCACACGGCTTAGAAATCCGACCAATTGGTGATACTGCCCCACCAATGTCATTTCTATAGGTAACTCACTATAGAAGCCATGACTGATTTCTGATTTTGGTGCAAACAATTCAACCACTAGACCACTGGCAATACCCGTTTTTGAAATCTCGTCCAAGATACCTGGCATTTCATTTTGAGAGGGCCATTGTTGAAGCATCTCTGCCAAACGGTTATCGATGATAACCATCTGTTGACGATAAGCATCAAGCGTAGATGCTTCATGCTGTTTTTTCTCAAAATTCTGTTTCAATAGAAGAACTTCTGCTCTTAATAAATGATACCGATCCCTATTTTTTTTAACGACCCCCCCATACCCTATTCCCATGATGAGCAATGATAAAAAAGCCACCCCCACCATTTTAATCGGCTTTGGCAAAGCCAAAATTTCAGCCATGCTTATTTCACGACCATTCACATTGATCATGCTGTTTGACTTAAAATGAATATCGATTTCAACATAAAATTCAACTTAAACGCGTTCTCTCGACTTGTGGTTTTAATTTCTGTTAATGAAGGCGCTAATATTCCAGGATTGCCCTCTATGCTACGCATCAATTCCGAAATACTCGTGGTTACTTCGGCATAACCTAATAACAACACTTTATTCCCCATCCATTCAATACGGTTCAAATAGACGCCTGCTGGCATCATTGCAATCAATTCATCCAATAAACGAAGGGTGTTTAAGCGCATTTCTTGTAAATTTTGTAAGATGGCTATCCTTAATAGCCGCGATCGTCTTAAAGCCCTGATCTCATGAATGGCTTTAATTTTT
>CAITNM010000016.1 GCA_903893805.1 uncultured Alphaproteobacteria bacterium | reverse complement strand
TTATTATTTATTAAAATTAAAGTTTATTTGAATATATTTTTATTTAATTTTTAATTATTAGACAAAAATCTTGCTGAGACTGCTATTTTTTTCTAGAGTCAGCCAATACAAAGAACAAAAATAAGGGACAAAATAATGTTTTCACTTCAAGGATTTAATGCATTGGTAACTGGTGCAAGTGGCGGTATTGGCAGTGCAATTGCTATTAGCCTTGCAAAACAAGGTGCAACAGTTGTGCTTAGCGGCACGCGTGCTGAAGCTTTGCAAGAAACTGCAAACGAAATTAAAAAAAATGGTGGTGTTTCACATACAGTCATTTGCAATTTGTCCGATCCACAATCAGTGGAAGAGCTATTTCCAAAAGCAGAAGCTTTGTGTGAGAAAATTGATATTGTGGTAAACAATGCCGGCATTACAAAAGATGGCTTGGCCATGCGCATGAAAGATGAAGACTGGCAGGCAGTAATTGATGTGAACCTTACTGCAAGCTTTCGCATATGCCGCGCGGCGTTGAAGGCAATGATGCGTCGTCGTTATGGCCGCATTATTAATATTTCATCTATTGTTGGCACAATGGGTAATGCAGGACAGGCTAATTATTGCGCATCTAAAGCTGGGTTAATTGGCATGTCAAAAGCATTTGCTCAAGAAGCTGCTTCTAGAGGCATAACTGTAAATTGTATCGCTCCTGGTTTTATTGAGTCACCAATGACTCATGATTTGCCTGAAATTGTACGCGATAAAATGCTAGGAAATATTCCAGCTGGTACTTATGGAAAACCAACGGATGTAGCAGCTACGGTGGCATTTTTAGCAAGTGCTGAGTCTAGTTATATTACAGGACAAACGCTGCATGTTAATGGTGGCATGATAATGGTTTAGAGGTTGCCGCTATAGAGCTGGACCATATGGTCAAGCCACGGTGAAACTAGTGGAAAACCACCACTGTAGTCTCCCCAGACTTGGGCGAATAGCACAAAGTACTTCAAGAGCCTTAGCATCTGGGGTTGAGTGATTATACAGCCAATTTCAACAAAAGAACCTTCATTGTCATTTTAATAAGATCATGTTACTCCTTTGAATTAGATAGCGTTTTAATAAAATTTTATATGGAGAATATATGAAAAAATTTCTTTTTGCCCTGTGCATTGTGCAGGCAATTTATGCCATGGAGTTTGTAGCTCAAGCAGCACCACGTCCTGAAGATAGTCATTTAGTGAGGACGTTACACGCGTTTGGAGCAGGCGTAAGTATTGAGGAAAGAGATGAAAAACTTTTCTTAGAAGGAACCCCAGAAGCAGTTTAGGAAATGCTAAATTCATTAAATGATCTTGGAGAGCTTAGAAGGTGCTTCTTACCATTTGACACACGAGCGACTGTTGTTAACACAGTTGATGTATTAGATAGCTGGGCTAGCTTTTTCAAATCTCTTGGAATTAATCCAGAAGAAGTAAGTTCAGTAAATATTCAATCTGCTTTGGATGAAAACTCATCTTTGACATTTTCAGGAAACAAAAATAAGAGGGTAGCTCAGATTTATGTTGAGTTCTTGAAAGAGGCATCTTCATTTTTTTCATGGGCTGCATCAACTATGAATACTGATCTTGTAGAAGAAAGAAGCGATTCTTTGATAATTCATTATGGCAAATTAAGCGCTTTTTTAGCTTCATTAGACGTTGCTGAAGCCGAAGCTGAAGAAGGTGAAGGCAAGTCTGATGGTTCATCAACTAGACGTGTTGAAATACCCGTTCCAAGTATGTTGAGAAAAATCATTGGCGCATGCAGTGACACAGTTGTGCTTCAACCAGTTGCAGGTAATCCTGGAGTTTATACACCATCAACAATATCATTAGCAGAAGGAAGCCAAGCTCTTGTTCCGGGTTGTATAGATATTGTGTCTGATAATAGCAGCAGTATGACTTATTCTGTAGATACCATCAATAAAACACGAATAGGCATAGTTAATAAACAGTTGCCAAGTTTATTACAAGCAATAGCTAATGCTCTTCCAGCCGGTGCAGAACTTAAAGTAAATATATACACCGTGAATGATATTCTTAAGCTGCACCAGGAACTTACACTAACTAATGGGATAACAATTCCCATACTAGATGAGATTCAGGCTACTGGTGGCACAGCGCTACACACAATGACGAAGCTTTTTACAACCCCCAATCACGTTGTGATTGCTTACACAGATGGGGAAGACGGCTCCACTTACGCAGATACAACGCTAAGTCGTAAAAAAATCAGTGAAGCTAGAGATACTGGAAATATTGCACAAGTAACTCTAATTGGTGTTTGTGGTGTACACTCCGAATATTTCACTACAACAGCAGATCAAACTGGCGGCAAATCATATACTGCAGATATGCGCACTTTTATTCAGGATCTCTGTAAATCAGCGTCATCGTTAACACGAGCGCGTTCTCCTTTAACTTTGGTTCTGCAAGGAAGGCCACTAACCCTTTGGCAACCAGATGCTTTGGGGTTGCATGCAGCCACACAAACTGTGCGCGCAGGCGACACTGTTAACTTTGCAGGAAAAGTGCTGAAAGTTCCAGATTTTGTTCGGCAAATTGAGGAACATTTAGCAGAAGTTAAAAGACTTGAAGCGCTTCAAACAAAACAAAAAGCAAAAAAATTCTAACATCTAAGCCGCAGTATTCGTACTGCGGTTTTTTTATGTTTTAAGCATTTTTATCTTTTGTATATTTTTTCTTCGCTACTGAGTGCTTTCCATAAAACGCCATATAACTTAGCGGGGAAGATGTTAGCAAAATATAGTAAAAGCAATTTGAAAAGACTACAGAACTTGGTTCGGTATTATCTGCTATTTCAATAGTGACCATAGTAGCTGAGCGCTTGATTTCGTCTTCGTTAATTAGTGGATCACCGGCAGAAAATACCAGACCCCCAGAAAATAGTGCGCACCATTTTAGAAGAGTAGTTGTTCTCATGAAGGCTCTCCATTACCAAACAAACTTATACTCTTTATTGTGTATTATTTTATATAATTTTGGAAATATTCAAAAAATTAAGACGTCTTAATATCGTTTAATCCAGCTGATACCTACACCAGAGTTTTGGGCGGCGCCAACGTCGCCCTGTAGGGCTAGATTTTTCCCAAGGGGAGTAGAGACAACCACCTTGCTGGTTTCGCTGCCCGCCCCTTGTTCAATGGCCACTTGAACCTTACCAAATTCTTTGCCAATACGAACTGCTTGGTTGGTTTTTGCTTCGGAGCGTTCTTGCGGAGTGGCGTCTTCATCGGTTTCAGAGGCGCCTCCGCGAGTGCTGTTTTTAAATTCAAACTGGTCAAAGCCAAAGCTCTCACGCATTTTTTCAAAAAATCCTTTTCCTTTATCTTCAGATCTGGCAAGTTCGGCAAGCTGCACACTTTGCAGAACAGAAACTTCCCCAAGTTTTTTTCCAAACAATAATAAAGCTAATATTTCTTCTTCTGGCATAGAAGGGGTTGATGTAAAATCAATAATGGTATTATCCGCGGTTCCCTTTATTTCAATAGCTACAACAATTCCACCCTCAATTTTTTTAATTGCACGAATATTTAATCTGGGGTTGTTGCGATCGTTATCTACAAAAGTAATTTCGCCATGAGTGATTTTTAGAAGCTTACCTAAAATATCCAAGGTGCCTTCATGCAAGTGTACGGTCCCAACTAAGAAAGGATTCACAATTGACTTGCGCACATAAAAATCACCCTTCCAGCTTGTATCAGCTCCTGAACCAATGACCTTGAATGAACCGTCAGGATTATGTATCAAAATGTCTAAAGGAAAAGCAGAAGCGCTCTGTTTTGTTTGTTTTTCTTTATTTTTTTTCAAGTTGCGGTCGATAATCTTAGGAATTTTTGTGTCAACCGAGGGCTCTATGAAGTAACTGGCATTTTCAAGAGTAACTTCGCCCTTACAACCAACCTCTGCACCCTTGCCAGCGATAGTCAAAGTGCCGCTTGCGTCGCTTATAAAGCCGTCATTTTGAGCAATACGAAGGTGAAAAAGATGCATTGGCACGTTAAACACTAGTGAAAGAGGCTCAGTAAAATCAATCCAACCCTCCCCATGAAGTTGACCTTGGTCTAGAGTAGTGCTTTTGGTCACATCCTGAGCATCAAAACGAGTGATGACAAGACGTTTCCCTTGAGCTTTAGTGCGAATGATGATGTTTTGGTAAAATGTGCCACTCTCACTGTTTTCATATAACCCATTGTCAACATCAATACTACCTTCTAACACAGGACTAGCGATCGCCCCCGAAGCCCGAAGATTGATAGAAATGTCACCAAAAATTCGATCATCGCACGCCAACCAATCAGTTAATAGTTTTAATCGAGTTGTGCCTTTGATGTGCGCATCAATAGTTGAATCATTAAGATTCGCTGAGCCCTTGGTTTCAAGGTTAATTTTGTCTTGGTCCTTAATATTGAATTTCCATTTCCAGACGGCATTTTCAAACTGCGCATCTAGTGCCGCATTTAAATTATTCAAAATTTTATAAGTTTGCTTGTCTTGGTGTTGTTGCCAAAAACCTTTTGAAATATCTAGTTTTAATGTCGCTGGTTGACCCTGAAGTTTTTGCAGTTGGCCATTCAGCACTCCTGTTATATCATTGTCGCCAAAAAGAATTTTTAATCCACGCAATTGAATATTCCGCAGACTAATAGTTCCAACAGTAGTATCTGCATCACCTAGTTTTAGATTAGAAATTTCAACAAGTCCCGCGCAAAACTGCATTTGAGTTGGACTTAGTCCATTTTCAAAATGATAGATGGTTGGTTTCAAAAGGGCCAATTGCAAGTCTTGCAGTTGCAGTTTACATTTCTCAATATGAACTTCGGTCGAGGTACTATTAAAAGTGATGTGAGCATCAAGAGGACGACTTTGATAATGGCCTTTTGTTAGGTGTAATTCGCCTTCACCTAGCCCATTATTAACAGTAATATTCACGTCAATTGGAAGATGAAAATCCGTGTCATGAATAGCACCTTGTCCGTTAATGGTAATGCTCCCCTTTTCAAGACTACTAACATTTTCAAAAGAAGCTTTAAAATTCAGACTTCCCTTAGCACTTGGCCAAAAAATGTGAAGAAGTTTCTGTAAATCTTGCGAAGCAATTATGCTGTTGCCGTTCATTAGGAATGGACTGAGACATATATCCATTTGCAGCGATGCAGTATTTTTTTCATCATGCTGAAGTTTTGCATCAAGTCTAATATGGTTGGCATCAACAAGTGTGCATTCACCAAAGGCTTTTTCTAAAGACTCTATACCTTCTTGAAACTCCCATTTAATGGTGGGGCGAGTCGAAGCCCCTTCTAGTGTAATGTGACATTTAGCTAACTTTCTTGTGTCTGCCTTTGGTAAAATCCATACAAATTTACCGGAAAGCATCTCTTTTTGTTGGGTGCATTCACCTTGTAACGTATGACCGTTAGATGTTTCAATTTTTAAAGGTAACAACTGCCAATCAGTTGTTTTTTTTAGGTGAGCCGTTAATGACAACTCTTGCCCAAAGAAGTTACTGACCTGTTCGTTTACAAAAGGTTGAATTCCAGCTCGAGTAGAAAAATCAATCGCATTCTTATAAATTTGAGCGTTAGCTAAATATTTTTGCCCTTCCCAAAAACCTTCCAAATGTAGTGTTGAATGATCACTTAACTGAGCAAGAGTTAATGTTAGCTTCTCCATGTTATGAGAAATAACACCTATCCATTCAGAGTGTTGGTGCTTTAACTGTAAAGACAATTTGTTATTATTGATTTGCAAATGATCAATAGTAATTACGTTAAAACGCTGCAGGCTGCCTGATATATTTTGCAGAAAATACCCGATAATGGATGGGGAAATATTGGAAAAATCAAAGTCTAAAGGAGCTTTTTCTGTGGTGATATTGCACTCATCAATGTTTAGAAAAATATTGTTGAATGTAAAACTTGGGATTTTCCACAAAATATTTTTAAGTGTCGCAATTGGTACTTTGTTTTTAATAAGTGTTACGCTTTGAATGTTTGCAGAAAAAGGAAATTTTCTAGAAGCTTTAATTTCAAGTGCTGAAGCTTTATAAGGGGTAAATGCCTTGATGAGAATTTTAATACAAGCTTTTTGAGTGCATTCAAACTGTAAGACCTGCCAAACCAATGCAAGCATAGCAAGGCTTATAAGAATTTTTTTTAAAAGCACATTCTTCATTAGAACGCCTGCCCTACGCTTACATAAAATTGATAGGGATGATCATGGGGTTTTTTAGCTCCTGGAATTTTACGACGTTGAAGCGGAAAAGCGATGTCTAAGCGCACTGGAGCATAAGTAGTATAGTACCGAATACCAAAACCAGTTCCCCAAAGCAATTTCCGTCCGAAAGCTGCAATTTTTCGTTGTGAAACCGTGCCCGCTTCAATGAAAGCTACACCACCAACAGTCTCTGTGAAACGATATCGAATTTCACCTCCAAATTCCAACAAAGATTCTCCCCCTAATGGAATTCTGTTCTGGTCAATGGGACTGATTAACTGATAACCATAACCACGAACTGACCCGTTACCGCCTCCATAAAAACGTTTGTTAGGAGGTAAATCATTGAAGTTACGAATTTTTATGGTACCAACTCGCACAAACGAAGCCAAAGTCCCCATATCTTCATCCAAACTATTTGTCTGAAAGGGAATATATACACTTGCACTTGCTTGACCAACAAGCATTCCCTTACTTGATCCCAAGTGCCCGGTATATGGAGTTATGTTTCCATTTACACGAAATCCCCGTGTTGGATTTAACAAGTCATTTGACGCATCAATCCCTAATTCAAACGGAACTCCAAGAAGACGAATAGGGCTTTTTGCGTCTGTTGTTCGTGGACGAATATTACCATTTTCAGTGCTCAGTCCAACAGATCCAGAGAACATATCCGTAAATTGTCGCTCTATTTTACTTGATAAAGCAAAAATTTCACTTCGATATGCGCGTGTATCTTCTTTTAGTACATACATTTCATTTTTAAGCGTTTGCTTAGGAGCACCAAAATCAGGAATATTATAGAAAAAACGAGCTTTATTTCGAATTTTTGAAAAGCGTAAACTTGCCCCCAAACTTTCCCCACCGCCACGAAGGTTATAATGATTCCATGAAAAACGTGCCTCACCACCTTGTGACGTTGCATAATGCACACCGGCCGCAACAGCACGTGGCGCAGCTTCAGTAGTTTTTACATGCATTATGATAGGTTGCTCCTTAGTATTTTCTAAACTTTGGTCTTCGATAGGCTTAGGCGTTACAACCACGTTATCAAATAATCCTGTTTGACTTAAGTAACGTCGCGTACGCTCTACAACGCGAGTATCATAGACATCACCATTTTTCCATTCCAAACGGTTTCTAATGTAGTCAGGCTTTAGGTTTTGCGTAGGTTCAATTTCTGAATCATGAATGATAGCGCAGCTGCCCAAATCAACAGGAAAAATCAACACAACTGTATGATTTTTATGGTCAATGATTCCTTCTGGCTCATCAATTTCCGCAAATGGATAACCTGTTTGCGCAAAATATTTTTTAAGGACAACTTGGCTTTTTTGCGCATGCTCAGCCACTAGATCATCCCCTCTGCTTAACCCTACCAAGTCATCAAGATTCACAGTCAAATGTGGCAATGGTGACTTACCACGATTTTCGAGCTGCATATGTTCAATTGTATAAACTGGCCCAAGCACACAAGTGAACCTAATCAGAACCGGAGTTTGTTCAAGATCAATCTCAAAGTCTACTTTGCACCCATAATAACCAAAGGAGGACAGAGTTTTTTCTAGTAATATCTTATCTTTTTCTACGCGCTTCATTAACCCGCCAAATGAACCTGGTAGCCGTAATTTGTTTTCTAACAGCATAGAAGCACTTTCCATGCGCTTTTTCATTTCAGGAGTCAGCGTTTCAGGCCATTCAATTTTGTAGTCGATACCGTCCTGCGATGGTGCAACAAGATCAGTATAATCGGCTGTCTGCCCATTCAAATGATAGGTGAAAAATGTCAAAAAAATAACAGCTAGAAAAAAATACATAATTTTTAAGCAATGTCTACTTTTCGGATACTAGCAAATATGTGAATGCGGGGATACCTGCCCAAATTAAAAAAGCGCATCTTGAAAAGATGCGCTTTAGCATAAGACCAAAATCTTACTTATTTATCTTTTTTTACATCACTTGAAAAGTTAGTCGGACGCTTCTCAACGACATGATCGATCAAGCCAAAAGTAACAGCTTCATCGGCTGACATAAATTTATCGCGTTCCATTACTTCATTAATGGTTTCAAGTTTTTGACCTGTGCAATCAGCATAGATTTTATTCAAACGAGCACGTAAGTTTAAAATTTCGCGAGCTTGAATTTCAATGTCGGTTGCTTGACCTTGCGCACCACCATGTGGTTGGTGAATCATGATGCGTGAATTTGTTAGCGCATAACGCTTACCCTTAGTACCCGCCGTAAGCAATAATGAACCTGCAGAACAAGCTTGCCCTAAACATACAGTTGCTACATCACAACGAATGTAATTCATAGTATCAAGCATTGATAAGCCAGACGTTACAACTCCACCAGGAGAGTTGATATACATGTAGATATCTTTGTCTGGATCTTCTGATTCTAAAAACAAAAGCTGAGCACAAATAAGCGATGCCATTTCGTCGTAAATTTGTCCAGTTAGAAAAATAATACGATCTTTTAAAAGCCTTGAAAAAATGTCGTAAGCGCGTTCGCCACGACCTGTTTGTTCAACAACCATTGGAACAAGCGAAGAAACTAATGCATCTGCCTGTTTAGGAGATCTAAAATTCATGGCTATTCGCCTTTCTTAGTGCTTGCCTTCTTGGCGGGTGCTTTTTCGCTGTCAGAGTTACCTTCTTTTGGCGCTTTGCTTGATGCTACTTTTTTAGTAGCTGGTTCGTCGTCACCTTCGTATCCAGGTACAACACCTTTCAATTTAGCTGGCAGCTCTTTTACCGTAATTTTGGTTTGCTTCTTTTTTGATTTTCCAAACACAAAATCAACAACTTTATCTTCTAAAGCAGGAGCTAATAACTTTTCCATAACTCGTGGGTTTTGTACGTAATAATCCACCACTTCTTTGAATTGACTTTGATACTTCATCGCTTCCATAACAACTTCGCGTTGAATTTCTTCATTGGTTAAAGCAATTTTATGCTCTTTAGCAATTTCTGACACTAACATGCCAAGCTTTACCCTGCGTTCTGCAATTTGGTGATATTCAACCTCAACTTCAGCCAAATCAATGTCTTCGGTTTCACCACGCGCACGAGCTGCTGCAACTTCATCTTGTAACTTTTTCCAAATTTGCTGAAATTCAAATTCAACTGCAGTTTTTGGTAAAGACAGTTTGTATTGATCATTTAAAGCGTCAAGAATTTGGCGTTTATGATATAAGTTCACCAAATGCTTCTGATCATTCTTTAAGGTCTCTGTCATTTTTTTATGCAAACCATCAAGGTCTTCACAATCAAATTCTTTTGCAAATGTCGCATCTAACTTAAATGTGATGCCAGCAAAAACAGACTGGACCTCAACTTCATAGGTGAAAGATTTTGAAGCGATACTCTTTTCATGAAAATCTTTTGGGTAATTTATTGTGACTTCAGCTTTATCACCTTCTGCTTTACCATGAATGGCTTTGTGTAAAGGTAACCAGGTGGCATCTGAATCTTCGGCAAGTGTTAACTCTTGCTCTTGAGCAATACCATGTTTGCTTTTTTCTTTAATCAACACTTTAACTTTATCACCCCAAGCGGCATTGCCTTTCTTGGAATCTTTTTCATGTCCCTTGTATCTTTTGAAAAGAGCGTCAACAGCATCATCAACTTCTTTTTTGGAAATATCTATTACTAGCTCTTCGCAAGCGATTGAAGAAAAATCCTTTAATTCAATTGTCGGTAAGCATTCTACGCTAACACTGCATTCAAAACCGTCTTTAGAATCAGCTTTTTCAATAGTTACCTTAGGTTGACCTGCAACACGCGGTTTGTGCTCTTTATCAATAGTACTAAGAACCCGATCAACAATGGTATTAACCACAGATCTATTAGCCTCATCGGAATAACGCGTCTGAATGACAGAAAGCGGAGCTTTGCCACGACGAAAACCATCAATATGAACTGTTTGTGATTTTTTACTAAACCAAGAAGCTAATTCTTGTGCGTAATCAGCTGAGACAAGAGTAGCTTTGAAATCAATTACTTCGTCTTGCTCACGCACTTTTTGAACTGAAAGAGCCATAGAATTCCATGTGTTGTATGTGGTGCGGGCGGAGGGACTTGAACCCCCATGACTTGCGTCGCCAGATCCTAAGTCTGGTGTGTCTGCCAATTCCACCACGCCCGCGCGTGTTGACTCTCTAAAAGCTACCAGAAATATGAAGGTTTTGGCAACTGAGTATGTGCTATTTTTTTATTTTTGTTGAAGAAAAAAATCTTTCAATTGTCCATACGCATTGCTTAGCTGTTTGCTATCTACAGCAATAAATATTGTGTCATCCCCCGCAATAGTACCTGAAATACCAAAGGATTCCTCACTCACAAATTCTTCATCAATCACATAAGCCACGCTATTTGCATGACCTGGCAATGTATTGATGACAATTAAGTTGGGAGCCAATTGAGTGATTCGGGTGATTGGAGTTACTGAATTTTGCTTTACAACTTGGTACACTCCACTAACTTTTGCGATGTTCAATTTTTTCAAACGCCGGGAAAGCGTGGCCTGAGGCATATCCACCCCTTTGCTTTTAAGGGCTGCTTGTAAATCAGACTGTTCAGCAAACGTTGCTGATTTTATGCATTTTAGAAGCACTTCATCTTCAATGGGGTGACGGCTCATAATTTCTTATTTTAATTCACTTTTGTGAAAGTATATTCATTTTTGTTTGACAGGGCAATTGTTTGGATATATATTCAATATAGTGAATATAATGTGAATATGGTATGTGGAAGATATTTTTGTGGGCACTTCTTATTGTGTATCAGATTAATGCTGCCCCCGGTAAAATTACGGTTGGACTATCTGCTGATTACCCTCCGTTTGAATTCAAGCAGGGCGAAGAAATTGTAGGGTTTGATGTCGACCTTGCAAAAGCAATTGGCAAAGAGCTAGGCCTAGAAGTTGAAATAAAAGATATGTCATTTGCAATGCTTTTTGGCGCACTTAATGAGGGAGAAATTGATGCAATCATTTCCTCAGTCACTATAAATGAAGAAAAAAGTAAAAATTATGATTTCTCTGCGCCCTACTATTTTGACACTTTCGCTATTTTGCACACAGCTGAAAAACCAGTTAGCAAGGAAACTCTGAGCGGCAAATCAATTGCCTGTCAAATGGGAACGTCTGGCATGCAAACATGGCTAAAATCCCAAACAACTGATGTTAAAATTGTGCTTATGGATACCATGCCTCAAATGGCAGAGGCCCTAAAAGCGAAGCATATTGATGGCGCTTTAATGGACGCCACACAAGCAAAGGAATTTGTTAAAAATTCAAAGAACCTTTCTTATACAATTGTTGGCAACGTCAGTAATGGTACTGGTGTGGTAATGAAGAAAGGGTCGCCTTTTAAGAGTCAAATTAATGCTGCAATAGAAGCACTAAAGCAAAAAGGTGTTTTGAAAAATTTAGAAAGCAAATGGGTTGAAGGCAATCATACAAAACCAACGCATGCTATTTTTAATGATTTTTTGTTTATAGCTAAAGGGTTGCCTACCACCCTAACCTATAGTTTTTTGGCAATTTTCCTGGGCGGTGTGTTGGGTGTTTTATTTGCAATATCAAGGCACTTGAACCGTGGGGCAATCAACTGGGCAATTATTTCCCTTATTTCAGTGATTCGTGGTACGCCTGTTTTGTTACAGCTTAGTTTTGTGTATTTTTCAGCACCCACTTTAATAGGGGTGAAGCTAAGCGTGCTAACTGCCGGGGCACTTACTCTGGGCATAAATTCTGCCGCTTACATTGCTGAAATACTGCGTTCAGGGCTGCAAAGTTTGCCTAAGGGCCAATTCGACGCAGCCCAAGCTTTAGGAATATCGAAATGGCATACGTGGAAAGATATTATTTTGCCGCAGGTTTTGCGCAATGTTTTTCCGTCATTGATTAATGAAATTGTTACTTTAACCAAGGAAACAGCTTTGGTTTCGGTTTTAGGTGAAATGGATATTATGCGGCGGGCCCAGACGTTGGCGGCTGAAACATATAATTATTTTGAACCAATGTGTTTAGCGGGACTAATTTACTACCTGCTTATCAAAATAATTGAATTTATAGGAAAGACATTAGAAAAAAGGTGGCACCATGCTTAACGTTACGCAAGCTACAAAAGCGTATGGCAATCATGCAATTCTTAATCAGGTTAGTTTTTCCTTAAATCCAGGGCAAATTGTTGCACTAGCTGGCCCTTCTGGAAGTGGAAAGTCAACTCTTTTAAGGTGCATTCAAAACCTTGAAAAATTAGATGAGGGTACAATTGCTCATAAGGGCACTACTGGGTTTGTTTTTCAAGACTTTCAGCTATTCCCTCATTTAACCGTTCTAGAGAACGTGGCTTATGCGCTAAGGGTTACAAAAAAACAAACAGCAATCGATGCTTTAGAAAAAGCGAAGGCAACCCTTAAGTTGCTGGGATTAAAAACTGCTTACTATAAAATGCCCCATCAACTTTCTGGTGGGCAAAGACAACGTGCCGCCATTGCCAGAGCCCTTGTACTTGAGCCTGATTTGCTTTTGTGTGATGAACCAACATCAGGACTTGATGGGCTTAGCGGCAAAAATGTTGCCGAGCTGTTTTTGACGCTGAAAAACCAAGGAGTCACCATGCTTATTGCCAGTCATGACCTAGACTTTGTAAGTGCAGTCGCCGATAGAATTATTGTGTTAAATGATGCAGCAGTGCTTAAGGATTTTATGATTGACTCAAAAATCCAAGGACAACTAAGCTGGGGCACCCTTCTTACATGAAAACGGGTGGCTAAAGTAGAACATGGCAATTGCTAAATACGCGTATCTGGCCTCAGCTGCCCCTGCTATAAAGAACAAAGACAAAACCAGCGCAACACCCATAATGTTTTGGAAAAACAAACTAACGTATTTGGGATGTTCATTAAAGCGTTTGTAGCCTTTGTATACATATGTAAGTTGTATCAAAAAATACATCATATACGCCATGAACCAAGAAGCGACAGTGAAAATTCCCGACTTTTCTACCAAATTTAGTATGGTGGTTATGGTTGATGTGGTTTCCCCCTTAATATTAGACACGGATTTTAGCAGCGATACAGTCAGCTGCTGATAAAAAATTCCCCAGCGATGCTTGATGTAAGCAACTGGATGGGTAAATATTGCCGCTATCCATGTGTTGTGAAGTGTGTTCAGTTGATCAGGTGAAGCAGCAGTAGAAAGCGGGCTGTCACTTGGAAATGTTAAATCATCAACACGGTTAGGGTTATATAGTTTTTTAACCCGTTCAAAATCATAAAGCTTATTTTGTTTTATATACTCAGGGAATATAGGGTCATTAAGGTTAATTGAAATTCCAGCCAGGTCGTACAGCTTGGTATGCTGACTTCGGTTTGATGGAATAGACATGTTTCGGTTAAAGGCTTCAACTCCGGCTATAAAAACTCCAAACAAAAGCAAACCAATACCTATCCATTTTTTTGAACGGTCAGGAGAATAGAGCTTAGCAATCCATAGACATACCCAAGGAAGAGCTACAACCGCCTGATAAGTAACACAGGTGCCGTAGAATGCAATAACAAACCATCCCAATAATGATAACAACCCAGGACGAAGGTTACGCATACTGTAGAAGTGTAACCAAGCCGCACAAAAAAGGTATGCATTTACGAATGATACATCTTTAATAACAAGTAGTTGGCAAGCAAAAACTGGTGGCAACAGCGCTATGCAATACACCCACTTTGCTTTATGAGGTTGAGCATGAGCGAACAAAGACACCGCGCCCCAATATAAGGAAAGATGGAATAAAAACATAGGTCCAGAGCCACTGCACAGCTTATCAAATAATCCCCAGAGAAACCCCATCATGGGAGGGTGAAAATCTGAAGATATTCCGGCAATACCCTGCTGCATTTGCACTATGCTATCAGGGCGCATTAATCCTGGCCAAAAGAAAAGGGCACAAACGAAAAAAGCAAAAACAGGGAAGACCTTAACCACAACAGATGAATGTTGCATAGCAATGCACTCTTAAAAGCTTTTTACAAGGTAAGGTTATGTTGCAGCATGCAAAAAGTCAAAATTTTTTAATTTAAACATAGCCACTACTTTAAGTTAAGCGATACAACAAACGGTCAACTTTTAGTAATTATAATACCGAAACTCCACATGATTTTTACTTGCATTTTCAGCTTCGGCTTGCTAATAGAGTAGATAGGTTTTTTAGAGGAATTTTTATGAAATACAAATATATAGTGGGCTTATTTGTAGCCCTAGGTTTTAGTAATGCTTTTGCGGCAGATGAAGAGCCAATTGCTAAGGATAACTATCAGGCAATGTATGAAGCGTTCAGATGTAGTTCAGTTAAAGATA
>CAITNM010000015.1 GCA_903893805.1 uncultured Alphaproteobacteria bacterium | reverse complement strand
TGCGGTTGAAGCTGATAGATGGGCATTCTATGATCACATGCTTTACTTGCCTTATGCTATTGAACAAGTAGGAATTATAGGAACTTCTGATTTATCAATTGATGACGTTATTAGAATGTCACGTCGCACAAAGGCAGAGGCGAAGTCTGAAAAAGCACGCATTCCAGGTAGGGCTGCTCATTTGATGGTTGAAACTGCTTTTGATACAGAGGAAAATAACCTGAAAGACAACATTGATGCTACTGCTCTTGTTAGCCTTCAGCAGCTTCTTATACAAAATCCTGGTTTAGTTGCTTCATTGAACAGATCCAAGCCATTTTTGCTCGAGACTTTGTTAAGTCTGCCTGCTGATACGAGTCTTGAATATAGATTTTTAGGAAAAACTCTTGGTCGTCATATAGACATAACTAGAGGTGTTGCAAACGGAGTCGTTGTTGCGTCCCCTCAAAAAAGCAGAACGAGAACTACGTCAGGAAGCGGTAGTTTTGATCTGCGTGGTGCAATGGACGGAACATCACTCAGCCCATCAAGAACCCCCCTACTTCGCAGAAAAAGTTCAGTAATTTTGACCGGAGACCTTTCTTATAATTTAATTGATGTTATCACTGCTATTAAAGATTCCCATTTGGAAGTGCAAGCCAGAGGTGTGGATGAAGCGCTTGATGTTCTTAGAGATGGGAAATTTTTAACCGAAGAAAATTTTCCGTCAAAGATGTCTAAGCCGCAGCCTCTCTTCATAAAAATGCTCGCTCGCCATGCAAGAAGTATAGACTCTAGTTTTATGACAAAAAGTAATGAAGTTTACCAAACTGTGATTAATTATCCCGAAAATGAAAGTCTAACAGGAGTGTTTGTTATGGGGACACCACAGAAAAGAGCGAATATTACAGCTGTTAAAGCTGCTTTAATTGAATGGCTTTCAGTACATGCAGAAACTTTAAGGCAGCAGATTGCAACTCTTCCTTTTCCTGGTTTTGATTCAGTAAGTTCTGAAACAGATATCCTATCTTCTAAAAAAGGTACCTTTAAGCCCTCATCTTCATCAACTCGTGGTAGAAATGCCGAGGAAGCATAATAGCGGATATTAATCTCATATCCTTTTATGGCAAGGCTTAAAAACCTTGCCATTTTTTTTATGTGAATTTTTAAGTCCAGATTCTACATGACCGGATACTACTCACTGGACTCTATGGTTGACCCCATAAGTATCTACACAAGTTGTGAAAGATTAAAATCTGACCACGCCGTCATCCAGAGTCCTCGTCAGAGGGCGTCAGGATCCAGTGCGTATTATCACATTGCCTAGTTTCACTGGATTGCCACACCCCTGCGGGGTTCGCAAAGACGAGGGTGGAAATTCATCATTTTATATTGAATCTACTTATACTGTGGTATTATCTTAAGAAAATTAAAAAAGCTTATTCATGAGAGTTGTTAACACTCGACACGTATATCCTTTAAACTATGCAGGAAATTTGTTTTGGTTGATCTTTTTTGCGATTTTCTGGCCACCGCTGGGAGCCTTTCTATTCATAAAAAATGCACGTTTCGTCAAAAATGATTCAACCTTCTACCTGCGTTACCGTGGCTCATGGTGTTGGGTTATTTTTTGGGCTATTTTGTTTTTCCCAATTGCTGTCATTTTAATAGCACTTTGTGGCGTAGATGTGATTGAAGAAAAATAATTTTACTTTTCAGCTAAGTTCATCGAAATCATCGCCTCATTGAAAGCTTCAGGTAAGGGTGATTTGACTATAATTTTCTCACGCTTAGCATACAGTGGCACTGTCATTTCAGCGCAATGCAAACAAAGTGATTGCTTCTCATTCTTTATTCCGTATATTTCATCCCCAACAATGGGGTGTCCAATGGCTTGAAGGTGAATTCTTAATTGGTGCGTGCGCCCTGTTACAGGAACTAATTTTACAAGTGTGCCTGTTGTTGAGCTACGTAACACTTCATATTGAGTAAACGTTTGCTGGCCCTCAATATCAATTCTTCCCCACCAGGATCTTTTATCTTTTGATTTTTTAGCGATAGGGAGATTAATCTCTCCGGCTTGTGCCGCAATAACGCCATGCACCACAGCAAGATAGGTTTTTTGAATTTGATGATTTAAGAAAAGTTCACTTAACCTTTTAAGAGCTACTTTGTTTCTGCCTAAAAGTAAGCATCCGGTGGTGTCTTTATCTAATCGGTGGGCCAGTTCAGGTCTTTTAGGTAAGCCAAAACGTAGATCATCTAAGTAATCCTCAAGAGTTTCCATTTTTCGACCTGCACCTTTGTGCACAGGAAGGCCTGCTGGCTTATTAATAGCTAGCATTAAGGCATCTCTATAAATAACCTCCACGAGCTATGCACTCCTTCAAAACCATGTTTATAAAAAAACCACAATGAATGTCAAAAAAAATGATGTCAATGGACTATTTAGGGATTGACACATAGTTATCCACATTTTTTTTTCTATTTTTATGAATAGGTTGTATGCAGAAAATTAAATAAAATTTTTTGATAATTTTTTTTAAAACCAGCAGAAATAAAGGGTTACACGGGACTAGCCTGTTTTTTCAGCAAAGCGAACAGACATGACAGCTGGCCTCAGCCTAGTACCTTTATCCCTGATTTATCCAATGATTTATCCACAGATTTTGGGGATAAGTTAATAAAGTATTAACACTGGATATTTTGTGCCTGTATAATAAGCAAAACGAAGTTGTCTGACAGGTATTTCTATGGACTATATGCGCCAAGCCTTGCAGTTAGCCAAACACGCCGTGCATCATGATGAAGTCCCAGTTGGAGCCATTTTAGTGATAAATGATCATATAATTGCGCAAACTCATAATCAGTGCGTTATGGACTGCAATCCGCTGCATCATGCGGAGATGTTAGCTATCCAACAGGGTATTACCCATTTGCAAACTCCATATCTAAATGAATGCACGCTTTATGTAACGCTCGAGCCTTGTCCTATGTGTGCGGCGGCAATTGCTCAAGCCAGAATTGGTAAACTTGTTTTTGGGGCGTACGATCCTAAAACTGGAGGCGTAGAACATGGTCCTAAAATTTTTGAACATTCTCACTTTAAACCAGATGTTATTGGCGGTGTGTTAGAAAACGAATGTGCCCAGTTGCTAACAAGTTTTTTTAAAGAACGACGATAAGCAAGGCGTTATCTCTCTCGTTTTCACGACTGCTCCTTACAACTCCAAGAAAGCGTCATCACTAGCCTTCTTGCAAGGCGTGGCAAGCCAGTCCTATTTATTCCTTATTATTTTTTTGTCTCGCTAGTTTTCCTACGACTTGGTCGTAAGGTCCAATTTTATTATTTTCACTTATTCGACACATAATAATAAAAATTATAGTTTAATTTTATATTTAATTAACAATATTTAAACATGCATTTGAGATAATCATTCTTATATTTCCTCTATACAAGAAGAACAAGAGTGATGATTCCAGCAAGATTTTGGCACAAAAGTACGTTTTTAACGGGGTTCTTTTTAATTGTTATTGGTTCAATATTTTTGTCTGACCTTGATGCTGCAGCTAGCTATAATATTGAAACCATTGCTGGAGGTGGTGTAGGTGATAGCGGAGCGCCTACTACTGCTGTGGTGTCGTCCCCAGCTGGAGTTTTTCTTGATGCTTTAAATAATACCTATATCGCAGACACTAACAATCATCGTGTTCGCATGATTTGGAATGCTGCCAGTACTAGTAACTATATTCAGGGCAATATTTATACCATTGCTGGAAACGGAACTTCAGGCTTTTCAGGTGATGGTGATCTTGCTACTTTTGCTAGGTTAAATAGCCCGAGATCAGTTTTTGGTGATAATTCGGGAAATATTTATGTGGCAGATTATGGTAATAACCGCATTCGAAGATTTACCTTAGGCGGTAATATTTCCACCATTGCAGGAGGTGGCGCAGGAGATAGCGGAGCGCCTACGGCTGCTGTGGTGTCGTCTCCTGCTGGAATTTTTCTTGATGCCCTGAACAATACCTATATTGCTGATACCAATAACCACCGCGTTCGTATGATTTGGAATGCTGCTAGCAATGGCACCTACACTCAGGGCAATATTTATACCATTGCAGGAAATGGAACTGCAGGTTATTCGGGTGATGGCGCGGTAGCTACTTCTTCTCAATTAAGAAATCCCCGTGGAGTTTGCTTAGATGGTTCAGGTAATATTTACATTGCAGATTATAATAACCACTGCATTAGAAAATTTACTCTAGGTGGCAACATCTCCACTATTGCTGGAAATGGTAGTAGTGGTTTTTCAGGTGATGGTGGGCTTGCAATTTATTCTTTGTTGAATAGTCCCACAAGTTTTTTCGTGGATAGTGCAAGTAACATTTATATTGCTGATCAAAATAACAACCGTCTTCGTATGGTTTGGCAAGCGGCTTCCAATGCTACTTACACTCAAAATTATATTTATACTATTGCTGGAACAGGAACGGCGAGTTACAACGGCGATGGTATCGCAGCTACTTCTGCTCAATTATCTGCTGTTGCTGGAGTTTGCGTAGACAATTCAGGTAATGTTTACATTGCTGACCAAAATAATAACCGCATTCGAAGATTTACCTTAGGCGGTAATATTTCCACCATTGCAGGAGGTGGCGCAGGAGATAGCGGAGCGCCTACGGCTGCTGTGGTGTCGTCTCCTGCTGGAATTTTTCTTGATGCCCTGAATAATACATACATTGCTGATACCAATAACCATCGCATTCGAATGATTTGGAATGCTGCTAGTAATGGCACCTATACTCTAGGCAACATCTATACCATTGCTGGAAATGGTATAGCGGGTTTTTCAGGAGATACTGCACTAGCTACTTCTGCTCAATTAAGAAATCCTCGCGGGGTTTGCGTAGATAGTTCAGGTAATATTTACATTGCAGATTATGGTAACCACTGTATTCGAAGATTTACTCTAGGCGGCAATATCTCCACTATTGCTGGAACGGGAGGGTTATCAGGATTTTTAGGGGATAATGCATTAGCTACTTCTGCTAGATTAAATGGTCCTACAAGTTTTTTTGTGGATAGCGCTAAGATTTACATTGCTGATCAAAATAACAACCGTCTTCGCATGGTTTGGCAAGCGGCTTCCAATGGTATTTACACTCAAAATTATATTTATACTATTGCAGGCAATGGTACTTCAACCTTTGCAGGAGACGGTGGACTTGCTACGACGGCGCAATTATCTGTTGCAGGAGTTTGCGTAGACAGTTCAAGTAATATTTTTGTTGCTGACCAAAGTAATAGTCGTATTCGAAAATTCGCATTAGGCGGTAACATCTCCACCGTTGCTGGAGGTGGCGCTAGTTTAGGGGATGGAGCATTAGCGACTTTAGCACTGGTTTCTAGCCCTCAAAATGTTTTTGTAGATTCTTCAAATAATATCTACATAGCTGAATTAGGTGCACGTGTCCGAAAGTTCACATTAGGGGGTAATATTTCCACTATCGCAGGAACAGGAACACAGGGATATTCAGGGGATGGCGGGCTTGCTACTTCTGCGCAAATAAGACCATTTAATGTTTATGTCGATAGTTCAAGTAACGTTTATGTGGCAGATTGGATCAACAATCGCATTAGAAAATTTGCTATAGGTGGCAATATATCCACCATTGCTGGTACAGGAGCATCTGTTTATATTGGCGATGGAGGTCTTGCCACTTCAGCTGGATTAAATGCACCTCAAAGAATCTACCTAGATTCGTCAAATAATGTTTATGTGGCCGATTCTAGTAATAACCGCATTAGAAAATTTGCAGTGGGGGGAAATATTTCAACCGTTGCTGGAACCGGATCTGCGGGATCTTCCGGTGACAATGGGGCAGCTACCTCAGCTTTGCTAAACAGTCCTATAGGAATTTTCATAGACAGTTTAAGTAATGTTTATGTGGCAGATTCTAACAATCACCGCATTAGAAAGTTTGCAGTGGGAGGAAATATTTCCACCATCGCTGGCTTTGGATCCACAAGTTACATTGGCGACGGTAGGCTTGCCACTTCTGCCGGATTAAATGGCCCGACAAATTTTTTTGTAGATAGTTTGAATAATGTTTATATTGCCGATCAGCTTAACCACCGAATTAGAAAATTTGCAGTAGGAGGAAATATTTCAACCATTGCTGGAACCGGAACTGCGAGTTATAACAACGACAACATTTTAGCCACGAATGCTTTTCTAAATCAGCCAGGAGGAGTTTTTGTAGATAGCTCAGGCAGAGTTTATGTTGCCGATTGTCAGAATCGTCGTATTCGAATGTTTACCCAGGGAGGAAATATTTCAACCATCGCTGGAACGGGGGCTGCAGGAACTTCAGGTGACGGTGGGCTTGCTACTTCTGCGCTGTTGAATCTTCCACAGGCCGTTTTTTTAGATGCTTCAAATAATATCTATGTGGCAGATTTTAGCGCTAACTGCATTAGAAAATTCACATTAGGTGGCAACATATCCACCATTGCTGGAACGGGGGTTGCAGGAACTTCAGGTGATGGAGGGCTTGCTACTTCTGCGCAAATCAGACCATTTAATGTTTATGTCGATAGTTCAAGTAACGTTTATGTGGCGGAGTGGACCAATAATAATCGTATTCGAAAATTTACGGTGGGTGGAAATATTTCTACTATTGCTGGAAATGGGGCCACAAGTCTGCTTGGAGATGGCGGTCTTGCTGCTTCTTCTGGGTTAAATAGTCCTATGGGTGTCTGTGTCGATAGTGCAGGTAATGCTTATATTGCAGATTGGAACAACAATCGCGTTCGAATGTTTTGGAATGCCGCTACTAATGCTACTTACACCCGAGGCAACATTTATACTATTGCTGGAACAGGTACTGCTACTTTTTCAGGAGACGGGGGCGCGGCTACCTCTGCCAGCTTAACCGCTTATGGAATTTGCATCGACGCTTCAGGCAATCTCTACATTGCTGATAGAACTAATAATCGTATTCGGAAATTCACAGTTGGTGGTACTATCTCAACCATTGCCGGAGGAACAACTGCAGGGTCTACAGGTGATAATGGAGTAGCTATTTCTGCTCTTTTATGGGGTCCTCAGAGTGTCTACGTAAATAGTTCAAATAATGTTTACATTGCTGATACCAATAATAATCGTATTCGAATGATTGCTGGTAGCACTTTCACTGTTGGTGGCAGCACCTATACAGCGGGTAATATTTATACTGTTGCTGGTAGTACTGCAGGGTTTTCGGGGGACAGTGGTCTTGCTACTGCTGCTCAGTTAAGCGGACCTACTGGAGTTTTTGTAGACAGTTTAAGTAATCTGTATATTGCTGATTATAACAATAACCGCGTTCGAAAATTTACTGTAGGCGGGAATATTACTACCATCGCTGGAACTGCAAGTGCTAGTTACAACGGAGATAATCAGTTGGCTACTACTGCTCAATTAAGACAACCTTTTGCAGTTTGCACTGACAGTGCAAATAATGTTTACATTGCTGATAGAACTAATCATCGTATTCGAATGATTAGCGGAAGCACTGGTAATGGCCGTACTCAAGATTATATTTACACTATTGCTGGAAATGGAACTGCTGGTTACAACAGAGATCGCCAGCTAGCTATTTCTGCTCAAATAAATGTTCCACTTGGAATTTGTGTCGATAGCTTGGGCAATATTTATTTTGCAGATACAAGTAATCATCGTATTCGCAAACTTTTGTCTAACTTAGCATTCTCTGTTGCACCAGGTGGTAGTCAAACACTATCTGGAACAGCTGCTACTGCGTATGTACAAGGCGGAGGAACAGCTGTATTGCCACCATCTAATTCAATTAGCGCAGTTGAGGTCAATAACGGTATTTTGCAAGTTAGCAGCAGTGCCCCTATAACCTTTAATGCATCTGGGGGGGCAGCAGTTATCAGCATAACAGACAATACAAGTACAGGCGCTTACACATTTTCAACAGCAGGTGCTGTACAAGTAGAAACTGGTAAAGCTGCAATTCTTGATACTGCTCCAGCGGGTTCAGGTGTTATGTCAAAAACTGGTCCCGGGCGGTTGCGCGCATTAGCAAATCTAAGTTCTTCAACAACACCGGTTGCTATTTCAGCAGGAATCTTTGAAGTAAGTGGCAGCACGGGTAAATTACCAACTGCTGCTACTTCTGTAGCTAGTGGCGCTATCCTACAATTAGGAACAGAAGGCGACGTTGTCGCAAGTGGAGCAGTGCCAGGTGCTGCTGATATTGCTTCGGGTGGCATTATAGCGGTTGCAGCAGGTGTTACTGCTCCTAGTGACGCTTTTGCAAGTGCTACATTCCATTCGGGCGCGATTTTGCAACTGGGTGATGGCGCAACCCTTGCGCAATCATTTACGGCCGTGGCTTAAATTTTAGTTAAGTCTTTTACGGCTTGAGTGTTGAGTAAATAAAACTTAAAGCTATGTATCACAACTTTTCTGCCAATGCCAGCGGAACTAAGGCTTTGTAAACGCTCCAGGTCAAAAATTCTGGTTCATGGCGACTTAAATCACGCAATACTTCATCATCTGGATCGGGCAATTTTCCGGAACTTTCAAAAATACTTTTAATATAATTAGCTGAGCCTTCCAAAGTTTCTTTCATCCAGTAGTAAAGAGCAGTTTGTTGGTCAATTGTTATGCGGTCAATTGCCATAATTTCCGCAGCTCTTATTTCTCTTACTGGCAGGCTTCTCAATGTTTTTGGAATTCTTCCTAATTCCTCTGCCTTCTTTTCTAAGCGCACCTTATTTCTGTGAAAGCAAATACCAAGACCAACAAAAATGGGATTGCTTTTTAGCTCTAATTTAACCTTATTAAGCAAACCTTCTGCATCGCGACTTAAGGCAGAATCTGTACCTAATATTTTTGCACTTAATTCGTGGGCATAGTGTTGAAAAATTCCAGTCAAAAAATATTCACTAAGTGCTACTGAAGTCCAGGTATCACCGGTGGCATGGAATATTCCAATTCTGTCTCGCATCGTACTTGAATGATAAGGGGACATTCCAAAGGTTGCTTGCATTGTTTCATCATCTAATCCAGGCAACCTTTCATGGCTAGCTGATGAAGCCGTTAGAGTATTTGAGAAATTTAATAGAACCAATAAGTAGGTGAAAATTGCTGTCATGAAGAAAAGCATGGTTGATTGACAATTTAACAGTACTTGCTGTTTGTGAAATTTTTGTTAATTTTCGTATTTGAACCAGCTAAAAACTCAAAACATTTTTTGCAATTCGCCTCAGAACATACTATCTTATATAGTAACTGTTCAATTTATCCTGATCTATTTGGGGGAGCTTACTTCATGTCATTTAAATTTAGGCGTCGCGGAGATGTGAGTGAACAATCTCCCCAGCAAGAGCCTTTTTTTCAAAATACAGCTGGGCAACAGCCTTATGTCGATGCAGCCGGTTATCCTCAAATGGGGCAGCCTCAAGGTTATGATCCACGTTTCAACAGTGGTTTTGGTCCACAAAATCAGCCATATCCCCAGCAACCATACGGCATGAATCCAGGCGTTCCTGCTCAACAACAAACGCAGCCTTTTTTCCACGGGAATAGCGAAAATTTTTATTCTCCGCAACAACCAGGTATGCAGGGAAATATGCAGCAGCCAATGCTGAATCCTTCAACGAATCAACCTTATGGTATGGTGCCACCCCAAATGCATCCGCAAGCGCCGAATGGATACATGCATCCAGTGCAAGCAAGTCAATTAGGTAATTTTCAAGGCTATCCCTCACAGGCGGCTCAAGGACAACAAGCTCCATCATCTGGTTATGCGCCGGAAGATGTGCGTTCCTTATCTTTTTGGCAAGAAACACAGGCCAATTCAGGATTTGAAGACCCTGACAGTGAATCAGAATCTAATTCCCCTATTCGTTTATTGGTAGCTGTTGCTGGCGTCGCATTGATTGCGGGGTTATCTTGGTTTGCATATAAATGGGCGAAGTCACCGTCTTCTGATACACCCCCGCTTATTCATGCTGATCCTGGGCCGCATAAAGTTTCTCCTGATCATCGTGGTGGCCTAAATATTCCTTATCAGGATAAACTTATTTATGATCGCATTGGTGATGGAAACACCGAAGAGCCAGCTGAGAGGCTTTTGCCTCCTCCTGAAATGCCTTCGATGGTGACCTCGCCACCTGTTGATCAGAATCAGCAAAGCCCTACTCAACAGCCCATGTATGGTGACGTTTCAGCAGGTCAGCCAAATATGCAGCAAAATGTAATGCCGGGTGCGCCTCTGCAGCAATCTAACGTGCAGCAGCCAGTAAATCTGCAACCGCAGCAACCAGTAGCTGTTGCTCCTTTGCCTATTGTTCCGGCTCCTGTACTTGCTCAACCACAAACTGAAGAAATTGAGCCAGAAGTTATTACCAAAACAAAACCTGTGGCAGCACTAAAAGGTAACTACTTTGTGCAACTGGCTACGGTCAAATCAGAAGAGTCAGCTTTAAGAGAATGGAAGCGTCTACAGGCGAAACATAATTTAAAAGGTATGAAATCTCAAATTAAAGAAACTGAGACAACCGATGGCGATATTGTTTTCCGACTTCTTATGGGACCATTTGAAGAAAAAATTAAAGCCCAAAAATATGCGGTAAAAATTGACGGTACAAAAGTTGTACACATTACAGAGTAGATAATTTATGCGTTGCGCATCCTATTGTACCGGCCATGCCTACGATATAGCCGAGGTTTTTCAAGCCTGCAAATCAAATGCAGTTGCTGCACAGATTTATGATGAGGTCGTGTTTTTATCCATGGGAACAGAGCATACTATGTGTGTTTTTGCTTATGGAGCGGTTGTTTTTTGGGGGTATTCAATTGCAGAAGAACGTAACGCTTTAACAGCGTTATCAGCTTTTTTAAAAACACCTTTAGCTCAAGTTCAAGAAGATACTTTTGTTTATGATTACGGTGTTGAAACTCTTATTGATGAAGAAGAAGATCGCATTATTCTTCAATCAGAAGATCCACTTTTAAAAATTTCACTGGCTTACGGGCTGTCTCAATCTGCAAAACTTGCAGCGTTTGAACACGAAATTGATATTACTATTCAACGCACTAGGCATATGCCAGCAGAGCTTGCTGAAAAAGGCAAAATCAGCTTATCACGTAAAAAAATATCCCAGCATATTGGCAAATTATTTAGCCAGAAAAACTCAATTAACCTTGAATCATTTGCGCTTGATACCCCTGAATTCTTTTGGAAGCGTCCGCGCTACGAACCCTTTTACCAACTTGCTGTTGAATTTTTAGACATTCAAGTTCGTCAGAACATTTTAAACAGCAAGCTTAACGTTGTTCATGAATTATATGAAATTTTAAGCAACGAACTTAAGCATGTCCATTCTTCATTTCTAGAGTGGGTCATTATCATTCTAATTATGGTCGAGGTCTTGATTTCAATCCTTAAAGACTTCCTTCGATGGATTTAAGTTTCCTTTTTTTATTAACTTTATAAAAAATAAAATCAATAAAATATCAAGTTGGAAATTCTATGAGAATTAGTGGTGCAGTGTGCAAGTTTTAATCGTTTTGATATAAAACTGCTCAACAAGCAGGCTATCCAGACCAATACCTACACACTGTATTCCCTTGATATTTTTTAAGATGTGCCTAAGAGAATTTCAGCTTTTACGAAATGAAGACCCTGACAAAATTCTCTAATTTGGTCTTCAGTTAGGCTTGTTTTAATGTCTTCAGGAAGACGTGATCCTTTTGTATCACTGAATTCTTGTGACTCGGCAGCAGTCCATGTACGGCCCAAAGCTACGCTAGTCCTTTCCATAAACTCGTTTCTTTCACGCATATCTTGTGGAGCTCCACCTGCAGCAAAAGCTTGAGAGGCAAAAGTTACTCCAACAATCATATATAATATTTTCTTCATGATATTCCCCTTTAATTTTTAAAAATGTTTAAAAATAGCCCCAGCCATATGCAAGTTCAATCAATGTCTAAGACAACTTACTCATAGCCACTTTAATTAAAAAATATCGAGTTAATTTTTGATAGAATTTCACTTTTTAGAACTCAATTTTTTGGAGGTATTCTACTCCCTATATTTTTTCAGTAGATAAAAATCTTGATCCTGTTATCAGGCATAGCCCCTAAAAAAATATAAAAGTAAATTGTAAGCGCTTGAAGTTATTATGCTAGTGATTCGTCACTTAGCTATATGCTAACTTTATGAAGAAAAACATGCACGAGCTTTAAAATTTTTTCTAATTCGACATTTCTTTTAACTTACTTCGTTGATGCTCTCTTTGGTGTGCTCGCCATCATTTTGGTGCGCAATATTTTCGCAAAAACCAACACAAAGCTTATAGCACCATTTTATATATGCGCATTCTCCATTGGTGTGCTTTTATTTTTCTATCTTACCAGCGCCACCACCATTGCCAACGTTTGGTTGAATTCCAATGTTCATACACCGTTGCTTTATAAAATTGCCGGAGTCTGGGGTAATCACGAAGGTTCAATGTTGTTGTTCTTCACGTTTTTGGCAGCCTGGGCTACGCTTTTGCGCACTAACGAAACCATTCGTTTAGCAGCATTTGTGTTACTGGCAGTTGGAGGATACGTTTACTTATGTGCAAACCCATTTGCCATTTTGGCAATCAAAGTCGCGGCAGGGCAGGACCTTAACCCCGCTCTACAAAACCCCTATTTAGCAATCCATCCCCCCATTTTATATGCGGGACAAACCTTATGCTTTATGCTGTGGATTTGGGCGTGTATTACTCCCGATCACCTTCGTGTCCAGTTCTATACCCGTGTGTGTTTCGGCTTAATTACATTAGGTTTAATTTTGGGTGCGCGTTGGGCCTACGGTGAACTAGGGTGGGGCGGTTTTTGGTTTTGGGACTCTGTTGAAACCGTATCGCTATTTCCATGGTTAGCCATTGCTGCCGCCGTGCATGCTAATAAACCACGAACATGCCTGCTGATTGCCTTCCCCATGGTCATACTGGGGTTAACTTTAGTGCGTTCCGGTGTGCTTGTGTCAGTACACAGTTTTGGTTTTGACCCCTATAACGGTATTTGGCTTGGGCTTTGTACTCTTGCGGTGAGCGGTATTTCTGTGTTGATGTCATTCACTGGATCCAATGCGGAACTGCGTCATCCAGAGCCTGCACGACAGGCGTCGGGATCCAGGGTTATGAAATCTACCTTCCCAAGTTTCCCGAGGCTTGGACCTTGGGTCCATTCCTGTAAATTCCGCTCTTTCATTCCCATCGGTTTTTTGTGCACTCTCGTAACCTTATGCGCCCTGATTCTAGTCCCTGTCATGGCAAAAATCTGCCTGTCCCAAGACATCGCGATTGATGAAAGCTTCTTTCATCACTACATCAACCCATGCTTATTAGGTCTGCTCCTTTTTGCAGGCTTCGCACCATACATGAAAGCCCATTGGTGGAGCCTGTTATGCGCATCGCTCTGTACAGTACTTTGGTGCTTACTAGTACAACCTTATTTTCATGTTTTTGCTGCTTGCGCTGCTCTTGTTGGTTTTTGGGTAGGACTTAGCACCCTTAATCACATCAAACAGATCTTTTCAAAAGGATTCGTTGCTGCCCACTTAGGTATAGGGCTTTGCATTTTGGGTGCTAGTCACGCTGAAATATTCACTGAAAAACAAGAATTTAATATCACTGATTTACCGCCGAAATTTGCGTCACACGCAATAAAATACATATCTCACATATCTGTTGAAACACCGCAAGTGACCAAAGAAATACTCACTTTTTCAGTGGTTGGAAAACCATTCACGCCTGAACGTCAGCATTTTCATATAAGCCGAGTGACTAAACACCAACCCGCCTGGGTGCAAGCAAACTTAGACCACGTCCATGCTACCGTTTTTATGGACGGCTCCACCTGGAAAGTTGAGCTGATGGCAAAACCGTTCATCAGTATATTCTGGCTAGGGTTACTCTTCGTGTTAATGGGAATTTTGGTGAGTGCTATAACGAAGCTGTCCCAATGTAAGACCAAAGAATTATAACTCTTTTGCATCAAATATAAGTAAAATTCTCCCTTAATGAACCCAACTTCCAGTCTATAATAATTTTTAATTATTGTCTTTATCGAACCTATTTACTAATTTATAAAATGCGTCTATAGATCACAGCACAAGTCCTGACGTTAAGGTTATAGTTTTGCTGACTTCTATAAGAAAATCTGAGCTTTTTCTTATTTCATTGGTCATTTTTTGCCAATCTTTTTCTTATATAGAATTATATTTCATAAAAAATACCTTTGATGCTGTTGGACCTAGCAGCTCAACGCTAGTCTTAGATACCTTCCTTTTTAGCTGGTTTACAATTGCTTCTATTGGGAAAATAGCGGGTGCTTATTTTTTTGGAAAATTTGCGGATAAATTATCTTTTTTTACAGTTATGCAGCTAATGACAGTTTTTTCTATATGTCGTGCATTTTTGATGCTTATCATTATCATGTTTGGGGGAGACTTTTACGTATCTTATAAATGCCTTTACCTTGTAAAATTCTTAAGCGCATGTTTACTATATGCCATAATGATTTTGCCAGCGATGTATCTTTTTGATAAATATACTTCGTCAAAGCGCATTCTGGCAGGCACCTGCATTAGGCTAGCGTACTTTGCTTCAAGATTTTTTTCGTATGCTTTCGCGCACTATATACCGATCGCTGATATGAAATCTTTTGGTCTTTTTACTATAGCAATATCAAGCATACCATTTTTCATTTGTGCCCATCTTAAAAAGTATTCATCGACAGTGCGTAAAACTGAAGTGAAGGAAAAACATTCATATGCGTTAGGATCTAGAGCAATGTGTGTTTTTATCGGTATTGGCTGGAATGTAGGGCGTATTTATCATGCGAATTTTATAACTCCTTATATGAAAAATATTTCTATTGTTGAAAACTGTAGTTTGATAGCGGGTAATTCTTTGTTCTTTATGGCTCAGCTTTTATTTCTGCTGCCTGCAGCAAGTATCTGTAAAAAATTTGGTACACGCAAAACGCTACTTGTGTCTCTTTTTTCTTTGGCTATTTTAGGACTTTTAATTCCATTTTTTGCTACTACAAAAAGTCTGCTTGTTACAGCGATACTGTTATTCTCTTTATTTTCTGCCTGCTTATTTGTTCCCATTTTGACTATTTTGTACGGAATCTTTAAAAACACAAAAAACCTGTTTGAAACCTTATTTTGGTTTGCGATTGGTTCTTCAGTTTCCAAACTATTTTTCGTTCTTTCTTGCAAGCACGGTTTTTCTACAAGTCACCCTTCTACAAGTTCTACTGCAGGAATTACTGTGTTCATTGCTTGTATTACAGCATGTTTGGTTGGGGTTTATAGCGTTACGCTTCCAAAAAATAAATTCATATATACAAAGAAAATGACAACTGCATGTTAGTGTGTGACTAAGTAAATAATGATAGTTTTGAAAGTAGTCTAGTTTTTAAAATTATGCTTAATGTCTTTAATCAACAAATACAAATGGAAATCATAGAAGGGCATCTGCATAAATCCAAATTTTTGCTAGAATGCTTTTGCTGACTGATCTTTAGCATGCACCACAACTGCATGAAGTCCAGCAACCTCTGCTGCTTTTAGGCTTTTTAGAAGAGCATGTTTAAGCAAGTATTTCCCCAAACCTTTTCCATGGTTATTTTTTTCAACAGCCAGTCTTCCTAAAAACATTAAAGATATATGAGAATTTTTTACCACCGTAACAGCAGTTCCGTTTTGCATTTGTGGTATTCTAAATCCTATAGCGTCTGACGACAATAGAGTGCATTGCAATAATAAGATATAGAGAATTATATAAAAATAAATTGTAATTACTTTACAATTAAATACTTGGTTAATGAAATATGCACTGCAATTTAATCATTTTAATTCAAAATGTTCTTGACTTCTCTTTTTGTTAAGTTTAAAAGAGAGCTGTCTTTTAAAGCATTTTTTTATGCAAGCTGCAGTTATAAAATCTAACATGCGTAGTGAAGTGTTTCTTATTTCACTAGCAATTTTTTGCCAATGTTTTTCTTATGCAGATTGGTATTTCATTAAACTCGTCTTTGATGTAGTTGATGCGAAGAATGCACATTTAGTTATAGATGATTTTTTGCCTTACTGGTTTTTGATCTATTTCATAGGGAAACTATCGGGAGCTTACTTTTTTGGAAAAATTACGCAAACGCTACACTATTTCAAAGTGATGCGCTTGATTACTCTGTTCTATTTAGCAGCAGTATTTTTGATTTTAATCATTTTGATGAGTGGAGTGGACTTTTATTCATCTTATAAAACCCTTTATTTTTCATGCTTTTTAACTTCTATTCCTTTTTATTCCTTGACTGTTTTATCGGCGATGTATCTTTTTGATAGGTATCCTTCATCGCAACATGCTTTAATCGCTAGTTACATCGTTTTCGCCATTTTTGCTGCAAGATTTCTTTTTCGGTTCTTTGTGTGTTGTGCTCCTTATGAGCAAATAAAAATTATGTACACGTTTTCTGCTATGGTGACGTGTATATCTTTTTTCATTTATGCATATATTGAAAAAAGTTCGTCTCCAGTGATAAGCAAGCCAAAAATCACTCAAAAATTGCCTCTTTCATTTATACAAAAAAGGGATTGTGCTTTTATCGGGGTGGGCTGGAATGTAGGCTTTTCTTATTGCTACTATTTTCTAGTACCTTATGCGAAATACGTTTGTATAGTTGATAATTACTCGATAGGAGGATTCCCTTTCCCTTACATAGCCCAACTGTTGTTCCTGCTGCCTGCAGGGAAAATATGTGAAAAATTTGGTTCTTTGAAAGTTTTTACTTTTTCTATTTATTCAATGCTTGTTCTGGGGCTTTTAATCCCATTCATAGCGGTTACAAAAATTTCTTTTACTTTGCTAATTTGCTTGTTTTCTTTCTTTTCAGCGTGCACTTTTGTTCCTATTTTGACTGCATTGTATCAATTTTTTAAAAATACCAAAAGTATATTTGAAATCTTGCTGTGGTTTGCGTTCGGATCTTCAGTTGCTTCACTGCTCTTTAGTATTGTGTGTCATTTTTCTTCTTCTTTCCAATTTACTTTTGCTGGAATGTTTATATTTGTTCCATGCATTTTACTTTGTCTTACTGGGGTACAGAGTAATGAATCTCAGAAAAACATGGATGTGTATACTGGAGCTGAAAAGATTACATAAAAATAACCAATCCTGTATCTAATTGTTCAAAATCCTTAATTTTGCTAGGGTTTACTGATAAAGTCAGTTGAAGGTTACGATGGAATCGTTTTTAGCATTTGTACAAGAGTGGGGCTACATTGCCGTTTTTTTAGGAGCGATTGTAGAAGGTGAGACCGTCATCCTAACAGCATCAGCCTTGTCAGCCCTTGGCTACCTTAGCTTTCCTAAAGTCATGGCTATTACTTTTTGCACAACAGTAGTGGTGGATCAGGGTTTGTTCATGGTAGGCAGACGCTACGGTCCAGCCTTTTTTGAGCGTTTTCCAAAGTTACGTATTAGAGCTGATCGAGCGTTTAGATTGCTTCATCGTTTTGATAAATGGTTTATTTTATCCTTCCGGTTTATTTATGGAATTCGTGTCATTAGTCCTATTGTTATTGGCGCTGCAAATGTTGAGCATAAACGCTTCGCGCCACTTAATGTACTATCAGCATTAATATGGACTGTTGTTAGCTGTTACAGCGGTTACGCAATGGGTGATGTCCTTGAAAAGCTCCTGAAAAATCTAGAGATCGTCAAACATTACTGCATGCTAGGACTTGGTGTTGCAGCCATAATTGCAGTTGTTTATTGGTGCTGGAAGAAGTTCAAAAAGCATTCTTGAAGTCACATCAAGTTATTTCCCGATATGCTTGAATGGCATTATGCCACGTGTCAGATTCTTCCAAGGTATTGAGCACTGTACAGTACTCACCGTTCGCAGGAAGAAGCATCTTCTTTCTCCAGGGCTGCTCTACTCTACTTCTCTTTAAAGCTGTCTTTATCTCATCATACTCATGCATAATGATTCTCCATAGCGCACCACCAACATTTCTTTGGATATGGTCTTTTGAAGGCCTTCGACCAAAAGCCAAGTGTAAAAAGACCGGATCACTGTTTGCTTTATCGTCAGCTAGAACTCGCTTTATCGCTTCTAAGTATGTATCTTTTTTAGAAAATACTCTCCACATTGCTTCTGCAAAAATACAATTTGCTATCTCAAATTTTTCATTATTATGCTCGCCATGAGGAATTTTTAATCCATTGAAAAACTGGAGGTGTTTTTCTGTTTCTGTAATATTCCCAGTTTCAACAAAAGTTGGAGATGCCGCAGAGTTTAGATCCATAGTAGATAGTGTATTCAATATTTCGCAAGAAGCCGCATTACAAAATAAAGCACTCCATTCCCCTATAAGATCACGAGTAGTCCATGTCATGATCTCATGCACAATTTTAGGATGACATAACCGAGATAGGCCAACATATGCGTTCCACCTGCTAAAGTTATTGATGTCATTCATCCAGAATCCAGCATCTTGAAGAAATCGCATGAGGGACAATTTCATATACACATACTGCCCACGCTCATGGGGTTGATCTGCGCTACAGTCTGCAATAATTCTGTCAAATTGATCACCACCTATTTTGATTTCTTGTCGTAACGTTTTACAACGTGCTGAAGCTAGACTTTCTTGTTCCAAGGAATATACTTCCCAGTTGCGATTCGCATAGAATTTTACAAACGCCATGCTAATTAAGTATTTAGAGCTCCCATCCAGGTTCATGTCAGCTAGTTTCCATGCGATGACTTTTGTAATGGATTTTTGAGTGGGTACGGGAATAGAGTGGTCTTTTAAGAGTACAACAACATCGCTACAGTTTGATGGGTCACCTAAAGACGCATCTGGAATACCGGGATCTTCATCTGTTCCCTTACAGCCTTTCATGGGGGGCTTAGTCAGAAATTCCTCGAGCACCTGATTACCGTAACTTCTACAATAATCATAAGCTCCTTCAACAGCTTGCAAGGTGAATAATACCAAAACTAAGTATATTGCTGAATACACTCTCATCTTTAATCTCTTTGACTACATTTTATTATCTAAAATATAGTCAAAAACTATTAATAAATTTCTAAGAGTATTTTATTAAAATTTGAATAAGCTATATGCAATTCTCGCTATTCTCGCTATGCCAATTTATTTAAACATAACTGAGGATTCTTCAGTTGTGAGATAAAAGGACACTACCTCGCTTTCATCTGCTCTTATTTCGTGGCCATTTTTATCAGCAATAATGCCTTTATGCAGCTGCCCAGTTATGATTTTTGATTGATCGTAAAGATCCATCAAATTTGTATCAACAAATTGATACTGTGAAATTATGCATCTAGAATTCACGGTTTTTCCTTTTAAATTTAGAAAACCGCCCAAAGATCCTGAAAATGTTATGTTATCCAGAAAAATAAATGGAACGCTTGTAGTAGAATCAATTTTTGCCTCATTTTCCGCAATTTCTGAATCAGCGCAGAAGGCAAGATTAAAGCTATGTGTTATCAACATAATTAAAAAAAATATGCGCAGCATGCTTTCCCAGATACTTGGTTAACCATCTATGCCTAAATACTAAATTACCTCCCTGCAAAATTGCAAGCTGAGAACGACTTTTTAGCCGCATAGCGTAATTCCCAACATTACAAAATAATGCAGCATCTTCTTTTAGCAGGATAAGAACTGAAAGCAGCCACAATGGATACCCAGGCAAGACTACTAGAAAGATGAACGTTTAATACAGAAGACATTTTGGTTGTGGGGTCCCTGCCAATAAGATTTGCTAAAGACTTAGGAAATTGTTGAGTGATCAAATTTTTATCGGAAAAATCGAGAAAAAATTCACTTGTTGCAACAGCTTGGCCACAAGCGACGTTCATACAATAATTGAGCAATGTATATCGTTTTTGAAGTAATGCCTGCAATGCGAATACCAAGCTGTGTCTTAATTCTATTGCATAACCTTCTGGAAAAAATTCCATAGTATTTAAAAATTTGACCGCATGTTTGCGCAGTTTTTCTGTTTTTTTTAAAGGCTCATCAATTTCAAAATTTATCAAAGCTCCCCTTATTGTTAAAAAACAGTCTGCTGATTCGTTATTAAAACCATATTGTGTGAGAGTCTCTCGATTCGTATAAATAACATCTGTTGAATACATCGTATCAGAGCCAGCAGAGTAGGCCGTAAAAGAAGTAGAACGTCTTTTATAAGGAAAAGTACACTCCAAAAATGTTGTATCAGAATTAGTAGAACAACTAGAAAGTGAAGTAGCACGCAGTCCTAAGCGAGTAAAATCTTTTTCAAAATTTCTTTCATCATCTGCGCAAGCCCATATACTTTTTATTCCAGCTATCAACAGAAAAATTTGAAACAGGTAGAAATAATATTTCATATCCTCTAGCTAAGATGTATATTCATTTCATCTTTAAGCTTAGCCGACCTTATCTTAATAGCAAGTGAAGGAAAAAGAGACGTATAAATAATGCTAATTGGCATATGATAGTATCACTTGATACTACCATATGATGTTATTAAGAGTTTCGCATACATGTCAGCCCTATGATTTTAAGGCTCTTGTGAATCTACTGTTAATAGGCCTTTTTCAGGTTCAAAAACAACAGAAGCTGATTTCTTTTGAATAATCGCCACAGCAGTTAGGAACTCTCCTAATTCTTCGCTTGGCATGCGGCGTCCTTCCATATTCACAAAATAGGTATCTACGATTTCTAGATCATGATATTGAGCGACAACACGACGAAAAACCTCAGGAGTAAAAAAGTTAAGAGTAGAGCGTACAGTGTGTACTAAATGCCAAACGATATCAGTTGTTCCCGCAATGCGAATATTTTTATGAAAAGATTCTAAAATCTGCGGGGTCTGTGTATCATCTTCATGAGCTGGTCTAACTTCGATAACTGGGCGCATGATACTGACTCTTCCATCCGCAAGGTTAACCTGATTAGCTGCCCACGTTATAAGTCCAGGAAATATATTATTGGGATCTTGCGCTTGCCGAGTATATAAATCTCCTACATATCTAACATCAGGTGCTTCAGCACTAATAAATGCTCTTCCACCAGGTGCTAATGTCCAGTCAATAATTTTAAAAAAATTCAGTGCTTGCTCAGGTTTAATAGAGAAATGCACTACATTTTGTGAATAAACGAACTGAAATTTGCCTTGGTATTGCGGTGCTTTACTGGGAAGAGCAAAAAGATCCCAATTTTTAAAATGACAGCTTTTATCTAACTCAAATGGTTTTAGTAGAGCTTTTGCTTTTTTTTTTGCAGCACCAAGCGCACTAGAGCTAAGGTCAATTCCTATATGTTTACTTTTCTCTTCAAAACAAAAGGGAACTTTAAGGGAAATCAGCCCTTTAGAGCATCCAATTTCCAATGTATTGATTGATATTTGAGTTGAAAGCTCATGAACTTCTTTTAGAAAACGTCCTTCCACATCATGTTTAGTGGGTTGTGTCTGTCCGAAATTTTCCCCGTTACTAAAAAGAACAGCTTCCTGACTATTTTTTGAAGCAGATTCTTCTACGAATTGATTAAGAGCTGTGATCAATTGTGGGTTGGCATGGTGCTGCGTTGCCAACCATTCAGGACAACCACCAGCGAAGCTTATTCCCAAATTTAAAGCCAAAATAAATAGTAATTGTTTCATATATTTTTACCTACAAGTTATTACATTTATACTAATAATTCATAATTTTGTACTTTAATGTCTTGAATTTGTCAATATATTCCAGTATTTTAATGAAGATATGACTATATAAGCTCCACATGGAGAGAAAATGCACTTTTTAAAATCTATACTTTCATTAATTGCCACTGCTGAATAATTGGTTTGTGTTATACAAGTTCTATCAAGCTAAAAATGCTAGAAAACTTACGCTCTAGCACGTCTTCTGTACTCTTGGTAATTTCAAGGAAAATTCTGCTGAAATTGTAATGCATAACAAGTGTTACTGAAAATAAAAACCTCCTTTTAAAGTGCCATTCTCTTATTGACAAAACAAGGCGATCTCTTGCAATCTCTTACTCCGCTGCTGCGCAAAAATTTGCATCTGGTTAATGTCTGTAAATTAAGCGTAGAATTAAACAAGTGCTTTTTAAAGGTGTGGTCATGAGTCGTAAATATATACTTTTGCTTGTTGTAGGAATTTTTTCTGCAAACCTATTTGGTGGAAGTGGGGCAAGTCCTTCTTTTAAAGACACTGACGAATTGATCAAGAGTCGTAAGGCAGCATGGCTAAGTGAAACCATCGAGCCAATGTCGGCAAAAGACCAACTAAAATCTATTAATGAATTTAAAGGTGCGGTCACTGCTTATAGGCAAACAACAAAAGGTTACATTCTTCCCCTAGGGCCACAATCTAAAGAAAAATTAAGGAAAATGTCTTCTTGGCTATATAGTAATTTAGTAGCTGAATTTTTTAATCAAAAGAGCTTACCTGACATTATCGAATGCGCAATTTCGCTTTCAGAATGTTCCTTTTCAGCACATTATCTTTTTGACGCATTTGAATATCAATTATGGACCTACAATCATAAGCTATTAAATGATTTAGACTATACAAGACTATTTTTTGCGATGTCACAATCGCAATATTTTCCTAATCAATCTGGGTATAGTCTAGAACAACAGGCGTATTCGCATCCTGGTTTCGATATTCATGAGCATTTAGAGGAAATTGTAGCAAATCAAAAAAAGAAAATTGGATATGCATGGCTTGGTTATGGAGCAAGAAAAAGTATAACTCAGACTCTGGCTAATATTGTCATTGCTTATAACATGATGAGTGGAGAAGAATTTGACAGCATTGAAGGTAAATTTCAATCTTTAAACATGACTTTTCCTCTTGATGGAGCAGTTTCTGCATTAGTAGACTTGTTCGATAAATGCACTGATTCTGAAAAAGAACAATGCGTAACATCTATTCAAAACAGCAAAAATTTATATAAAAGTCTGCTGCTCGGTTTAATATGCAAAACAGAAATGCATTTCCCTGCGCGCGCATGCCTTGATCCAAACCAGCCAATGCCCTCAGAAGCTTTAGAAAAGCATCGAAAACTTGTTTTAGACATAAGAAAAATTCTAAACAATGGGAGCAATAACGCAGGCGCAGTAGTATCTGGCTTTGAAGCATCAATTGGAAAGCAGTTATTCAAGCTGCATACCAGTCAGTACAAAGTAAAACATAATGTTTATGACTCTGACTTATGCTCTGAGATCGATTTTGTTATTACAAATGTTCAAACAGGAACCGTACTTAGAATAGAAGCTGATGGACCGTTTCATTTTAATCAAAATTTTCACGGCGATGGAATTACCCAAGATTTAAATGGATTAACGCGTTTGCAAACGAACCTTTTAAGAAAGTTTGGAAAGGTTTTAAGAATTTCAGGTGCATGTAATGAGGCGACTTATTTTAAGCGAATTGATAGTATTGTCAGTGTTATTAAAGCTTTTTACGCAAGCAGTGATCGAGTAAGATTTATACCGCCTTCTGGTGAATATGCATCTTGCTTAAAGTAATTTAATATCAAATGTAATCCTAAAGGTGCTGTAATTTCTAAGCTGATGACCTTCTAATTATTTGGCTAGCAGCTGGGGCATAAGGAATAAAACCTCCATCTTTTAAGCTTAATATAAATACCTTTTAACCTAATTGCTGAAAGCGTGATAAAAGCCCAATGAGCACCTTTTATTTTTGTTTTTAATGATATCCAAAAATTCTTATTTTGTCTTTTAACTCTTAATTCCACACACCAACCCACACTTTGTATTGATGCAAGGCTTCTATGCCCCCATAACAAGGTATGCATGTTAAATGATAGTATCTCCCCATTTTTTATTACTTAAATTCAAAAATTTTGATTAACTTAAAATTAATGGTTTGTTTTGTAATATATTCTTATATCTTCCTTCAAGAGATATTAGATGAAAAATTCTTTTTGCTTAAAAATTTTGAGTTTTCTTTTAATCTTGCCAAAAATATTAAGTATGGAAATCGGTAATGATGACATTATTAACATTTCCAGAAAACCAATAGAAATAACACACATAGATCCTCAGCTTACTATGTCTAGTGCAGAAGCGAGAGCACTTGAACAATTAACCGACGACCTTAAAAACAAGCGACTTAATCAATACCAAGTAGATGGGATGTTATCCAATGCTGTTGCATTGAATCATCGGCATATTATGGAGTTTTTACTCACTCCTTCTGAGTGGCAATTGCGGCCAGACCAACCCAAAATCAATCAAGTGTTTTGGAATGCTGTAATTGCTGATGATCTAATTTTAGTGAAGTATTTTATAAATCGTGGCGAGGAACAGCTACGGCCAGATCAATGGGGAATGAATGAGGCCTTATGGAATGCCGTAATATATGGCAGAGAATCTATAGTAGAACGTTTGTTAAATCGTGCTAAAGGTCAATTACGCCCTGACAAAAATGGCATTGGTCATGCGCATAAAAAGGCATCAGCAATGGGAAACCAGGGTATTTTAAACCTTTTGCTCGAAGCCTTGGATTAGCTTAACTGCGGGGTAGGGACTATAATAATCTCTGAGCATGTCTCTTAATAACTATAATTCTAATGCTCTACACCCATACCTTACCTGGCGTGTCGCTTCTTTATGGCTTGAGGTCTATCTGCATCTATTCACTAGTAGCGTATTGTTGCATTCTCAGCTTCTCTTGGAAAAGCCAATGGTGCCCACGCTGATAGATGTGTAGATTCTCAAGAAGAAAAATGGATGCAGTACTTCCTGATGGTGCCGAAGTCACAGTATTGATACAACTTCTTGTTGTTGCAATTCAATTAGTTTGAGTTGCGTCTTAATGTCTTTCCAATATATTTCAATAGTATCTGCAGCAAGACTTTTTGCTATATCCATGTTTGTATTACCAGAGCTGCTCAAATCTTCAACTATAATGTCACTTACAACCTCAGCTACCTTTTCTTCTGATGTGTCTTTCCTAACGCCCTTTGTATAAAGCTTATTCGCAACCCATTGCAGATTTGCCTGGGCCTGATTCTCATCGTATAAATTCCAGCGGTTGCAATATATATTGAATGTAAGGTTGCTTTCTGCCCCAGCAAATAGCTTTGTGAAATCATCATCAACGCAACGCATTCCAATTGTAGCGCGTTCTCCAATCCCTTTTTTACAACTTGTGAGGTCCTTAGATCCTTTATAGGCTTCCATAGATTCGCCTAAGAATCCATCAAGCCAAAGGTCAATTTTAGTGGGGTGTAAACTTTGTAAAAATGTTACCGCAAGCGCGATAGTTTGTTCATAACTGGTATCATTTACTAACCTAAAAAATGCAACCTGCTTTGCTTTGTTTAACGCTTCCAGATCATCTTTATATTTTTCTTCGATCCAGTTAACTAGCAGGTCTTTAGCTTTTTCATACTGCATTACAGTAATCTGTTGTTTTTGTAAGCTCTCGCTCATTTTCTGCATCACCGCATCTTGTAAGCGCGTTTTTTGCGAGGAAGATGAGCTTGAGCCGTTAGGCAAAGAATTGCTTGATGAGCTAGAGGTTTCTACCATTGTTCCTGCGTAATCATGAATTTCAAAAGCTGTAGTTGTATAATTCCTCCTAGTTGCGCTTTGCATAGGCCTGACTGGCAGAGCAAAACCAAAATCTCTAGGAACACCATGAAAATGTCCAAAAGGAACACCATGAAAATCTACACAAATAGCAGCAGGTACATGCATTAGATTTGATCGCATTGACTCATCAGAATCATGCCGATATTGATTAATCATTCTTATAGCTTCAGGTTCCCATCGCTCTGGCGGCATAGTGAATAATCTATCTATGAAAGTCTCCATTTCAAAAAAGGGAACAAAACGATTAAACTCTACAGTGCGGTCAGGGGTGAAAATACGCTCGAGTGTTGATAAGTTGCTAGTAAGCGTTAGCCAATTTGCATCAGAAATACGAGATAAATGATCAATAAAACCATGCTTATGCTCTGCCCTTACGCATTGAGAGAGCTGATTCACCGTATCTATAAATGTTTGTGTTAAATGGTCTGCTGAAACATCTATTAAAGCTCGAATAAAATACAGTCTATCGTATTCATCCTAGCCTTGAGAGAGCTGATTAACAGCATCTATAAAAGTTGATGTTAAATGGTCTGTAGGAATAACAGTATTATTAATAATCCTTCTTATGAACTCATTATTTACTCCCTGAGTAAGAGCTTGTATAACATCTTCTTCATCAAGAATTTCTTCATTCCTAACGTCAGTCGCACACAACTGAATTTGCACCATTAAGCTTATGCACAACGCAAAAAACATGATAGGTTTCTCCCCTTAACAGTTCATTATACAGCAATGCTTAATGGTAATGGAGTGCTTTTATGCATGGGTTATAATCTCTACACCCAAACTTTATACTGGTGGGTAGCTTCTCCTGATAAAAACAGATCAGTGAGTCCCCACACCAAGGCATCTAACCGGTCGGGAGATTTACTTGAAACCTCAGGTACCCAGGTGCATAGCTGCGTTTCCAGGGCCTTGAATGGCTGAATATGTTTAACTTTCCCTTGTTCATACAGGCTTGCAATGGGTTCAGCTCGAATCGCTTTGCCCTTGGTTGCACGCACACCCTTATAACTTATGTGTGGGTCGCAAGCCATTAGCAAGTCTTTGACCATGTTTCCGCCTTTGTTAACTTCGGCTACCACCCGATCAGACTGATATTGATGGTACAGAGCCACCACTTTTTTCACCCATTCCGATGGGGTCGCTTTATAGGTTGCATCTTCCAACACATATGCCTGTTGATTGGCATTGAAACCAATTACCACAATGCCGGTTTCATCGCTTGTGTCATAATCAGTCACGGCTGGATCAACTGCTACTATAATACGCCGCCAGTCTTCACTAGGGGGACGTTCATAAACAATTTTGTCAGGTGTCCACAATGCTCCTGATGTTTCATCTATCATTTGGGCATAAATTTCTTGGGCTTCTAATCGGGTGCCGGCAAATTGCTTATTCAAATTTTTCAAAAATCCAGGTGCTAAATTGGCTGCATTATCAAAGGTTGGGCCACGGGTAACTACGCAGTCAGGATCATTTATTAGTTGGGTGAGTACTGGATTTCTTCGTGGAGTTGTTGTGATAATGCACTTGGGGTGCTGGCCTAAGCGCAGACAAAGGCTCAG
>CAITNM010000014.1 GCA_903893805.1 uncultured Alphaproteobacteria bacterium | reverse complement strand
GGCAGCACGAGAAAAAAAGGGTTTCTGCATTCAGTATTTCAGATGGACTTCAGTCCAATGGCACTCCCGCATATTATGAATACGGAAAATTCAAAAATAACCTCTTGTATTTTGATACTCGCGTCTACAAACATGATTGTATAGAAGATGTTGACCTGGAACATAGACTCAATGAGTTGTCTAAAAACAAACCCCTGCGCCTTGCCTTTTCTGGACGATTAATTCGAATGAAAGGAGCTGATCATCTTGTAAAGCTCGCCTTACTATTAAAACAAAGAAAAGTTCTGTATAAATTCTATATATATGGCGCTGGTGAATTAAAAGATGAAATGATTGCCTACATTCATAAGCATCAACTTGAAGACAGTGTGTACCTGCCCGGCCCTGTTGATTTTTATAAACAGCTTATTCCGGATTTAAAAAAGAATATTGATTTGTTTATTTGCCTGCACAGACAAAGTGACCCCTCTTGTACGTATTTAGAGACACTCTCCTGTGGAGTTCCAATTGTAGGTTATAAAAACAAAGCATTTTCCGGGTTATTGTCACTGGTAGATATCGGATGGGGTTCTGAAATTAATGATTTGAATAAAATTGCAGACACTATTGTACACCTGAATGAAAACAGGAATCAACTTTTTGCAAAGTCAAGAAGCGCTATTGCATTTGCGCGCCCTAACGATTTCGAAACAACATTTCAGAATAGAATCAATCATTTACTGTCAACACTTGAATAATAGTTAAAAAAATACCCCCGAAATACTGTTACATCAATTCAGATAAATTTTAACCCCCATGAAAAGCACCATTAATTTTTCTGACCGCACTATTCCTTCTGCAACAGTTTTAGGCCATAAGACATATTTATTGGATGCATGGCTGCAAATTCCGGAAAAAATAATTTTGCCTGAAGTGACAACAACCGGTGGCGGATTTGATTTGGAAATAATCAACGGGTCGACTAATGATTTAGATTATTTTAGACCAAAAAGAAACCCGTTAAAATTTCTGAAGCGGCAAAATACAACCACGATAGAGAAAAAGGTTATCTTTGATGCAAGGTATGAAGTCGATACAAATATTTCACACTACCTCCTGGATACTCTTACAAGAATATTGATAGCGCGGGATGTAATGAGTCAGAATGGAATGCAAAGTGCTGAAATAGTAGTAATATTAAAAGAGAATCCTAGCGAGCTTGCAAGAAACTTTTTTAAAACATTGAATTATCAAACGATAGAAACCGAGTCAAATATTCAGGGTTTAATTGTTAAGCATAAAATTCATCCGGCAAAATCAACAGTTGACAACTATATATCTTATGAGGATTTTGGTTTCTTTGATACAACGAAATATGCCTTCGAAAATATTCTGAAATTCAGGCCGGCATATAATTCTAAGTATGGAGAAAAGATATTCATTAGTAGAAAAAATTCAAGGACAATAGAAAATGAAGAAGAAATTGAAAAAATATTATCGGAACATGGGTATAAAAAAGTCTATTTCGAAGAGGGGAAGCTATCTCTTGAAGAGCAATGGGGGATAGTTGCTGAAGCGAAGGAGATTGTTGCTATTCATGGCGCCGCATTGTCAGCGTTAATATTTAATCACATAAAAAATTTCGATAGTTACAAAAGTAATCAATCCAAAACTAAGCTTATTGAAGTTTTTGGGCCCGGTTTTTTTAATGGATATTTCAGGTCACTAGCCAACACCTTAGGCATAAACTGGATTGGAATTAGAGGAAAAATAACTCCTGAAGTTGTTAAGGATATGGATTTTATGGAAAACGGAAATCCTCCCGGACATACTCATCAGGCAGACTCATTTACAGTTGATCCGTTCTCGATTCAACGCGCGCTGGAACTGATGGCCAGTGAGGATTCTATATAAGTTCAGTGTAGCGGAGGGTTCTGTTTTCACTCACAGGGTGGGGAAAGTAAAAAATCGCACATGCTGCTGTCGATTCGCAGTGTACAATTCACGCCGGACGGAACGACCTTGATGCTCGACAATGATGATGCTTTGAAACGGCACGGTGTTCAACCGACCTATAAGAAAGTCAAAGGATTTCATCCCCTGCAGCTAAACTGGGGCCGATACTTTGTTGTCGTTGCATTCTGATCATTAATGCCGGTTTCTTTGCTTACCTCGACGATGCTTTGCGCATCAGGCGGCAAGACTTTTTTCAGCACACTTGACCTCACTGCTCGGGAATATCCCATATTTCGCCTCCTTGGTTGAGGCGACATCTATATTAACACATAGGGGAGATGTTTTTCTTTTGCCCCCAGCGGACGAAGCACGCCGCTGGCGAATGGGGCGCTCGGCAAATTTGCGCGGCATGCAGGCAACGAGGCACGGAGCGAAGCGGAGGGGCGGGGGCTTTTTCTTGTTTTTTGGAGGCGGTAAGGATCCTGCAATATCACAGACAATATTTCGTTATATTACGCGATATTCGCCACTGAAAGGAGGTTATCAAAGAAGTAAAAACCATTTAAATACAACCGTGATGGTCATGGATAAAATTAACGCATTACTTGCCCTTGGCAAAGAGCGTAGAGAATCTAAACCCCCACTTGGATCAAAAGCAATCGGTGATTTCCATAATGGGATTTACGACTGTAAGTATGTATCGCCCTTTACTATAGGGGCTCATAACGAAAATGCAAAGATATTTCTGCTTTTACAGGACTGGGATTCGCAAGATGATATGAATAAAAGTGAGATTGACCCTATTGAACAAGCAAATGATTTGACATTTGGGTATGACCCTAATCAAGCTACGAACAAAAATTTAGCCAAATTGCTTTGTACTCATTTCAAACATTTGGAAATTGCCGAGACATATGGCACAAATTTATACCCATATATCAAACCTGGAGCCAAGGATAATTATATCCCGAAAGAGGATTTATTGAAGGCCGCAAATAAATTTGCTTTACCACAAATAAAGATTGTAGACCCAAAACTGGTTGTTTGCCTTGGAATAAGTACCTTTAATGCTGTAAGAAAGGCTTGTAAATTGAAAAATGTTAACATAGTTGAGGAAGGTATCAAGAAGCCCTTTTCTCTCTATAATTCACAAGTTTGGTTACAGACACATCCCAGTCCACAGGCTCAAAATCAGAGAGGAAAAATTAAAGTTAACGAGGATTGGAAAAGAATGGCTGATTGGTATTATTCGTTGGGCTGACTGCTCAGCTTACACCTATTCCCTTGGTTTAACAACTGAGTTATCAATCAAGCACTTTGGCAAGAAGCATTGCTCCTAACTACTTAAGCGAAAGCACAGCTCAAAAGCAATGCTGCAAACTCTACCGCTGACTGAGATGAAATGTTACTTCTTTATTAAAACCTAACCTGAGCGATCAGGGATAAAAAAAGCCCTCAACTTATAGGCTAAAGTGTTATATTGAAATGGGTAACGTCGAAATTACCACCCAATAAAACACAACCTAAGAGGTAGAGAGCTTCATGGCAAAAGATAAACGGTTTCGGGATAAAAAGGAACAGAAAATAAGTGCAATTCTTCCAACTGATGAACGCTTGACTGGAAG
>CAITNM010000013.1 GCA_903893805.1 uncultured Alphaproteobacteria bacterium | reverse complement strand
ATTCATGAAAGGGATTAATAAATTAACGGTAGTACTACTGACGGTGGTAGCTATATCAACATGGAACACTACGTTTGCGACTTCTATGAGTATTGATGTTGAAGGCACAGATAGTGCAAGTCATAGTGGTGCAATTTCAGTTGGAACCCTAAACAAAACTAACGCAGGTGCCCTTGACCTTAGCGGCACTAATGCAATTAGCAGTTTACGCATTCAAGGCGGCGCTGTTTCCGTAAGTTCAGCTAGCAATTTAAATGGTGCATCATCTGCGGTGACCTTTGCTGCATCTGGCACTGACCCTGTAACCGCTGCTGCCAATACTGCAACCTTAGAAATTGCAGGGACTATGAATACTGGTGCATTTGCTTTTTCAACGGCTGGAACAGTTCAGGTAGATGGAACAAATGTAGCAACATTAAATGCTGCCCCCACAGGAACAGGATTAGTGCACAAAACTGGACCTGGCGTTATGAAAGTGGCATCTGATTTAGGACCGCAAACTCTTACAAGTAGTTTCAGTACAGCTGATGGATTTTTCGAATCGGGATCAAATCAAATAGCGTGGCCTTCAAACTTCGCAAGTTATGTGCCATACGGCATGACAGACGGCAACCCCAATTGGCATACAAGTGATACGTCTGACCAAGGAATCTTCTACGGAGGGTTACTCATGAACTTTGGATATAATCCTTCTTTAGGCGGTAGTGGCTACGTATACTGGCAGTTTTTAAGTAATTTAACAGGTGCACACCCGACCACAACAGTTCCAACGCCCATTGCGGGAATACATGTGGATGCTGGAACATTGTATGTACAAAGTGGCAAAGTACCAAATGCGCCTATTCAAATAGCAAGTGGAGCAGCACTTCAGCTTGCAGGCGTAGATGAATCAGCAGAAAGCGAAGTCACCAGTGCACTTACTGTGCAAGCGGGTGGAAGTATTGTGGTGGATGCTGATGTAAGCGTTGGTAGCGCACTTGCTAACGCCCTGACGTGCACTTTCGACACTAACGATGGTTACTATAAAAATGGTGCGGTTGTTATTGCTTGGCCTTCGAATTTTACAACATTCTCTAACGATTTAGGAGGATTACTCCCTAGTTATTCTGGATGGAATACTGCAGATACATATGATCATGGAGTATATTATGGTGGTATTCGCCTCTTTTACTACTCAGGCACAGGCTATACTGGTAGTCCATTTTACTATTATACAGACGCTGTTATGAGCGCAGCTCATCCAACTACCACTGTATCAACTGGTAAGGATGCAGCTTTATCTGGAACAGTGCTTATGGAATCAGGTTCCTCAATTGTTTATGGAAACGGCTCAACTTGGGCACGTGACATTACAGTGGGAACAGCTAGCTAGCCGCTATTCACTAAATACATCTCAATATCCTGGGTTCGCATAGGGAATTTTTCTTTGTGAACTCAGGTTTGTAGCGCACACTTAATCAATTTTATAAAAACAACTGCTATAGTTGATTTTCAGGATCAATACTCTTCACCCTTGTTTCATGTCGGCCACCAGCTTCAAAAGCTGTTGATAAAAATAAATGAATCATTTCTTGGGCCTCTTCAAAAGAAGTATAATCTGCCGCAATGCACAAAACATTTGCGTTGTTGTGACTGCGCGCACTTATTGCAATGGGCTTGTTAAAACACAAAGCAGCATAAATGCCTTTGTAACGATTTGCTGCAATTGACACGCCAATTCCACTGCGACAAATAACAATGCCAAAATCAGCTTCGTGGGATTGAACTTTCTGAGCAACCAATTGGGCAAATTCAGCGTAATTAGAACTTTCTTGATTAAAGGAACCAACATCAATCCACTGATTAACTGAATCAGCTGATTTTATTTTTTCCTTAAGAGCATACCCTCCGTGGTCGGCTCCAATTGCAATACGCATATAATATTACCCATTCTAAAATGTTGCTTGTGCAAGTAATTTGTACTAGTCTAGCGAGTGTTTCATAAAAACACACTGCACTTTAATTAGCAGCTGTAAATATACCCTACAAATTTTTTAATAAAGCGGTCAATCATGCAAGATACAATTAAGATTCGTGGAGCACGCGAACATAACCTTAAAAATGTGAATGTAGATATTCCACGTAATAAGTTGGTAGTTATTACTGGCCTTAGCGGATCTGGAAAGTCATCTCTTGCTTTTGATACGCTTTATGCTGAAGGTCAGCGTCGCTATGTTGAAAGCTTATCAACGTACGCTAGACAATTCCTGCAGTTAATGCAAAAACCAGATGTGGATTCCATAGAAGGTTTAAGCCCAGCAATTTCAATTGAACAAAAAACAACGTCAAAAAATCCACGATCAACAGTTGGAACAGTCACCGAATTGTATGACTATTTGCGTTTGTTATTTGCACGCATAGGTGTGCCGCATTCACCATCGACCGGACTTCCTATTGAAGCGCAAACTATTAGCCAAATGGTTGATCGTATTTTGGAGCTTCCTGAAAAAACTAAAATCATGATTCTTGCTCCCATCGTGCGTGATCGCAAGGGTGAATACAAAAAAGAGATGCAAGATTTGCAAAAAAAAGGATTCCAACGCGTCTACATTGATGGAAAAATTTACGCCATCGAAGAAGCGCCAACCCTTAATAAAAAAACAAAACACACAATCGCTGTAGTTGTTGATCGTTTAGTGATGGCGGCACCTGAAGATATTCAAACACGTTTGGCAGATTCAATTGAAACAACAGTAAAGCTGAGTGATGGATTGTTATGGGTGCAAAATGCAGATACTCAAGTCATTACAACTTATTCTTCAAAATTCGCATACCCCATATCAGGTTTTACTTTGGAAGAAATAGAACCACGTCTGTTTTCTTTCAATAGTCCACATGGCGCTTGCGCTACTTGCGATGGTTTGGGTCTTGAGATTGTTTTTGATGAACATCTTGTTGTTCCAAATCATGATTTTAGCTTACGTGAAGGGGCAATTGCACCATGGTCAGCACAAGAAAATGCAGCAACTAATAAACGAGGACAAATGACCTCGGAATATTATGCGCAGGTGTTAGATGGTCTAGCTAACTATTTTAGTGAAAGCTCAACGATTCCATTCAAAGATCTCTCAGAAAATTTAAAAAAAATTATTCTGCATGGTTCTGGCGCTGAGATTATTCCTATTGTGTATAACGATGGGGTTCGTAAATATATTTCAAAAAAACCTTTTGAAGGAGTAATTCCCAATTTACGACGTCGCTGGCTGGAAACAGAAAGTGATTGGACTAGAGAATTCTTACGGCGATTCCAGAATGAAACACCTTGCCATAGTTGCGGAGGCTATCGCTTAAAAGATGAAGCGTTGTGCGTAAAACTTGCGCAGTTGCACATTGGTGAAGTGTGTCGATTTTCTATAAAAGATGCATTGAAGTGGTTTGAAAATCTGGATCTTACAAAGAAACAGCAAGACATTGCTGATAAGATTTTAAGAGAAATTCGCAACCGATTGAAATTTCTAATTGACGTTGGTTTGGATTACCTAACTCTTTCGAGAGGAGCAGGAACTCTCTCAGGTGGTGAAAGCCAGCGCATACGTTTGGCTTCTCAGGTGGGATCAGGACTTACGGGTGTGTTGTATGTTCTAGATGAACCATCAATCGGGCTGCATCAACGCGATAACGATCGCTTGCTTGATTCACTGCGTAACTTACGTGATTTAGGCAATTCAGTAATAGTTGTTGAGCATGATGAAGATGCTATACGCACTGCAGACTACGTAATTGATATGGGGCCAGCAGCAGGTGTGCATGGCGGTGAGATTATCTCGGAAGGAACCCCACAAACAATAATGTTATGTCCTAAAAGTTTGACAGGTCAGTACCTGAAAGGCACGAAGTCTATCCCAATACCAATACATCGTCGAACAGGTCACATAGATAAATTTTTAAAAATTACTGGTGCAAAAACAAACAATTTAAAAAATGTTGAGGCTACATTTCCTTTGGGCACATTTACATGTGTTACCGGAGTTTCAGGAGGCGGGAAATCAACGCTTGTAATAGAAACTTTATACAAAGCATTAAACCGTCAATTTAATCACGGACGAGATTTGCCTGGAATTTATAAGTCATTAGAAGGTGCTGAGCATATTGATAAGGTTATTGATATTGATCAATCACCTATTGGTCGCACACCTCGCTCAAACCCTGCAACATACGTTGGATGTTTTACACCAATTCGTGAATGGTTTTCAGGTATGCCTGAAGCAAAAACACGCGGCTATACGCCTGGCAGATTTTCTTTCAACGTAAAAGGCGGACGTTGTGAATCATGCCAAGGTGATGGTGTTGTAAAAATTGAAATGCACTTTTTGCCAGATGTGTACGTGGAATGTGATCAATGTCACGGAAAGCGTTACAATCGTGAAACGCTAGAAATTACATACAAAAATAAAAGCATTGCTGATGTTTTAGATATGACCGTTGAAGAAGCTGTGGACTTTTTTGAAAATAATTCCGCTGTTGCAGACAAGTTACGCGCCCTTAGACAAGTAGGACTTGGATATATAAAGGTGGGTCAACAAGCAACAACTTTATCAGGCGGTGAAGCCCAACGTGTTAAATTAGCAAAAGAATTATCACGTCGCGCAACCGGTAAGACTCTGTATATTCTTGATGAGCCAACTACAGGGCTGCATTTTGAGGATGTGCGAAAGCTGCTAGAAGTTTTGCACCACTTAGTTGAGCAAGGAAATACAGTTCTAGTTATTGAACACAATTTGGAAGTGATCAAAACAGCTGACTGGGTTATTGATATGGGGCCAGAAGGAGGAGACGGTGGCGGCGAAATTATTGCAACAGGCACTCCGGAAGAAATTGCAAAAGTCACAAAAAGCTACACAGGTCAATACCTAAAACCATATTTAAAAGCTAGAATGATTAGCGCATGATGTTACAAAACAACACAAAATATGCAAAATTAGATATTTTATATTATCTAAGACACACTATAAAATAATTTTAATGCTTCTTTGGAAAAAAGATTGGTAATGCTAGAATGGATGCATATATACTGACGGAAGAAATAAAAGTACCAAAAATTTAAAAAAGCGATTTGTATCATACATAAGCTTGAGGTTTTTACACTTTAAAATAAAGAAAGGGCCCATAATGGATCATTTTCCCATTCTAAACAAAGAAGCTGTCATACTATGCGAATCAGACTACCTGCGGATAACTGGGTTAGATGAGGGAAGCCTGATTGAGATCACAGGTTTTTCTTGCGCGAAAGAAATCTTAAATTATTACGGACCTTTTTGTAGTGACCATGTTGTTATCTACGCAGGACCAGGGAAAAATGGAGGAGATGGCGTTGCCACCGCATTATTCTTAGCGCCACATACAAAAAAAATAACCATTTGCATGCCTATCCAACCTTCTCACGATATTTTAAATATCAATATAAATCGCGCTAAAGCTTTTTATCCAAATATCGAATTTACCGATGTTCCAGTTTCTGGCGACATCTACATAGATGCTTTATTTGGCATTGGACTAACCAAAAAACCCGAAGGTATTTTTGAAGAACTGATACAATTCCTGAACCACCAACCTGATCCAATTATTTCAATTGATGTTCCAAGCGGGATCGATGCTAATACGTCAACAAGTGCTGGTGAAGTCGTTATACCTGATCTAACCCTTGCCATAGCATGCTTAAAACCAGCTCACAATCACACAAAAGCTAGATCAATATGTGGAGAAATAGTTTGCCCTGATATAGGTTTGCCTCGTGAATTTATAGAAAAATATGCTGAAAACCATAAGGTTGCGTGCTAGCATGAGCTGAAGTACTTTAGCCTTTGTTACAAAATGATCCTTTATTCATTTCCTAGCTCTCCATTTGGATGCAAAGTTAAAGCAGTTATTTTAGCTTGCGGACTGACAAAAAACATTACTATTGAAGAGTTTCATCCTTGGCAGCCAGATTCATTTTTTCGTGAACTAAATCCTTTAGGCAAAATCCCGGCTCTAAAAATAAGCTCTGATGAAGTACTTTTTGATTCGCCTGTGATTTGTGAATATGTCATGGAAAAAGCTAAAAAAATTCAAGCACTTATGCCGGATAAGTTTAAATCATTAAAAATACAAGCTCTAGTTGACGGCATGGCAGATGCAGCTGTTTCAATGAGGTATGAGCATTTTTTCCGTCCAAAGCATTTGCAGTGTGAAGACTGGTATGATCGCCAGTATTTAGCGTTGACGTGTGGACTACAATATCTTGATGATCGATTAGATACCGATTTAAATCAGGAATTATTATTTGAAAATTTGTGTGTAGCAACATTTTTATCGTACGTAGACCTGCGTTTTTCAGACAAATCTTTTCGCAAAAACTACAAAAAACTTTACGGTTGGTATGAAGAGTACATGCAAAAGCACTTATTTCTGGAAGCAGCAAAAGCTAAGGATCATCCTGTTCCTACAAATATAACGCGTTTACAAAAGTGATTTTTAATACACCTTTTGCACAAGCAGTAATCAATTTTTTACTGCCACCGCAATGCGCTTTGTGTAGAGAAATAACAAAACAGCCATATACTTTGTGTGGAGATTGTTGGCCAAAGCTTAAGTTTATCACATCGCCTAAATGTTCTGTATGTTGCGTTCCGCTAGATAACGTTGACCATGATATGCCGTGCGCGGATTGCTTAAAGTTTCCCCCTGTCTTTTCCAAAGCTTATGCTCCACTTATTTACAATGATTCTGTAAAAAAACTTGTGCTGAGATACAAAAATTACGATGGCCTACACTTAGGCCCAATGTTCTTTGGCTGGATGCAACGGTGTATTCCTGAAGATATTAATATTATCGTGCCGGTACCTTTGCATTGGTGGCGTTTTTTTACTCGTCAATATAATCAGGCAACTGAACTAGGAAAGTTGATTGCTAAGCATACTAATATTTCAATTAACTCAAGCCTTTTGAAGCGAGTGAAAGCAACAGCATCACAAGGGCATAAAAGTAAATTATTACGCTATGAAAACCTTAAAGATGCATTTGTCGTAACAGATACTAAAAATATTTTACAAAAAATAAATGTGCTATTGATTGATGATGTACTTACGAGCGGCGCAACAGCGAACGCATGTGCACAAGCTTTGTTAAACGCTGGAGCTGCTAAAGTAGACGTACTAACTATTGCCAGGGCTGTAAAAGATAATAATGGAACACCTTAAATCACTAAAGAGATTATTTGACGTAGGCACAACTCTTACGGGTATTGGCATGCGTGTAGGTGCCCAAGAATATTTGGGGCTTAATATTAATGAAGCTGCTTATGCGCAAAAATTACGTCAGTCTTTTGGGGGACTTAAGGGGCCATTCATGAAGATGGCACAATTTTTAGCAACTGTTCCTGATGCTCTACCACCAGAATTCGCAACCGAATTTATGACCCTACAATCAAACGCACCTTCAATGGGAGAAAGCTTTGTGAGGCGGCGCATGGTTGGTGAGCTTGGTAATAATTGGAGAGATTTATTTCAGGATTTTTCATTAAAAGCGTCACACGCTGCTTCCTTGGGGCAAATTCATAAAGCAATAAGCATTCAGGGTGAGAACCTTGCTGTAAAATTACAATATCCTGATATGGAAACCACTGTTAGTGCCGATTTAAAACAATTAGATATGGTTTTAGGCATTTATCAGTCTTTCAACAAGTCCATAGATACCCAGGATATTGCTGATGAAATTCGTGACCGATTGTATGAAGAGCTAGACTACATTCTAGAGGCGCAAAACCTTGAACAATTTAGAAAAATTTTTAAAAATCAGTTTGATTTTGTTGTCATACCAAAATTGCATCCAGAACTTTCCACCAAGCGCCTTTTAACAATGGAATGGATAGAAGGCAAACCTGCCCTTGATTATGTTTCTTCCCCCAGTGATTTTCGCAATGAATTAGGAAGAAAGCTATTCTTATCTTGGTATTGGCCACTATACCGTTTCGGCACACTGCATGGTGACCCCCATCCAGGAAATTATTTAATATTAGATGATGGTCGAATCAGCTTGCTTGATTTTGGTTGTGTACGCAGATTTGAAAAACCATTTTTACAAGCTGTAGTCGATTTATACGTGGCCTTAAGGGATAGTAAGCCAGACTTAGCGGTGGATGCCTATAAACGTTGGGGGTTTAATAATATTTCCAATGAATTAATAGATGTATTAAATCAATGGGCAAACTTGCTATATGAGCCTTTGCTAGAAGATAAAATCCGCCCTATTCAAGACGCTAATGGAGGCAAGAAGGGCTGGGAAATAGCCAGAAGTGTTCACAAACGATTGCATGAATTAGGCGGGATAAAACCACCACGAGAGTTTGTTTTTATGGACCGTGCCGCGGTTGGTATAGGATCTGTTTTAATGCGCATTGGCGCGGAACAAAACTGGCACAGACTTTTTGAAGAAATTATAGACGGTATTTATACGCAATAAAAAAGCCCAACAGACAAAATGCTGTTGGGCTTTTTTTAAAATTTAGTGTTGACTAGGAACTTGCGTTTTTTGAATCAACAGGATTAGGCGCTATTTGCCCCACGTTATAAGTTGATGGCACAGCATACGAAGTCGGAGCAGCTGGAATTTTCTGTCCGGTTTTTTTCGCTACATTACCATCTTCAATTGTGATTAAGCCTAATACAATAAGCACCTTCACAAAAGCAGAAACAAGGAAAATAACACAGTTATTTGATTGATTAATTATATCAAATTCACCTTTTATTACTGCAGTAAGAATCATGCCAATGACAAAAGCTTGAGTCATTAGAGTAAATACGGTGCTTTCTTGCGATGAAAATTTCAAGCCAAGAACCCAACCAATCGCAATTGCTAACATTACAACGTAACGCCCTAGGTGGGAGTATAGCTCTCCAAAGTGCTTTAAAAGCGCTATTTCTTCGAGAAAGATTTCAAAAACAGCTAACGCACATACCAGTCCGATTGCATAAAAACTAGCTTTTGCAAGTACTGGGAATGAACTAACTAAAGCTATCATCATTGCACAAAGTATTCCCATGTGAAGATAAAATACAAAACGACTAGGTTCCGCATTTGCTTTTGTGCGATCAAGAGCTACTTTTTCCAAAGCGTACATTGTACAAAATGCAAACAGGAAAGTCGTAAACACCAAGAACGTTAAATGGTGTTTCTGTCTTAAGTACTCTATACTGCTATTTTCTGAAACTTGGGCTATTTTTTCAATAACGTCAGGAACCATGAACACGAATACAGCGGTAACAGCCATTCCTCCACCAATGGAAGATATCTTTGAAATATTAAAGTTAGGAATACTTCTTATAATGGGCAGTGCCATTGGCACTAGAAGAAGTATCATTACAGCAATAGCTGTCGCTAAAAAGTTTGGGTCTGCAGTACAAGTCATATCCATAGTAATAACACCACATAAGTTGATAAGGTCTACACTAATAGTATTTCACGAAGAATTATCTGTAGTAAAGCCCCCAAATAAAATGATAGTAATTTAGCATGCAAATAGATTTATTTCTTGAATCACAAGCTGCCGATCGTAATGCTTCTTTAAATACCTTAGAAGCATACCATAGAGATTTGAATCACTTCACAAAGTGGATGAGCAAGCCAGTATTGGAAATTTTAAAAACTGACATTGAAGAATATATACAATCTTTATTTTCCAAAGAATTCAAGGTCAGCACAGTAAATAGGCGTATCTCAACGCTAAAACAGTTTTATCTCTTCCTGTTCAATGAAGGCATGATTAGCAGTAATCCGTGCCTGCACGTTAAAACCGCAAAGATCCCAGCCACCTTGCCTAAAGTAATTTCTTCAAATCAAATGGGGGAATTTTTAGATTTTTTAAAGAACGCAAAGGAACCTTCACACATAAGAGTGAGGGCTATTTTAGAATTATTATATGCTTCAGGTCTTAGAGTTACCGAGCTTATAAGATTGCCAGTAAATTGCGTTGTCACAGGCGCCATTGCACAACCAATGATTTTAGCTAAAGGTAAGGGCAACAAAGAGCGGTTAGTTCCTTTAAATGATACATGCCTTGAAGCTTTACTGGCATATTTAAAAGTTAGAGAAATTTTTGTAAGTGGCATAAAAAGCTCAGTTTTTCTTTTTGCATCAAGAAGCAAAGAGGGATGCCTTACACGTCAACGCGTTGGTCAATTAGTAAAAGAAACAGCTATAGAATTCGGCTTAAAGCCTACAACAATTTCACCTCATGTATTTCGTCATAGCTTTGCTACACACCTTTTGCAGGGTGGCTCTGATTTACTAACCATACAAAAATTACTAGGGCACAGCGATATAGCAACTACCCAAATATACACCCATGTTATGCCTTTATCGGTATACCAGCTTGTACAACAACATCACCCTATTGCTAAAAAAATCAATAAAAAACTTGAAATCAACAAATAAAATACCTACCTTACAGATAAGACTTAAGGAAGTATGTATGCAACTAACAGATTCTCTTCATGAAAAGTTTGATTCCATTGTTAATCCTATGGGGTATGGAATCGTGCGTGTCCAGATAACTGGTATGACTCGCAAAACGTTACAGGTTATGATCGAAAGATTGGATGAACAGCCAATCAATGTAGATGATTGCGCACAAGTCAGCAGAACCATCTCTGTACACTTGAATGTGGATGATCCAATTTCAGGTTCTTATGTTTTGGAAGTCTCGTCTCCTGGACCTGAAAGACCTATTACGCAGCCAAAAGATTATAAACGTTTCCTTGGTTTAGAAATTGTGGTAAAAACAATATTGCCTGTTGAGAATCGTAAAAGTTTTCATGGGTTTTTAGAAACAGCTTCTGATGAAGGTATTTCTTTACACCTAAAGCACCCCCTTGATAGTGGATTAGATCGTATCGACATTCGCTATGGCGACATTCGCCAGGCAAATTTGGCTAGTTCTATTTAAAAGAAAGATTGATATAGGGATACCATGGCAAGCAGAAAATTAAAGCCTGTGGAAAACGCAATTCAGCATCCAAGACATGAGCTAATACAAGTAGCTGATGTGGTTGCTCGTGAAAAAGGTATTGATCGCGAAGAAGTGATTGTAGCCATGGAACTTGCAATGCAGCGTACAGCAAAACAAAAATATGGAATGGAGCATGACATTCGCGTCAATATAGATCGCGAAACAGGGCATGTGCAGACAGTTCGTTGTTTAACGGTTGTAGAGCTAGTTGAAGACCCTATCAATCAAGTTACAGTTGAAACTGCTCTTATAGACTATCCCGATGCAAAAATCGATGATCTTCTAGAAGAAGAGCTTCCTCCCCTTGAATTTGGAAGAATTGCAGCACAAAGCGCACGTCAAATTATTTTTCAAAAAGTCCGTGATGCAGAACGAGCACGTCAACACGAAGAGTTTAAAAATCGTATTGGCGATGTGGTAAATGCGCTAGTAAAACGTGTCGAGTTTGGAAATGTTGTTGTTGATCTTGGAAAAGCTGAAGGTATTCTTCGCAAAGATGACTTAATTCCACGTGAAAGCTATCGTGTTGGTGATAGAGTTCGGGCAATTATTCATGACTTAAAACCTGATTCACGCGGCCCAATGGTTGTGTTATCACGATCACATCCTAAGTTTATGGCTAAGCTCTTTGAGCAAGAAGTGCCAGAAATCTACGATAACATTATTGAAATTAAATCTATTGCTCGTGACCCTGGTAGTCGTGCAAAGATGGCAGTTTATACATCTGATCCAAATCTTGATCCTGTCGGTTCATGTGTTGGAATGCGTGGTAGTCGTGTTCAGATTATTGTGAATGAGCTGCAAGGTGAAAAAGTTGATATTATCACTTGGACAAATAATCCAGCGACGTTTGTTGTTAATGCTCTTGCCCCTGCTGAAATTTCCAGGGTTGTAATTGATGAAGAGCAACGTCGTGTAGATGTGATTGTTGCAGAAGATCAATTAAGCTTAGCCATTGGTAGACGCGGACAAAATGTTCGCCTTGCATCACAGCTAACTGGCTGGAAAATTGATATTATTACTGAAGATGATGACGTTAGTCGTCGTGCTCAGGAAAATGAAGGTAAGATGCGCTTGTTCACTATGGCCCTGGACATAGACGAAATGTTCGCACAATTACTAATTTCCGAAGGTTTTGAAACCATTGAGGAAGTTGCCACAATTGATATAGACGAGTTTTTACGAATTGAAGGTATTGATGAAGATACCGCCAATGAATTGCAATCTCGAGGTAAGGCTTACCTTGCAAATTTAGATGCTATAATGAAAGAGAAGTGCGTTGAGCTTGGCGTTGCCGAAGACATGTACGGCCTTGGATTAACATCAAAAATGTTGGTAAAGCTTGCAGAAAAAAACGTAAAAATACGTGAAGATCTTGCAGAACTTGCCGGAGACGAATTACAAGAAATTATCGGTGCAGGAGTGATGGATATTGAAGTGGCTAATGCCATTATCATGAAAGCTCGCGAGCACTGGTTTAACCAAGAATAGGATATGTATGGTGCAGGAGTTGCAAACGGGACAAGCGGAAAATACCGAGGCTCAGGCAACAGAGCAAGGTAGCGAGCTAGTTAAGAAAAAAACGCTTACCTTAGGGAATAGGCTTGAGGTTAAACGCCCTGCAGAAGGTCAAGTACAACAAAGCTTTACCCATGGACGCACTAAAACTGTAGAAGTTGAAGTCAAACGGAAAAAAATTGGTTCTCATACTGAAAAACCTATTGAATCTGTCAATGTAAATGAAGCAAATTTACCAGAGACTCTTCGTGGTCTTACTCATGGTGAATTAGATGCACGCTTGAAAGCTGTAAAATCAGCATTGGAAGAGCAAGCAAGACAGCAAGAACGACGCGCACACAATCAAGAAGCTGAAGAGTCTCAAGCTGATGCAGCAATTCTTGAGCAAAAGCGTATTGAGCTTGTGAGCTTAGAACTTATGGCTGCAACGTTACCGCCGGCGCCAGGTGAGCTTGTAAAAACTCCTCAAAGAACTGATGTAAAACATTCGGTAAAACCTAAAGAAGGTTTTGCAGCTGCTGATGAAGATGAGGCAGTTGCTGCTAAGCGCAAAGCTGTTGTTTACAGAGCAGAAGCCCCGAAAAAGGTTGTTCTTCCCGCAAAAAAGACTTTAGGCGAAGCACCAAAAAAACTTGATAGAAATACTCAAGCGCGATTGTTAGCAGACGATACAGAACAACGTTCTCGTTCCATTGCTGCTATGAAGCGCATGAATCAAAAGAAAATGCGCCAACAACACGGGGCAGATCAACAAGATTCACAGAAAATAGTAAGAGAAGTTATCATTCCTGAAACCATTGTAGTTGGTGAGCTTGCCAATCGTATGGCTGTTCGTTCTGGCGATGTGGTGAAATCTTTAATGAAGCTTGGAATGATGGTTACCATCAATCAGGTTATTGACGCTGACACAGCTGAGCTTATTTGCGCTGAATTTGGCCATACTCCAAAACGAGTGTCTGATTCAGACATTGAAATAGGACTAAAAGGCCCAGAAGATAATTCAGTTGATTTAATGCCTCGCGCTCCTATCGTAACAGTGATGGGTCACGTAGATCATGGAAAAACTTCGTTGCTTGACGCTTTGAGGAAAACTGACGTGGTTTCAGGCGAAGCCGGAGGAATAACTCAGCACATAGGCGCGTATCAAGTCACTATGGCCTCAGGTAAAAAAATTACTTTCATAGATACACCTGGGCATGCGGCATTTAGTGAAATGCGCGCAAGAGGAGCGAACGTCACAGACGTTGTTGTTCTTGTTGTCGCAGCAGATGATGGCATCATGGAACAAACAATTGAAGCAATTAATCATGCAAAAGCTGCAGGAGTTCCAATTGTTGTAGCTATTAACAAAATTGATAAGACAGATGCAAACCCTGAACGAGTGCGAAGTGAATTGCTAAGCCACAATATCATCTTGGAAGAATTTGGCGGAGATGTACTAAGCGTTGAGGTTTCAGCAAAAGAGCTTCGGAATCTTGAAAAATTAGAAGAAGTTATTCTTTTACAAGCAGAGGTCATTGAACCAAAAGCGAACCCAAACAGAAGTGCATTAGGCGCTGTAGTTGAAGCTAAAGTTGATCGCGGCCGTGGTACGGTTGTGACCCTTCTTGTTCAAAATGGTACCCTTGAAGTTGGAGACATTGTTGTAGCTGGCTCTGAATGGGGCAAAGTACGTGCAATGGTTAATGATCATGGAAAGCTTATTAAACAGGCTGGACCATCAGTTCCTGTTGAAGTGCTTGGTTTTAATGGTGTTCCTACTGCAGGTCATGAGTTCTTGGTTGTGGAAAGTGAAGCAAAAGCTCGCGAAATTGCAGAATCACGTACGCATCGTAAGCGTGACCAAATAGCAAAATCTCGTGTAAAAACCTCTATGGAATCCATCATGAGTCAGATCGCAGCTGGAGACATTAAAGAGTTCCCTGTTGTTATAAAGACCGATGTTCAAGGATCGTTAGAAGCGATTACATCTTCTTTACAAAAATTAAGCGGTACGGAAGTTGCGCCAAGAATTTTGCATGGTGGCGTTGGCGGAATTAATGAAAGCGACGTTACTCTTGCACGTGCCTCTGGTGGAATTATCGTAGGATTTAACGTACGCGCAAATCCACAAGCCAGAGATCTTGCACGACGTGATGGTCTGGACATTCGTTATTATTCAATTATTTATGATGTCATTGATGATATAAAAACTATGCTGAGTGGCTTGTTGGCGCCGACACTAAAAGAAAAATATCTTGGAAATGCAGCTATACGTAATGTGTTTAACATTACCGGTATTGGTAAGGTTGCAGGGTGTTACATAACAGAAGGTGTAGTGAAACGTGGAGCAAAAGTACGCTTGTTGCGTGATAGCATTGTTATTCATGAAGGCACCTTAAAAACGCTTAAACGTTTCAAAGACGAAGTAAAAGAAGTGAAAGAAGCATTTGAATGCGGTATGGCCTTTGAAAATTATAATGATATTCGAGAAGGTGATATCATCGAGTGCTTTGAAATAGAGTCAATCGCACGTAAGCTATAGAGCAATAGAGAACTCTCTCTATCGCTCTATACGCTGGGCTTTGCGAAGCAACATCTCACGTTTCATTGATGATAAGTAATCCACAAATAGCTTGCCATCTAGGTGATCCATTTCGTGTTGAACGCAAGCAGCTTGCAAATAGGCAAATTCTGTTTCACAAACGCTGCCTTTTTCATTTAGATACCGTACACGCACCTTTTCGGGGCGCACAACTGAAGCATATTGCCCTGGAACGGAAAGACAGCCTTCCTGACAAGTGGATATTTTTTCACTTGCCCAAGTAATTTCTGGATTTACCATACGATAAAAATTTTGGCCAGAATCAAGACCTTCAATTTCTTCTCCGTCCACTGTCATGTTTGCAGGGACATCCATCACCAAGACTCGCTTTGAAACTCCAACCTGTGGAGCGGCAAGGCCAATGCCGTCTTCAGCGATCATGGTATCTTCCAGATTTTTTAATAATTCACGGATATAGCTATCCACCACAGACACAAGACCAGCTTTTCTGCGTAAAATAGGATTAGGTGTAACTAGGATTGGTAGGATTGCCATCACTTCTGTATTTGCTGTTCTCTCAATACAGTATATAGTGCAATTATGAATAAATTTTAAGATCTAAAAGAATTTTTATGTCAAATAATTTTGAACAATTCATCCAAGAAGTCGAAAGTGACCTTCGTCAGGAAAAATTTGAGCACCTTTGGAAAAAATATGGGAAGTCCATTACCATTGGATTTGCTGTAATTATAGGCTTATCTGCTGCATTTAATCTTTGGCAACATCATCAAGCTAAACAACGTGACATAATATCACAGCAGTTTGTAAGCGCTCAAACATTAATGTTTAATAAAAACATTGGCGATGCTTTAGCTGCCATGGAAGGTATTTCTAAATCTTCTCATCGCACCTATTCAACACTTGCCAAATTTAATATGGCTTCAATTTTGCGCCAAGAAACTGGACACAAAGATTTAAACCGAGTTGAAGAAATTTATAAAGACTTAATGAACAGCAGCAGCACAGAGCACATGTTCCGGGAGCTAGCAACAGTTCTTTATGTAAGTTTGCGCTTAGACCGTCTTAAAGATGATGATCAAAATGAATTCAAAAAGCTTGAGAAACTACTAGAGTCATGTGTAGATGGAGCATCACCCTATCGTCATTTGGCATTAGAGCTAAAAGGTATGATTGAGCTACGTCAAAAAAATTATACGAAAGCAACAGAAACATTTGTAGCTATTGCTCAGGATGAAAAATGCCCTAAAGACCTTCGCTTGCGTGCTCAAGTTATGACGCAAAGTCTAGCTGGTCAATTGGCAGAGCAAGCTCAAAAGGATCACTAATGAAAAAAGTATCCGTTACAAGTTTTTTAATTGCTTTGCTAATCTTAGCAGGTTGTAGCGAAACAAAAGAAAAATTAAAAGGTAAACGCGAACCTTTTATTATTGTAGGAAATTCTCTAAAGCCTGATCCAGCCTTGGAAAATACGTTTGTTATCCTTCCACCTGCAGTAGATTTAAAAGATTGGAACCACGTCGGTGGTAATCCTAGTCACCTTACGCCCCCTGTGCTTGTTGGCAGTGATCTCAAAAAAGTATGGGCTGAAAACATTGGTGCAGGATCAGATACATACCATAGACTAATTACTCACCCGGTTGTTAACAGCGGATTAGTATATTCGATGGATATCCATGGCAATGTGCAAGCTAGAAAAGTTGCTGATGGGTCTCTTGTGTGGGAATTGATGACATCACCTGAAGAAGGACATAACAATACTATGGGTGGTGGATTTGCTGCAGATGGCGATGTACTATACATCACGACATCTTTTGGTGAAGTTTGGTGCGTTGAAGCACAATCTGGAAAAAATATTTGGACCAAACAATTAGAAACACCTATTCGAGCAGCACCAACCATTTTTGCAGGACGTGTTTTTGTTGTAACTGTAAACAATGAAATTTTTGCACTTGAAGCCAAAACTGGCGATGAATTGTGGGATTATGCAGGAATTGTTGAGCCAAGCTCACTTCTAGGCGGAAGCGCTCCAGCTGCTTGCGCGCAAGCTGTAGTTGTTGCTTTGACATCTGGGGAAATTTACTGCTTAAGCCCTGAAAGTGGTCGTATGTTATGGTCTGACACCATGACCCCTGCATTAAGAATTGATACTGTTTCAAGCATTGCACATATTCGTGCACGGCCAATTATTGAAGACAATGTTGTGTATTTAGCCAGTCATGGTGGACGCATTGCAGCTTATGAGCTACAAACAGGCAAAAAAATATGGGCCAAGGAAATTGGAGCGTTACGCACCCCAGTGCTGAGCGGTAATTTTCTTTTTGTAATTACCACGAATGATGATTTAGTGTGTCTGCTAAAGTCAACAGGTCAAGTTCGATGGGCAACTTCTCTGCCACGCAAACGTGAAAGTGAAGAAGTTATTACATGGTCGGGCCCTATTGTAGTGAACAACCAGCTAGCCATGGTCAGCACAAGCGAACAAATGGCATTTGTAAATGTGTTGGATGGAACAATTGATAAGACTCTTAATTTAGAATCGGCGTGTCAACTTTCACCAATTGCAGCTGACAAAACAATTTTCACCTTAACCGATTCAGGCATATTACAAGCTTGGCGATAGAAATAAAATTATGTTTACTCTTGCCCTAATAGGGCGCCCTAATGTTGGCAAATCGAGTCTTTTTAATCGTTTACTTGGACGAAAAGTAGCAATTGTACATGAGCGCCCTGGAGTTACCAGGGATTTCCAAGAAGCACAAGCTTACTATGGAGACATGCCTTTTCGTATATTAGATACGCCAGGGCTTGCCGATCCTGAAACATCTGCTGCACATCCTGAATTATCAAAAAATATGCAGCTACAAAGTGAAGCTGCGATAGAAGAAGCACAAATGGTTGCTTTTGTCGTTGATGGAATAGCAGGAATAACAGCATTTGATGCGGAAATTGCAAAATTTTTACACAAGAAGAATAAACCAATTATTGTTCTTATCAATAAAAATGACAGTAAAAAAGCCTTACTAACGGAATATGATGTATTCTCTCTTGGATTTCAAACGGCAATTAGTGTTTCTGCAGAACACAATATTGGCATTGATGCGTTATACGAAGCAATTCACCCGCACTTAACCTTTGAAGAAGAGGTTGTTGTAAAAGATAGGCCACTAAAGCTAGCAATTATGGGGCGTCCCAATGTTGGAAAATCCACTTTAGTTAATGCGCTCTTTGGTGAAGAACGTTTGCTTACAGCTGACATGCCAGGAGTAACCCGTGATTCTGTAAGCCTATTATGGGAACATAATGGTCAGAAATTTGAATTAATTGATACAGCTGGTATTCGCAGAAAAGCAAAAGTACAAGATGCTGTAGAACAGTTAGCTGTACAAAGTGCAACAAGAACCCTGCAATTTGCTGAGATGGTTGTGCTAGTAATTGACGCAACCATTCCTATTGAAGAACAATTAGAAAAGCAAGATCTTGGGCTTGCGCAACAAATAGTTGAAGAAGGTCGCGGACTAATTTTAGCGCTGAATAAGGTTGATAAAATAAATCATCTTCCAGAGCTTATGGAACATATTCGCAATCAATTAAATTACCAATTAGCCCAAGTACGCGATGTGCCAATGGTTGCTATTTCTGCTTTGAATCATCAAAATCTTGAAAAAATGCTTGATATGGTTTTAGAGCTTAATAAATTGTGGAACACGCGTATTCCAACTGCAAAACTTAATGAATGGCTGCCATTTATGTTGGACAGGCACCCTGCCCCTGCAGTTGCAGGTCGTCGTATTCGCATTAAGTACATGACACAAGTAAAATCACGTCCTCCAACATTTGCATTATTTTGCACAAAGGCTGATGACCTACCTGCTTCTTATATTAGGTACCTTAGTAACGGACTACGTGATGATTTCAAGCTGCCTGGTGTGCCAATAAGGTTTATTGTTAAAGGCATTAAGAATCCTTATACGTCGTAGAATCAGTAAGATGAATAATTTTTCTGAACAAGATTTTGCAAAATTTCCTATTTGTGTCGATCTTGATGGCACCCTATGGGCTGGTGATTGTTTGTGGTTATGCGCGCGTAACTTTTTAAAGCGCTATCCGTTTAGATTTTTTCAGCTTTTTCTTTGGTGGCACAAAGGAAGAACGCATCTAAAACATAATCTTTTAAAAGATGTCTCTTTTGACCCAAAAAAATTACTTTTTTTCCCTGAAATTTTGCAATATTTGTTTTGGCTAAAAGAGCAAGGCGCTAAGCTTTATTTGGTAACTGGATCAGATCAACAAATTGCTGACAAAGTTTCTGGATTTCTAAATATTTTTGAAGATGCTTTTGGCAGCACATTGGGCAACAATTTGGTTGGAGAAAAAAAAGCAGCGTTACTTAATAAAATGTTTGGCTCAAAAAAATATATCTACTTTGGGAATGAGTGGAAGGATCGTTTAGTTTGGCAACACAGCATTGCAGCCGGTGCAGTTAATGTTGATAAAAAAACATTAGAATGGTTGGGCTCTCAGCCCATATATACCCGTAGGTTTATTTGCAAATCCTAGGTATAATCAAGGAAAAATAACTAGAAATTTTTTATGTCTTCTAAAGAAATTCAAAAATCAGAATTTATTGGTAATATTCTATCAGAAGATAGTAAAAAAAATCTTGTCTTAAAAGAATTTGTAGATAGTTTTTACCAACATGTTAGCTTTGGATATTTAGTAAATCTCTGTGACCAAACATCTAAAAATGTATTAGCTGAAATTGCTGAGCAAGCGTTTAAAATTTTTCAAAAATCCCCCCCAGAAAATGAATTTTACATTGAACATTTCTTACTTGAGAAACACAAACTCCAAGTATTATTTTTACACAGTTTTGATAAACCCTTCGTTGTACGCAGCACAAAAGTATGGCTAGCAACGAATAAATTACTTGCTGACGAACTTGTGCACCCAATATTCACCCCACAAAGATCAACTTCTGGAATATCTAACTGTCATGGTGGCTCAATTCAGGAATCATTGATTGCAGTGATTCTTCCAATCGATATAAAACTTCCTATCAATTATAGGGAATCATTAAAAGACCTTTATTCTAATTTAACACTCGTTGTTGATGATTTTTCTGTTATGCAAGAATGGACTCAGAATATAGCCAGGGCAATGCTTGCACAAAAACAAGATCATGTTGAACAAGCAGGGGCATTTTTGAATTGGCTAAATAATGAACATTTTGTATTTCTTGGGTTACGTCGCTATCAAGCTATCAATTCTTCCGGTGAAAATATTGGATTTGACCATCAATCCAGCCACAGATACGGATTATTTAAAATACATGAAGTTCAGGAGTCTGAAAATTTCTTGCTCCCGACATTAGAACTGCAAGCACCATTTAGCCAACTTTTCCAGTATCAATTAATGCATATTAAGAAAGAATACGCGCGTTCGACCATATATCGTGACTCCCGAATAGATTCCATTAAAGTTCTTGATGTTAATAAAAATGGAAAAATTGAAGGAATTGTTCAAATCATTGGGCTATTTACTTCTGATTTTTACAAGACCTCTCCTCTTGATATTCCATGGTTAAAAGACAAAGCACTAAAGGTTTATCAACTATTTGGATTTTCGCTTAGGTCTCATGACGAAAGGTTATTAAGAAGTATTATTGATAGCATTCCACTAGATGAATTTTATTATTTATCAGAAGAACAGTTAGTTGAATTGATTGCACGCATTCTTAATATGTATGACCGCAATGCTATTTTTGCTCGCACTGATGAAGTTGGTCGTTCTCTATCGATGTTGGTATATCTACCCAAACATAGATATAGCGAAAACCTTCGCTTAGAATTAGGAAAACTGGTTTCAAAAGAATGTGGAGGAGTTTTAACCTCTACTCATGGGTATGTAGGCGACACATCATTCGCACGGTTAATATATATTATTGGTTTTAATTCTTCTGAAAAGATTGTCGTTAATGTTGAAGAGCTAGAAGAAAAGTTATGGATTGCATCTCAAACTTGGCAAGAAAGATTTGCTTATTTTTGCAAAAAGAAAGGTATTACCACATCTATTATTTTTTCTGATCTTTATCTTAAAGTTAACGACCCTGAAGTCGCAGCCCATGATGCTTATATCTTGCAAAACTGGTTGCAAACAAATGAAAATATCTACTTTGAAACAATAATAAATGAAGATACGGGAACCATTAGGGTATTCCAACAAGACAACCCTTTAACCTTAGGGCAAATTATCCCGATATTCACAAATTTTCAATTAAACATACAAGCCGAACGCACCTTCTTTGCTGACATTAATAACCAAAGAGTGTGGATGCATTATTATGAAATTTCTAATTTAAATGATTTAGCATTATCAGCTTCAACTCTAGAAAAATTAGTAGAAGGTTTAAAAGCAGCATGGACTGGGCTAATAGAAGTTGATCCTTTCAATGCTCTGACTGTTTCTTGTCATCTTGATTTTAAAGAAATTATTATCTTACGGGCTTATGGACGCTTTTTGAAACAGCTGGGTCTTAACTATTCTCAGAAAGCTTTGGCTGATTGTTTAGTTGCATACCCATCAATAACACAACTATTAATTGAATATTTTCATCAGATGTTTTCTCTGGGCATTTCCGAACAAGAAAGACTATTAGAACTTGATAATTTAAAAATGAAAATTTTTGAGTCATTTTCTATTATTGAACGCCTTGATCATGACCGAATCATGCGTAGATTCCAAAATATTATTATGTCAACGTTACGCACAAATGCGTACCAGACCGAATCATTAGCACCCTATCCATGTATCAGCTTTAAGACAAATTCAACTCAAATTATTGATATTCCAAGACCATCACCACATGTGGAAATTTTTGTTTATTCCACAACAATGGAAGGCTGTCATTTAAGAGGTGGAAAAATTGCACGCGGAGGAATTCGTTGGTCTGATCGACCAGAGGATTTTAGGTCAGAAGTGTTAGGATTAATGAAAGCACAAATGGTAAAAAATTCTGTCATTGTGCCTGTTGGTTCAAAGGGTGGATTTGTTGTTAAAAACTATAATGCTTTACAAGAATCATGCTGCACCGATCAAGCTCTTAAAGCTCTCGTTGTAAGCTCATACAAGGCGTTTATTGAGCAGCTATTAACCATTACCGATAACTTAGTGGGAAATCAGGTTGAGCCTCCTCAGCACGTTCTACGCTATGATGACGATGATCAATACCTAGTAGTAGCAGCAGATAAGGGCACCGCAACTTTTTCAGATATTGCCAATGAAATTTCAGATAGAGTCGGCTTTTGGTTAAGCGATGCTTTCGCATCAGGCGGCTCAAAAGGATATGACCATAAAAAATTAGGTATAACTGCTCGTGGTGCGTGGATCGCCGTACGTAGGCATTTTTGGGAATTAGGAATTGATTGCCAGAACACCCCCATAACTGCTGTAGGTGTAGGTGATATGGCGGGTGACGTGTTTGGTAATGGCATGCTGCAATCAACAAAAATTTGTTTGATGGCAGCGTTTAATCATAAACACATTTTCTTAGATCCAACTCCAAATCCCGAAACAAGTTATATTGAAAGACAAAGATTATTCAATACACTTGGGAACTGGAATGATTATGATCTGTCAAAAATCTCTAAGGGTGGTGGCGTGTATGATAGGTTTGCCAAAGTTATAGAAATTACGCCTGAGGTAGCCCTGGCTTTTAATATAGAATTACCTGAGCTTTCTCCTGATGAATTGGTCAGCAAGATTTTGCAAGCTCAAGTAGACCTATTATTTTTTGGTGGCATCGGGACGTTTGTAAAATCACAGATTGAAAATCACACAACAGTTGCAGATAGAGCGAATGATTCAGTACGCGTCGATGCTCGTATGATTAAAGCAAAAATCATCGGTGAAGGAGCTAACCTTGGCTTAACTCAGTTGGGCCGCATAGAATATGCCCTAAATGGTGGTCGAATTAATACAGACGCAATTGATAATTCGGCTGGGGTTGATTGCTCTGATCATGAAGTAAACCTAAAGATTATGTGCCAAGTTTTGCTACAGAAAAAAATTATTCATAGTGACCAGCGTGATGAGTTACTTTCAAGTCTAGCCGATGAAGTTAGTGAGCTAGTTTTATACGACAACTGGATGCAGACTTTAACTCTAACTCGTATGCAGCAAGAATCAACGATTGATATTAATGCTTATGCCATTCTTATCAAAAATCTTGAGCTAAGTAACAATTTGCCACTTCGAAGAGATATCGAAAACATTCCATCAGAAGAAGAACTGCAACAACGCAAAAATCAACATCTTGGGATAACACGTCCGGAGCTTGCTATTTTACTTGCATATTCAAAAATTCACTTATATCAAGATATGCTGCACGCCTTACAAAATACAGCATGTTTTGGTGAAATGTATTATCTAGCATATTTTCCAAAACGTTTTCAGGTTGAATATAAAGACTACCTAAAACATCATCCATTAAAGGTGGAAATCACCGCAACAGTACTTGCAAACCTAATTATCAATACAATGGGACCCTGTTTTGTTGGGCAAATGTCAGAAGCTTTTAGAGTTGATTCCTTAGAGGTCGTTAGAGCATTTGTGGAGGTATTAGAACAAACCAATTTTAGCGAACAATTACAGGCTTATAAAGAATTTGATCATGATATAGAGACAACCCTTTATGCTTTGCGGCGTTTGACCCAAAATCTTGCTCAATGCGTAATGGTTCGCCTGTCATCACCTCAACATATTTTTGCTGCAAAGATAAATTCCTCTAGCGATTCAACAATACCATTTTCCGTATTATTTACATACCAAGTCAGTCATCGTGGAAATATTGATGTTCAGAATATAAACAGCACTTATGAAAAATTAAATTTATCATATTTGTGGTATTGGACTGAAACTATTTGTCCTGCTACTTCGTGGCAAACTGCTTCTTGGTTATTGCTACAGCATGATTTAATTCAAATGATTGCAAATTTATGCAAACAAACTTGGTGTGATGAAAAACTTTTAACTTACAATGCACTATACGATCAACTTAAAAAGCATATATCAAGTGCGGCGGACTCTAGCCAGCATCTGTTGTTACTGGATTATATAGTTAGACAATTACGAACACTTACTTAAAGTTTTGCACAACCATTTTCAATGGTCTCTTTAAGAAGAGGCATAAATTCGCTTCTAGGCAAACCTGCGGGAATAGGATCCAAAAATTCCAACGTAATACAACCAGATTTTTTGAATTTTGAGCGTCGTGCCCAGAATTTTCCAGAATTTAGAGCAATCGGTACTACGGGAACACCAAGTTCTTGGTATAAGATGCCAATCCCTGACTGATAATCTCCTGGTTCTCCATAAACTCCACGTCGTCCTTCAGGAAAGATAAGGATTGAAAAGTTATTTTCAATAGACTTTTTTCCTTGGCTTATCAATGATTTCAATGATTTCATACCGTTTGATCGGTCAATGACTATACTGTTTAATTTAACTAGGTAGCTTCCATATCCTGGAATTTGCGTCAGCTGCTTTTTCAAGACAATTACAAATCGTTTTACAAGAGTTGAGAAAATAAGCGTTTCCCAAGCAGATTGATGTTTACAAGCTAAAATTACCGGCCCACTTTTTAATGCTTTGTCTAACTTTTCTTGACCCAATATTTTGTAATCAAGCCCTACAAACAATTTCAGGGCATGCATTATAATAATTGTCCAGGTTTTGTACCAAAGCACACAACACCATCTAGGCAATAAAATTACCGGCACCCATAAAATAATGAATAGCGAAATTGTAAAAACATAAAAAAATACGTCAAAAGAAAAAGAACGAAATCTGGCAATGATATTCATATGGGACCTAGATACTGCTTAACAAAGTTGTGTTGCCACCGCATGCGGTAATATTTTGAGTGAATGTGCGCTCATGGACAAAACGGAATAAATAATTTGGACCACCAGCTTTAGGACCTGTACCTGAAAGGCCTTCACCACCAAATGGCTGCACCCCAACTACGGCACCAATCATGTTTCGATTGATGTATAAATTTCCAACTTTTGCAAGTCGCTCAGCCATCGCAATAGTTGATTCTAAACGGCTATGAATTCCCATAGTTAAGCCGTATCCAGTCTCGTTAATTTGGCAGAAAACTTTTTCAAGTTCATCCGCTTTAAAACGAATAACATGAACTACTGGCCCAAAGACTTCTTCTTTTAGTAACTTAATCCCTTCAATTTCCCATAGCTCTGGTCCAAAGAAATCGCCATGATCTGGCGCACTACAAGTATAAATATTTTTTGCATGACCGGTTTTTTCAAGGCTATTTAGATAAAGTATATGGTTTTCAAGATTCTCTTTAGCAGCACTATCAATAAGAGGGCCGACATCTGTACTTAAGTGCCAAGGGTCGTTCACTTCCAGTTCACTCATTGCATTGCTAAGCATGTGCAACAGGTCATCAGCAACATCTTCTTGGATAAATAAAACACGCAAAGCCGAACAACGTTGCCCAGCACTTTGAAATGCTGAACTAATTACATCAGTTACAACTTGCTCATGCAATGCTGATGAATCAACAATCATGGCATTCATTCCACCCGTTTCAGCTATAAGAGGTATAATGGGACCCTGCCTATTTGCTAAAGTTTGATTAATACGAATTGCTGTATCGGTTGAACCTGTAAAAACGACACCCTTAACCCTCGCATCAGTTAAAAGATGCTCAGATACGTCTATTCCCTTGCAATGCATAAATTGAAAAACATCCTTTGGCACGCCCGCCTTATGAGCAAGTTCTACAGCAAATAATCCTACTCGAGGTGTTTGATGGGAAGGTTTAACTAGAACCGTGTTTCCAGTAACCAGAGCAGCAAGTGCCTGACCTAAGAAAATAGCCAATGGAAAGTTCCATGGTGCAATACAAACGAATACACCACGGGCATGATATGAAAGGCTATTCAGCTCACCAGTAGGCCCTGGAAGCTGCACAGGAGAATCTAAAAGTTGACGTGATTGCTTCGCGTAGTAATAGCAAAAATCAATAGCTTCTCTAATTTCAGCAATACAATCGCTTATGGTTTTTCGTCCCTCAATACACAAAATCTGAATTAATTCGTTGCGCTGTTCATCCAAAAGGTCACCAAGTTTTTCAACAATTCGAGCACGGTTTTCAATGCCTATTTTTTCCCACCCAATTTGTGCTTGATCAGCACGAGTCAAAAGTTTTTTTAATTGATCTTGCTGAAAAACTTCGGGCGCCTCCTTTAATGAATAAGAATTCATCAATTTCTGGATATGCTTTAAAAAGTCATACGAAGATAAATCATCTCCTTTTGAATTACGGCGATAAGCTCCATACATTTCAGCTGGTATTTTAATATTTGGGTGCGGTTTATTTTGCGTTTCTGCACATTGATCACTAACACTTTTTACAAGAGCTTCAATCGGTAATTGCATATCATAAATTTGATGAACAAAACTGCTATTTGCTCCATTCTCAAGGAGCCTGCGAACTAGATAGGCCAACAGATCTTTATAAACGCCTACAGGTCCATAAATACGATGACGCGCTTGAATATGCTCATAAAGTGACTCGCCCATACCATAGAGTCGTTGTAATTCGAATTGTGTAACTGCTTTTTTCGCAGCCATTTCCAAAACAAAAGCAGCTGTGTAAGCATTATGAGTTGCAAATTGCCCGTAAATTAAAGGAGATGCGTTTAAGATTTTTTCAGCACATACCAGATACGATAAATCTGTGTGTGCTTTTTGCGTGAATACAGGATAATCACTTAAGCCACGTTCTTGGCACCATTTTATTTCACTATCCCAGTAAGCACCTTTAACAAGTCGAATGTGCATACGTTCACTACAAGACTTTGCCATTAATACAAGCCAATCGATAACAATATGGGCACGCTTTTGGTATGCTTGAACTGCAAGACCAAACCCACCCCAGCCTTTTAAAGAGTCGTGGTTATAGATATCATGTATAATTTCTAGAGATAGCTCTAATCGATCTGTTTCTTCAGCATCGATCGTTAACATTATTTCAGCATCTTTGGCTGCTTGGCAAAGCTTAAGCAATGTTTCGCCAAGCTCAGACTTTACGCTATCGCGCTTCAGCAATTCATAGCGAGGATGAAGCGCAGATAGTTTAATTGAAATACTAGATTTCTCTGTAATATCGCCTGGCTGACCTTTTAAGGCTTCGATTGCATTTAGGTATGCATCAAAATAGCGCTTTGCATCTTCCCGAGTTTTTGCAGCCTCTCCCAGCATATCAAATGAATATAAGTCATTACCTCTTTTAGCATTTGCCTTCTCAATTGTTTCGCCAACTACAAATTGGTGCCCCATGGTATGGATAATTTTAACCATGATCTGACGAATAAGTGGCTCACCGAAACGGCGTATTAATCCTGGAATATAGCTAAAAACAGAACTTGAAGATCCTAATGACAGAAATCTACTTGCTTGATTCAAGCTAAAATTTGCTAGTCGCTCTATCCATGTAACCTCATCAGCATTTTCCCAACTACCAAGCCCAAGCTTGTCTCGTATTAATCTACTTTTTGTGGAGTTATCAGGAATACGTAAAAGTGCTTCTGACATACACATTAGTGCTAAGCCTTCTTGTGTGCTTAAACGATAGGTTTGCAGTAAACTTTCAATACGTAAGGGGCTTAATTTTTTTTGTCTTAAGCTGTGAATAATTTCATGTGCGTTTTTAGCAGAAAATTCATGGTAACTAGATACTGCCTCATACTGTTTCAAAAGATGTTCAACAGCATTTACTTCGTCAAGGCGATATTGTTTTTCCAACTTATTCCATAGTTGAGATAACTCAGTAGTTGCAAATGTGGGGATAAACATTACTTTCTCCAAAGATGGTCGGAACGGCGGGATTCGAACCCACGACCCCTATCCCCCCAGAATAGTGCGCTACCAGGCTGCGCTACGTTCCGATCTATAGAGAATATAGCAAACACTTAGGCGCTCATACAAGGAGATTAGCTGCGCCGCATGCGTTCAATTTCTTTTTCTACGATGTCTTCAACAATTTTCCGCAAATTTTGGTCAAGCCAATTTTTGATTAACGGGGTAGCAAGTTGACTTAACAATTCGTCTGATGACAAACTTGTCGGTGTCTGAGTCGATGCTACAATTTCATTTTTCAAGCGATTAAAAGAATTATCGGCATTTCTTGAATTTTGGAAAAGATTTGGTGCAGGCTGAGGATTAGGATACATAGGGTTTCGCTCCGCTTGCGATCTTTCAACAGGAGTTAATGACGTAAATGAAGAAGATGTTGCCTGCAAACTAATTGTTTCAATTGGAATAACTTCATCAGTTAGTTGAATCACTTCCGCATCATAAGATTTTTTTTCTGCTATTTCTTCTGTTGATAAAAAGGGTGCAGCATCGTTTTTAGAATATGTTTGTCCTTCTGAAACGTAATTACGTATGGATGCTAAAATATCGTCCATACTCATATCTTGTTTACTACTTGCTGAGGACATAAACTAAGCCTTATACCTTTTGTGCTATTCTAGCAAAATTAGAGTCGATTAGAAAAGAAGAACCTTGCCTACTTAGACAAGAATTGGAGGAACTGCTTCTAGAACTTCTTCCAAAATTTCTTCGCCTTCTTCTACTTTGCTAACAGAAACAACAGTTTCACCGTTATCAATTCTGAAAATAATAACCCCTTGTGTGCGACGTCCAGTAATTCGAACATCTGTAATAGGACAACGAATCAACTGACCACTTGTGGTAACCAGCATAATTTGGTCTTGTTCTCTTACTGGGAATGCAGCCACCACACCGCCATTACGTACGCTGGTGATAATGCTATCAAAACCAACACCACCACGTTTAGTAGTACGATATTCATAAGCAGAACTACGCTTACCAAAACCATTTTCTGTAACAGTTAGGATAAATTCTTCCATTGCTTGAAGCTCTTCAAAGCGCTCATTTGTTATAGTGATTGCTGCAACTTCTTCATCTACATCGAGAATTTCTGGCTCATCACTTGCGCCTTGTCGCGCAGCTTTCGCCATTTTCAAATATGCATTACGTTCTTCAATTGTCACTTTTCCTGGATTTAATATAGTCACACTGATGACATAATCTTTTGGTTGCAACCTGATTCCACGAACACCATTAGAATCACGCCCAGCAAATACACGGACATTATCTGCCACATTAAAGCGGTTACATAATCCCTTTTTGGTAAACAACATCACGTCGTCTTTTTCTGTACATAACTTAACAGCAATAAGTTCTTCTCCGGCATCGTCAAGCTTCATAGCGCGCTTACCATTGCTTGGAATATTTGAGAAGTCTTGCAATTTGTTACGACGCACGTTGCCTGTGTTCGTTGCAAACATTAGGAATACTTCTTGATCCTTGCGTTCAGTCGCTTCAGGCAAAACTAACACTGTTGAAATAGTTTCATTACCCGTTAATGGCAATAAGTTCACCATTGCTCGACCTCGAGATTGAGGTGTTGCCAGTGGAAGCTCATAGGCCTTCATTTGGTAGACTTTACCAAGTGTTGAGAAGAACAATACGTGACTATGGGTATTGGCAATAATGATATCACAGACCACATCTTCATCTTTTATAGTCATTGCTGAGCGTCCCTTACCACCACGTCTTTGTGCACGATAGGTAGATAGTGGAACGCGCTTAATGTAGCCACTCAAACTTACCGTAATGACCATATCTTCACGCTGAATTAGATCGTCTAATTCAAGCTTGGTAACAGCATCTTCAATGATGGTACGACGTGGACTCGGGAAAATTTCTTTAATAGCATTTAATTCTTCTTTTAAAATTGTCAAAATACGCAAACGAGACCCCAGAATATCTAGATAATCTTGAATATCTTTAGCGATATCATCTAAGTCCTTTAGAATTTTTTCACGCTCTAAACCAGTTAAGCGGTGCAGACGTAAATCTAAAATCGCATTCGCCTGCAATTCACTTAGGCGATATTGACCATCAATACTAATAACATCTGTATTAGCTTCAACAAGCTTGATGTATTCAGCAACAGATGAACCATTCCAGGTACGCGCTAGTAATTGTTCGCGTGCTTCATTGCGATCTTTTGAGCTGCGAATTAATTCAATAACTGGATCAAGATTAGCAACAGCCACTGAAAAACCAAGTAACAAGTGACTTTTTTCTCGTGCACGGTGCAACAAATACTTTGTTCTTCGCGTAATAACTTCTTCACGGAAATCAATAAAGTGCTGAAGAATGCTCTTGATCGAAAGTTGTACTGGACGACCATGTACAATGGCCAACATATTGTAACCAAAGCTTACTTGTAACTGACTATGACGATAAAGCTTGTTAAGAATAACTTCTGCGTTAACATCTTTCTTCAGCTCAATAACAACACGCACACCTTCGCGGTTTGACTCATCGCGTAAATCAGAAATACCTTCGATAGTTTTATCGCGAACAAGTTCTGCGATTTTTTCAATCATGCGCGATTTATTCACTTGGTAAGGCATTTCGTGAACAATTATTGCTTCACGGCTTCCCGAAATATTTTCAATGGTTGTTTTTGACCGGATAGTAATACTACCACGTCCTGTATGGAATGCTTCAATAATGCCCTTACGACCCAACACAGTAGCACCCGTCGGGAAATCTGGCCCTGGCACATGCTCCATAAGCTCTTCAATGGTAAGGTCTGGATTATCAACCAATGCACATGTTGCATCAACAATCTCACCCAAGTTATGAGTCGGAATATTAGTAGCCATACCAACCGCAATACCGCTAGTGCCATTGACCAGCAAGTTTGGAAACTTAGCCGGAAGCACAATTGGCTCAACTGTTGTATCGTCGTAGTTAGCACGGAAATCTACAGTATCTTGATCAATATCATCAAGTAAAGAATGAGCTACTTTGCTTAAACGTGCTTCTGTGTAACGAGGAGCAGCTGGCGGATCTCCATCCATTGAACCAAAGTTACCCTGACCATCAACCAAAGGAACACGCAAACTAAACCATTGCGCCATTCTAACCATAGAATCATAAATAGCCGAATCACCGTGAGGATGGTATTTTGCCATCACGTTACCGACTACGTTGGCCGATTTCTTGTGTGGTCTGTTATATTCCAGACCAATTTCTTTCATGGTGTATAAGATTCGACGATGTACAGGCTTCAGGCCATCACGAACATCTGGCAAAGCACGCGAAACAATTACGCTCATAGCGTAATCAAGATACGACCGCTTCATTTCCTCTTCTAAAGAAACTGGCTTTACATCAGTAGTAATTTGCGTGCTCATAAATCAACTGTCCAAAAAAGTTAGCTAAACCTTAACATTTTTTCACAAACGCCGCACGAAAATAGTTCGACGGCATTGTATTCCAATAATATATAAATATTTAATTGCGCAAGTAATGTAGTCTTAAATTTTCCCTGCGCTGATTGCTCATACTATCCAGAATCAGGCCACATGCAAAGCTTAAAAATCCAAGCACCATAAAACCTACGCAAAGTAGGGCACTAGGAATACGATATACATACCCTGTTGATAAAAATTCTTGAATAACTTTGACGCCCAAAAATAATCCAGCTGCAATTAGCAATGTTGATACTAGAGAGAATAATAGAAACGGACGGAAATCCTTAAATAGTGACAACATGCGAAGCCCGATCTTAAAACCGTCCTTAAAAGTAGATAATTTACTTTGAGTACCCGCAATACGATCAAAAAAATCAGTTTCAACTTCTTTAACTGGAAGATTCAAATTGAGAGCAAACACAGATAATTCAGTTTCAATATCAAACCCATTTGAAATAGCAGGAAAACTTTTTATCATGCGACGAGAAAAAACCCGATAGCCTGAAAAAATATCCTTAAAGTTGCTTTGGAAAAGTACCTTAAGAGCAAAATTAAACAATTGATTTCCCAGTTTATGACCTGTGCGGTGCGCTGTTTCCGTTTTTTCAACACGAACCCCAATTACCATATCTAACTGATTTTCTAAAAGAGTATTGACCAGCTCACGAGCACGTGAGCAATCGTAAGTACCATCACCATCAACCATAAGGTAAATATCTGCTTCAATGTTGGCAAACATTCGTCGCACGACATGCCCTTTGCCTTGGCGTGGTTCAAATCTTACAATTGCCCCTGCTCGCGCAGCTTCTGATGTCGTATTATCTTTTGAATTATTGTCATAGACATAAATGTCGGCTTCTGGAAGCTGCAACTTAAAATCTTGCACAACCTTGTAAATAGCTTTTCCTTCATTATAACAAGGAATAAGAATAGCAATTTTAGTCATTTTCTTTACTCACAAACATTAGGTGTAAACATAGCAGCCAAAAACAAATCATTAACCCATTTGTATAGATAGCAAAACGCTGAATGACTGGCAAAAAAATTGCTACTGCTCCATAATTTAGAAAATGCAAGCTCGTTGCCATTAGGCCAAAATAGAGCAATGGGTTCTTTTCTTTCAGAACCAACTTCCATAAACAAACAAAAAAAGTGCAGCACATTAGATAAAAATAATAATATCCGCCCATATTATTGATGATGTTTCGGTAGTACAGATTTAAAAAATCGACAAAATTATTTTTAAGCACTGTAACCGCAACTTCGCTTAAAAGTTTTTCTGAATCAATTAGCCCCAAGTTAAGCCCATTCAGTGCTTTAGTGGTTATTTCATATCGCAAAATATCGTGGATAACCTCAAATTTTTTAGGATATGGCCACGAAAAATTTGCGTAATTTTCCTTGTGCATTCCTAGTTTTTGAATATCTCGTTCTTTCAAAGCTTTGCTGAGAAACTGTTTTTGTCTGGGTGTTTTTAATAAATCGATATCGCTAACTTTTGCTATATACAGTGGTGATGCAATAATGAACTGCCCCGCAGGTGTCCCAATAAAATGCCCTGTTTTTACGTACATATAACTTTTTTCCAAAAACAAGCTAGCTGTAAAAAATACTATTGGCAGCAAAAATAGACGAAGCTTAATTTTTTTTCTGTGTATTAAATCTAGAAAAATCCACAAATAAAACCCAGCAAATATATACCCAAACTGTTTTCTAGTAAGCATTAAAAATAAGGCAAGCCCTAGGGCTATAAAGAAATGACAAGTGCTTTCAAATTTTCGCCATAGTAACAGCTGACAAAAAAACATTAAAAACAATGGATACGTAAGTGGCTCGGTCAATATAGTGTTGCCAATGAATGTGTGACCTACATAAGGGAACACAAGAGCAATAAATAAACTTATTTGAAGAATGTTATCAAAGCGATTATCAAGTAATTTTTCGAAACAAACAACAACATAAAAACAAGCCCCTAACCCCAGCAAAAGCTGAACAAAAATAACCCAATGAAGATTATTCCAAATCGAACGACATATGTTTAAAAATAGTGGATAAAACAACCCCCGTGAGGAACTGGCTTCTAAATATCCCACCGAGTCACTATGAAGATATGGACCTTGGCAGATTAAAATAAGCAATGCAGCACAACACAGAGCACTCAAAAATTTATATTGCTTAAGGGTTTGGATCATGCAAATTAAAGTTATAAGCTAAGATTGTTGATATTGTCATAACTGTTTGTAGGGGCGCAACCCTGCCAAAAAAACATAAGGATAAAAATGAAAGTTCTCACACAGTATAAAAACATAAATTTTATTCTTTTCTTTTTATTTTCTACACTCCTGCCGAACCAATTCCTGAAGCCAAAACAAGCATTGAGGTTCAAACAATTTTTGGCTCTATAAAACTTCAAGATGAACTGCTAAAAGTTTACAACCTTGAACATATGCAGCGTCTGAAAGGCATTGATCAATCAGGACCCCCAGCCTACTGGAATGGTATTCCTAAATTTAGCAGGTTAGACCACTCACTTGATGTGTTATGGCTTGTTCAAAACTTTGGAGGGGACCTTCAAGAGCAAATTGCCGCCCTTACTCATGATATTTCCCATACGGTTTTTTCTCATGTAGCCGACGTATTTTTTGGCATACAAAATTACCAAGACACTATTCATGAGTGGTTTTTGCAACAAACCAAAATTTCTGAAATTATTCAAGGTCATGATTGGGCTGAAAAAGATATTATGCCTGATAATCCTGGCTTTACGCGTCTTGAACAGCCATTACCTGATATGTGTGCCGATCGAATTGCCTACAATATACACACCGGACTTATTTTCAAAATGATTAAAGAGAAAGATGTAAAATTTATTATAAGTAAATTACGTTTTGAGGGTGGAAAATGGTGCTTTATAAGCAAAAAAGCTGCCAAAAAATTCGCTTCGTTACCATTAGTATTTTCAGAACATTTTTGGGGCTCTACAGATCACCTGGTTGTCTATTTTATTGCTAGTAAAATCTTAAAACGTGCTTTTTTATTACAGCGAGTAACCAAACATGACATGAATTTTAGTACTGATAAGCAGGTTTTGGATAAGCTTAATGCTTGTGATGATCCAGAAATCACACGACTAATTGCGAAAGCAAAAATCCCTAAAACTGCTTATCATATTTTGGAAGAAGGAGACGGCACCCCTGACTTTGTTCCTAAGCCCAAATTTAGGGGAATTGATCCGTGGATACTGAACAAACACTCAAAAAAATTCAAGCGATTGTCTGAACTGGATAAAGAATTCGCTGCAGAATACAAGCGTGTGCAAAAATTATGTGAAAAAGGATATAAAATCCAACTGGATATCAGTTGACTTTTTTTAAAGCTTAGCTAGCCTAAGACAAACTTTATAATGTTACTATTGTGCAGGCTTTTTTTGATTTTTTAAAACACCATCAGGTTGAATTTGTTGATTTTAGGTTCACTGACTTGCGTGGAACTTGGCACCATATAACTTATCCGACCAGTGCCGTTGATGATGATTTATGCATGCAGGGCTTGCTTTTTGATGGCTCATCTATTGCAGGTTGGTGCGCCATTAATGAATCTGACATGCTTTTAAAGCCAGATTTCGGTTCTGATTTATGTAATGTCCGCTTAGATCCATTTTCAGCTTACCCAACAGCAATTGTTATTTGTGATGTGCACCATCCTCTATCATGTGAACCTTACGCCAAGGACCCACGTCAAGTTGCTAAAAAATGCATTAAATACTTGCAAAGCACAGGGTTAGCTGATGAAGCATTTTTTGGTCCTGAAGCCGAGTTTTTTATTTTTGACGGAGTGGCGTTTCAAGCGCGATCAGAAAAAACATCTTATGAAATTTATTCCGATGAATTTCCCAGTCAAAATGGAGAAACTCATGGACAAGGCGCTACCAAAAATCATGGATGTCGTCCTGGACATAAAGGGGGATATTTTCCAGTTCAACCATTAGATTCTGCCCAAGATATTCGTTCTGAAATGTTATTAAAAATGGCCGAAATGGGGTTGAAAGTTGAAAAGCATCACCACGAAGTTGCCCCAGCTCAACATGAATTAGGCGTTGTTTATAATACACTTGTTAAGGGTGCCGATGAATTGCAAGTATATAAGTATGTAGTGCGAAATATTGCCCGTTCATATGGTAAAACTGCCACTTTTATGCCGAAGCCTGTATTTGGCGATAATGGATCAGGCATGCACGTGCACCAAAGCTTATGGAAAAATTCCGAGCCATTATTTAGCGGTAAAAACTATGCTGGACTTTCTGACACAGCACTATTTTACATTGGCGGTATTTTAAAGCATGCAAAAAGCTTGAATGCGTTTACCAACCCAACTACCAATAGCTACAAACGGCTTGTGCCAGGATACGAAGCGCCAGTAATTTGCGCGTACTCAGCACAAAATAGGTCTGCTGCTTGCCGTATTCCCCTTGTTCATTCACCAAAAGGCAAACGTGTTGAAGTGCGTTTTCCTGATCCATCAGCAAATCCTTACCTCGCTTTTTCTGCCATGTTGCTAGCAGGCATTGATGGGATTCAAAATCGTATTCATCCAGGAGAAGCCCAAGACGTTGATTTATTTGAACATAAAGAAATAGCAAAAACACTACCAACGGTAAGTGGCTGCTTGAAAGAGTCTTTGCAAGCTTTAGAAAATGATCACGAATACCTAACTAAATCAGGCGTGTTTTCTAAAGAGCTTATTGATTCTCATTTAGAAATGAAGTGGAAAGAATTCTATAGACTTGCGCATCACCCGCATCCTTTAGAATTTGAGCTTTATTACAATTCTTAAAATATGGAAAATCAAGCTAGACTTATTCCTGCAACTCTAGCTGATTATCCAGTCATCCAAAACATGGCGCGATTTTATGTGTATGACATATCGCGCTCATGTGGATTCACTTCACATGAATGGGCTTGCCCCAAAAATGGTATGTATGAATGCTTTGATTTTAAAATCTATTTCACAGAAGAAAATCGTCGTGCTTTTTTAATTAAAGTTGATGATGAGCTGGCCGGATTTGTGTTGCTGCACAAGCAATTTAAAGATGAAGAATTTTACTGGGAAATCGGTGAATTTTTTATTTTTGGAAAATTTCAAGGCAAAAGAATTGGCGAAAAAATAGCCCGTGAAATATGGCAACAGTTTCAGGGGTCATGGAAAGTTTCGGTCATTCCAGAAAACATTCCAGCCTATGGTTTTTGGAAACGTGTTATTGCCGCACACACTAACGAACACTTTACAGAATCTGTAGAAAAAGTTGATTTTGATGTGCATCAGCCCCAACGCATTATTTTTAAGTTTGAATCATCACCTTATCATTTGCGATTAGCCACTATTGAAGATGCTGCTGCAATTGTTGATTTGCAGATTCGGGGTTGGAAACACGCCTATAAAGGCATAATTGATCAGTCGTATTTAGATCATATTTACCCTGAAAAAAGATTAAATTGGCGATTGGAAAATATGGCCAAAGGTAATAATTGGACTTTTGTAGTAGAGCATAACGGAAAAATTGTTGGCGAATGTGATGTGGGATATTCCAGCACTCCTGAATTTGGCAAAGGTGAAATATTTGCGCTTTATGTGGATAAAGACCATCATCGCAAGGGAATAGCAACCATGCTATGGAAAACAGCTGTTGAAAAATTACGCCAAGAAAATTTAGTCCCATTCATTGTTATTACGCTAACCAAAAATTCTCCCGCGCGTGCTTTTTACCAAAGTATGGGCGGCATTGTATGTAGCGACGTTCAAACCACAATTGATGGTAAGCTTTATGATGAAGTTGTTTATGCATGCGAAGCACACAAACGAGATTAGCAACAGTTATAGAAGGTGTCGCATGAACCGCATTTTAATAGATCTGCCAGAAACCATTGAAACATCAAGATTAATACTGCAAATGCCAAAAGCTGGTTTTGGAGAAAAATTGCATCCAGCAATTGTTGATGGTTATGACGATTATGTTAGATGGCTTAGCTGGTCTTCAAACATACCACCTATTGAAGCAATTGAAGAAGATTGCAGAAAACACCATGCTGAATTTATTATGCGCGATTTTGTTCGCTATATTATCATAGATAAAACGACAAATAGCGTTGTTGGTAGATGTGCTTTTCCATCATTTCAAGCTAATTGGAATCTTCCTCAATTTGGCATTTCTTATTTCGTCAGAAAAAGCCAAAGAGGAAAAGGTTATGCTTCGGAAGCAGTTCATGCAATGGCTCTGTTAGCTTTTGAAAAATTAAAAGCTCGCAAAGTTGAGATTTTTTGTGATGCTGAAAATATAGCTAGCACTAAAATTCCGCTGCGACTTAATTTTAAGCTTGAATATACTCAAAAAGGCGGATGGCCAAGACCAGATGGAGAACTTGCCACACTTCAAACTTATTCTATTTTTTCAGCAGAAGAGCTGCCTAGTTTAGAAATTAGATGGTGATGAATAATATAGCAGATCATGATTTGACAGTTATTGCGTGGACAAAGAAACAGCTTATTGCATTGGGTTACAAAATAATTGATGGCCCCATTGTGGTTCGGGATATGCCTTGGTCAAAGGTTAGTCGTTTTAAAACATCGAAAGGATCGGTGTATTTAAAACAGATGGCAGCACCTTTTGTAATTGAGCCAAAAATTCTACAGTTTATGCATGAAAATTTTTCAACGGCTGTTACTGAAGTGATAGCAATGAATGAACAACTGTCATGTTTTCTTATGAAAGATGCAGGACAAGTTTTTCGAGATATTCAAAAGCAAAATTTTCAAACACAGCTATTTTGTAATGCACTAAAAATACATGCCCAAATTCAAATTGCAAGCGTATCATTTGTGGAATCATTTATTTTAATGAGCGTAAATGATTGGAGACTTAAAAAACTACCAGATCTTTACGGAGATTTTGTAACCAGAGAACATTTGTTAGAAGCAGCTGGACTCAGCAAATATGAAATTGAAATGTTGCAAAACTTTTCTCCCCAGATGCAAATTTTATGTGAACAACTATCTGCTTATAATATTCCTGAAACCATTGAACACAATGATTTTCACGACAACAATATTTTAATTCAAGATGACCGAATTACCATTAATGACTGGGGAGATGCTTGTATTTCGCATCCGTTCTTATCATTAGCCACTGCTTTAAATAGTGCAAAACGTAATCACAATTTTAAAAAAACTGATAGTAGATACTTTCAAGCACAGAGTGCATTTCTTGAAAGTTGGCTTGATTATGGAACTATTGATGAATTGCGAAAGGCGTTTCTTATTGCTGAAAAATTAAGCTATTTTCAATTTGCGCTTAGCTTTAGTCGAATAGAATCATGCGTAAGTGTTGAAGAATTTGGTTTATATAGCGGATACATGGCAGAAGCATTAAGAGATTTTCTACATACAGTGCAGGAATAAGAAATGTCACAAATTAAATTTCTAGTTGCAAATACTTCGGTGGAATACTCTGATGCCATACAGTTCATGCAAAAAACCATTGAAGGCATTCGCACAGACGAAGCTGAGGTAATCTGGTTTCTAGAGCACCCACCTTTGTATACTGCTGGCACAAGCGCGAAAGAAGCAGATTTAATTGACTCCACCTTTCCAGTTTTCCAAACGCAGCGTGGCGGAAAACATACATACCATGGACCTGGTCAGCTTGTGGTTTATGTAATGGTTGATCTTAAAAAACGTGATAATGACATTAGGTTATTTGTGCAAACGCTTGAGGAATGGATTATAAAAACTCTAAGCATTTTTAGGCTAAATGGACTGCGCAAACAAGGGCGAGTTGGAGTATGGCTGGACGATGAGCTGGGTGAGCGTAAAATTGCAGCTATTGGTGTACGTGTTACCCAAGGCGTTACCTGGCATGGACTATCGTTGAACATAAATCCTGATTTATCTCATTACAAAGGTATTATCCCATGTGGACTAAAAGAATATAGAGTCACATCCTTACAAGCTGAAGGCATTAAAACAGACGTTCACCAGGTGATAGATATTATGAAAAGCATTGCTGTTTCGGCAAAGCTCTGGCAATTAGAATAATTTTCTTCTTAATCTCCCTATCTACAATTTATTCTCTAAAATTTTAAATAAAAATCACGTATACTATTAGCAGGTCACCTTTAATCTAAGATCTGCCCTTGCTTTATCTCTTAAATTAGTGTAATTAAAAGACGATTTTAGATAACTTTTATAGTATAAATATGAAAATAGAAATTAAGAACTTAAGGAATATTCCCTTACCTAATTACGCGACTGAAGACAGCGCTGGTATGGATTTAACCGCAGCAATTGATGCAGTAATTATCATTGCGCCTGGAAAGCGAACACTTGTTCCAACCGGAATTGCCATTGCATTACCAAAAGGTTTTGAAGCTCAAATTCGCCCTCGCTCAGGACTGGCAATCAAACAAGGAGTTACTTTAGTAAATTCCCCAGGCACTATTGATGCAGACTATCGTGGGGAAATTTCTGTCATTGTTATAAACCATGGCGAAGAACCTTTTACTATTGAACCAGGCATGCGAATTGCTCAAATGGTAATTTCTGCGTATCAACGAGTAACTTGGAATGAAGTCGACAATTTAGATAACACAGTTCGTGGCGCTGGCGGATTTGGATCAACTGGATGTTAAGTCGTTTTTTGATTCTCTTTTTCTTCAGCACTATTTTTGCGAATCAAGTGCAGACATTGCCTAGATTTGTATCACTTCGTTCAGCATCAATTCACATGCATGTAGGACCAGGCAACAAGTACCCCATTGAATGGAGATTTGTGCGTCAAGGATTGCCTGTTGAAATTATTGCAGAATTTGATACCTGGCGCCGTGTTCGCGATCATCAAGGAACTGAAGGCTGGGTACATAAAAGCTTACTTTCAGGAAAACGCACGATCATTGTTATGGGAAGCATACAAAGTCTTCATGGTAAACCAGATGCTCAGTCCGAAATTGTTGCGCGCATAGAACCAGGTGTGGTCGCGACAATGCTAGAAACTCAACCAAATTGGTGCAAGATAGAAATCCGCAACGAACAAGGACGTTTTAAAGGCTGGGTTTCTCGCAAGCAAGTTTGGGGCATCTATGCAAATGAATCTAGAGCTTAATTATTCTCAGCTATTCAAAACGAGCCGTCAGCTCAGTTTTATGCTCTGGCGCTAAAGTTGCTTTGGCGAACTCATTAGTCATAACTTCAAACCTACCACCCAAATTATCAGCAAGGAAACGTTCCGCAATACCATAAAAAGCAAAATTGTTTTCAGGTCTTGCAAATCCGTGACCTTCATCCATAAATAGCATATAAATGCAGCCCAAGTTTTTTGCTTTCATAGCAGCGACAATTTGCTCGGATTCAGCTTGTTTTACACGAGGGTCTTTTTCACCGTGAGCAATTAAAATAGGCATTTTGATTTTTGAAACATGCGTTATGGGCGATCGTTCGGTAAGCAATTTTCGACCTTCTTCAGTTCTTGGATCTCCAACTTCTCTGTATTCCATTTCCCTAAAAGCATCCCAATAAGGAGGAATCGTTTCTAACATTGTATGTAAATTAGAAACACCAACGATATCTACAGCGCATTTAAATACATCTCCTGATTGGGTAGCTCCCCAAAGTGCTGCGTATCCGCCGTAACTTCCACCATAAATAGCGACTTTTGCAGGATCAGCAATACCTTCTTTGATTGCCCAGCTTACGGCATCTAGCAAGTCTTCATGCATTTTACCTCCCCACTCCAAGCGACCTTTTGCAATAAAAGATTTACCAAAGCCAGTAGAAGCTCGATAATTTACCTGCAAGACAGCGTATCCACGATTTGCTAACCATTGAGCTTCTGAATCGTACCCCCACTCATCACGCACTTGAGGGCCACCATGCACCAAAATAATTAGTGGAACCGGACCTTCAACGTTAATTGGCTTTGTAAGATAAGAAGGTAATTCTAAGCCATCACGGGCTTTAATGACCACACCTTCCATTTTTGCCAATTGATATTTTTTTAGATCCTCTCGATGATTAAAGAGAAACTTCAGTTCTTTTTTATCTTTTTGGTATAAATAATACCCTATGGGGCCATCGTCCTTCATATCGGCTACAATCCAAAATTGATCATCCAAAGTCCGATTCGTAACGTTTATATCGCCCTTCAGCGTTTGCTTGATAGTATTCAAGTGGCATTCAATTTCTTTGTCTAAACAAGTCCATTCACTATGAAGATAATTAACTGAGTATGCTTGCACTACACCTGTACTAGGATCTGCCATAATAGAGCCAATTTCGGCCTTTTTTCCTTCTGCCAATACTTTTTCTGTTTTGGAATCAATTTTTATTTCCTTTAATACGTTTAGGTCATGCTCGCGACTATCAAGCATATATAAAGTATTGCCGTCTTTAGTTAGTCCTAATAGTTGTGTTGTATAAACGTCTTCAAAGACTATTTTCATAAAACTTTCCCAAGTATATTTACTTGGTTCGTCAGCCGGAATTGCTTTAAATGATTCAGCGCCGCCACCTTCGGTTGTTGATGTCGCAAAACGTAGTTTGTAATCATCATCAAAAATAAAATCACTAAAATGACGATCATTTTGCAAAATAAGTGTTTTTTCACCGGTTAAAATATTTAAGCGATACACGTCATGATACGCGGGATCACGATCATTCAACCCAATCAAAATTTCTTCAGGAAAGTTATCAGAAACATGATAAATTCTTGCGTTAACTTTTTCAGGAGTAAAAATTTTATCCTCTTTTGTAGAAATATTAACCGCATGAATACGCCAATTCTCATCGCCTCCATCATCTTTCAGGTAGACAATGTGCTGATTGTCATACAACCAGAAATAACGTCGAATTCCTCTGCTAGTATCTTTTGTAATTGGTTTGCTTTCGTTTGGTGTCTCTCGATTTGCAATAAAAATATTCAGCACGCCATTTAAATTTGCCAAATATGACAAGCTCATACCGTCAGCACTTAACTTAACGGCTGCCTTTTCAGGGTTTCCAAACAAAACTTCCCGTGGAATTAGCTGAGTGTTCATAAAATGATCCTCCTGTTTTTTGTAAATAAAATATGCTAATCCACTAGCTATAAGTGCGGTGAGTATTATCGCTATTTTTTTCATAGAAATTCTTTCAGCCTAATTGTTATCCATTTTTAAAACGTGCTGTCAGCTCTGTTTTATGCTCAGGCGCTAATGTCGTTTTATCAAATTCATTAGTCATGCCTTCAAATTTTCCACCAAGATTATCAGCAAGGAAACGTTCAGCAACCGCATAAAATGCAAATTTATTTTCAGGCCTTGCAAATCCGTGTCCTTCATCCATAAATAGCATATAAATATAGCCCAAATTTTTTACTTTCATAGCAGCGACAATTTGCTCGGATTCAGCTTGTTTTACACGAGGGTCTTTTTCACCTTGAGCAATTAAGACAGGAATATGAATTTTATCAACATGGGTTAGTGGAGAGCGTTCTTTTAATAAAGCCAAACCTTCTTCTGTGCGATTATCACCAATTCTTTGGTATAACTGTTCCAAGAAAGGTTTCCAGTATGGTGGAATTGTGGCCATAAGCGTTTGCAAGTTAGATGGACCAACAATATCTACAGCACATTTAAACACATCACCAGAATGGGCTGCACCCCAAAGGGCAGCATATCCACCATAACTACCACCATAAATAGCAATTTTTGCAGGATCAGCGATACCTTCTTTAATTGCCCAGTTTACAGCATCTAGCAAGTCTTCATGCATTTTAGCACCCCATTCTCGGTCACCTTTTGAAATGAAAGATTTACCAAAACCAGTAGAGGCACGATAGTTCACTTGCAGTACAGCATACCCACGATTAGCAAGCCATTGAGCTTCTGGATAGTATCCCCATGCATCACGTGCAACTGGTCCACCGTGCACCAAAAGAATTAGTGGCACAGGGCCTTTTGCATTAATTGGCTTTGTAAGATAAGAAGGAAGCTCTAAACCATCACGAGCCTTAATAACCAACCCTTCCATTTTTGCCAACTGATATTTAGTTAAATTCTCACGCTGATTAAATAAAAATGTTAAAGCTTTTTTGTCTTTGTTATACAAATAATACCCTATCGGACCATCATCCTTAAGATCAGTAACAACCCAAAGGTGATCATCTAACGTACGGCTAGCAACCCCCACTTCGCCTTTTAAGGTTTGCTTTATGGTATTCAAATGATCTTCTATTTCTTTATCTAAACAGATCCATTCAGGACGAAGATAATTGGTTGAATAAGCTTCAATTATGCCTGTATGGGGATGAGACATAATGCTGCCAATATCAGCTTTTTTTCCTTGAGCCAAAACTGTTTCAGCTTTAGTCTCCAGATTTATTTCTTTTAATACATTTAGGTCATACCCACGACTATCAAGCATGTATAAAATATTACCGTCTTTAGTTATTCCTAATGGTTCTGTTGTATAAACATCTTCAAGGCCCACTTTCATAAAACTTTCCCAAGTATATTTTCCTGGTTCAGCAGTTAGAGTTGCTTTAAATGATTCAGCGCCACCACCTTCGGTTGTGATTGTTGCAAAACGCAAATTGTAATCATCGTCAAAAATAAAATCACTAAAATGACGGTCATTTTGCAAAATAAGTATTTTTTCACCAGTTAAAATATTTAAGCGATACACATCATGGTATGAAGGGTCACGATCGTTTAATCCAACCAAAATCTCCTCAGGAAATTTATCGGACACATGATAAATTTGTGCGTTAACTTTTTCTGGTGTGAAAGTTTTATCTTCCTTTATAGAAATATTTACTACGTGAATACGCCAGTTTTCATCGCCTCCATCGTCTTTAAGGTAAACAATGTGCTGGTTATCATATAACCAAAAATACTGCCGAATTCCTCTGCCTGTGTCTTTGGTAATAGCAACACCTTCATGCGGCGTTTCAATTTTTGCTGTAAAAATATTCAAAACGCCATTGAAATTTGCAAGATAAGATATTTGCTGACCATTTGAACTTAGTCGAACCATAGTTTTTTCAGGATTTCCAAATAACACTTCCCGTGGGATTAACTGTGTATTCATAGAAAGATTCTCCTGTTTTTTGTGCATAAAATACCCTAATCCACTAGCTATAAGGGCTGTGAGTATTATTGCTATTTTTTTCATAGTAACCTTCTTAAAATTTAGTCATCGTCCATTTTTAAGGCAGCAATAAATGCGCTTTGTGGAATTTCAACATTTCCAAACTGACGCATGCGCTTTTTACCAGCTTTTTGCTTATCCAAAAGCTTACGCTTACGACTAATATCACCACCATAGCATTTAGCAGTAACATCTTTACGCATAGCTGAAACTGTTTCACGAGCAATAATTTTTCCGCCAATGGCTGCTTGAATCGCAATTTTGAAAAGCTGTCTAGGAATAAGATCTTTCAAACGAGAACATAGAATTCGTCCTCTGCTTTCAGCTCGCCCTTGATGCACAATCATGCCAAGCGCATCAACCGGCTCTGCGTTCACCAAAATTGTAACTTTTGCTAAATCGCCTTCACGATATTCTTCTATTTGATAGTCAAAAGATGCATACCCCCTAGTAATTGATTTTAAGCGATCATAGAAGTCAAAAACTATTTCATTCAAAGGTAATTTGTACACAACCATGGCGCGATTGCCTGCATAGGTTAAGTCTACCTGTTCGCCACGACGTTCTGTGCAAAGGTTTAGAACCGACCCCAAGAACTCATCAGGCACCATAATTGTAGCTTTAATCCATGGCTCATCAATACGTTCAATTCTGACCACATCAGGCATATCTGTGGGGTTATGCAGTTCAAGAACCTTGCCAGTTTTTAGGAGAATTTTATAAACAACGCTTGGAGCAGTGGTAATTAAATCTAAATTAAATTCACGCTCAAGCCGTTCTTGAATAATTTCAAGGTGAAGTAAACCTAAAAATCCGCATCGAAAACCATATCCCAAAGCCGCTGAAGTTTCCGCTTCAAAATGGAAGCTTGCGTCATTCAAGTGAAGTTTAGCTAAACTATCACGCAGATGTTCAAACTCAGCAGCATCAGATGGAAACAACCCACAAAAAACTACAGGAACTGAAGGTTTAAAACCAATCAATGCTTCAGCCGTTGGTTTTTTATCATCAGTAATAGTGTCACCAACCTTACAGTCAGCTACGCTTTTTATGCTAGCTGTTATAAATCCAATTTCTCCTGGATTTAATTCTTTTTTCAGCTCTTGCTTTGGAGTAAAAAAACCTACCCGATCGACGTCATAAACAACTCCGGCATTCATCATTTTTATACGTTGATCAACCTTTAGAACGCCTTCCATAACACGGACTAAAATAATAACCCCAAGGTATGGATCATACCAACTATCGACCAGCAGAGCCTTCAAAGGTTTTTTAGCAGCTTCTAAGTCATTTGAATTGCGTGGAGGTGGCAATCTGTGAACAACAGCCTCTAAAACATCTTGAATGCCAAGGCCTGTTTTAGCAGAAATTAAAACTGCTTCAGATGCATCTAGACCAATAACATCCTCAATTTGCTGTCTAATGCGATCAGGTTCCGCTGCTGGCAAATCTATTTTATTTAGAACGGTGACAATATCATGATTGTTATCAATGGCCTGATAAACGTTAGCAAGTGTTTGCGCTTCAACCCCTTGGCTTGCATCAACTACTAATAGCGACCCCTCACATGCAGCTAAAGAACGACTTACTTCATAAGCAAAATCCACATGACCTGGAGTGTCCATGAGATTCAGGATATAGTCTTGACCGTCTTTTGCTTTGTATTTCAAACGTACAGTTTGAGCTTTGATGGTAATGCCACGTTCTCGCTCGATATCCATAGAATCAAGGATTTGCTCCTTCATGTCTCTGGTCTCAACCCCCCCACAAAATTCAATAAGGCGGTCAGCTAAGGTTGATTTACCGTGATCGATATGAGCAACGATCGAAAAATTTCGAATATTCTTCACTTCAATAATATTAATAATAGAAACAGCATTATACTAAGGCCTTGCAGCATAACACGCAAGCGCATAAGGCGATTGCTTAGTGCCAAACGGTTTGAAGACTTTGAAAACATTGTGCTCAACCCAAACCCCAAGACCACAAAGGTTGCCCCAAGAGAGCAGAAAAATAAAATTTCCAGAAGACTTTGCATAAAAAATACGAAAAAATTTCTTACTTATTATCAGCAAAGTTTATAGATTTATTAAAGAGCATTAAGCATCTTGAAATTAAAAAACTTTATTAAGATAGATAAGCTAATTTTCTTTAAAAAATCACATAGTTTTTGATTAGCTTGATCATTATATGCTACTGTAGGGAGTTAATAACGATTAAAGAATTTTGGGAGAAGTATGTCCTTAGCAAAAAATAAAGCAGACAACCGTACCGATAACAATGGAAACAAAGAAAAAAGTTCCACTTCATCAAACGCCTGGTTTATTCTTGCCTGTGGTTGGTCTTTCTATCTCTATGAATATATTTTACGCGCCTCTCCCGGCGTAATAACCAATGAATTGATGACCAGTTTTGGCATTTCTGCCGGTGCAGTCGGAACATTGATTGCTTTTTATTATTTTGCTTATGTGCCTTTGCAAATTCCATGCGGCGTGATTACTGATAGGTTTGGACCTCGTAAGGTTGTGTCAATTTCTGCGCTTCTTTGCGTTCTTGGCGCAGTTATTTTTGCAACCAGCAACTCTATAATCTTTGCCCAATTTGGTAGATTTTTAATTGGTGCTGGCTCTGCTTGTGCCTATATTTGTTGCTTAAAAATTGCATCTGTTTGGTTTGATAAATCAAAATTTGCCTTTATTGCTGGTATATCGATGATGATGGGAACTTTCGGCGGTATGGTTGCAGGATTTCCGTTTGCGAAACTTTCCAATGCACATGGATGGCGCAATGCAATGTTAATTGCAGCCATTGTTGGCGTTGTCGTGATGATAATTTCTTGGTTTGTCATAAAAGATAGGCCTGATCATAAAAAATCTCAAATCGCAGAAGGTGGTCTTTTAGATGGTCTAAAAATTATCACCGCAAAACCACAAAACTGGCTGATTGGCCTATACGGCCTTATGATGTATTTGCCATTATGTGTATTTGCTGAATTGTGGGGCACACCTTACTTAATGCAACGATTTGGCATTGCCAATGAAAAAGCTTCTTATGGAGCAATTATGGTGTTTGTTGGATATGCAATTGGTTGCTCAATAAGCTCTAAACTATCTGATTACTGGCAAAGCCGTCGAAAAGTTATGGCCCTATCAGTGACATGGACGTTTATTGGTTTTTCTGTAGTTCTGTATGCACCAGGTTTTTCCTTTAATATGGTGCTTGTGTCCATGTTTTTGTCTGGTATTGCTGCTGGATTTTCAATTTTATATTTTCCAGCCGTTCAAGAAAATAATCCAACCAAGTACAGCGCCACGTCGGTAGGCTTTACCAATGCACTTGTTATGGCGAGTGGCTTCATTTTTCAACCTTTGCTTGGCAAATTAATTGACTATTCTTGGGATGGTAATTTCAACGTTGATGGTGCTCCACTCTACGCTCTTAAGGATTATCAATTTGCCTTATCTGCTGTGCTTTTTGCATTTTTGCTTGGCAGGTTCATTGTTTTCTTTATTCAAGAAACATACAAAAAATAAAACTATGCATTAACTAACACACAGCTTGAAATTGGTGTTTTTGTTATATTGGCATGAATGTGTTATCATCCGAGGTTTATAAAGCATATGAGTTTTAGAAAAAGGTTTGCTTGTGGCTGAAAAGAAAAATATAAGTGGTCTTGTTGAAATGGAAAATCAGTTCAAAACTCCATTAAAGGCATGGGCAATTCTTAGCTGCGGTTGGGCTTTTTATCTTTATGAATATATCCTGCGAGTTTCACCAACTGTTATAACCAACGAACTAATGGCTCAGTTCAACATTACAGCTTTCACAGTTGGATCTTTGGCTTCGTTTTATTACTGGTCATACGTACCCTTACAAATTCCATGCGGGGTAATTGTTGATAAATTAGGTCCCCGAAAAGTTGTGACTTTTTCAACTATCCTTTGCGTACTTGGAACAATTTTATTTTCTCAAAGCTCTTCTTTAACCATTGCTTATATTGGCAGATTTATTGTGGGTGCCGGCTCTGCTTGTGCTTACCTTTCTTGTTTAAAAGTTGCATCAGATTGGTTCAGACCAACTCATTTTCCACTAATTGTGGGAGCTTCAATGATGATGGGAACCTTGGGCGGCATGTTTGGCAGCAAACCATTCGCAATCTTAGTAAACAGTTTTGGTTGGCGTGATGCAATGTTAATAGCTGCTGCCGCAGGAGTGATCATTGGTCTTATTTGTTGGTTTGTGATTAAGGACAAGCCAGATGAAACAAAATCTTACAAACCTGAAGAAGCTGGATTGTTAGTTGGAATAAAGGACATCGCACGCAAACCCCAAAATTGGTTGATTGGTTTGTATGGTTGTATGGTCTACATTCCTCTAGCTGCGTTTGCTGATTTATGGGGCGTTCCTTACTTTATGCAACGTTATGGATTAAGCAATGAAACAGCTTCCTCTGGGACAATTGTTGTTTACTTAGGCATTGCAATTGGGTGCTTAATTTGTTCATCAATCTCACAACGGTTAAAGAGCCGTAAAAAGGTTATGTCATTTTCTTCAACGGCTACATTTTTGGGATTTTTAGCTGTTTTATCTATTCCAGAGCTTACTTACAACGAAATTCTTTTAATTTTGTTTTTCACTGGAGTTGTTTCAGGCGTTTCATTTTTATATTTTGCTGTAGCTAAAGAAGGTAACTCAATAAGACATACAGCAACCACGGTCGGGTTTATTAATGCACTAGTAATGATTTGTCCGATTATTTTTCAACCCCTACTTGGTGGTTTAATTGATTATTCTTGGACCGGCTCTTTTAATTCAGACGGAACCCCAGCATACACACTACAAGATTACAAATTCGCCTTGTCAGCTGTTTTAATTGGTTTGCTCATCAGCAGAATTTTAGTATTTTTTATTCATGACACATATACAAAATCACAGGAGATTCAAGGTGAAGAAGTCAGGAATGCATAATTCAAGCAACCACAAAGTTCCCTCACCCACTAACACAAACCGCAAGCCAGCAATCGTTAATGCATGGGCTGTATGGGTAGCTGCTGCAATTTTCTATTGGTATGAAATGATATTACGCGCAGGCGCTTGTGTAATGACTCAAGGTATTATGGACACGTTTACCATTAATGCTACTAGGTTGGGCCTACTTACATCATTTTATTATTGGGCATATGTGCCATTGCAGATTCCATGTGGAATGCTGCTTGATAAAATTGGCGCCAGATTAGTAATAACGATCTCATGTATTTTGTGCACAACTGGCACTTGGATTTTTGCCACAACAACCGATATTACAGTCGCTGAAATTGCACGGTTTTTAGTGGGTGCAGGTTCTGCATGTGCATTTATTGCTTGCCTAAAATTAGCCAGTGATTGGTTTTCCGCGGGAAGATTTGCTTTTATAGCAGGGCTTACAAACATGCTTGGCACAATTGGCGGTACATTTGCTGGCGTCCCCTTAGCAAAATTAGTGAACTATACCACTTGGCAACAAGCGACCTTATGGTTAGCTTATGCAGGAATTGCCGTAACAATTCTTTGCTGGACACTTATTCGTAATAAACCAAAAAAACGATCATTGAGTAAATCGAAAACACCCGAACCAACAATTGGATTGCGTAAATCTTTATTCATGCTAGCTTCTGACAAACAAATCTTTTTAGCTGCGGCTATTGGCGGATTAATGTACGTGCCAATATCTTCATTCGCTGAGTTATGGGCGGTTCCTTTTCTGATGAATTCTTTACAAGTTAATAATGAATGGGCGTCATTTGCTAGCACAATGGTATTTATTGGAATGGCTGTGGGCAGCCCTATTATTGCAAAGCTTGCATTTAAGCAAAAAAGTTATATAAAGATGATGAAAATGTCAGCGATAGCTAGCGCTATATGCTTTTTAGTTGGATCTTATGCGCAACGCATTGGGTACTTTCCAACGGTTGCTGCATTGTTCTTAGGTGGTTTATGGCTTGGTGGACAGGTTCTTTGCTTTAGTGTTGTAAAAGAACGTACATCAAACCAAATAAGCGGAACAGCCATGGCTTATACAAATGCCATCGTTATGCTGAGCGGCGTTATATTTCAGCCATTAATGGGATGGATTTTAGATAGAGGCTGGACTGGGTCATTAGATAGCGCAGGAGCACGTATGTATTCTGCTGCTGATTATCAGCAAGCTATATACGCTGTGCCCGTATGCTTGTTGTTAAGCTGGTTGCTTTTGAAACTATGTAAAGATTCGCACCCCAAGCTTGATTACTAGGTATTAGCCAATCGTAGTTTTATCTTCAACATGTCATGCCACACCTGAGCTTTTTGTCCAGGTGAACGCATTAAATACGCCGGATGATAAGTTGCGAAACAAGGAATAACATCCCCATGCTGCGTTTTGTATTCGTGGAATTGACCGCGTAGTTTGGTGATTCCTTCAGTTGTTTTTAAAAGCGTTTTTGCCGAAACTCCTCCTAAAAAAACCAATAATTTTGGTTTTACCAAGTGAATATGCTGCTCAATAAATGGCTGACAAATTGCGATTTCTTCATTTGTTGGCGTGCGATTTCCAGGTGGTCTCCACGGTAAAATATTTGAAATGTATAACTTGTCACGGGGCAAGCCAATTGCTTGAAAAATTTTACAAAGAAGTTGCCCGCTTTGACCCACAAACGGTAAACCTTGCGCATCCTCATCTGCTCCGGGAGCTTCGCCAACCAACATAACATCTGCGCTAGGATTACCATCACAAAAAACAGTGTTAATAGCGGTTTCCTTTAATGCGCATCCTTTAAAGGTGAGCATTGCATTTTTAAGCTCTTCCAAAGTTTTACAAGCATATGCCGGATGCTCCGATTGAACATTTGAATGAGAAACGGTAGGTGCACTTTTAAAATCTACCGGAGTGTCTTGGTAAATATATTCGCACCCAAGCGACTTTAGGGCATTACTCATAAAAAAACATAAATACTACGCATGAAAAGAGTCTATCAGTTTGTAAAAAGAAGTTATAGTGACTCTCTTTCTAACAAATCACTTTTTTCTCATCAATTGCTTTACGAAAATTTCGCCCTAAATAAACTGCAATCGCAAACCATAGCATTAATAATGGAAAACCAATGGCTCCACTTAAAGTAAGGTAATGTGCTTTACCTGCTACTACCCCAAAAATAGACTGCATAGGCTTTAGTAACATGTTAAACAATGAACCAGCTTCTTTTGAAGCACGTGAACCAAAAGTTTCAATCCATGCCTGTGCTTTGAAACGCACATCAGAAGTTGTGGGAATATAAAGCTGCTTCAAAGCAGGGCCGTTTAGAGCATAATTGATGGCTTTCGATCCAACCATTAACGCAAATAGGAATGATAAAGAATCAAGCGTCAAAAAACCAAACAATGCAAAACCTACAATAATAGGCATAGAGGCCAAGGCCACCCCAACACCTAAAAAGCGCGTTACATTACTTATGCCTAAAAGCAAACACAACAATGAAACAGTATTCACACTTGATGCATAAAGACTTAGGTAATTACTAAGCGCTACACCCGTATAAGCTGTTCCCGCTGCTAGTTTGAAATTAAAATCAAAAATGGTAACGATTAGTTCATAAATGAAATTTGCTGCAAAAATACAAATCAAATAACGATGAGCCAGCATTAATTTTAAGCCTTCGAAGAAACCTGGCTCGTGATTTGTTTCTTCTTTTGTGCTGTGTTCACCGAATGAAGTTAAAAGATTACTGGGCGTTGCTTTTAAAAAGTATTTAACTAACGGGATAATTGTAAGGCATAGACCTCCAAGAATAGCCATAGAAAGAGTGTCAGTTTCCAGCCCAAGTCGATGAGGAAGACCGCCGATTGTATAAGGGAAAAGAATTCCACCCATTTGACCAATTGCCACCACTAAAGGAAAACCTCTTTTTGCTGAGGGAGCTTCGGTTGTGTCAGTTGCAAAAGCCCAAAATAATGCAACAACAAGAGAACCAAAGCTTTCGACAAACATATACCAAATGTACCCCAGTGCTTGGGTAGCAACAAAAGGAACCAATGAACGAGCAGCTATTTCTTCAGTAGATGCCTGTGCAGCACCGATAAGGATGCTAAAACATAGAACACTAATGCCATAAAAAGCTGGCAATATGACCAACATTCTTTCTCGCGATGTTCTTCCTAATAATTTTGTATAAAACATCACTAACGGCAGTAACGCCAACACTGAAATGGTTTTTGCGTATGGCAGATACATTTTATCGACCAATTGCATGAAAATAGAATCTTTTAAAGGACGAAGGGTCCAATACACCCCAATAATAAGGGCAAAAATACTTCCCATTCGTAAGAATTTTTTGAATTCTTCTTTTTCAAATGTGCCAAAATTAAAACGACATATGCGAATAAAAAATTGAAGAATCTTTTCTTGAGCTTTCATTGTTGCTTATTTGCTTTTTAGTTTCATAATAAAGCCATCATATTACATTGCTGATTTTTTGTATTGTCGATATAATTAATATGCAATATCGAAAAAATAGATATACAGGTCCTAGAAAAGCATGAATCGCTTAAGCCACCTACGAATTTCTGATTTAGAGCTTTTTATAACAGCTGCGCATTTAAAAAGTCTAAGCAAAGCTGCATCCTTTCATAACTTAAGTCAAAGCGCGGCAAGCACGGCTATTTTACGCGTAGAAGCAGCCTTTGACCGTCCTCTTTCTACTCATGAAAAACGACCCTTCCGATTAACTCATGAGAGCTCCACTCTTGTCCCTAAAGCCGAAGAATGGTTAAAAAAATTTCGTGAAACTATTGCAATAGACAGCCCTAGACCTATTCGCCTTGCAACCACCCACGCTATAGCACGCGTTGTTGTTCCAGCTCTTTTGTCTATTGAGTCAGTTAATCTTAAACTTAATGCGCCCTGATCATGCTTATGGTGCCGTACTAAGAGATGAAGCAGATATTGCTCTTGTGCCAGATAATTCACCTTGGGAAGAAGCGACATCTGTTGAAGTAGGCGTAGGATTTTTTCAGCTTTATTCCTCATCTGCGAACACGCCTATAGGACCTGTTATTTTGCCAGAAAATCAAGTGAAAGTTTTAAGCCTTATACAACGATGGGAACACCTTTATAAAAATCGTTTAGAAATTAAGGCACGGATTCCAAGCTGGTCTTTAATTGCAGACATATGTGCATGTTCAAATGAAGTTGGTTTTCTTCCAGATTTTTTAGCACTAAAAATGAATTTGCATCCAGTTGAATGGCAACCAAAAGCATCTGGTTACAGAATTTTGGCGTTGCATCGTTCTGCTGGAGAAGCTCTTCAGCAGCGACTTAATATTTTTATTGGTCAATGTCAGAAAATTTTTGCAAACTGAAAATAACAAAAACTCCTATTAGCGTAAGCCAATAGGAGTTAATAAGCTCAATGTCTCAACTTATGCTGAGATACTACTTATTTTTGAATTTTAGCAACGACACCAGCACCGACGGTACGTCCACCTTCGCGAATTGCGAAACGTAAACCCTCGTCCATTGCTATTGGTGCAATCAATTCCACATTCACATTCACGTTATCTCCAGGCATTACCAT
>CAITNM010000012.1 GCA_903893805.1 uncultured Alphaproteobacteria bacterium | reverse complement strand
TGCGGTTGAAGCTGATAGATGGGCATTCTATGATCACATGCTTTACTTGCCTTATGCTATTGAACAAGTAGGAATTATAGGAACTTCTGATTTATCAATTGATGACGTTATTAGAATGTCACGTCGCACAAAGGCAGAGGCAAATGTAGAAGCAAAGGCATTACAGAACGCAAACATACCTGCAATAGTAATTGATGATACTGCTGAAGAAGATGAGCTCGATGCGATGCTTAGTATTGCTGAGTATTTAAGTGCAGTTCCAAGCGATTATAGCCCTGTGAGCTATTATGAGTCCATAAAGGATGCGTTTTCAGGGGATTCGGTCTCTGCAGAGAATTTCAAAAAATTACAATTTTTGACTGGCTATATTACAATGGGCTTGGGAGCTGAAATGGCATTTTTGAAAAGTATCGATGTCAGGACCAAACCTATTATACAACTAGATCAAAATGTAACTACATCTTCTGGAAAAAAATGGTTTGAAGGTGATAGAAAAGAAATGACTATAGGCGAAATGTGTTCTTCCGTACTTGAAGCGGTAGAACACGATATAAATCAGGAAAAACGAATTGCTGCAGCTGCCGTTGAAGAAGAAGAAAGACAAGAAAGAAAACGCCAAAAAGATATAAGACTTTATGATGAACTATATCAAGTGGCGAGTACTTTTGAAGTAGCCACTTTTGTTCCTGAAAATATTAAATCCATACAACAATTCGCAGCTTTATTAAAAAAAGTACTAAAAATGGATGAAACAAAGCACACGCTACTTCAGACATTAGTTTCAGGAATGGCTCTTGAGAATGGAAAAGGGGCAGAAAAGGATGCACGAGCAAAAAGAAGAGCAGCTTTAGTTGATTTTGTGAGCAAGATGAAAAAAATACCTGAGAAATTTAAAAAAGGTGAAACCGCATACGCTAAATAAAACCTCTTTTATTTAGTGAATCCCATGGCAAGGCTTGTAAGCCTTGCCATTTTTTTATGCGAATTTTTTAGTTCCAGATGCTATAGAACTGGACCCAAGGCCCAAGCCGCGGGAAGCTAAACAAGATGATAATATTCACTGGACCTCTACACCTGCTTTGTAGGCTCAGGATGACGGGCAAACACTAATGAATATGCTTGTTTCTGTGAAAATAAACGCACTCAATCAGCCTCTGCGCCAATCTCTGTCTTATTCGGCACGAATGTTGCACAACTCAAAACAAGAATTTTAAATAAATTTAGTAAGAATTGAGACTAACATGTCAATGACAATCAATACCAACTCATCAGCCTCAAACGCGCTAAAGAGTTTAGAAAAAAATAAAACTCAATTATCTTCATCTATGCAAAAACTATCTACTGGATTAAAGATAAATAAAGCAGCAGACGATTCGGCTGGTTTGGCTATTGCCACTAGAATGGCAGCGCAAATAGGAAGCCTAACTCAAGCATCTTCAAATGCTCAGTCGGGTGTCTCACTTATTAATATTGCTGATGGTGCATTAGGATCTATTTCACAATCAATAATAGCCCTTCGCGCTCTTGCGATGCAGGCAGCAAACGGAACTTTAACTTCTAGTGACCGCGCAGCAATTCACACCAATGCTGAATCCTTACTGACACAAATTAACAGTGTGGTTGATCAAACTAATTTCAATGAACTGAACTTGTTGGATGGATCTCTTAGTACTACCTTGCAAGTTGGAACTGAAGCTGGAAACACTATAGACCTTATAGCTGCGTCTGCTAATACTGCAAATATAGGTTCAGTTTTCGTGACTAGTGATGAAGTTACTAATGCACTTAGCGCAGGAGACCTTGTCATTGAAGGAGCTACTATTATTCCATCTGTAGCGGATGGTCTAAGTTATGAAAACTCTGATGCAAGCGCCATAGCGATAGCTAATGCTATCAATGCAAGCGGAACCAGCGTAGAAGCTATCGCAAATGCTACAGTAACAGAAGTTAGTGATTTTGTTGAATCAACAAATACTGGAGGATTCATTACAATTAATGGCATTGCAACTTCGCCAATTTCTATAACAAGCAACCAAAGTACAAATGCAATAAATGCTGTAGAAGCAATAAATGTACTATCAACTAAGACAGGTGTTACCGCCTCTGTTAATAGTGACGACCAGGTAATATTTACAGCAGCTGATGGACGTAATATTACAATTGCATATAGCGATGGTATTGAAAATACAGACATTGGAGCGGTAAATGCGGGGACAACGCATGGCACTATTACATTAAATTCCAGTGACCCTATAACTATAGCTGGAGAAAATCCTGAGTACGCTGGTTTAGAGGGAGGCACAGTATCAGAGCTAACGGCTTTGTCTACTATAAATCTAACTACTCAAAATGGTGCCACAACTGCTTTAACAATTATTGACGGAGCCATTGAGTCAATTAGTAATCTTCGCGCTAGCCTTGGAGCTATTGAAAATCGTTTGTATAGTGCAATTGAGAATTTAGAGAACTCTTCTGTGAATTTGCAGGATGCAAAAAGCCAAATAATGGACACGGATTTCGCAGCAGAAATAACAAATCTTTCGAAGTTGCAAATCTTACAGCAAGCAGGTACTGCAATGTTAGCGCAAGCGAACGCTGAACCACAGGGCATTCTAAAGCTGCTTCAGTAATATATTTCTTTAACTATAAAAAGCCATAGGGCTAATCCCTATGGCTTTTTTTTTGTGTTGAGCATCAGGATTTTTATCAGCCATAACAGCAAAATGGTACACAGACACAAGCAGCCAAAAGCTCTTGAGCGCTGTTTTATCTGTCTGATCGGCAAAAATTACCGAAAAACAGCCTAAAATATCGATAAAATTTATTAAAAAATCTTATGACTCTGCTTACTATGACAAAAATATACGCTCCTGAAATCGTTATCTACTGCGGATCACAAGACCAAATTGCCGCTTGGCACGAATGTTGCACTACTCATTCCAATACAGTAATTAATTAAAAAAGAGGAATATAACATGTCAATGGCAATCAATACAAATGGTTCTGCTTTAAACGCGTTACAAAGTTTAGAAAAAAATAAATCCGAGCTAACAACATCAATGCAAAAATTATCAACAGGTTTGAAGATAAATAAAGCAGCAGATGATTCAGCTGGACTAGCTATTGCTACCAGAATGGCAGCTCAAATAGGTAGCTTAACTCAAGCATCTTCAAATGCTCAATCGGGTGTAGCCCTTATTAATATTGCTGATGGATCTTTAGGATCTATATCACAATCATTAACATCCCTACGCACGCTTGCAATACAAGCAGCAAACGGAACGTTAACATCTACTGACCGTGCGTCGATCAATACAAATGCAGTTGCCTTACTTACACAAATTAACAGTGTTGTTGATCAGACTAATTTCAATGGTCTAAAATTGATAGATGGCACCCTTGATACTATCTTGCAAGTTGGAAGTGAAGCGGGGGATTCCATCGCTCTTAGAGCTGCTTCTGCTAATACTTTCGACATAGGGGCCGTCATCGTAACTAGTGGCGCTATCACCAGTGCACTTAGCGCGGGAGACCTCTTTATTGATGGCGCTGCTATTAATGCAACTGTCGCTGAAGGATTGAGTTACAGAGAAGCAGATTCAAGCGCCATTGCAATTGCAGCTGCTATTAATGGAAGCGCAAGCTATGTAGAAACTCATGCTGTTGTAAATCCTACAGTAACAGACGTTAGTGATTTTGTTGAATCAACAAATACAGGCGGATTTCTTACAATAAATGGCGTACCAACTGCTCCAATTTCTATAGGCGCCACCCTAGAAGGAAACGCAACAAATGCTTTAAGCGCGATAAATGCAATATCAACTCAAACTGGTGTCGTTGCCAGCACTAACAGTGAAGGTCAGGTCGTATTCACAGCTGAAGATGGACGCAACATTACAATTGAGTATAGTGATGGTTTTGTAAATACGGATATTGGTGCTGCGGCAGAAGAAACAACACATGGCACCATTACGTTAAATTCCTCCAAGCCTATAACTATAAGTGGAGAAAATCCTGCTTATGCTGGCTTAACAGGAGGCACAACATCAGACCTAACAACTTTGTCTACAGTAAATTTAACAACCCAAATTGGTGCTATCTCTGCTTTAGCAGTTATTGACGGAGCCATTGATTCAATTAGTAACATTCGCAGTGACCTTGGAGCTGTTGAAAACCGTCTGTATAGCGCAATTGAGAATTTAGAGAACTCTTCTGTGAATCTTCAAAATGCAAAAGGTCAAATAATGGATACAGATTTCGCAGTAGAAATGACAAATTTTTCGAAACTGCAAATTCTGCAGCAAGCAGGCACTTCGATGTTAGCGCAAGCAAACGCTGACCCACAGAGTGTTTTAAAGCTTCTTCAGTAAGAAATAAGTCTTTAACTAAAAGGCCATAGGGCTTAGCTCTATGGCCTTTTTTGTATTCATTATTTCACTTTCAAATTACTAGTAACCTACAGCCAAATTCCATCCAAGCATAATATGGCTTATTTAGTCATTCACCTGGTATCATCTCGATCCGCCTCTACAACTTACTCAAACAAAAAATAGTGCATAAATAACTGGCAAAAGCTATTTGTGCATTTTTCATTTGGGCTCACTAAGCAGGTAAAAAATTCCCCTTCTCTCTGCAAAGTCGGCAAAATTTGCCCCCAAAATCTAGTAAACAATACTTACTATGATCAAAGAATAGACACCATCTAACCCTGACTTCTACGCTGTGCCTTATGTATTACGAAATCTGCGGTACAGCATCATCCGTGGCACGAATGTTGCACCAGACAACGTGTCATGGTAAACAATTTTTTGATGAAAGAGAGTACGATATGTCGATGGCAATCAATACAAATGGTTCCGCTTTAAATGCTCTACTGAGCTTGGAGAAAAATAAAGCTGAACTAACTTCATCCATGCAACGGTTATCAACTGGATTAAAGATAAATAAAGCAGCGGACGATTCAGCTGGTTTAGCTATTGCTACCCGGATGGCAGCCCAAATAGGTGGCTTAACTCAAGCAGCTGAAAATGCTCAATCTGGTGTAGCCCTTATTAATGTTGCAGACGGATCTTTAGGATCTATAGCACAATCACTAACATCACTACGCACGCTTGCGATGCAAGCAGCAAACGGGACGTTAACTTCTGGTGATCGCTCATCTGTTAATGCGAATGCTACTGCGTTACTTTCACAAATCAACAGTGTTGTTGATCAGACTAATTTCAATGGAATGAAATTGATAGATGGTACGCTGAATACAACTTTACAAGTTGGAACACAAGCTGGAGACACCATAGATCTTGTAGCGGCATCGGCGAACACTCAAAATATAGGCGCAGTCATTGTGATTAGTAATTCTGTGTTCAATCCACTTAGTGCAGGCGATCTTGTTGTTGGTGGAGCTGCTGTCGGTGCATCTATAGCTGATGGAATAAGTTATGAAAGCTCTGACGCAAGCGCCATAGCAATAGCAGCTGCCATTAATACAAGCGGAGCCAGCATACAAGCTGTTGCAAATCCTACTATCACAGACGTTAGCGATTTTGTTGAATCAACAAATACTGGGGGCGTCATTACAATAAATGGCGTAGAAACTTCTCCAATTTCTATAGGCACTTCTCTAGAAGAAAATGTAACAAACGCTTTGGTCGCGATAAATTTACTATCAACCCAAACTGGTGTTACCGCTACTGCTAACAGTGACGGTCAGTTAGTCTTCACAGCCGAAGACGGGCGCAATATTACAATTTTGTATGGTTCTGGCATCGAAAATACAGATGTTGGGGGGGCAGCAGCAGGTATAACACAAAGCTCCGTTACGTTAACTTCTAGCAATCCTATAACCATAAGTGGAGCTAATCCTGGCTACGCTGGTTTGACAGGAGGCACGACGTCAACTTTAACAACTTTATCTTCGATAGATCTAGCTACCCAAAGCGATGCTATTGCTGCTTTAGCCGTTATTGATGGTGCAATTGATGCAATTAGCAACATTCGCGGTAATCTTGGTGCTGTTGAAAACCGTTTGTTTAGTGCAATTGAGAATTTAGAGAATTCTTCAGTGAATCTTCAAGCTGCAAAAGGTCAAATAATGGATACAGATTTCGCAGTAGAAATGACAAATTTTTCTAAACTGCAAATTCTACAACAAGCAGGTACTGCGATGCTAGCGCATGCAAACACTGCTCCGCACAGTATTTTAAAACTTCTTCAGTAAGTTATATTACTCTGACTAAAAAAGACCATAGGGTTAATCCCTATGGTCTTTTGTTTTCATCATCAGCTTTTTCTATTAGTCACCGTAGTAAAAGGGCACACAAAACAATCCACAAAAAGTTTTTCATTCCTATTTGACATCTCTTTAACCGGCAAAAATTTCCCACTCAATCTCGGTAAATTTTGTCCAAAAATCTCTTAATAATATTTATTACGCTGAAAATAAATACCTTTAAAACCCTTACATAGAAGGAATTTGAACGCTGCATCAGCCGATGGCACGAATGTTGCACCAGTCAGCGTGTCATCGTAAACAAATTTTTGAAGAAAGAGAGTACAGTATGTCAATGGCAATCAATACAAATGGTTCTGCATTAAATGCATTACTGAGCTTGGAGAAGAATAAAACTGAACTAACTTCATCCATGCAACGTTTATCAACTGGATTAAAAATAAATAAAGCGGCTGACGATTCAGCTGGATTATCTATTGCTACCCGAATGGCAGCTCAGATAGGAAGCTTAGATCAAGCATCCGAAAATGCCCAATCAGGCGTCTCTCTTATCAATATTGCCAACGGGTCTTTGGGATCTATTGTACAATCTTTAACGACTCTGCGCGCCCTTGCGATGCAAGCAGCAAACGGAACTTTAACCTCTAGTGACCGCTCATCTATTAATACAAATGCTGATGCTATATTGAGACAAATTAACAGCGTTGTTGATCAGACTAATTTCAATGGACTAAAATTGATAGACGGTACGCTGAATACAACGTTACAAGTTGGAACACAAGCTGGAGACACCATAGACCTTGTCTCTGCTTCAGCTAATACTCAAAACATAGGTGCAGTCATTATGACTAGTGATCAAGTCACTGATGCACTTAACGCAGGAGACCTCGTGATTGATGGTGCCGCTATCGGTGCATCTAAAGATTATGGTCTAAGTTTCTTATTCCCTAAAGCAAGCGCCATAGCGATAGCAGCTGCTATCAATACAAGCGGAAGCTACATGCAGACTCATGCGGTTGCAAACCCAACTGTAATAGAAGTTAATGATTTTGCTGAATCAACGAATACTGGAGGCGTTATTGTAATAAACGGTGTACCAACTTCTCCAATTTCCATAAATGAGTCTCTGGAAGAAAACGTGACAAACGCTTTGGTTGCAATAAATTTACTCTCAACTGAAACTGGTGTTATAGCTTCCGCTGACAGTGACGGTAAGTTAGTATTCACAGCCGAAGATGGGCGAAATATTACAATTGTGTATGGCGATGGCATCGCAAACTCAGACCTTGGTGCGGTGGAAGAAGGAACAATACATGGAACCATTACATTAAATTGCGCTAACCCTATAACAGTAAGTGGAGCTAATACTAGTTACGCTGGTTTAGAGGGAGGCACAACATCAGAACTAACTACTTTATCTTCGATAGACATGGCCACGCAAAGCGCTGCTATCGCTGCTTTAGCCATTATTGATGGTGCAATTGATGGCATTTCCAATATTCGCAGTAATTTTGGAGCCATTGAGAACCGTTTGTTTAGTGCAATTGAGAATTTAGAGAATTCTTCAGTGAATCTTCAAGCTACAAAGGGCCAAATAATGGATACAGATTTCGCAGTAGAAATGACTAATTTTTCAAAACTGCAAATTCTACAGCAAGCAAGCACTTCAATGTTAGCGCATGCAAATGCTGAACCACAAAGTGTTTTAAAACTTCTTCAGTAAAAAAAACCTTTAACAAAACTAAAAGCCATAGGATTAAAATCCTGTGGCTTTTTTCGTTTACAATCAAACTTTGTGAATTGTCAGCAGCCTATAAGCCGGGTTCTGTCCAAGCACAAATGTGCTTTGGGCGATCATTCCTCTGGGATGGTAGTTACCTACCACCTCGTGCAACCTACCCGAGCAAAAAACGGCGCACAAACACACCGGGCTAAAAGCCTTTTGCCCCTATTTGGTCTTGCTCCGGATGGGGTTTACCTTGCAAAGCATGTCACCATGCTCACGGTGCGCTCTTACCGCACCTTTTCACCCTTACCAAACTTAAGCCTTACAGCTTAAATCGGCGGTACGTTTTCTGTGGCACTTTCCCTAAAATGGGCTTTTAGCCCACCCCGCTGGACGTTATCCAGCATCCTGTTTGTATGGAGCCCGGACTTTCCTCTGCATAACACAGCGACCGCCCAGCTACTGACAAAAGAAGGCTAGCCTATTTTTAAATGTTAAGCAAAAGTTTTGTCTATTCAAATTGCATAGACGTATGCTTACTTTTCTGATACTTTTTCTTTGTATGTATCATCCCTATATGGAGACTTGTTATTAGCCGATTTCCCAACGATGGCACGCCCCAACGCGAATCACGCGGGCATGATGGGCCTAGAATAAACAACGAAATTCACGCTTCAAGTGTGCGACTGATTGATGAGGCAGGCGAAATGCTTGGTGTAGTATCAAGGTCAGAAGCCATGAATTTGGCGCAAAAAGCCGGCATGGATTTAGTTGAGGTATCCCCAAATGCTGAGCCACCGGTGTGCAAAATTCTTGATTTTGGAAAATACAAGTACGAATTGCAAAAGAAAAAAGCTGAAGCAAAGAAAAAACAAAAAGTTGTTGAAATTAAAGAAATTCAGCTTCGTCCTATGATTGACCCTCATGATTTTGGAATAAAATGCAAAGCCATTCAGCGGTTTATCGAGGAAGGTAACAAAGTTAAAATTATCATGCGTTTTCGTGGCCGTGAATTATCACACCAAAATATTGGTTATGAAATTTTAATGAAGGTGAAAACCCAGTTTGAGGAAGTGTCAAAAGTTGATCACAGCCCAAAGCTGGAAGGTAAACAAATGATTATGATCATTAGCCCAAAATAACAATCGAGGATTTTTATGAACACCCTGTTAATTATACAAATTTTTATAACTTTGGCACTTATTGGTGTTATTCTCTTGCAGCGCAGCGAAGGTGGTGCACTTGGCATGGGTGGCGGTAACAGCTCAAGCATGTTTACAGCGCGCGGTTCTGCAAACCTTTTAACACGTATAACTGCCGTATTGGCAGCATTGTTTATGGGAAATTGTTTGGTCATGACGGTACTTACAAGTCATTCGATTAATAACCAAACGAAAGTTGTTAGCCAAGCTCCAAGCCAACAATAGATCATGGCTAAGTTTATTTTTACAACCGGAGGTGTTAGTTCATCCTTAGGTAAAGGGCTTGCATGTGCTGCATTGGGAGCATTATTACAAGCTCGTGGATTAAGCGTGCGGTTACGCAAGCTTGACCCGTATTTGAACGTTGACCCAGGCACGATGAATCCCTATCAACATGGGGAAGTTTTTGTAACGTCTGATGGGGCCGAGGCTGATCTTGATTTGGGTCATTACGAACGCTTTACTAACCAAGATGCAACAAAATTTGACAGCGTCACTTCGGGTAAAATTTACTCTTCCGTCATAGCTAAAGAACGCCGTGGTGATTACTTAGGCGCAACCGTTCAGGTTATTCCGCACATTACAGATGAGATCAAAGCCTTCATCTGCAATGGCAGTGATGATGTTGATATTATTATTTGCGAAGTCGGCGGTACAGTTGGCGATATTGAAGCATTACCATTTTTTGAAGCGATGCGCCAATTACGCAATGAACTTGGCAATGAAAATAGCCTGCTTATTCACGTTACTCTTTTGCCATTTTTGGCGGCTGCTGGCGAACTTAAAACAAAACCAACACAGCATTCGGTTCAAGCATTACAAACATTAGGGCTCCGTCCTGACATATTATTATGTCGCAGTGAGCATGAAATTCCGGACGATGCTAAACAAAAATTAGCTCTATTTTGTAACGTCGCTTATGAAAATGTAATTCGCGCTCAAGACGCTGGAAATATTTATGAAATTCCTTTGGTTTACCATCAAGAAGGACTTGATGCTGCCGTTGCCAAAGCATTTAAAATTGAAGCGGTGCCTGACTTAAAGCCGTGGAAAGACCTAATTGTTAAGTTAAAAAATCCAAAAGCTAAAGTTCGTATTGGTATTGTTGGAAAATATGTCCAACTTAAAGATGCTTATAAATCCCTTGATCAGGCCATTACCCATGCGGGTATTGCCGAACAAGTTGAAATTGAAAAAACCTGGATTGACGCAGAAGACGAAACACTTCTTGCGAAAATTCAAAGTGTTGATGGACTAATTATTCCTGGTGGCTTTGGTGAACGTGGAATTGATGGCAAAATTCAAGCCATTAACTATGCTCGCAAAAACAAAGTACCATTGCTTGGCATATGCTTAGGCATGCAATTAGGCGTTATTGAAGCGGCTCGCACTGAACTTGGCATGACTGATGCTTCAAGCACAGAATTTGGCTCTACAAACAACCCGATTGTTGCTCGGATGACCGAATGGATGAGCGGAGAACAAAAAGAACAGCGGGGGATTTCTGATGACATGGGCGGCACAATGCGCCTTGGATCATTTCCGTGTGTCATTGCTGAAGGTACTCTTGCCTATAATTTATATGGCAAAACGCAAATTGATGAACGCCACCGTCACCGTTATGAAGTGAACTTCAAATACCGAGAAGCTTTAGAAAATAAAGGATACGTGTTTTCAGGTATGTCACCAGATGGACTGTTGCCTGAAATTGTTGAATACCGCCCTCACCCATTTTTTATTGCTTGTCAGTTTCACCCGGAATTAAAATCACGACCGTTTAGTCCACATCCGTTGTTTACAGGTTTGGTCCGGGCATGTTTGCCAAAATAAGGCTGAGATTACACACTGGATTACCACGTTTCGCTCGCAATGACGGCACGGTAATGGAGAAAAAATAAATGACTAACCATACAAAAGTTTTAATCATTGGCGCTGGCCCTGCCGGATACACCGCAGCTATTTACGCCGCGCGCGCGAATTTGCTACCTATTCAATTATTGGGCCCTCAACCCGGCGGACAATTGACTATTACCACCGATGTGGAAAACTACCCAGGCTTTAAAAACGTTATTCAAGGCCCATGGCTAATGGAGCAAATGCATGCCCAAGCTGCCCATGTAGGCACTGATATGCGCTATGAATCAGTAGAAAACGTTGATTTTTCAAAGCGCCCATTCACTGTTACAACAGATACGCCTACAACCTATACAGCCGATGCAGTGATTATTGCAACCGGCGCTCAAGCAAGGTGGCTAGGCTTAGATAGCGAAACGCATTACCGCGGATATGGTATATCTGGATGTGCAACTTGTGATGGTTTCTTTTTCAAAAATAAGAATGTGGCAGTTATTGGCGGCGGGAATTCCGCGGTTGAAGAAGCTATATATTTAACCAATCACTGCGCCCATGTAACACTTATTCACCGTCGTGATCATTTACGTGCTGAAAAAATTGCTCAAGATAGAATGTTTAAAAATCCTAAGATTTCTGTAATCTGGGATTCAGCCGTTGAAGAATTTTTAGGAAACGATCAACCCTTTAAAAACCTAACGGGATTAAGACTTAAAAACTTAAAAACTCAACTTATTTCTGACCATGTGTTTGACGGTGCCTTTGTGGCGATTGGACACACCCCAATGAATGGTCCATTCAAAGATCAGCTAACGTGTGACGAAGAAGGCTATATTGTTACCACACCGAACAGCACAGCAACTTCAATACCAGGTGTATATGCCGCAGGTGATGTGCAAGATAAAATTTTCCGCCAAGCTGTGACCGCCGCTGGACAAGGTTGCATGGCTGCCCTTGAAGCAGAAAAATTTGTAAATCATTAGATATTACAATTATTAATAAAAAATTCTATGGGCAAGCTATGGGGAAAAACTAGTAGTTATGTTTTATTATTCAGGTGATGGGAGTTAGGGAGCCTTCTTATCTTTCTCATTCTTAACATCTTCTTCATCTTCTTCATCTTCTTCTTCGTCATCATCCTCGTCTGAAACATCTGCTTTTTTCACAACGGATGCAAACACTGGGATTTCAACAAGTAAGGCCATAAGTTTGTTAGAGGCAGTAATCGCACTCTCTTTTGAAAGTGTTAATCCAGGCTGTGTAAAAGGGCCACTTTTTTGTAAAATAAGGCTATTAGCAATAACTGTCCCTAAAACTTTTTTAACATCTGCAAAATCTGGATCTGAATGGTCAATGGTATTATTGCATTTAGCGACCATACTTTTTATTGTTTCCAATGCTTCTTCGGCTTTTGCCGCGTCTGGCCTTGATGAAGCCTCCGTTATAGCTGGCAGAATACTTACAAATGTTTTTACATTTTGTTCATATGCAACGGCCGCATCGTACAAATGAGGAGTAACACTTTTACAAATACTGGCAGAAAGCACACTGCAAAAAATAACGACAAGGACTAAGCGCATAATTCTTAAACTGTACAGATTTTAATTAAATATACACTCATACAATTAACAAT
>CAITNM010000011.1 GCA_903893805.1 uncultured Alphaproteobacteria bacterium | reverse complement strand
TACATAATTATAATTATTAATAATTGTACAAACAAAAACCCCATGGAATTGCTTCGTGGGGTTTTATTGAGAAAGATTAGGCGTGGTTTGTGTCAGATTAAAAATAGATAACTCCTTCGCTTATGACCGTAAGCGAAGGAGAGTAAAAAACTATTTTTAGCTAACTATGTGAAGCTAATGAAGGTGTTAATTTCGGCAGTGGAACTATAGTTGTGGTTACTTTAATGTTAGCGGTGCCTCCAGCTTCAAGAACAGATCGAATGCCAGGTAAGGCAGCGTGAGATCCCACAATTGTAAGTATTTTATGAGCAGCAACAGTGTACCCAGCATCAGCAGAGTCAGAAGAAGGGTCAAGAATGTCAGAGGTGGCACCAAACGTGGTTGTATTCTCTCCAGCTAGACTTATGCCATTGACTGCATAAGGGAAAGTTGTATCTTCTGCTAATGTCATTACCGCTAGGGAATAAGCATTTTTAGCAGCTATATTTGGGTGCCTTTGAATAGGACATGAGCCTGTCATACTAGCTAGTAAATCAGAAAATCCTACTGCAGGAGCCACAGGAGCACCAATTATTATATTGCCGCCGGCTAATGGTAGTACGGTATTAATAAACGGATCTGCAGAGCCAGGTTCAATTACTAACCTGCAACCAGAAGGGAGAGTATCTTTGAACCAAGTAAGAGGACTGGTTGTTGGTGCAGCAGATAACAAAAAGTGAATGGTGGTATTGATTGCGGGAGTAGGTAGAGCATACTGAGCGCCACCTGAAACGAGCGTAGCGAAGTCACTAGCATCGCCTTCCAACCATAAATCATCAACAGTAGTAGGAAGACTAGTGCCTGTATAGCCACTAGTATTTGCTGCAGGAGTTGATCCTGATTCTACAAAAGTTAAGTAAAGAGTTTTGATGCGCCTACTGGGATTTGTGAAGCCTGAAAAACCTCCCGCGCTACCGATTCGGATAGTATCGCTTCTAGTACCATTAGCTAATTCAGATCCGGGAATGTAAGTTGTAGCTGCGCCAAGGTATGAACCAATGGTAGTTGCAATTGCTAATATGTATTTAAATTGTTTAATCATAAAAATCTCCTAATACAAAATTGTCACCAAGCTCGGCAAGAACAGCAGGGGGAGTGTGCCTCTGTAATATGGTCCTTGCTGTAAAGCATGACGCGACCATGAATCATCTAAGCGAGCAATGCTTACTAACATTTGTAGTAAAAAATAGTTAATATATATTTAAGTAAAAACTTATCTAGATTTATTTTTATGTAGTTGGCTCGAAAATTGCATAAAGAGTATTAGGTAGTGAGATTAAGAGAAATTTATGAAAATCGACGTTGGTGCTCAAAACATCCTCAGGCAAATGGGACGTACAGACAAAGCGCTTGGAAATACGCAAGCACAGATAGCGTCAGGGTTGCAAAATCCTAATCCTGCCTCTGACCCTTTGGCATCAACTCTTGCAAAGCGTTTAAGCATTGATGTTTCGACCACAAAACGTGTGCAAAGCGTTGTTTCGCAAACAAAAAATACCATCGAAATTGCTCATAGTATGCTACGAGCAAATGCAGATCTTCTTACTACGATGAGGTCTCAAGCGATACAAGCTAGCAATGGTATTTATACTAATGAGGGACGGGTCGCTAACCTGGATCCTATATTTCAACAAAACATTGCTCAGTTTGATTCTAATGCACATGCTACCTGGGGCACCCGAACGCTGTTTGATGGAACGCTCTTTATTAATTGTCAAACAGATGCACACGTAGTGGAAGCCAACGTGACTGGATCTATTATTGATACAACACTTAGCGAAGGTGATTTAACCATCAATGGTTTGGATGTTGGTGCTACATCATCGGACACTGCTAAAGATGTCGCTCAAGCAATAAACTTACTCACAAGTTCTACTGGTGTGACCGCATCAGCCCTAACCTCCGCTACCGGAACTGGGATATTTGACAGCATATCAGCAACTAATCCAATTATTATTAACGATATCGAAGTCCCCATAGGCCCACTTTCAGAGACTGAATCGGCTGACCAAGTGATTGGTCAAGTGGTCGATGCCATTAATGCCCATCCAGATATGGCAGAGCTGAAGATTAGTGCGCAAAATATGAATGGTCATTTGCAGATAAATGCAAATGATGGGAGTGAGTTAAGAATTTGGTACTCAAGAATCAGTCCAGAAAATGTTGCTGGTCCAGCGGCTTCAGCGTATTCAGGCACCGTTTCCTTATCATCAGTAAGTTCAATAATTATAGGTGGAAGTACTCCTGAAAATGCAGGCTTTTCAAGCGAAACAATAACAGCGTCAGGCATTACAACGGTAACTTTCGGAGATATGAGAGCGGCAGCTGTTTTTGGTTCAACGTTACCAGATTTAACAAGTCAAGCTAATGCACAATTAGCCATTACGGCTATTGATACTGCATTAAGCACCGTTTTAGGTGAATTGACGCGTATATCGTCGTATAGTTCTCAGTTTGAGCAGATTGAAGAAAATATGGAGACAATGTCGCTAAACCTTCAGGACGCTTTGTCGAGCTCTGAAGACGTAGACTTTGCAGAAGCCATTACAAATTCCGAAAGATTAAAAGTGCTTAAAGACGCAGCAACCGCAACGTTGAGAACGCAATTTACATACTTCGATAAGCTTGGGGCTTTAGTGGCAGAGAGCCTTCGAAGGCATTAATCTAAGAAATATTAAAATGGGTGTGTGAATGCACGCCCAATAACCGCCAAATTCCTCAAAATAATCCATAATTCGTTAAAAATAATATTATTTTAACGTTTAATATTCCAAATAAAGGGTTTTATTCCTTCTAAAGTTGAATTGTTGTATATGGTCACACCCTATGCTGATGCAGGCAAAACAGCGCTTGATGGCATACGTGATGCACTCAGAGGACAAGGTTCATTGGGAACGGCAATGATGGCGGCTTCTACATCAGCAGCTGTAGAGACGATGATGGCTGGTGTCGTTGGGAAAGTTGTTAAAAAAGGTGGACGTTACATCGCAGCTTTTGAAATGCGCGTCACTGAGAAGGTGATTGCTCATCATGAAAGATCAATAGTTGGTCGGGCATTAAGAATGGATGCTATTCCAGCTGGTTCTAAACTTGAATATTTAGCGCCCGGCAGAGTAAAGTTTGATGGAGTGGAATTTAGAGCCGTGCGAGATTTGAGTCATCTGGGTGAAGCTGAGTTAAAAGAAATGGTAAAAAAAGGAAAAGCCTTTAGAGATATAAATGGGAATCCTATGCATGGTCACCACTATTTACAGCTAGACCATAGGCATCCGGATGGTTTTATCGTAGAAATACCAGGGCTAGATCATAATGCGAAAAATATGATTCAGCATCCTAAACCAGTAGGAGAAGGACTACCAGAAGCAGCAAGGAAAGAATGGAATAATGTTCTACGTGAAGCTTACTATAAAGAGCGAGCACGTACTGAATTATTGAGAAGAGGACTCGTAGAATGAATATAAAGCCTGTATGGAAAAAATTATTAACCAATATTTTTTATGTGTGAAAAACAATTATGCAGCAGGAATTAATATCAAATAAAGAAAAACTTCAAATCTGTTTGGAACAACTTGATGGTGAGATAGCAAAAGCGCTTAAATTATCCATTTTACCGTATTTAAAAATAGACATTAAACAGGACAATAATTTAAGTTCAATACAGAGTAAATTTGGGGGACTTCCTTATTTACCAAAAGGTATTCCTTATCCAAAAGATAAAGATGGGGTGCCGCTTAGTTTTGTTGGGCAAATAAATTTTAAAGAAATTTTGCCCTTGCCTTTTTTGCCAGAAAACGGAATCATATCGTTCTTTTATCAGCCTGGTCATAGTCATTTGGGTGAGGATTACAATAATCCTATTCAACAAAATTATTTTAAGGTTATGTACTTCGAAGATAGCAGCTTGCCTTGTGAGTCTGATTTTACGTTTTTAGAAACCCTAGGAAAAACTTACGGTGAGAAATACAACTATGCTATCTTTAAGAATCCTTTCCCTGGATATAGATTAATTTTTTCATTGCTTTACATGCCAATGACTCATCACAACTACCTATATCATGACCAAATTGCCTCAAAAGCTATGATAGATCCAGAACCTGAAAATACTGCCAAATTTATCAAGTGGTGTGAGGAGAAAGATCAGAAAATGAAAGTTGTAGAAAATTTTCTTCGTCAACAATTAGGCTACCATGAATACGGGAGTCGTATTGGAGGCTATCCAATTTTTGCACAAGATGATCCAAGGCATGATTGTGTACTACCTAAGCCAATGGATTTTTTATTATTGCAAGTGGACTCTACTGAGGATGGAGAGATTTTAGTGGCTGATCGTGGAACTATGAATTTTTTTATAAATAGCGAAGATTTAGCAAAAAGAAATTTTTCAGATATTTTGTACAGTTGTACATATCTTTAAAAGCAGGGATACACTACGGGGAAAATATTTCAAATTGTTTATATGAAAAAGAAAAAAAAGAGAAAAATGGGAATAATAAACTTATTTAAAAAGAAAAAACCAGAGCCAAAACTCTTGATAGAGTCGCGATCCCCGGTTTGTCCATTAAAGGTTATTATTGAGGAGTGCAATAACGCTACTCATATGTATTTATTGCAGATTGTTGATGACAATGAATCTATTGCATTTAAAGGTTTATGTTGGCTTTGTAACCAAGGTGCAGCGCCTATTGATCTTGATATTAAAGCAATGCAGAATGGCTTACCGTCAATGCTACCAGCAGAATTTTGCAAGTATCCGAGTGGAGTTAGCTCACTGAATCCAGAAGAAATTGAAGTGGTGTGGTTTGAAGAAGGAGATGGTGTAGGCGTCCTTTATCAAGGTGAGATATTAGGTGTTATTCCTCCTTGGGTTCAAGATACATTTCCTGTCTTTGCGTCAGGCTGTGTAAAAGATAACCCTTGGGTTCTGCCATTGATAAAAGAGGAGAATGTTCTTTGGGAAAGAGTTCTAAAAGCTAAGCAATTTTGGCAAAATTTTGATGACGAATACTGGAATAAATTCAAAGATGAGTGCCTCTCTGTTCTAGAAAGTAAATTTGGATCTCATGTTAAGTACTATGCTATTGATGGTGGTTTTTTCCCACCAAAAGCTCTAGTAAAATTTGAAGTCAAAGGCATTACTTACCTCTTTACTGTAGGTGTGTCATTGATTTCTCAGCCTATGGTAGAAATGTATACTGAAACCCCGGAAACCAAAAGGCGTATAGAAATAGCTTTAGCTATTGAAACAAAAACCTTTACTAAAAATGAGAAAAACATATTGCAGTATATAAGTGCTCAAACTACTATTCCATGGCAAAATCTTTCGTGGTTGGGTCACGGTCACACAATTTCTGCCGCTGATGTTTTTTCTTCAGAGTTTCCTAATGTTGTATGTGTTGGTGCAAATGAATGTGCGAAATTACCTTCTGTTTCTCTTCCTTCATTTGATGATGATACAACCAATATTCTATGGTTAATGCCAGTGACAGAGGAAGATACAGCAGTGATAAAAGACGAAGGTATAGATCAATTTTGCAAAAAACAAAATAAGAAGAATTTTTGGATTTTTAAAGAATGAGAAGATATCGGGTGGCTATTCAGTCACCCGTTTTCATATGCGGATCAAAGCTCCAAAATAATCCTTAAGCTTATCAAGATGTAATATCCCCGGGGCTGTGTTAGTCTACTATCCAGTTACTGAGATTACTTCCCAATCAACAGACTTTAGCGAATTACTTTATTATTAGAGGAAATGATGACAATAATTATTCCAGCTTGTTCCCAATGTGGCATGGAAAATACTTACCAGTATGATGGTAATTTTGTTTGTGCTGATTGTGGCCATGAGTGGTCTGCAACACAATCTACTGAAATAGACACGAATGTTGATCCGGTTATAAAAGATTCCAATGGGAATATTTTGTCCGATGGTGATGCCGTCGTGCTTATTAAGGATCTTAAGGTTAAGGGGTCATCCACTACACTTAAAATGGGCACTAAGGTGAAGAGCATTCGCTTAGTAGATGGTGATCATGAAGTTGATTGTAAAACAGATATTGGGCAGTTTATGCTCAAAGCTTGTTTTTTGAAGAAGGTTTAGGGCGAACGCTTGTAGTTCTAAAATTTTTAGGAGTGGCTGCTCTGTCACCCTTTTTTGTATGCTGGCCAAGAAGTCGTTGTTCATTACGCAAAGAGTGGCTTAGTTGTGAAGGTGGGTGCAAGCGCTTAAATTCGTCTTTCAAAATTTCCACAGCATCAGCACGCATTAGTATAGAGAGATCCCTCACTTTGGAATAATTATATACAGTGACAGATCTGTAAATCTGTTTCTCTGGTATAAACCTTGCATGTTTTAGTAAATGTTGTACGTCTTGAAAGTAGTGTGAAGCAGTGTGTTCTGGTCCCCAAGCTTGATAGGTGCATGTCATGCCCCTGACCTTAAGATCTACTATAACTGGCTTTTAGGTAAGGTTATGAAGTGCTACCTTGCATGGAATTGCTTGAATAGTTATTTCAGGAGAAGCCTTATCAAACATTTCCAAAATATCATCAAATTCTATTGGAGGAGCATCAGCCGAGATAGGTAAATTATTTTCAACGAGGGTATCTGATGCTTTCTTCAAACGACAACGAGTTGTTTCTTGGCAAGGAATGCCAAAACAAGAAGTAATAAGTTGCGTATAGTGTTGAGCATCTTTTTTGCTCCAATTCACGGCATCTAGATTTATTCTAAGGTCGAAACGTTTGTTTGCTAATTCCATATTTTCAACGAAGGTATTGAATGTAACTCTATTTCTGTCAACTCCTGTTATAGCTTGGGAGATGCTAGGTGATCCGGGTATTTTATAAAATTTATACGCATCTGCATACAGTTCGTGGAAGTATGTGAATAAAAAAGCATCGACAATATTTTTTGTCCAAGAATTCAAACCTTCACGAATTTTTTTAATAGTTTCGTAACCAGGCCAAAAGGTTTCAAAATACCTGCCTCCTATGGCAATAAAGAAATATGTATGTTCTTGATCATGATAATAAAGATGGTGAACTTTTTTATAAAAATTACAGTGAGGACCTACTTCTAGCTCTGCATTTGCAAGGGTTACAAATTGAATAGGCCTTCTGCGTAAGTATCCTTCAACGAAACGTTCAAATTTTAAACTGAATTTAGGGACACAAAGGAAATAAATATCTGAATTAACAAGAAATGAACATTTTTGATCGTTACGTTTAAATCTTTTTTCAAAATATGATTCTGGTAATTCTTCAGAGTATGTTTCTTGCAACAGCGTTGTGTCGCAAATTTTTGCTAAAGCATCAAAGGAACGCATTGCATATAGGAAAGTTAAAGATTTATCTGTGTCTCTTGCTTCTGCTTTAGTAAGTACTGCTCTTACTTGGTCTAATCGATTTGGACTATCTTCAATCGCTTTTGCTACGTAATTTCCCATATAGCGAATACGATCAATTAGTTCTGGTACATAAGTAATTTTCCAGTTTGCACCGCGACTATGATAAGAATCGTAGACTCTTTCCCAAGCATGATTTTGCTCATCAACAGAAGCTGCGATGTGTATTATGAATAATAAAAAAATTAAAAATCTCATTATACAGTCTTAATATTAATATATTAATTCAAGACAATATAACAAAAAATACTATTTTGTAAAACTATATTATTTTAATATGAGTTATTGCGCAATATTAAAATGAAAGAGTAGCCAGAAACAGAAGGTGTTTCGGGGGCGATTATGATTTGATTAGATTTTTGAATTTAACTTAGAAGGTAAAAAGACAAAGAATTGTCCCTTAATAAAGCCAGCGCTGCTATTTCATTAGCATTAAAGGGGAGTCAAACTGAATTACATCAGTCCTAAAAAGCCCCACCAAAAATATCCAACTCCTAACCATATGGTAATGTTTAAAACGCTTATGATAAGGCCATACAGCCACCAATCGCTTACTGGAACATAGCCCATACCAAAGTATATTGGTGCTGATCCCGTTGAATAGTGGGTCATACTAGAAAACAGTGAACTAAAGAAACCTAGCAACAAAGCTGAAACAACAGGCGGGGCGCCAGCAATGATTGCAACTGTCAGGAAAGCTCCATACATTGCACCAATATGAGCTGTGTTACTTGCAAAGAAATAGTGACTATAAAAATAGACAAGAGCCAGCCCATATAAGGCTGTAATTGAGTGATAGCCTGCAAAAATATTTCCAATTTCTTGACTGAACCATCCAGTTAAACCAAATATTTTAAGGTAATCAGACATCATGATTAATATTGATAGCCAAATAACCGTGCTCCAAGCTTCGTGTTCTTCTAAAATATCTTTCCAAGTTAGAATTCCAGTTAACAACAAAGTGCAAACACCTAGTAATCCGGCACTTGCAGTCGGAATTCCATATTTTTCTCCAACGGTCCACATAGCAAGCATAACCAAAAAAACACCAGTCATTGTCCATTCTTGTGCTGTCATTGACCCCATATCGCGGAGATTTTTTTTTGCAATACTAACGGCTTGCGGTAATACTTTTAGTTGTGGTGGGTAAATAATGAATAAAACCAAAGGCACCAGAATAATGCTGCATACTCCAGGAACTAAAGCGGCCATAAACCAGTCTGTCCATGTAAAGTGTACCCCTTGTTTAGCAGCTATATTTTGTGCCATTGGATTGGCGGCCATTGCTGTTAAAAACATTGAGCTTACAATCAAGTTTCCTTGAAATGCTACCAAGGTTAAAAAACTTCCAAGCTTACGGGCTGTTCCATCTTCCGGTCTACTACCTAGAGTTTCAGAAATTGATTTTACAATAGGATATATAATTCCGCCGGCGCGTGCAGAGTTGCTAGGAATAGCAGGGCCCATAACAAGTTCGGTAAGGATAATACCATACCCAAGCCCTAGAGTGTTTTTGCCTAAAAGTGCGACGAAACTATAGGCGACCCTATGACCAAGTTTTGTTTTAATGAATCCACGAGCTATAAAAAAAATAAAAACAACAAGCCATACAATTGGAGATGAAAATCCCTGAAAGGCTTGCTCCGAAAGGTTTAACGTATTTGTGATAATGCAAGCCAGCAAGCCAATTAGAGCAACCGCTGGCATGGGCAAAGGTTTCAGAACAATACCGCCGATGGTAGCTACGAAAATTCCAAAAAGCTGCCATCCTTTAGGGTCAACAGTTTCAGGTCTAGGGAGCAAGTAAATAGTAATGCCTATGGCAACTGGAATAAAGAGTTTCCAAATATTATAGGGAAGTTTACTTGCCATAATCCTAAAGCAATAAGATAATCCAGCGTTCAGGGTAGCGCAACTCGGCGCTGCCTTCAAAGGCTAATTTTAAATGAATTTTAGAATGATTTTTTGGTGATTTTTAACTAACTCCATAATAAGACCCCACAATACTTTCAAGGGATGAATTTTCAGGTTGCCAATCAAAATTTTGTTTAGCACAACCAATGTCTGCAACTACTATTGGAACATCTCCCTTTCGTCTTGGTAAGCAATTTTCTTTATATTCTTTCTTCGCGTATTTTGAAACGGATTCTGCAATCTGTTTGACGGTATAACCTTTTCCGGTGCCGATATTGGTGATAATAGGTTTTTTTTCTGCCAAGATGTACTCGAGTGCTTTAACATTTGCTTTAGCGACATCTACTACATGAACGTAATCTCGGATACATGTGCCATCTTCGGTTGAATAATCGGTACCAAAAATTTGAACCTCCGCAGGAGTTTGCTGAAAAGCTTTTACTAAACATGGTATAAGTTGCGCTGAATGTCCGTCTTTATTGTCTGTTAAACTATCAACTCCGCTGACATTAAAGTAACGCAAAATTGCTGAAGGAATATGATCACTTTCCCACAAAAACCCAATTAGACGCTCAATCACCAATTTTGATTCGGCATAAGGACTTAAAGGGCTTAATATTTGACTTTCTAATACAGGCGTATCTGATTCCAATATTCCATAAACAGCACATGTAGAAGAAAAAACAAGACCTTTTATCTGAAATTCTTTAGCAAGCTCCAAGACGTTCAAAGAGCCAGCAACGTTTTCTTTGTAATAAAGCAACGGCTTCTCAGTAGATTCGGGTACATAGATCTTTGCAGCCAAGTGAATAATCCCAACAAATTTGTATTTTTTAAAAATGCTTCGTAGCCACTTTTTGTCTAAAATATCTCCATTTTCAGTAGGTCCCCAACTTACAGTTGGTATTTTAGAGTTTGAAGAATTATCAACACTAACTGGTGTATAACCTTTTTCTTTTAAAATTCTACATGTAGACAAGCCAATGTAGCCATTTCCGCCTGTTACAAGAACATTTTCATTGGCATTAAGAACAGTTACGCTTAGTAAAATATATACTAAAAACCTAAAAATAATCACAATATAACCCCCCAGTACTATTTTTTGAATAAAGATAATGTCTTAATTGTACTAAAATAATGGCATACGTACGCTCTCTGTCAATAGAATGGAATTTCTAGAGAGCCATTTTTCTATACAGTTTTAACAACTAAAATTAACCTAATATTTTATTGAAAATACGCTTTATTTTTTATTTCTGAGGCCTACACTAAAGAGGTAAGTACCATTTTTTTCAGGAGTTGCTACATGAAGTCATCCCTAAAATTTACGGCCATCGCTCTGCTATTAGGCGGTGTATTACATGTTCAAAATCTAAATGCTGCGGCTTCTGACGGAGTCGATTATGGCTCAGCGATCAATCCCTTCGCTGAAAAAGTGAGAGCAATTTTTGCATCTCCTGGGACTCCTAAAGAATTTGCAACTTCCATAGAGACTTTAAGCAGGACTCCTTCTAACACGAACCAAGAAAAGCGTTTGTTGCTTAATACTTTAGTAAGTGAGGTTGTTAAATCAGAACGGTCTTTAATGTTCTTTGAAGAAGCGTTTGCTGAGGACTCTAAAGCAAAAGTCTTCATGGCAGCTTGTATCGCTGCAAAACAAGGGCGTATTAGTGGTGATATAACCATAAGAGGACTTCGTGAGGAGCTTGATAATTTAACGTCAAAACTGGAAAGAAGTACAGGTGATACCATTAATTTGCGAGATCAATTAAACGAGTTGATTGAAAGGGTGTATCAAGTTTACCAAACTCTTGAATCTGCGGCAGTGCGTGCATTTTTGCCTCTTACCGGTCCTAGTGTTATTACTCCGGTAGAAGAGCTTGCAGCTTATACAGTTGTTGCTTCAAAGCCTTCAACTTTACCCCTTGCAGAACAAGTGTATTTATTGAAAGTGCGTGAACACCTAGGAAATCCAGAAAAACTTGAGGTATCACTGAGTACTCAGTTAGACACACTTATGAAATCTGTACGTAATATTGCGAGTGACGTATTCACACCGGAAAGTTTTTCAAGAGCTGCTTTCTTGGTTGATGTTATTCCGCAAGTGCGCGGAATTGTGCCTATAATCGGCGGATATGTTCAGTCGATTTCAGCACAGATGGATGAGATTAATAAGGAAATTAGAACTCATAATACAATGTTCTGGACAGCAACTCCGTCACCTGCGCAGGCCCTAGAACTTAGAGAACTTGAGGCAAGAAGAAATCTAGGTTATGCAATATTTGATGCGCTTTTTGGCTCTATGGTAAAGCCAACAACCATTCCTGGAGCAGTAAATGATCAGAGTATTGCTAACGCTTTAGCTAGCAAAGTTCAAACATTGCATACTACTTTATCAACGACAGAATTATCAAAAAAACTCATTGTTAAAGATGATGGTTCAATTGTGACTATTAATAATGATGATTTTTCTACCAGAATAGATCCTAATTCAGTACCTATGCTTTCTATGCGAACTGAAACAACTCATTTTTTAAAACAAGTTATTGGTGCACAAACATTGCTTCAAACAACGTTTGCTAAATCTGCATTGGTAGGATTCTCTGAACTGGCACAAGCAAAAGCATCATTGCTTCCGCCTCCTGCTCCGGTTGCAGCTGAAGTTGTCGGTTTACCAATAAAAACATCGACAGGGACAGCTTCAATGGATGATTCATTTCATGATGATGAAGATGGGTTAGTTGACCCTACGACCGATAGTGTAACCAAGGAAGAAGCTATCGTCTAAAAACACCTAAATTGAGTCCTCGCAGCTAGCGGGGGCTCATTCTTCAATGCAGCTTCATTATTTACATATATATTAAAATTTTATATTAATAATTCATTTGTTCCTATAACACATGTTCACTAATAATAAAATCTTGAATTCATTACTTGTTTTTTTCTATGATAGGGATACGGGGCTCAATCATAAGGAATAGTAAGTGTCAGATAATCATAGTCCATATATCGTTGTTTTAGGCAATGAAAAGGGCGGTACAGGCAAGTCCACCGCTGCAATGCACGTTATTACATCGCTTTTACGACAAGGGTATAAAGTTGGTAGTATTGACGTGGATGCCCGTCAGGGGACTTTGTCACGTTATGTGGAAAACAGACGCTTGCGCAGTGAGTCTAATCCAGCCGAACATTTGCCAATGCCCGAACATTATCCGGTATTTCGTTCTGAAGAGCATATTGTGGAAGAAGCGCAAGCTGAAGATGAAATAAATCTAAAGGCTGCTATAGAAAAATTGGCAGACAGTGACTACATAGTTATTGATACACCAGGAAGTGATATGTACCTATCGCGTTTAGCACATAGCTATGCAGATACGTTGATTACTCCTTTGAATGATAGTTTTATTGATCTTGATATGTTGGCGCGTTTGAACCCTGAAACACTGGAAATTGTACGTCCTAGCACCTATTCAGAAATGGTGTGGGAACAAAAGAAACAGCGGGCCATTCGTGGTGATCGCCGTGCGATTGACTGGATTGTTTTACGTAATCGTTTAACGGCAGTCAATTCACGTAACAAAGAAGAAATGCGCAAAGCCCTTGAAAGTCTTTCAAAGCGTATTGGCTTTCGCCTTGTTGCAGGGTTTGGTGAACGCGTGATTTTCCGTGAATTGTTTTTAAATGGTATTACCTTACTAGATTTGCGCGAATCACGTGTCGCGATGAGCTTATCGCACATAGCTGCTCGCCAAGAATTAAACCAGCTGCTAGAAATGATTCAAATTCCAAAGCAAAAAAAGAAAGTTGCTTGATGATTAAAACCGCTGTTTTTCCTGTAGCTGGTCTTGGCAGTCGCTTTTTGCCGGCAACAAAAGCTATTCCCAAAGAAATGTTGGTGGTGGTCGACAAACCACTTATTCAATATGCCGTAGAAGAAGCAAAAGCAGCTGGTATTGAAAAATTTATTTTCATTACGTCTCAGGGTAAAGAAGCAATTGAAGACCATTTCGATAGCCACAGCGGGCTTGAATCAATTTTGCAAGCGCGTGGAAAAACGGATGATCTTACCAAAATTCGCTCCATTCGTATTCCAGAAGGGCAAGCGTTATTCATACGTCAGCATGAGCCACTAGGTTTGGGCCATGCGGTGTGGTGCGCCCGTCATTATATTCAAGAAGATGCTTTCGCCCTGTTATTGGCCGATGACTTAATTCAAGCAACAACGCCCTGCCTAAAGCAAATGGTTCAAGCGTATTCGGAAGAAGACGGCAATATGGCAGCCGTTATTGATGTGCCAAAGAATGAAGTTAACCGCTATGGCGTGCTGGATATCTCAACACAATTTGGGCTTAAAGTTCGCGCCAAAGCCGTTGTTGAGAAGCCAGATGCTGCTACTGCGCCATCATCTACTGCAATTATTGGTCGCTATATTCTGCGCACATCAATTTTTGAACCGCTAGGGTTTAAAAAACAGGGGGCAGGGGGAGAAATTCAACTGACCGATAGTTTGCAAACTATGCTTGGGGCGAACGTTCCATTAACAGGATTTCGTTTTAGTGGTGACCGTTATGATTGCGGCACAAAGGTGGGTTGGCTTCAGGCGAACCTGGCGCTTGCTGCTGCCGACCCCGAGCTACGTCCGTATTTAGAATCTGTCATGACCACATTGAAAATACCATTGGCTGTTTAGTCTGATCGCTTTCGCGAGTATGACGAATCAGATCTATAGGACTGGATCCCGACGCTCTTTCAGGACTCTGGATGACGAGTGGAAACACCAAGAACCGTCATAACGAGGCCACGTAGTGGACGTGGTTATCCAGTGAGTGAATTCAAGATGAATTCCCGTTTTCACGGGCATGACAAAGATGTTGTGGATGCTATAGAAATGGATCGTCCGATCAAGTCATATATAATCTGCCGTCTTAATAATCCAAACAAAAAAGGCTGACATGCGCACTGCATGCCAGCCTATTAGTAATAGAATATAGAAGGTTTTCTTAACCTTCTGCGGATCTTTTTCAAAGGAAATATCACGTGAATTTGGGAAATTGAAGGTGTAATCAGTGCTCCACGGGGTGTGCCCCGTGGAGTTTTGCGGTACGTTAGAATTTGTTGTTAGCGTTTGATGCTTGGCTCTCCTGAGCTTTGATCATATCCATCACTTTTAAACAGTATTGCGTTCGTCCATTGAATGCTGAACTCATTCCTAATGCTACTTTGTATTGAGTTATGGCACTAGGGATGTTATTTTTAATACAATAGGCCTCGGCCAATAACAAATGGTAATCCACTCTATCTTGTATATCGAATTTATGGAATTCTGGAAGCGCTAGTAATTTAGTGAATTGTTCTATGGCCTCATCAATCTTGTTTTGTATCGAATAAATGATTCCCATTTTACCCAAACAGTCCCCCCTTTTTTTTTCAGAGAAAAGCGTAAAACCAAGCGCTTCACTGTATTTAGTTTTGGCCTCATCGAATTTTCCTTGCCTAAAAAGTGCATTCCCCGACTTATGAAGGCCTTCTGGAGTGCATTGCTTAAAGGCCTGAATAAAAAGTATTTCTCTTCTGCGCATTTCCGGATCATCCACAGCAAAGCTAACATTCATAGAAAATGCAGCTGTTAAAAGTAGAATATTGAAATATTTCATGGTATTTCCTAGTGTTTTGTTTGTGTTTTTATTCTATATATAGCTAGTCGGCAACTAAATTACAAGAATGACTTCTTCGCAAGAGCTTCTAAAAAGCTGCATTTTCCCCTATTATTTAGGCATTCTAAAAGGTTTTGAATATGTACACACCCAACCCTGTTATTTTGCGTGAATATGATATCCGCGGCACCTTTGGCAAGAACTTGTTTGAGGCCGATGCCACTTGGCTAGGGCAGCGTTTCGGAAGTTTATTATACAAAAATGGTGGACGCCGTGTTGTTGTTTGCCGCGATGGCAGAGCCAGTTCACCGGCACTTCATGCTGCACTTTGCAAAGCGCTAGTTGATTGCGGCCTTCATGTTATTGATATTGGCGTTGGCCCCACGCCTTTTAGTTATTTTGCCGGCTATGAATTAAAAGCCGATGCCACCCTAATGATTACCGGCTCCCATAATCCAAAAGATGACAACGGTATTAAAATTACCTTGGATAATAAACCTTTTTTCGGAGGACAGATTTTGGCGTTGCAGGCAGAGCCTGCGCTTGAAAACGCAGGTGGTAGTTACACTAGCGCTGAACATGTTTTTGAAATGTACATTAACCGCTTGGTGCAGCGTCATGCATTTAAAAAGCCATTACGCATTGCATGGGACGCTGGAAATGGTGCCGCAGGCCCAGTGGTTGAAGCGCTTTGCGCAACATTGCCTGGGCATTTTCATGTGAAACTATTCACTGAAATTGACTGCAATTTTCCCAATCACCACCCAGATCCCAGTCAGCCCAAAAATTTGATACATCTAATAGATGCTGTTGCCCAGCACAAATGTGACATTGGATTTGCGTTCGATGGTGACGGTGACCGCGTTGGCGTGGTTGATTCAACCGGCCGCATTATTGCCGGCGATGAATTAGTAGCAATTTTGAGCGTTGCCATTTTACAAGAAGCGCCAGGTGCTACCATTATTGCCGATGTTAAATGCAGCAACCATACGTTTAGCGCCATTACATTAGCCGGTGGCAAAGCGATTATGGAACGCACTGGCCATTCGTGGATTAAGCAATCGATGGCCCAAAACGGCGCAGCCTTTGCCGGCGAAATGAGTGGTCATATGTTTTTCAAACATGGTTACTACGGCTTTGATGACGGATTATACGCAGCCGTTTTTTTGGCAGACTACATTCAAAAATTGCCCGGCCGTTTTGCCAACTTAGTGGCCCAACTTCCAAGTTCTTATAGCACCCCAGAAATACGCTTGGAATGCCGTGAAGAAGAAAAATTTTCAATTATTGATGAGTTGAAAGAAAAGCTTTTAGTGGCTTCCAAAAAGTTCAATGCCATTGATGGCGTTCGTGTTGAAGAACCCCACGGCTGGTGGTTGGTACGTGCCTCTAACACCCAAAGCGCTTTAATTATAAGGGCCGAAGGCAATACAGAAGCTGGCCTAAAAGCTATTTTGAATCAGTTGAAGGCCTTTGGGGTTGATGTATCTCATTTTTAGTTTCCCTACGACTTGGTCATAGGGCCCATTTCTATGATTTCCTTGTCTTCTCCGACGTGACTGGAGATCCTGTGATACAATCATTATGGATACCCACTTTCGAGAGCATGATAAAGATGGCATAGAGCTCTGATTTCTGAACTTAAATGTCAGCCTAACTACCTTTTAAATTGTCCTCTTGCGGATTTGGAGCAACTTGACCAAAATGCAATAATCGAGCAGTACGTTCTCGTTTTTTCTCTTGTTCTTTATGTTCATGTGCTATGCGACGCCTCTCATCTTCAGATAGTGCCATAGCAACAGCAGGTGCGACCTGAGAAGCAACAATTTCAGCAGGTTTAACAAAGCTAGGTTTTGCTAGGTCAGCTGCAACACTTTCAGCATATTCAGCATCTTGCATAGCTCTTAATTTTTCGTCTTCTAGCTGTTTTAAAATTGGCTGAATAAATGCTTCAAACCCACTATCTGCAGCTACCAAAAGTTTCATTTGTCGTATATGGGTACTATATTTTGCAGAATCTACACCATAGCTAGCAAATGATTCTTTCATATAACGTTCAAAAATATCAGCTGCTTCGACAGCGCTACTGCTTCTTGTAAGTCCTCGTTTTACCAGTTCCTTAGTTATTTCCTTGCAGCGTTTCGTATCACTTAAATTTAATCCTACCATAAATGCTCTAGCAAGTGCGGGGCCTTCCGCTTGTGTGAATATACTATCTAATTCAGGGTCAATGGTGCGCACACCGGTTGCAACACGTTCTTTAATGCCTTTAGCACAACTTTCCCCATTGTTTTTATAAGCAGTCGTTGATTCCTTTAAGAACCCATCAAGCCATAGATCTATACTTTTAGAATGAAATTTTTGTAAAAAACTAACTACAGTACTTATAACTTGTTCATACTCCAGGTCACTTGCTAGCTTAGTAAAAGCAGCGTGTTTAGCTTTTACTTGATCATCGGGATTAGAATATTTTGCTTCAATCCAACTATTCAAAAGCTTTTCGGCATCAACATAAGGTATTAAAGCTATACCAGCTGTTTGTAAGCGTTCGTTCATATTTCCTATTACAGCATCATTCAAACTCATGGTTAATGGTGAACTTGAAGAGTTAGCGCTACTACTTGTTGTTACTTGTGTGTTTGCATATCGATGTACTTCAAACGCAGCACCAGTCTGATTTGGGGCGGCGGTATGTCTATACTCATTAATAACTCGCGTAATTTCTGCTTGCCAGGTATTTGGTTCACTAGCCGCTAGTGTTTCTATCAGAGAGCAGGATGCATTTGGAGGCACAAATTGAGCAAGTTGTTGCAAAATCTGGTTAGTAAAGAAGTTATTTATTAGGGTGTTTAGGCGATCTGTTGGCATAACTGTGACAGATCTAATTACGCGGGATTTATTATTTTTACTCATCCTTTCAGTAAGACGATTCACTACTGTTTCAAAAGCAGCTAAACGCTCTGCAGGCACAACTGCGACAGCGCTAATTACACTGGATTTATCATGTGCATTCATTCCTGCAGAGAGACGATTCACTGCTTCTTCAAAAGCAGCTAGACTCTCTGTTGGTACAGCTGCGAGAGCGCTAATCACTCTGGATTTATTATGTTGATTCAGTCTTTTAGTGGGACGATTCATTATCGCTATTTCTGCAGAGAAACGATTCACTGCCACTTCAAAAGCAGCTGTTAAACGATCGGTTGGCACAGCTGCGAGAGCGTTAATCACTCTGGATCTATCAATTTCATTTATTCCTGCAGAGAGACGATCCACTACCGCTTCAAAAGTAGCTAAACGTTCTGTTGGCATTTCAGACATAGCTGTAATCACACTGGATTTATCATGTGCATTCATTCCTTGGGTTAGCCTGTCAATTATGCGTTGTTGGTTTGTCTCCACAGAAGGTGCGCTTGCAAGATGCATAACACCATCTTTCAGATCTTCGTGTGTTGCATACAGCTGAGAAAACGATGCCAGACTTATTCTCAGTATCTGTAACGTTATTGCGAGTTTTTTGTTCATAGTACAAAGTTTTGTATCAATTATTTTCTTCATCATGCATATACAAAAATCAAACTAAAGTGAATAGTTTTTTTTAGCATAAAAAAAATTCTTGCTTCCGCAGTCTTATTGAGGTGGTGGCAAGCTTTCCCAAAAATCTTCCATGGCTTTTAAGTTGATGGTAATTTTCTCAAATAGATCTTTATTACGTCTTACCACGTACTGATTGATTGTTTTGTGAAGGTTATCGAAATGCATCTGCAATTCTTTCAACCCTTCTACTACTTCATCATTGTTATTATGTCGTTCTAGGGTTTGTTTAATGTAGTCTTCCATGATATTAGAAAGAGCTATCGATTTGTAAATAGCTTTTTCTCCGGCATCTATGCTGGCTGCTAACTTGTAGGACCTGAATAAGTTCTCACTTTCCTGTAACTTCTTGTTAATGTCTTTCAAAACAGTCGCAATTTGCTGATTAACTGTTAATCCTTGTATAGAAGTTTGTTTATATCGGTTATACATCTTCAGATCCTAGTCTCTTCTATTGCTATTAAACATACTGTCTAGTTGCCGTGAAAATTGCTCGTACCGAGTTCGTGCGGTATCTGCACGTACAGATTGAGCTATCCATTTTTTTTCAATTCTATCAGCGTCTTTTTCGGCTTTTTTAACTTTCGCTGTTGATTTTTCATTTTGTTGCTTTATTCGTTTTACTTCTGTTATAAAGTCGCCTGTTTCACTATCTAGCGTCTGATCTAATGTTTTGGCAGATGCAACGGCAAGTCCTTGGGTGGCTGTCATTGTGAATGTTATTGATTGTCCTTCAGCTATAGGTGTCCCCTTGTAGTCGATGGCAATTTTTTCAAACACACTGTCTTTTTTTCCCACTAGTTGATAAGGACTTTTTTGTAAAATATTTCCAGTGTCATTTCTTCCACATGCAAACCTTGTGTAGTAAGAGCCTCCAATATTGCTGAAAGTAACTGTTATTGGTTGTCCTACAATGGCAGAATCTAATTCTGACCCTAGGTCAGATACGGAAAAATTACTATTAGAAACTGTTGGATAATTTCCAAATAATTTTTTTACTTTTTCAAAATTGTTGTTAATTGCAGCTAAAACTTTTTGAGGGTCAGATATGGTGAACGTCCCTGCTTCAAAACCACTTGCTGTTTCATCACGTACAATTCCAATATCTTTGCAAGAGGTGTAGTCATCATCTTTTGCACCTACCAACCTAAAGTTAGAAATAGCATTTAATTCTTCGTTAAGTTTGCGTATCAAGGGAGACCGTACCATTGCTGCTTCTGGATCTAAGGGTTTGCCTTCCTCATCCATCATTAAGTTGCGATTTAGTATTTCGCGAATTTCATTATAGTGCCCGAAAAACGCAACAATTTTATCGCAGGCTTCTTTTGTGTTGTGACTAAGGTTTATGTTTAGATTGTCGTATCCGCCAGCACTATTTTTTGTTGTGTTTAGTAATTTTAGAGTAACTCCAGGGATTAAATTTGAAACGACATTACTATTGAAAGAATAGGTTTTTGTAACCAGGCCATTTGCACCGTCCATGACATCACATTCAATTTTAGCCTTTAGCCTTTCTTCGTCAGTTGGAGTGGTTGTATTAATTCCAAAATTAGTTTGCAGTAAGTTTCCGCTGTCAACAAAAGTAAGTGGTGTTGCTAGGGTGGTTCCGTTTAGCGTTAAATAATAGTTTGAGCCATTTTTTGTATAACTTGCTTGCACATTTGAATTGGAGTTATTTATGGCTGAAGCAACGGAATGCAGAGTGTCAGTTGCAGCTATGGTGATTGTGCTGCCCCCATTAATGGTGAAGCTTCCTGATATGCCTAGTGGATCATCAGCTGAAACAATAGGACTTGAACCATCAGATTTTAGAACGGTGGGTATATTGGTAATACGTGAGTCAACAACTGCAAGTTGAGTAACACGGATTGCTATGGCAGTTGTCGTGGCTTTTGCAACGGTATTATCAATTGTTACATCAACATAATTTGCTGTGGTGAATTCGCCAGATTTTACAACAGATGATTGCAAGTTCTTAAAAGTGTTTTCAACACCAGGCAAATTCCCAAGATAATTACCCAATGTAACCGCATCAGTCCTTAATGCTTGAATTTTTGCTTGTAGGGTAGTAATTGCAGGAAGGACGACCTCTTTATTTTTTTCTATACTATCGCTTTGTTTTTTAACCCCAGCCATTGTGGCTTCTTTCAGCTGCTCACTAATGGCAAGCATATCAACACCATCAGACATGCGCCCAATACGTACGGGTTTTTGTCCTTTGGGGTCGATAATAGCCTTACCCATACTGCTGGTTGTTGGCATGATAGTGTGCTTTTTTGCTTATTGGTTTCATATATTTATATACAAGAATCATGCCAGGAGAGGGTGGAAGTTGTTGGAAAAATTGAGAACTATTGGTATCTTCCGGGTTTATTTCGAGGTTAAATTAAATACCTTAGCTTAAGCAACCTTATAGCGATGGGTAAGCGCGGTTGATAGGGTTCCATCATCTAGGTAATCTAGCTCACCACCCACTGGTACTCCGTGGGCAAGACTGGAAATATTTTCCACATATGGAGAGATGCGTTCATGCACATAGTGCATGGTGGTTTGCCCATCAAGGGTTGCACTTAGGGCAAAAATTGCCTCAATAAATTGGGTAGTTTGTACCCTCTCAATTAAGGGCTGTAGGTTCAATTGATCGGGACCCACACCTAACATAGCTGATAAATTTCCGCCTAATACAAAGTATTGCCCACGGTAGGTGTTTGAACGTTCCATCGCCCACAAATCACTAACTGATTCAACAATACATAGCGTGTGCGGATCGCGTTTGGGGTCACGGCACAAACTGCATGTAGTGTGACTATCAAGGTTGAAACATTTTTGGCAGGTTTGAATGGTTCTGTACGCATGAGAAATTGCTTCAATAAGCGGTGCCATGTGCGATTCTTTTTTTTGCAAAAGGTGCAAGGCAGCGCGACGCCCTGACCTGGGGCCAAGGCCGGGAAGCCGGCTTAAAAGCTGGATCAGCCGTTGAATTTCGTCGCTGTTCATTGTAGAGTTTTGTGATGCATATCATAATTAAGTAGCATGGTTTTATAATGCCGCCTAGCCCCATTCGTATAGGAACTCGCAAGTCTGCTTTGGCAATGGCTCAGGCGCAGCAAGTGGCAGATGCCATGAATATAAATGGCAATTATGAACTGGTGCCTATTGTTAGTTCTGGCGATAAAATAGATGGGCCCTTGCGTGACCACGGGGGTAAATCGCTGTTCACAAAAGAGCTTGATTTAGCGCTGCTCCAGGGTGATATTGATCTGGCAATTCATTCTATGAAAGACGTAGAAACCCCTTTGGCTGATAGCCTTGAAATTGCTGCGGTGCCTTTGCGTGCCGATCCAAGAGATGTGCTTATTACGAATCCAAATGTGCAGTTAAATGATTTGCAAAAAACCATTACCATTGGCACATCATCACTGCGTAGGGAACGTCAGCTAACCTTGCATTACCCCAATTTTTCCATTTTTCCTTGCCGCGGCAATATTCAAACGCGTTTGCAAAAATATGCGAATGGAGAATTCGATGGCATTATCTTGGCGTTGGCCGGCCTTGTGCGCATGGGGCTATATTCTAATGGTTGCATTGATGGCGTTACTGCTAATGTGAAATTGCTAGATTCTAATGTGTATATTCCAGCACCAGGGCAGGGCGCTTTGGCTATTATGAAACGTTGCAATGACCAACGTTTTGACCAAGCATTGCAGGCAATTAATCACCCAGATAGTTTTCTAGCTATTCAAATTGAGCGCCAAATAATTGATGCCCTAAATCTTACTTGCAATGACCCGGTCGGGGCTTATGCCCAAATTACTGGCAATGAATTTCATGTGAAATGCGTACTTTTCAACGACCAAGGCCCCATAGAAAAAACAGCGCACGGGCGGTTGGAAGAACGTGATGCGTTGGTGCAAGGTGTGGTATCTTCTTTAGGTTCACTATAGCTACGGCGCAATCTGGGTGACCATAAAATCCATCAATTTAAAGCCTTGGAAGAATTTTGGGAAAGCTTGCCACCACCTCAGGGGTGAGATGGTGGCAAGCTTTATGACTAAATCAGTACTTCAATTTTTTTGATTAAATCACCCTCAAATTGTTCAAGAACAAAAGTGCATACACTTCATGTTGTGAAGCGTCCAAAAGAAATCAACAGGACCTAAAGGCATAACTACTTCATAAAAACCAGGAAAATATGTACTTTCTTTTTCGAGAATATTTTTTAGCATTACTATCCATGCAAAACAGGAAATAACAGAACCTGTTGTATTTTGTGTGTCAATACCGGCAGCACTTAAAGCACTAGGCAACTTATTCAACCCTCTACAAAGATCCAAGGTTCCCAATAAACTATTAATCCCAGCATACTTCTGCATATTTAAAAGGAAACTTGAGAAAGGCACGCTATTAGTCAAAGAAATGTTGGTAGAAGTTAGCCTAAGCGATGCCGTAAGTATCGAAAATTGACATACCTGTAGTGCAAATTTTTTACTATCTAAAAACAATAATCTTTGCTGATCAGAAATTGGATCTTGGCTAATAGGCCTTGCGGCAACGAGTTGTTCTTGCCTTAATTTTTCTATTACTTGATTATATGAATCATGAATTCCATTAGAATGTTTTTGATGGCGACTCCAACCACTAACATCAATAGCAGGAAGAGGATTATCACGAAGTAAAAATTTTGATGTTCCTGAAGTAGTCGCTCGCGCTCATCATCGCAGATTAATAAAAAAGGATGACATTTTAGAAATAAAACGTCTCTCTCATCCGCTGATTCAACACCAAGTTCTGTAGCAGCTAAGTTAAATTGGTCTCTTGTAATCACCATTTGCGTAGCGCTACTTTCGATAAAGTCCTGAGAATTGCTTGTATTAGAGCTGTCCGCCGAATATAAATGATTACTTCCAAAGAAGGCACCTATAAAAAAAGCTGCCAGTAATTGATATCTCAGATTCTTTCTTATCATTTTTTCTCCCAGTTAATGTAGTCCATTTACCTGTTAAGTCTGGAATGTAAAAAATGTATTTACAAGAAATTTTGCGTAAAGAATAGGTTGTATACTTAGTTGCTCCTGTTATAGAACCCAGATGATGGTATGGTTATTCACAACTTGTGTGGATACTTGATTCGACCATAGAATCCATATTTATAAATTCCGGAAATCATCCACTGGACTCTACGATCAAGTCGGAGGGAAATTGTAGTGGGTATCTTCTCTAGTTTTTCTATGGCTCACCCACGTTGCTCAGTTTTATAGAATCCTCATGCAGCCCAGCTTGCTGTGGGCGGCAAGGACATTAAAATCGCCTCAGTATTGCCGCCAGTTTGCAGGCCAAATTTGGTTCCTCTATCATGAATCAAGTTAAATTCCACATAGCGCCCGCGCTTGTGTTGCAAGGTTTGCAGTTCAGTATCGCCCCACGGTTGTGCCATACGACGCCGCACAATTAGTGGATAGGTTTCAAGAAAAGTTTGCCCCACACTGTTGTTGAATGCACGATCAGCATCAAAGTTATTGGTGTTGTGATAATCATAAAAAATGCCGCCAATGCCGCGCATTTCTTTGCGGTGGGGTAGATAGAAATACTCATCACACCAGGTTTTGAATTTGTCATAATAACTAGGGTCATGGCTATCACAGCATTTTTTAAATGCTTGATGAAAAGTTTTGGTATCTTCTTCAAAAGGTATGCTAGGTGTTAAATCAGCGCCTCCACCAAACCATGATTTTGTTGTCACAATATGACGTGTATTCATGTGCACAATAGGCACATAGGGGTTTCGCGGATGAATCACTAAGGAAATTCCGCAGGCCCAAAATCGTGGGTCTTCTCTGGCTCCTGGGATTTGAGCTGCGAATTCTTTTGCAAATTCTCCCCACACGCATGAGACATTAACGCCAGCTTTTTCAAACACGCGACCATTTTGCAAAATTTTCATTTGTCCACCGCCAGATTGTGCAAAATCCCACTGTCTTTTTTCAAACTGTTGCGGTTCCCATGCATTGTAAATATCAAGCGCTAATGACTCTTGTTCAATAGCTTCCAGGGATTGGCAAATTCTGTTTTGTAAATCTAAATACCAGTCGTGTAGCTGTTTAGCGTAAATGGGGGGAATGGTCACTTTGAGTTTGACGTAAACTTTCTGCCAGCACCATAGCACCCGCAATAGCCATATTCAAGGAGCGTCGATTGGGTAGCATAGGAATTCGCACCCGGCTAGGAATTGATTGATAAACATCTTCAGGAACGCCTGAACTTTCCCTGCCAATCATTAATATGTCATCGGGTTGAAACGCAAAATCCCAAAAACTTTGCTCTGCCTTTGTATCAAGCAAAACAATACGTTGAGCTGATTGTAGGTTTTTGTATGTATCCCAGCTTTCAAAACGCTCAACGTTTGCTAAATCAGCGTAGTCCATGCCGGCACGTTTTAGGTGCTTATCGCTCCATACAAAACCGGTGGGTTCAATAATATCAATAGGCACACCTACGCATGCGCCTAAGCGAATTAAGGTGCCAACATTTTGAGGAATTTCTGGTTGATATAGAGCTAAGCGCATAGGGTAATATACATATGTGAGAGGTTTTGCAGCCCCTGGCGTGCTGATTGTATTACGATTGTGCATTGAATTACTAGACATTCTAGCTGCCCTTGCTGACTTAGCTACAGAATCAATTACTCCTGCGAAAAGTGCAGAGCATGAATCAACCGCCCTTCTGGGAATAAATCTATGGTCTTGATAATGCTTATGAAAAGCGTGTTCAACTTCTTGTCTGCATTTTTCCTTCTCGTAAGACAATTTCCTGAATTTTTCATCTACCATCAATAGGCTTTTATATAATTTTTTAGAAAGGTCATCAGAAGGATGACTCTTTATTGCTTGTATACTAAACATTTTAATAATGTTACCGCTATATTTTTTAAATATTCCGAAATAGATAAGGCTAACATTTAAATATTGTAGTAAGTCATTTATATTTGTGCTTTTAAGAGATACTTCTTGGTTAGAAACTAATTGTACCATGGAAAAAGACAGCGTGTTCTCAAAGTGCGTAACAAAAATAGTTCTTATGTTCTTTTGATCTAAATCTTGTAAAGTTAAGGGACGTACATTGGTTCCTTCAGTTGTAAAGCTTAACAGCTCAGCGAGTGATAATTCTCCTGCCAAGCTTGCCAGGGAAACAGTGTTTCCACTATAGGCAAAGCGAATTTGCGTATTGCTATCAATTTTATTATTAGAATCGCGTCTATCGAATATTCTAATCGCGCGATCTTGTTCATCATACCTTGTTTCTACGTGTTTAAACCCCACATTTTCTCTTGATTTGCGTGAGGCAATATTTTTGGGATGAGATTTTCCGCTCCAAGCCATGTGTGGAAAATGATCAAACAAGCGATTAAGCACATCTCTGCCTAGACCTTTTCCTTGTTCAGAAAGCGATAAAATTCTAGCTATTTCAGAGACTTGTTGAGCTATTGAATTAAATTTTGATGGGTAAAAAAGAAGAACTCCACATACTCCTTTATGAGTCATGATTGCCCACATACGGGAAGTAGGGTCTGGTTCGGAATATAGCTGTTGTTCTAACCTTGTAACCCTTCCTTCTACTTCTTTAAAGCCCATAGGGCGTCCTGTGCCATAAAACTTCATTACTTTTCTGTCTTTTAAAATAGGGGCTATTGCCGTAATAAGACCTTGTCGTGCTGGAATTAGCTTAAAATGATCATCGATAATTTCACAAACAGGAGACATACTACGCAGAGTGGGAGATGCGCTTCTGTTTTCATATTTTGGCAATTGGTCTTGAAGAGGTTGGGAAGTTGCAGAAGCATGCAAACTATGCATGATAAAAAATAAAGCGAGTAAACAGTTCATGTTGCTCTCTGCCTGTTAAAGCTTGTTGAGGGCAATATAATCCTGAGAATTTTAAATTGCAAAGGGTTTTTTTGTTTTTTTACAAGCCCTCAAACCTAAGCAGGTAACTTAATTTTGAGAGGATTTTTCTGCTTCTTCTTTTTTTTCTGTGCCTTGCTCTGACCGACTTCTTCATGAATAAGCTCATCTACACCGACAGGAGAAATTCTTTCAGATGGAGCCACTTCGATGGGTGAAAAGTGTGTTCGGCTTTTATCTTCACGCAGGCATTGGTCTGCATACTCACGTTCCAAGCTTGCTAAGGAAAAAATGTCGCCACTATAACTAAACCTAATTTGAGTTCTGCCTTCAATTTCATTATTAGAAAGGCGTTGCTCAAATCTTCTAGGGGCACCGTCTTGTTTATCAAATTTTGTTTCTACGAGGACAAACCCTACATTTTTTCGTGATTTCCAAGATGCTACATTTTTGGGATCAGATTTCGCTCTCCATCCTGCGTCTGGAATATACTCAAATACAGCTTCAAGTACCGCTCCACCTAACCCACGTCCTTGTGCTGCAGGCACTAGGATGCGTGCTATCTCTAATTCTTTTTTAGTTTTTGAACAAGATCTTGGTTTGTAAGCAAAAACCACACCACATACCCCTTCATGGGTAATGATCCCCCAACCACGAGAAGTTGGTTCTTGTTCAGAATTTTGCTGTTGAGCTTGTTTTTCAAATCGCTTACGCACTTCGTTAACATCTAGGATTTGTCCTCTTCCATAATATTTCATCGTCTCAGGGCATCCATAAGCTGAAGCCATTGGTTCCGCGAAATCTGGTTGTATAGGAACCATTTTAAATCGCTCATCGACAATTTCACCGCAATTAGTTGGAGACAAACTAGGAGAGGTATTAGGAGATTCGTAACGCTTAGGAGGCAAAGATGGATATATACACTCTTGGTATTTTAGTAATTCATCTTCAATTTCAGGTTCAAAAAGTTGGGAAGGTGTAGAAGCATGCAAACCATGCATGATGAAAAATAAAGCGAGTAAACGATACATGTTTCTCTTTGCTCAGAAAGGCTCACTGATGGCAATGTACTGCTGAGAATTTTAAATAGCAAATGGTTTTTAAAACGCTTTAACAAGTTGAAGTCATTCCCGTGAAAAACACACTAGTGTGCCTACACGGGAATGACAATAGAAAGCAACATTACTGCCTAAAAAAACAATGACCTATAAAAAGCCTTGATACGGCAGAAAATTCCGTCTGTTGCGCAACCAGTAGTTGGTGCTGCAGCCACTTCTGGTTTCCATCCATAAGCCATTACATTCGTGCCAACCTTTGGATTGATTTCAGGGAACGTTATGTTGCTAACCCAATAGGCAAAACGGCTGGTATTGTCATAAAACATTGGAATTTGATAGTACATATTCATCAAGTAACGATCCAAAGTATGTGCTCTTACGGTTAATTCTTCCGGTGTTTTTGCATCAGCCAGGCTTACAGCTAGTTGCTCAGCGATTGGATCTTTTAATCCACCATAATTACTACTGCCTTTTGTGTCTGCCATTTTTTGAGAATAGTAAAACACTTGTTCAACTCCAGGAGATAAACTGTTTTGCGCTGCATGTATGATCATGTCAAAATCACGATCATCAACTCTGGTTTCGTACTGGGCATTGTCCATCACCCGAATAACCAGTTCAACGCCAAGTTTTTTTAGACTTTCTTTAAGCGCTAACGTGATTTTTTCAAGCTTTGTATCTTTGTACATAAGTTCAACTTTTAAAGGTTCACCTTTGCTGTTGGTACGCACACCATTTACAATTTTCCAACCAACGCTATCTAGTAGCTTTCCTGCTAGTTCCATATTATTTCGTTGATCACCATCACCTTTGGTGCGCGCTGGAACAAATCCGGTTTTGATCATTGATTCATAGAGTTCAGCAGGAATTTGTGCTTTGAGTGATTCTAGAGTTTTACTTTCACCATCGCTTGCAGCACCTTTATGAGCCAGGTATGTGTTTGCAAATAAGCTATCCATTGGCTGCATTGAGCCTGAAAAAATCATTTTGTTTAATGTGTCAAAATCAAACGCTAATGCCAATGCTTTGCGTACTTGCCAGTCTGCAAAAATAGGGCGCTTCATATTGTATAAAAATGACCGAACAAGAACTGATTTTTCATGAGTTCTGTCAACGCGTGCAACTCTGCCATCTTTCACTGCTGGAAAATCATAGCCTGTCTCCCAGTTGCTAGGGTTTGTTTCAAAATAGGCATCAAACTCACCAGCTGTGAATCCTTGGAATTGTGTCTGAGATGTTTTGTAATAATCAATGCGAATACGCTCGAAGTTATTCATGCCCTTGGTTACATTCAAATTTTCAGCCCAATAATTTGGCGCCTTCACGTAAGTGATGCTACGACCTTGGTCAATTTTTTCAATTTTGTATGGACCTGATCCAAGAAAAATATCGAAACTGAATGATGCTAATTCCTTGCCTTCTAAAATATGTTTAGGCAAAGGGCGCATTAAAGAAAGACTAAATGGTAGCTCGGCATTATAAGTTCCATCTGCTTCTTTTTTAACGGTAAGACGAACAGTAAGAGGATCAAGAATTTCAATTTTTTCAATTTTTCCATAATAGTTACGGTAAACAGGTGCACCTTGCTCAGCTAAATATTCGTACGTAAATTTTACGTCTTCTGCTGTAATTGGCTTGCCATCATGAAATTTGGCATTTGGATTAAGGTAATAGGTAATCTGAGAATTATCTGCAGATATATCTATATATTCAGCAATCAAACCATATAATGTAAAAGGTTCTTCGGCATTTCTATAGGCTAAGGCGTCAAAACATAAGTTAATAACTCCTTCAGCTTTTGTGCCCTTAATTGCGTGGGGGTTTGCCGTATCAAATGTTCCAATCGTGCTTAAACGCAATGTGCCACCTTTAGGGGCATTTACGTTAACATAGGAAAAGTTACTAAACCCTTGAGGGTATAGTGGCTTGCCAAACCGAGCGATGCCATGAGCTTTTTCAGCGCTCAACGTTAGAAAAAATGCGGTAATAAGGGTGAAAAGAAAACGAAACATAAGGGGAAATACATTGTTAAATACTATGACCCACTTATAGCGATTTCATAAAATAATGTCATTAGCTAATTTTTTGATGGGTGGTGGATGATGACGTGCGCCAAAAAACTCTGGTGAGTATTTCTGCTCACCAGAGAATTAAACAAAGGTCTTATTCTACGCTGGCGTAGCTTTTCAGGTTCCAATTATAAAAATCTTCAATAGCTAATCCTATTAAAAGTGCAGAACCTATTTTGGTGGAAAGGTTTTCAGGTTTTATATTGAAGATATTTAGACAGAGGACATTAGCCGCAAAATACCCGCCTGTCTTTAGCAGCGAATACATCATTCCTTCGTCTGCTTTGCTTTGAATTGAGGCATCTGAAGTTGCGGATAGAAGTCCGAAATGATATGCGGTTATACCCAAATGGCAGTACACTCCAGTGGCCGCACTTTCAGCAGCAAATTTTGAACGGCTAGAATTAGCAGCGGCTGCAACTCCTGTAATAATAGAACTGATAGGAAAAAACACGGATGCAATATTCTTCAATCCATTAACAGTATACGTTGACCATGACGAAAGCGGTGTAGCGGGTGCGTTTGTCTGGTTTCCGATGGCATCAAATGCGCTAGCACACATACTTGCAACATCACTTGCGTTGCACACAAGTCGGCAGCAACTCGCTGCAATTGTTTCGTTACTTAGCAAGACTGCAGGACAAGTTGCAACTAGGTTCGTTGATGAAAATGATGCAGCAATTAATAATCCACGTAATGTTGTTTTGAATGACATTTTATTTTTCTTATGGATTATTTTATTTATGCATGTTTTAGCGAATTTGTTTTAGAATTACAAGTTGAATGTTCGTGAGAAGGGTGGGGACGTCTCCCAGAGCCCTGAAAGGACATAGGTGGGCCAGAGTTCAGTGGGTAACAGCAGAATTATTTTACTAGAGTTTGCGATCAATTGCACCTTGGTTTGTCTGACTATTGAGGCTAACAATTTTAGTTTGTTCATTTTTCATAAAACCACGGGGCATGCCCCATGGAATTTCATTTTATATCAGGGTAATTCCTTTACTTGTTTAATTACATTCTCAATAACTGGTAGAGCATCCTCAGCATTTACGACGGTGTGTAAGTCTATAGCAAATAAAGATGCAATAAGATTTTCTGTATTGTTAATAGTAGAAAACACTGAAAATAAAGCTGAAATTACTGACACCTCTTGCTCATAATTTTTATTAATGAGCGAGCGATCGTGTGAGCTTAGAGTTCTTTGTTCGGCTTGTTTGGATATACTCACCAAATTATTTAAGTGCAGCATAATACTTTGCATATTGCTAGCTTGAGTGTGTGGTGGATTAGAGTTTTCTATTTGGATATCTTGTTCTAATACGGGTGGTGTTGCTCCGTATAGTGCAGTAAATATTGGGAATAGTATTAAGAAGCTCCGCATAAGGTTTTTTCAAAAATGGTTTTCGCTTGAAATGTAGCATCAAAATGTTAACGAAGAGTAAATAGTTGTATTTTTAACTACTTTTCATTTCATCTGCCAGCATTTCAAGTTCCAACCAGCGAGTTTCTGCGGTGTCCACTGCTTCTTGGTTTTGCTGCAATTCTTCGCTCAACGCTTTGAATTGCTGCGGGTTTTTTTCATAAAGGGTAGAATCGTCCAGCAATGCTTCAAGTTCTGCAATGCGTTTGTCAAACACCTTAATTTTCTTAGGGAGTTCGTCCCATTCGCGTTGCAGGTTATAGGTTAGTCGCTTGGATGGCGCTGATTTTGCTGAATCATCTTTTGGCTTTGCTTTCGCCACAGCTTTTGGTGCGGCTTTTAAGTATTGCTGAATATCGCTATAGCCGCCTACGTATTCATCGACTTCACCCGCACCCGATACCACATAAGTAGAGGTCACCGTGCGGTCCAAAAAGTCACGGTCATGGCTTACCACAATCAGTGTGCCCAGGTAGGCTTGCAAGCATTCAACCAGCAAATCTAGGGTGTCCATGTCTAAATCGTTGGTGGGCTCGTCCAGCACAAGCAAATTTCCAGGACTTGCCATGGCTTTTGCGAGGAGTAGGCGATTTTTTTCACCGCCTGATAAAATGCTTACTTGGCCACGAATTTGAGCATCAGTGAATAAAAACTCTTTTAAATATCCCACCACATGCTTGGTTTCATTGCCAATCCATACCTGGTCACCGCCTTCAGGGCACATGGTTTCCCATAAGGTATCGGTTGGATTAAGTTCTGATCGCATCTGGTCAATATAGGTAACTTTCAAGGTAGTACCTTGCTTTACATTGCCTGAATCAGGTAGCAATTCTCCTACCAACATTTTAACCAGGGTGGTTTTTCCAGCACCATTTGGGCCAATGATTCCAATTTTATCTTGGTGCAAAATGCGGCACGAAAACGGCTGCACCACGGTTCTGTCGCCATAGGATTTTGTAATATCTTTGGCTTCAATAATAATTTTACTGCCGCGGGGTAAATTAACCGGGTTCACATCAATGGAGCGGGTTTTGTTTTGCATAACATCACGCCGTTCACTGCGCAATTCATGCAGGCGTTGCAAGCGTCCTTGGTTGCGTTTGCGTCGGGCTGTTACTCCGTAATGCAACCAGTCAGTTTCTAACCTTAGGCGGGTATTCAGCTTTTCTAAACGACGCTCTTCATCTTCAATTAATATTGTTGACCAAGCATCAAAGTCTTTAAAGCCCTTTTTGTTCACATGCAAAGTGCCACGATCAATCCACCAGGTGGTGTTTGACGTGTTTTCCAAAAAACGCCGGTCATGGCTGATCATTACTACAGCGCCGCGAAACCGAGCCAGGTATTCTTCTAGCCATTGAATGCTAGGCAAATCAAGGTGGTTGGTAGGTTCATCAAGTAGAAGAATAGTTGGGTTTCGCACCAGGCTTTCTGCAAGCGCAAACCTACGCTTTTGCCCGCCTGATGCATTGTTTAAAGTGCTTTCAGGATCAATGCCTAATTTATCAAGAATGGAACGGCCCTCGTGCGGCTTTGCACCATATGATTCTAATAATTCCGATGTTGTTATATCTAGCGGGTAATTTTTGTCTTGCTCTAGGTACACCAATTTTTGGCCAGGCATTAAGAAATGCTCACCATCATCGAGTTCATAAATTTTGGCAATTGCCTTAAGCAACGTGGATTTACCACAGCCATTACGCCCTACCAGGCAGATGCGATCACCTTCTAAAATTTGCGCAGTCAGCCCTTCAAAAACGGGCGTGCCGCTAAAGCGAACGCATGCATCCTTTAGGCGCAGTAATGTTGTGGCCATTATTTTTCTGTTTCGGTGTGGTTATTTAATATCGCATTCTAATCAAAACCCCGCAGTTTGACTACGGGGCTTGGAAAAATATAGAAAATCTTGCTCTCGTGGAAAATAAGGAATAAATCTATTTCTTATCGTTATTGCTGAAAATGTACTTGCTTAGTAACCCTTCAAGGCTTACCGATGATTGGGTTAAAGATATGGTGTCACCCGACTTTAAGATTTCATCATCTCCACCAGGAGCTAAATTCACATACTTACCGCCCATTAGGCTTTCGCTAGCAATTTCAGCGGAACTATCTTTTGGAATTTTTAAAGAGGCATCAACATCCATAGCAACAATAGCTTTGAATGTTTTTTTGTTAATGCCTACATGGCCTACGTGACCAATGGTTACTCCTCCCATGCGTACATCGTTACCGATTGAAACCCCATCTATTCGGTCGAAGTTTGCAAATACTCTGACCGTTGGTACTCTCGAGGAGCTTGAAAATTGGTACCCAAAAGCGAAAAAAACTCCCGCCACTAGCAGAACTATCGCGCCGGTAATTGTTTCTAAAAAATTATGCCGCATTTAAAAATCATTTTTATTCATGTGCGTAACTATACACTAGCACAGGTGTTTTAAGGAAGTGTTAAGGACGTTGAAGGGAAAAATTACCACTCAAAAGTTAAGGAACCACAGTAATCGCTTGGGAAAATCTTGCGCCGGCACCCAATTGTAAGATAGCGCCACCATGAAAGACAGGAATAGTAGCATTTGAAAAAACGTTGCTTGGAGCGTTAACACTGGCTGCAACGGCTACAATTCCTCCAGAAGCAATGTCAACAGTGCCGGGAACTGCTCCATTTGCTACGGATGTGCCAAGTTCTAAAATAGCCCCAGAAGCCACTGATATAGCTGCGGTTGGTAACTTTCCACTACCCCCACTCACTCCCAAAGTTGTGCCACTACCAGAAACAGCCATTGGTGTGGATGAAGTGCTTAAGTCAGCTGCTACAGCTACTTTACCTGTGCCTGTTACTGACAATATATTGGAACCAGATGGTGCAGCATTAAGTGTGGCCGTCTTGGTTGATTGTACCTGCACACTGCCGGCAGTGGTCATTGTAAGTGCGCCTGTATTCATGTCATCGGTTATTTTAAGGATCACGCTAGTGCCATTAAATATGGTGGCAGTGGGGTTACCCAAATTATCTGCTGAACCAACTGAGACTGTGCCTGCGTCAATTTCAACCTGACCAAAGGTATTTGCTCCACTAAAAACGGCCGTACCAGTACCCGTTTTGTATGCCTTGCCCGTTGCGGTGTTGTCACCACTATAGGTGCCCGTGCCTGTTGGAACATCAAAGGTCATATCCGGTGCATAAAGCTGCGGTATTGCTATTAGAGCAGTGAAAACACTTAAAGTGATTTTTTGAATAGTTTTCATTTTTATTCTCCCTTTAAGCCTCGGAAATAAAAGATTGCGCAAGAGTTGCGCCATCACCTAATTGCAAAATTCCCCCTGAATGGAATGTGGCACTTGAAAACATCCCATCGGGTGCGGTCACACCAGCTGCCACCGACACAATTCCACCTGATGAAATATCAGCACTTGTTACAGCGCCTGTTGCCCCGGCCAATATCGACATAATTCCCCCCGAAGCAACAGAAGCGTTTGCCACTGCACCAGCTACTACTGATCCAGAAGCTGTTCCTAGTTGAAGGGTCGCACCACTAGCTACTGATGTGGCTGCATTTGGTAATCTTCCTGGTCCACTGACCTCTAAAATGCCTTCTGAAACAGCAATAGGTGTTGTTGAAGAACTTAAATTCTCTACGGCCTGCAACCGCCCTGCGCCAGTTTTTGACATAAGACTGCCACCTGAAGGGGCATCAAGAGTTACTGCAATATCTGTTCCAATTTTTACAGTACCAGGTGTTGTAAATATATATGCGCCCGTTCTCGTATTAGCCGTAATTTCCACCAGTGCTGAACCTCCAGAAGCATTAAAGGTAATTGGTGCAGGGGTACTAACTTGCAAAATACCGTTGCTAACTTCTACTGCACTAATTGAGTTTGATGGAGGCAACACAGCTGTTCCACCTCCTTGTATATAAGCAGTCGCGGCTGTTCCTGATAAAGTTTGACTACTACCAGGAGCTACGGAAAAGGCTAATTTTGATAAAAGCTTGCGGATGACATTTCTTCCCTGGTCAGCAATATAAACATTACCTGCGTTATCAACATGAATTCCTCTGGAGTTTGATAATGAAGCAGAAGTTGCTGCCCCACTATAGGTTGGGACAGTACTACCTCCAGCACTACCAGCAATGGTAGACATAACGCCGCCGCTGATTTTTCGAATAATATTCCTGCCTGAATCTGCGATGTAAACATTTCCAGCATTGTCAACATAAACCCCAGTGGGCAGACTTAACGAAGCACCAGTGGGCGATCCGCTATAAGTCAAGCTGGCATCAGCACCTCCTCCGGCAATAGTGGAAATAGAGCCACCGGCAGCTGGAATTTTACGAATAAGGTTGTTGACTGTATCTGCAATATAAATGTTACGCGCGCTATCTAGACAAATTCCTTTAGGGGCATTCAACGCGGTAAGAATTGTTGCACCACTAGAATTTTGGCCTGCAATAGTAGAAATAGTTCCATTGCTAATTTTTCGAACAACGTTATTTACAGAATCTGTAAAATAAATCGTGATGGGGCTTGTAGTGCTATCAATGCAAATTCCATTGGGGTTGTTTAACAGCGCGGAAGTTGCTGGTCCGCCATCACCTGAATACCCTGTGCCAGCGATAGTGGAGATAGGGCCACCTACAGTAAATGAACGAATACGGTTGTTGCCAGAATCTGCAACATAGACTGTTGATCCGTTAACAAAAATACCATAGGGATTGCTTAACTGCGCAGAGGTGGCGACAGCGCCGTCACCGCTGAAACCAGCTGTTCCTGTTCCTGCTATAATGGTGAGTCCTACGGCTGCATTAGAACTATAGTTCCACGTAAAATTTTTAACATAGTTTGTGCTATGAGAATAATAAACAGTATCAATATTTGCAGCTGTATTAGCAACTCCAAACAATCCAACCGAATTAGATCCAGCAGAAGAAGTAAATATTTTTGTAATACTAGCTAATGGATTCGCATTTGAAGCGCTACTCGGGTTAAAATACTTGATACCTTGACTATCACCAAAATAGACTCTAATTAAGTTTGGAGTTGTACTGCCAACCACCCAAATTCCTATTGGTGTAGTTGGATCATTAGCTCCTGCAGAAATAGAAGATGCAATTGTATAAACGCTATTTTGTGCGTATTGTCCCGCACCGCTGCCAGAAGTAGTAGCACCCCAAAGCATTTTAATGTTATTTCCCCCGGTGTTAGCCACAAAAATATTGTTAAAGCCATCAACAAAAATGCCTTGAGGAGCGGCCAATCCAGTAAAAGCAGAAAGTGTAGAAACCGCACCTGTACTTGTGCGTTTTAAAATGTTATTACCACCAGTGTTAGCAACAAAAAGATTGTTTAAACCATCAACACAAATTCCTTTTGGTGCGTTTAACGTAAGTCCTGAAAGGGTCGAAATAATGCCAGCTGTTGTAATTTGTCTAATGCAATTATTTGCGGTGTCCGCAAAGTAAATATTGCCCGTGCTGTCTCGGCAGACTCCGCCTGGGTTTGATAATAATGCTCCAGTAGCTGCTGAACCATCACCAGAGTATCCTGCGTTTGGCCCAGTACTGGCACCAGCAATTGTGGTAACAATGCCGTTTGCTGCAATTTTTCGAATGCGGTTATTGATAGCATCTGTTACATACACATCACCTGTTGTATTATCTACAGCAATTCCAAAAAGACTATTAAACGTAGCTGCGGTTGCAGATCCACCATCGCCTGAAAAGCCCGCTGTGCCGGTTCCCGCAATTGTAGTGATTACACCGTTTGCTGCAATTTTTCGAACGTGGTGAGTGCCTGCATCCGTAAAATAAATATTATTTGAGTTATCTAAGAAAACTCCCTTTGGGCCATTTAGCATAGCTGAAGTTGAAGTTGCTTGCCCATTGTCACCACCGAAACCTGCAGTTCCATTTCCAGCAATGGTGGTAATATCATAACTAGAAGTAGCGCCAAGACCTGAGAAGAGTCCCAATCCAATAACAAATGAAATGCACCACGTTAAAAAAGTATTTTTGCGCCAAAACCTTACTAAAATTATCATTCCTAAATCTTTTTGTATGAAAAGAATCTAAGAATTATTATTGCAAAAAGAAGTTTAATTATTATTAATAAAAGTTAAAATTCAATTATAACTTTTATTCTTGTTTATTAAGTGAGTAAAAAAATAGAACTGGATTTTATGGTCAAGCCATAGAAAGACTTGGGAGTAGCTCATCTCGTCGTTCCGCGACTTGATCGCGGGATCCATATGAGTATTATCATGAATTGGTTCACTGGTTCATTACAAAGCTGCGCTCCTCCTGGAAGGGTGGCACGTCATCCAGAGCCTGCACAGGCGTCAGGATCCAGTTCTATAGCATCTTGATTTATATCTAGTAAAACTAATCGCCTTCACCAATCCAACGATTCTTCAAAAACGCTGGGCCATGAACTGACTTTCCCCAAGGCATGTATTCATAAGCGCTGTAAATTTCACTACCATGAACGTATTGCAGGGTAGGGTGTTCGTTGGGGTTGGAAACTGTGGCGCCTAAAAGACTAGCTATGTGTTTGCCCAAATCATAATGGCTGACGACCTGCTGATTTTTCAACGGTGTAATAAGCGCTGTGTCAGCATTTATGGTTAAGGCCCAAACGGGGATATCTGCCACCTCTGGTTGCATTTGGTTATGACCAAAAAGTCCGCGTTCCCCTAGCAATTGCCCATGGTCACTGGTGAACAACACAATAGTGTCTGATAGTAGGATTTTTTGAACTCGTTCAATGCATTTCTTGACCCAATAATCATGGTAGGCAATGGCATTGGAATATTCTTGTTGCGTTTCCGATGCACGATTTTTGTGGTTTGTAGCCATTACCAGTTCAGGGTGATATTTAGCATACCCACCAAATGGCGTGTGAATATGGCGTAGGTGGATGATGATAAAATTTTTGTCGCCCAATTCAAGTGCTGCCATAGCATCAAGCAGAGCCTCATCACCTTTTTCATCTAGGTCTTTACGCATCTCTTTTTCTGATGCGAACACGTCTACAAATTCTGTTCCTGTGTCATGGAAAAGCTTTTCATTTTGCGCCGAGAGCACAAAGGTTTTGTATCCTTGGTGTTGGGCTAGGCGAAACAGGTTAGCATCCTTTTTTCTAATGCATTCAACAAAGCCAGGGTTGTGAAAGGTGTTGAAGAACAATTGTAAACATGTGCGCGTAGAAACACTGCTTGAAACGCCTTTGGCATAGGCAAAGTTCGGATTGTTTTTTAAGGAATCCAAATATGGTGTGTTGGGTTGATTGTACCCATATAAGTGCATATAACGGCTGCTTAGGCTTTCCCCCATAATTAAAACAACATTTTTAATTTTTGATGCACCGTAAGCTACTGTGTATGGTTTATAGTCATGGCTTTTTACTTTGGATTTTGAATGAACAATCCAATCAGAAAACGCGCGGACTGTATTATAAATGGTGCTTGAAGTTGGCTTTGTGTAAAAGAAGGATGGTCCTTTTATAGATGACAACACCGGAGTGACCCCCAAAACTAACACAACAAGCCCCCATGCATAGGGTAAGTTTTTACGATTTTTTGTATAGCTAAATCCAATAAGTATCACTGCAATTGATGCACATAGGACAAGCCAAACCGGCCAAAGTACATGAATTAACGAAGCGCCAGTTTGGGCAATTTCATCTAATTCAAAAAAAACTTTTGATATATCTTGCGAATGAATTGGGGCGCCAAAATAGGCCCAGTGGTTAATCTGTATGGTCTGAGTCAGAATAATCAATCCAACAACGAATCCTAATACTCTGCGATTACGTATAAAACTTAATACTCCAGCAAATGCAACTACACCAAATAAGGTGGTGCCAGGAATTGTGCATGTTAGCATTTTAGAAATGTACCCCAGATACAAATCTGGCAGCAAAATCCCAAGGCTAACGATCAGGGCACAAATGAAGTTTTGCATTAAAACCACAGACATCCAATCCATATAATTACCACAAAAACAAAGCACAGCATTACTGCTGCAGACGCCGCGTCTTTAACAAAACCAATTGCTGCGTCGTATTCGGTTGTTATTCTGTCTGCCAATTTTTCAATTGCACTGTTTAATAATTCCAAACAAGGAACCAACAAGTATGCAGCGAACATCAAGATTTTTCTAAAGGGTGATGCAGGTAAAAATGCTAACAAAAGTAGCAAAAAGGGTAGGGCATATATTTCTAATCGAAAAGAATAATCACGCTCGAATGTTGCTTTTAAGCCATTGCTAGAATATTTAAAGCTATTACGTATTTTTTTTATCATGTCGCTTACCATTTATTTACGCTTACTTTGCTAAAGTTTTGTATAAGTAGCAAGATTTTAGGTGTTTTTTGAGCCGACTTTTAGATTCGTTGCATAAATTGTTAAGGGTAAAACAACATCATATTGAACAATTGCGTCAGCAAATGGCATTGCTCAATGACCAAATTGAACTGCGTCTTCATGCTATTGAAAAAAATATATCCTATATCAACACTGAGCGGTTAATTGCATCGGTCAATATTAACGGAGCTGATACCCTGGAAGCGTTTGTGGGGCAAAAACTTGCTCAGAATCGACAATATACTCTTGAAAATACAGAACTAAAAGAAACAGTACATAAAATTCAGGAACAGTTGTTCGAAGCATACACCGAACAAAAGCAATTTGAAAAAGTGCAAGATCACGAACAAACCCGTATTAATACTGATTTGCAGTCTAAAGAAAATCAAGAAATGGACGAAATGGCTACTCAAATGTATTTATCAAATTTGACTAAAATTTAAATAAAAATTACACTAAATTGTAGTATTGATTTAGATAAGTTAAATTTGCAAAAGTAAGGGTAAGGAAACTATGAATAAATATCTTGCAGAGAGTTTAGGAACGTGCCTGTTAGTGCTTTTTGGTTGTGGAAGTGCTGTTTTAGCAGGTTCTCATATAGGTTTTGCTGGCGTGGCATTAACCTTCGGGTTTGCGCTAATGCTTCTTGTCTATTGGTTGGGGCCTATTTCTGGCTGTCACCTTAATCCGGCAGTAACCTTATCACTTGCTTTTTCTAAAAAACTTCCAGCATGCGAAGTTGTACCTTACATTGTTGCTCAAGTCGTTGGTGGTATTTTGGGTGCGTATGCGCTTTTGCATATTGCCCAAGGTCATGCGCATTTTAGTGTGCACGCTGTTGGCTTTGCTTGTAATGGTTTTGGCGAACATTCTCCTGGTGGGTATTCTGAAATCAGCTGTTTAGTTACAGAAGCGATTATGACAACAGTACTGCTATTGGCTATGCTTGCTACTACCCGTAAGAAATTCCCAAGCGATGTTGCCGGAATTTTACTAGGAGTGACCTTGGCGGCTATTCACCTAGTGACCATTCCTGTTACTAATACGTCAGTAAACATGGCGCGCAGTATTGGCGTGGCAGTTATTCATGGCGGATGGGCGTTGCATCAGCTATGGCTATTTGCTGTGGCGCAGCTTATTGCTGTTGTAGTGGCTGTCGTTCTATTTAAGATTTTAGAAGAAAAATAAACCTAAACGACTATAAATAAAAAGGCCCTTGAAAATTTCAGGGGCCTTTTATTTTTGACTGTCTGAAGTTTTAGAAAAGGATCACAAAAAATATTTAATGCTATTGCGTGAAATTTTAGGAGTGATTTACGTTGATTATTGGATTTTTTTGGCCTATAGGTGAGAAAATTTAGGTTTTATCGTTTTTCTTAGGGAGTGTTTAGTATGAATAAGCGATATAGAAGGTGCTTGATTTTTATTAGAACATTTGGACAAATGCTTAGTATGAATAAGTGGTATAAAAGGTGCATGATTTTTATCGGAACATTTGCACATTTTGCGTTTGTATTTCCAGTTTTATACAATAATCTTAAATAAACATTTTTAAGAAGTTTTGTTGGGGTGTTTCTGCGTGTGGCTAACACGCATCCTTGTTAACCACACGCTTCAAGATTACTTCAGTTACCGAATTATATTTTGTTTCCTTGTTTTTGATTTTTCGCCTCAATATTTTCAGAGGAATTATTTTTCTGTGCTTCAGGAATTTGTTCGCTCGATGGTAAGTAGATAATGTCCATCAAATGCTCAACAGCTGCTGAGTTCTCTTTATTTGTACCTTCTTTTATAAACATAACTTCTCCTTTTCTTGAGTGCACAAAATCACATTGGAAAAACTTTTTTCCTTTCAGTGCACTTGTTATGCTGAAAAAAGTTGAGAGTATTTTCAACGTGGAATTTGATGAATAATTTACGTTGCTGTTTGCATCAGTTAGTCACTATAAGCAGAGAGATTCAAATCTTATGAGTTCTTTTTTAAAGAGGGTTGTTATGAACAAATGGTACACAAGGTACATGATTTTTATTGGCATATTTGGACAGTTTTTGTTTTATTCTCAGTTTTATGAAATTATCCAAAATAAAAGCTCTAAAGATGTTTCTTTATTTGGATTTATGTGTGGATTCATTTCCGTGTCTAGCTGGTTGATTTATGGTCTAATGCTGCACGATAAACCACTGATTATTTCGAATATTATCGCAAGCATTGGGGCGTTTTTGGTAGTGGTGGCAATTTTAGTTTACCAATAAAAGTTACCCAGTATGCACCACAGTCATTGTGCCCTCATCGTCGAAATCATCGCTTACTGTTCCAAGGTAGGTGAACGCATATAGGGTAAAATCTTTGTCTTCAGTAGGGAATGTATCTTCTAACACCGAAAGAGCCCTTACCACAAAGAACTGGCACAATTGTATAGCACGCACAATTTTTTGCTACGTGGAAATTGATGAGCAATTTACTTTGATATTTTGTTGGGGAGGGTGGAATGGGCCTTAAATCAGAAAATGATCTTCTTCACACTCAAGCTTATCAGGCAGAACGGTGCAGCTAGTTAAATGAATTGTTCCAACTTTCCCACCAGGGGTGCTGATTTCACAAAATGTTCCTGCGCCAAAGTCAAACACACCAACTATAGTGCCCAATGTTTTACCATTAGCAATTAATGGCAAGTCCATTAGTTGTTCATAGTAAACTTCTTCATCTGACAAGGGAGGAAGTTGGCTTTCATCAATAAATAATTGAGTACCCTTTAGCAATTCTGCTTGGTTACGCGTAGTAATGCCAGCAATTGAGGCAACAGCTAAAGTTGGTGATTTTACAGACAAGCTAGTAATTGAAACGGGTTCTTGCTTTTGATTAACAACCACACCGTATTCAGTAAGGCTTTCAGGAGATTCGGCAAATATTTTGATTTTTACTTGACCCTTAATACCATGGCCAGCGACAATTTGCCCAAGACATATTAAGGATTTCATAGAACGATAGCATGCACTGGATTGCCACGCCCCTGAAGGGCTCGCAATGACGATTTTGTTGTTGTCGTCATCACGAAATCACGAAATGAATGTGGTGATCCAGTGAATAATTGCATTTAAGCAGGAGTTTCTTCTGCAGCAACCTCTTCAACAACAGCTTCAGCAGGAGCCTCTTCAGCAACCGCAACAGGCGCTGCTACAACTTCTTCAACAACCGCTACAACTTCTTCAACAACAGGAGCTGGTGCAGCAGCAGCGATTGCTGCAGCTTCAGCTGCTTTCGCACGATCTTGAGCTGCATTTTCAGCTGCTGATTCAGCAGACTTTATGCGCTCTTGAGCTTTTTTCTTAGGTGTTGATTTCAATGGTGTTACGCTACGCTCTGGTTTTGCAACTAAGCCTAAGTTTGCCAAGAATCCAACCACACGGTCAGTTGGTTGTGCGCCAACAGAAAGCCAGTATTTAGCGCGTTCAGTATCAACAAGGATACGGTCCTTATTGCTGTGTTCCAAAAATGGGTTGTATGAACCAATACGTTCAACAAAACGTCCATCACGTGGTGATGTTGCTTCAGCAACTACAATACGATAGAAAGGACGCTTCTTCGCGCCACCACGCGCTAAGCGAATTTTTAATGCCATTTATACTACTCCTTAAATACTCTTTTACATTCCACGCATCATAGCGCCTAAACCTTGGCGCATGAAACCTTTTTGCCCCATCTTACCCATGCGTTTGAACATTGTTTGCATTTGTTCAAATTGCTTGAGCAAGCGATTAACTTCCATCACTTGTACCCCTGAACCTAATGCTATACGCTTGCGGCGTGAACCATTTAGAATAAGGGGGTTTCGTCGTTCCTTCTTAGTCATTGATCTAATGACAGCAAGCTGGCGACGAACCAGGCTGTCATCAAGACCAGCCCCTTCTAGTTTATCTTTTATTTTGCCAATTCCAGGCAAAAAACCAAGCACGCTAGAAAGGCCGCCCATCTTTTGCATGCCTTCCAATTGCTTGGCCATATCATTCAGATCAAAATGCCCTTTTTCCAATTTTTTTGCAAGCTTTTCTTGATCTTCGCTATCAGAAAGAGCTGCAGCTCTCTCAACCAGGGCTACAATATCACCCATATCAAGAATACGGCTGGCAACCCGGTGAGAATCAAACACCTCTAGCTGGTCAACGTGCTCTCCCATACCTAAGAACTTAATTGGGCACCCAGTTACATGGCGCATGGAAAGGGCAGCACCACCGCGTCCGTCACCATCGGCCCTTGTAAGTATTATAGATGTTACGCCAATGGCGTCATGGAAATTCTTTGCAATATTTACAGCGTCTTGGCCAGTTAAACTGTCAGCTACCAAAAACGTTTCTATAGGGTTTGATAGAGCTTTTATTTCTTTGAGTTCATCCATCAATGCATCGTCAATATGCAGGCGACCAGCCGTGTCTAGGATGATTACGTCAATATTTTGAACCTTGGCAGCGTTCATAGCGCGCTTGGTAATCGCTAAAGGTTTTTCACCCTCAACAATTGGCAAGCTTGGAATTTCCATTTGCTTGGCTAATGTTTCTAACTGAAGCTGCGCTGCAGGGCGGTAAATATCTAGAGAAGCTAACAGAACATTTTTACGAAACTTGGTTGTTAGCAATTTTGCTAATTTGGCAGATGATGTGGTCTTTCCAGACCCCTGTAATCCAACCATTAGCATTACCATTGGTGATGGAGCAGCCAGATTAATAGCTTCAGGTTCACCACCCAAGGCGTGAATCAACTGGTCATTAACAATCTTGATGACCATCTGTGCTGGGTTAATGCTTTTAACCAACTCTTGCCCAATGGCTTGTGCTTTGGCCTGCTCTATAAATTCTTTAACAACGGGCAGGGAGACATCAGCTTCCAGCAAAGCAATGCGAATTTCACGCATCGCTGCATTTACATCATCCTCTGAAAGGGTTCCACGTCCCTTTAAGCGATCAAAAATTCCTGATAAACGGTCCGATAATGACTTATACATAACACCCCACAAGTATAAGCATAAAATAGGGAATTTTAAGTCAAATTACTAGGGTGTGACTTTAAAAGGGTGCAGTTCATGTAGGCAGAGTTCAAAATCACCCCTTGCGCCTAACCTAACGTCATGCACTAGACTCTATCATATGGAAGAAATAAAAAATAAATGGCAAATTAGCCAATTTAGCAAGTTAACTGGTGTATCAGTTAGAACGCTGCATCATTATGACCACATAGGTTTGCTAAAAGCATCTGAGCGTCAAGCCAATGGATTTCGTCTTTATGGCAAAAAAGATCTACAAATTATGCTGCAGATACTATCGCTAAAATTTTTAGGGTTTGAACTTCTAACAATCAAAGGATTACTTGATAAAAGTTTTCCAGCGCAAGAGCTTTTTAGTGACCAAAAAAAAGTGATAAACAAAAATGTAGAAAGGCTCGCTAAAGCGAGTAAAATTCTGGCAGACGTATCTAATATTACAGGTGCTGTATCTTTAGAGCTTAGCTTGAAGCTTATTGAGATTCATCGCCTATCTCACCAACTAGAAAGCCTGCTACTACTAAATCTATTACCTGATCATTTTCAAGAAAAAGCAAAGCAGTACATTGACAGCATTTATGACGCGCTACAGCAGATAGGTACTATTTGTAATAACGAATTATTGGCTTTATGTTCTGTGCTTTCAGAAGAAATTTGCCACATACTCCCTTCCGCAATATACCATCAACAAAAAATTGTTGTTTCTCGAGAAAAAATTTCAAGTGAGAAATTAACCTAAAAAATTAGCAACGTGCTTTTTATATAAAATATCTCTGTACTGGATTCAACTTAAGGTTCTATCCTGTGAAGTCGGAGGTGGATTATGGAAAAATGGCAGATTAGCGAATTTAGCAAGCTGACTGGTGTGTCGGTACGAACCCTGCATTATTATGATTCTTTAGGGTTATTAATACCATCAGAAAGGCTACCTAACGGGTTTCGCCTATATGGGAAAAAAGATCTGCAAATTTTACTGCAGATATTATCACTAAAATTTTTGAAGTTCGATCTTGTAACTATTAAAGGGTTATTGAATGGAAGTATTTTAGTACAGGAAGAATTTCTTGCTCAAAAAAAGCGATTGGCAAAAAAAATTGATAAGTTAGCTAAAGCAAAGAAAATTCTAGAAAATGTTGCAAGCGTTTCAGGCTCAGCTCCAATGGATCTTGTGTTAAAGCTTATTGAAATGTATCGAGCTGACTATCACCTAGACAAAATGCGCATTCGCAAATTACTACCGCAGCATGCGCTTGAAAAATCTGCAGAATATAAAGAGCGTATCCGCTCTGTTCTACAGCAGATTGATACCCTCACTCATGACGATTTATCAACACTATGTACTGAATTTTTGAAAGAAGCGTACCAGGTGGTGCCCGATATAATGCGTTACCAGCCTGATGCTGCATGAATCAACTGGTAGCTTTTGTCTTTATGAAAAAGTACCCTTACCACTAAAATAAGGACCCAAATTGGTGTTTGTGCCTTCAGAGGCAAAAGAAGACAGTTTTGCGAATTTTTTGAGAGCACCTCTAGTTTTTTGGAATCCTTTTTTGACTGGCGTAGGTTCTAGAATAGTCGGTAGATAAGGTGCCATGTGGCTGGATTCATTTTGTGTCGATGTTAGCCTGCCAGGTTGCATACCTTGAGTGTCAATTTTTATAGCAATTTGCTCAGAAAGAGGAGTGTATATCTTAGGTATAAGGGCATGCATTAATGAAAGTGTGAAAGTGGCTGCTAGTGGTTTTTTCGATTTGTTACGAGCACAAGTATTTATCCATTTTGCCAGAGCAGGATATTGTTCTTGAAACCATTCTTTATAGCTTAAGGGGAACAGTCCAAGAGACATAGCTAACATTTGACGTATTCCCAGGTTAAGCTCTGTATCTATTTCTCTTACATTTAAAGAAGTACATAATTGTGAAAAAGCTCTAACAAAAGTTTGTGCCTTCCATTCGTATCCTTTAGTTCTGTTAGGATCAGGAGTATTGATAATTGTTAAAAATGAAAGCAAAGCTTCTCGGAGAATATTTTCATCGTAAAGATAGATCAGACTAAAACTGTTAGTCAGATTAAAACTTTTAGAAAGACCACTTGGATTCTTCAACCCATAGATTTTGAGAAGTTGATTGGATAATCGAGTTACATCATCACGAACGAATTTGTTTGAAAGAATGTTCTCAAAGTGTTTGTTCAATAAAGTATTATCGATATATTTCAAATCAAGCTTGGGATAGCTTACACAAAGTGCTTTTGAACTGAGAGGTGTATCTTTTGATGTCCAAAAACGTTTGTCTTGAAAAAAATTATTAAATTGAGGAAATGCGCGAGGTGTTACAAAAAATTCATAAACTTCACCTGGTGAAGATCTCGTAGGCGTTTTGTGCACGGTAACAACGCTGGCGTTTTCTTCCGTTTGAGTGTCAATATCACCACCATATACAATAAAACTTGCTGTTATATTGATGTACAAAAATCCTAAAATAAACAGCTTAACCATTTGAAATGTATAACTTGAATTAAAATTTATTTACGGAGTCTAAAGGTTAATGCAACTTTGGTAAATGAAATTTTTTAGCTCAAATCGCGTGTCTTTTGCTGAATTTTATGTTATGGAGAGAAAGGATGTTCAATGTTCAGCAATCAAGATCAACAAGTTGCGAATTAAGCATTTTCAGACTGCTGTACTGTCTCATCGTCACCAATATAAAAATCATCTGTACCTGTTGGCATCTATTGTTGGTAATAATGAGAATGTGGAGCTAAATGGACTAGGTGTATCCTCGCTAGGTGATCTAGGCATAGTGGACTTTCTATTATTGCTCATTTCGTAGTAAAGTTTAGCTCTGCGGCCCGCATTGGAAAATTTTGGGTTGAGTGAGCTATCGGAAGAAGTGATGTACGGTGATCCTTGCCTTTTTTTAAGAAGTGATGTTCTGCGAGAAGACATCTTGCAACTATCTATATTTGTTAAGCTTACAGAATTCCTTATTTGAAAAGGTAAAATAAGTGTTGGTACTGGGGGCGGAGCTTGCCATTCAGTGCAGGAAAGCATAAGCAAAATGGTAATAACAGCACCTGCCGGTTTTCTTGAAGTGTTATTTTTATCTGCCAAAGCTGCCCAAGCAGTTAAGGCAGGGTATGCTTGTTGAAAGCATTTTTCAAACTCAAACTGGTTACACGGATCCACAACTCTTGTTAACACATTACGAAGCTCATAGTTCCGTTTAGTGGTTCTTTCTGTGCTTAAGTGACTCCACAATTCATCAAAAGCTTTAAGAAGAGTATTCATTTTCCATTCTTGTATTGATGTGTCAAGCGGAGTGGTAATGCTACGTAGAGATAAAGTTAGGACCAGATTCATAAGATTCCTATCAGTTTTTGATCGGGGATTTAGTCTGAATTTTTGACCTGGTGATGGGGTTTCTAATGATACTAGTGGTAAAAGCAATTCTGACAAGTTTGCTAGATTTTCAGCAATGTCCGACTCTACACGTATCTTTAATGGTGTAAACGCACCACCACTATGTAGGTATTTTGCAAGCTTAAATGGGCTATCAAACGGAATAAGCTGCCCTGTTGATGGATTGCATATTATTATTATGCGTAGGTTTTTAGGAGGCTGAAATTCCTTGGAATAAAAAAATGGGTGGCAAGAACTACTTGGTTGACTACGCAGGACAATTTTATTAGTTTTTCCCCCAGCTTCCTCACCTTCATAGGCTCCATTAATAGTCAATAAACACAGAAAAAAACAAAAACAGTATTTAATCATTCTTTTAATCTTCAAATTTACCTATTTGAATAGCTTAAGAGCTAAATTTCAAAAGGGAAATAGGCATTATTTTGAATGGTTAGATTATAAAGCTAAAGTGCCAGCCGATCCGCTATATACACGTTAGCGCCTGAATAATTTGTTATGAGGCCTTTTATTGTGAGGCCACCATCAATTCTTGTGAGGTTTTTTAAGAAAATCTTATCAGCTGTTAGTACATTGCAGCATATACTATCTCCACATAATATGTCTAGTTTTGGGAGTGCGATGCTATCTGAAAGTTTCTGATTTATGGGGTGCTTGTTTATGGGGTGCTTGCAAGGTATAGGTAGCTGTTTAGGTGCATTTCTATATTTTGCCCAAGCGTTCACTAATGACAGGGTTATGATAGCGCCAATATGCTTTTTTGCTTCAGTTGGTGCACATGATTCTGCCCAGTAGGCTATATCAGTGTGCTCGACATCTGAAGATGTCTTCATAACCACTTTCTTGGCTTAGACTTAATAGCATATCAAGAACCTGCGAGCTTATTTGCTCAGCTTCATGTTTTCCGGCTAAGGATTCTTGTAAAAATAAAAAGCTATTATTCTTCCAATTTTCTATGGCTGTATCAATGCCTGGAAGCTGTGCAATGGTTAAAAATGAGGACAAAGCCCTGCGATTTATTTTCTTTGCGCAATCTGCAGAAATAGGGACATTTACTTCTGGAATTGTTGCGGTTAGCTCTACTAAAGTAGATGACAGTATTGCATCCAGTTCTTCAAAAGCCTGTGTTCCTTCAAGGCTATTTATTATTTTGCTATTCCGAAATGTTGAATTCTCAAGGCTTCCTGACAAATAGATGTTTGACTCATGCACGGCACTCTCGGCGACATTTGCCAAGAGCATTGTAACAACTAGACAAAAAAATTGCAGAGTTAAACGTTTAAACATTTCTATTACACCTTGAATTTACGATCTTGTTATTAGGGTAGTTTAAATTTAAAAAATTAAGAAATTATTATTTTTAGATGATTGTTTGATGTACAAAAAAGCTGAGGTACTTTAGGGAATTACTGTTTCCCCACCCATTTCCACACCCTCTATTGCCTTTTAAAAAAAATGTAAGCTAGCATTAATAAAGGGATTCAACACAAGGTGTGTATGCTCAATATTGTTGCTGCGATGTTCGTCGTTTTTGGCCTAATAGGACTTTTTGCTTTGGTGCTTCGTTATCTTCATCAATCAGGTCGACTATCAAACACCCCATTTTTTAACGCCAAACAACAAGGCGTTATTATAGAACCCCCCATTATTATTGACAGCAAAAGACGCATTGTGAACATTACCCACCGCGGGCAACGCTATGTCGTATTGTTTGGCCCAAATAATGATATATTGCTTGAAACATCATCAGCGGTTCGTTCAATCGAAACTGTAGATCTTGATCGTCAGCATGTCTAAGCTTAAAAGTTTTAAATCAAAACGGTTCCACGTTAATAATCTGTGCTGCATTGCAGCGTTACTATTGCTTGTAATACAAGCGCCCCTTATGGCGGATAGCTTTACTTTAAACCTAGGTTGATACTGGCGGTACGTTAATCGGGCGCATGATTCAGATGAGCGCGCTCATGGCGCTGTTAACCCTGGCACCGTCTATTATAATAGTGGTCACGTCTTTCACCCGTATTGTGGTGGTGTTTTCATTTTTGCGAAATGCTTTGGGAACGCAGCAGTCTCCGCCGAATATGATTCTTATCAGTCTTGCGATCTTTTTAACCATGTTCATTATGGGGCCTATTTTTAACAAGGCGTATCATGATGGTGTTGTTCCCCTAATGGAAGACAAAATATCATACGAAGAAGCTTACGATAAAATTTGTGCGCCACTACATGTGTTCATGCGCAAAAACGTGCGCGAAAAAGACCTTGATTTGTTTATGGCATTAAGCAAAGAAACCAATTTTAAATCAGCAAAAGAACTGCCTATGCGTATTCTGGTGCCGGCCTTCGTGATTAGTGAATTACGCCGAGGTTTTGAAATTGGCTTTTTGATTTATCTGCCCTTCGTGGTTATTGATATGGTCATTGCCAGTATTCTAATGAGCATGGGCATGATGATGCTGCCACCGATGCTGATTTCCATGCCATTTAAAATTATCTTTTTCGTACTCATCGACGGGTGGAACCTGCTGTGCGGTAGTTTAGTGAATAGTTTTAGTATGTAAAATTTAAAATAATCATTTTTTTTGCAAAAGGAAATTCCAATGAAAATATTTAAATTAATGTTATTGAGTGTAGCTATGATGGCTACATTAGCAAACATTTTTGCTGCTGAAAAAAGCGAAGATTTTTACGAAGATGATACTTCACGACTATTGTCATCAGCTGGGAAACCAACAGCTGCTGGATTCAGAGAAATGGCAATTATATCTCTGCAGAAACGTGGTGAGACGGCATATACTGAAGAAGATATAACTACTGAAATATCTGTATTTAAAAGAGCTATGGATGAGCATGCAAGAGCTGAAGATCAGCGTCTTGAAGACTATGGCCATGATGATGATAGAAAATATGAACGGTGGGGTGCTATTGCGTTCTTCTGCAGAAGAACAGGCAGCACTGGTACAGCAAGTTAAAGAATCACTCCGTGGAAAACAGATTTTTGTTGTGAAACCTTCAGCTTCTGACAGAGGTTAGCTAGATAAAATTAAAAAGGGGCCAGCACTATCAAAGTGTGCTGGCTTTTTTCCTAAAAAGTCACTTCTTCCCAAATCGTGTCCTAATTTTAATAGTTCCAAAACTCATTAAAGAAACAGTTAAGGTGAGCAGAAGCTATTATGTGTTTGACTACATAATCAAGGGTTTTTTCGAAGTGGAACTAACTATTGATAGTTTAATAGCAACTATCACAGCTATGCAAAGCACTCCATTAAACACAAGCGGTGATACGAATAAGAAGTAATGATGAAAAATTCCCAGAAGATCTTTACTTAAAAGATATCCTACTAAATAGCTTAAGCTAAGTCCTGAATAATACCAAATGAGGCCGTTGAAAAAGGGTTGGGTATTTTTAAACAATGAAAAAACCAAGGCCAGGCTTGGCGCTAAAAAACCTGCAAAAAAGAAGGCAAATAGAACCTGGTAAATAACATATATATGATCTTTAGATACGTCATACACTCCAAGGCTAAATACCACTAATAAAGTCCCAATTAAAGACCTGAGCATAAGCTTTGACCAGTTAACATAGTCACAAATCTTGCTAGCAAGCATTAAAAAGACTCCTAGTGCGATGTAGAAGAATATATACCCTTGCTTAAGACTGCTGACATCTGCGATTGCAACATTCAAAACGTAGGGTTCAGTAAAGAAATAATTATGCGTCAACCCAGCTCCACAAACACCGCCGACAAGCATAGCTAAGAATTTTGCTACGTAATTGGGTGAAAGTTTTGAGTGCTTTCTTATTTCTGGTGTGCTGGGAACCTCTAGGCCAGACATGGACTTTTTCCCTATATAAAAGACAAGTCCACACAAAAAACTACCCCCAAAAATAATGCAGCTCATCGTTTGCGGATTGCACTCAGCAGAGATAGCATAAGACAATATATATCCTAATCCTGACGCTGCAATCGCTAAAGTGCTTATCTTTACATGGTTAGCTTCACTATAAATTTTCATTAAATGCATCGCGGGTAAAACTAATGTTGCGGGAAACAAAAAAGCATTTAAATATGCAACCAACAACACTAACGGCTTTATCTGATACAGGTTGCTTGCGTACAGACAGCATAGAAAAAACAAAAATGTCGTAACAATATATCCTAAAATAAGAATTTTTTGAGTGGGTATGAACCCCTGGCCTTCAGCATATTTTCCAAGAGTGTATCCCCCTATAATTCTTGAAAAAAACGTAACTACAGCCCATATACACACAAATGTTGTGCCGTTATTTAAACTGAATGTTTCTTGTGAAGTGTCAACCAATAAAGAATTAAGCCAGATTAGCTTGATGGAACAGAAAGACTGAAGAACGATTCCAAGAAAAATACAATAAGTCGCACGGTTCCATAAAAATTGCATTTTTAAATCTTTCCTTTACATAACCTTACGTGATTAGCTAAGGGGTTTTTTGTAAAAAGCTCAAGCAACTTTTGTCATTTTTTTTCACTTTAGTATTCATTCTAAGCATGAAATGCTCAGGTTCGATCACCCGAGAGGACAATAATCTCATATTATGAGAGCAACTAAGGGGTGACTTTTAGGGTTTATGTTTGTGTGGTAGCCTGTCTGCATAGGTTGAATTTGCTATTCGATGATTTCTTTTCCAGCCATTGATCCAGTTGCTATAATCCTTGGCCCTTTAAAGGTGCATTGGTATGGCATATCTTACGTTATCGGTATCATTTTAGCGTGTCATTGGGCTCATGGATTACTCAGACGTTTTCAATTTAACATTACCCCCAAATTATTTGATGACCTTTTGCCTTACGTGGTTATTGGTATTGTCATTGGTGGTCGGCTTGGGCACACCATGTTGTATGATCCAATTTATTACTTAAGTCACCCGTTAGAAATTTTACAAGTTTGGCAAGGTGGCATGTCATTCCATGGTGGATTGCTTGGTGTTGTTGTCATGACCATTATCTACACCAAACGTCATAAGTTAGATTTTTACTGTCTTGGTGACCTCATGGCATTAATATCGCCAATCGGGCTATTTTTTGGGCGTTTGGCAAACTTCATTAATGCTGAATTATATGGGGTAGAAACAAGTCTTCCCTGGGGCGTGGTTTTTCCAAGGCAATCTGTGGCACGGCATCCTACCCAAATTTATGAAGCAGCCTTAGAAGGCTTAGTCTTGTTTTTTGTACTAAATTTTGCTTACAAATATTCCCCCAAATTAAGGGCATGTAAGGGTTTAACAGGTTGTTTGTTTTTAAGTTTATATGCCCTCTTTCGCTTGATTGTTGAACCGTTTAAAGTACAAGAAGTGGTTGTGCAATTGGGCACCCATGCAATCGGGGTTGGTATTATATTATGTACGCTCATGCTTTTGCTAAGCATCCTTCTGACGGTAGTGCGCCTTCGTGCTTTCAAGACTATATTCGAAAGAACGGCCCAGTTACCGTAGAGGAAGCCCAAAAACTAGGTCTCTACCATCCGGAATTTGGATATTACGCGCACAATAGTGTTATTGGGTCTCAAGGCGATTTTATAACAGCGCCTGAAATTTCTCAGTTGTTCGGAGAAATGCTTGCGTTTTGGTGCATTGCCCAGTGGCAAGAAGCTGGTATGCCTCAATCACTGCACCTTATTGAATTAGGGCCCGGACGTGGCACACTTATGCAAGATATTTTGCGTATAGGGGAACGTCAAGAAGGATTTTTGGAAAGTTTAACTGTTAGTTGTGTGGAAATTTGTCCGCAACTTTATGAACAACAGCGGCAGAACTTGGCTGATTTTCCTTTTGTGTATTGGTACAAAAATCTATCAGATGTTCCCAAGGGTGCTGATTTCACTATAGTCATTGCCAATGAATTTTTTGATACTCTTCCTATTCGTCAGTTTGTGGGCCATGAAGAGCGGATGATCCGTTATAGTGAAAAAGAAAAGGATTTGGTTTTTTTCCCGCCTGGAAATCCCAATAGCATAAAAGAAACCTGCCCAAAGGGTGAAGAAATTATGCACGAAATAATGAGCCACTTAACGCCTGGAGTTGGTTTGATTATTGATTATGGAGATGATACTCCGCCAGAGTCACGATTTGGTGATACTTTACAAGCACTTTTTCAGCATAAGCCGGTTAATGTGTTGCAAGGGTTAGGTTTTTCTGATGTATCACACCAGGTTGATTTTCATCGTTTGTGCGGTATTGCTACAAACTTTAGATTCCAGCCTCAAGGGAATTTTTTGTTAAGGCTTGGTATTGAACAACGTCTTGAAAAATTACTTAGTATTGCGTCACCTGAGCAAAGTTTCGCCTTAACTACAGGCGCAACGCGTTTGGTGGCACCTACAGAAATGGGGCAACGCTTCAAAGTTCTTGAGGTTTTTCAGTGGTAAAGTCCAGGATAGAGGTTCCGTATGAAACAGCAGATATGCTTAATCATAGGGGTATTATTCATGGATTTTTCGGACGCACTGGTGGCGTTAGCCAAGGAATTTACACAAGCCTAAACACTGGTTTTCATAAAGATGATGATGACATTAATGTCATTGAAAATCGTAAGCGCATATTAAAAGCGATGAATGCTGATCACATGGTCACCTTGCGTCAAGTTCATAAAACTGACGTCTTGGTGGTTGATGCTACTACCGAAAATGGCTATCAGATGGATGCCATGGTTACAAAAACTCCTGGTCGGCTGCTTGCTATTCAAACTGCTGATTGCGCGCCAATTTTACTAGCTGATCCCGTTACACGAGTTATTGGTGCTGTTCATGCAGGGTGGAAAAGTGCAGTTGTTGGAATTGTTAAAAAAACTGTTAATGCGATGCAAGCATTAGGAGCTAAAAAAGAAAACATAATAGCTGCCATTGGCCCATGTATTCATCAAGCAAGTTACGAAGTTGGCCAAGACGTTTTTGATGCTGCAAAAGCACCCACGTTTTTTATGCCTTCAGCAAAGCCTAGTCATTATCTTTTTGATTTAGGTGGATACGTGCTTAACCAATTAAAAGGGCAGGGTATTGAAAATGCAAGTGCATTGCCCTTTGATACCTATGCTTTAAAAGACCAGTATTTCAGCTGCCGGCGCTCTGCCCATGCGAATGAGCCTTCGTTTGGTAGCCAATTATCAGTGATTGGGTTGGTGTAGCGAGGGTTTTATATATGAAATTTTTCTTCCTCTTTTTAATTTTACTTCTTAAATTTTCAAACTTATCTGCAGCGGCAGTATTTAACGGTGTTTTTGATGACAATCAATACAAAGAACGCAGTAAAAAATACGAAATTTTAAACTCATTTCCATCTCTCCCTATTTCAACAGAAAGTCTTTTTTCAAAGGTAGACTTTTCAAAATGTACTATTTGTTATGAAGGAGACATACATGTAGTTAAACCAAATGAGCAGTTTTACCAGTATATGACCCAAGGAATAATGGACTGTGTAGCTATTGTTTTGCGAAAAGATACAGGCGAAGTATTTGCAAGCCATGTTACCAGGAATGTGGTTTTTAGGTCATTAGAATCTGATTTAGATCGGTTTCTGTCAAACGAAGAACGCATGACGTGCGCGCATTTGGTAAGTTTGTACACTTCAGATTTAATGTTGAAAATTTATGAATTGTTTAAAAGTAAAAATATTTCTGTTACAACCATTACACGACCAAGCCTTGCTGGTGATGAACATCTTATTTTTGAATCTGGTTTATCTTCGTTGTGTCTTTCAACGTATAGTTGTCGTATCTATCACCCAAGTAAGTGCCTTGAACAAGCAGTTGTGAAAAAATTTAGTGTACTGAATAGTTCTTTAGCATGTCCACCAATTGTAGATTACTCAGGAAAGGTTTTAACAATCGGGGGGCCGGTTTGTTCTTCTTACATTTCTACAATTACCTTGGGAAGTTCTCTCACCATTGGCCCTGTAAGTGGCCTTAATTTTGATAGTACGTATGGACTTAATGATAATTTTTATGCGTCTTGTTGTGTGTTTGTTGACGCAAAAACCGGTGAGATTATTGTAAGCCGTTCTGGGAGTGCACAAATAGGAAATGGCATTTCATAATGAAAATGCCTTGAAATAAAAATTCCAAAAATTTCTAGGTTACGGTATTATGTCCTCTTAATTATTCTCATTTAAGAAATATTTTCATGATAAAAATTTGTAAAATTGCAGCGCTCGTGTGTTTTTCATTATTGTATGCAGCAACGCCTGCTGAGTTATATTTAGTTGTTGGCAGTAATAAAACGGAAGGGCAGCTTCACAGTCCATATTTGCGATCTTATCATCATAATCCCGCTGCTGATTTTACCCATGAACATACATTTGATGGCATGGCAACTACATTGGATTTGCACCCTGATGATACTGTGCCTGGGCGTCACATTTCCCAAACTGACGTTTGCTCATTCATTCCTGAAGCTCCTATTGTTGCTGTGTTTATGGAATTGTTTCCAAGTCATGGTGTGCGAACAGTTTTGGATTTGCAAAGAATGGCGGCAGCGCAAGATCCTGCGATTAAGCTTCAAAATATAAGAGGACTTTCTGCTCGCTCAATCAATTATGCTTCCGATGTGCGTAATTTTTTACTCAAACGTATGATTGAAGAAATGGAGACTCCTCCTACAATAGACGCTATTCTTATGCCCCATGCAATTGAAAACCTTGTAAAACATATGAAACCTGGTGCAAACCTTTATATAGAGCACATTCCTTTATTGGCGCTAAAAGCCGATAACTGCTTTAGCTTGAATGTTTCTCCTAGATTTTTAGTAGAATTAAACCTTGCACTTACCGAACCTTTCTCAACTTCATTGTGCAGGCAAGCTGTTGACCTTGTGCAAGCAGCTATGGAAATTTCTACAGGGGAAATTCGTCTTACAAGGGAAGAGTATTTTGCAAAGCTTACACAGGAAGTTGATGCGTGTGTAGCACCTGAAGCTTTTCATCAATCGCTCAGCCTTCTTGTGTTGCTTGAACTAGAAAGGCTTGAACAATCACAACCAGAATCACCCATTAACAAATTTCTAGAAAGCCAAGGATTTACCAATATTACCCATGAACGGGTTACTAATCCGTTTAATAGCCGTAGTTATTCTTGGATGATTTCAGCGGTTAATGCTTGATAGTACATTGAAAATAGCAACATAAAATTATATGTTGCTTGTTTGCGTTAATTAAAAAATAGTGTTGTGCTGGAATTTTTTTTAAAAGTTAGTGTTACAAGTCTTTTTATATTGAATTTTGTAAGCTCTTTTTATGCTGCAGAAGGACCTGTTCATCACCCTGATTATTATGCTGGAATTATTCATTCTATTTTGACGAATAGAGATTTGACTGAGTATCATCAAAAAAACGCAGAGGATGCGTCAGCCTATCTTGAAAATACCGAAGTTTTCCCCAGTATTAGAGCTAAACTTATAGAACAGATTTTACTTGAAAAAGATCTAAAAAATTTCACTTACAGGCGGCATCTGCGGGGGTTGCTCTTTTAACTGAGGGGTTGCTTCCAATTAAAGCAAAAGCATTCATTGTCTTACACCTTTTTACAAATAAGTCTTTAAAAGAATATTACCAACATGAAGCTGCTATAACAGCTTGGGAAGAATTCTCATTTGATGAAAGCGTTCATTCGTCAATTTCTTTAGCGAAGGAAGTTATTGCTTGTAACATTTTACGTCTAGATAAATTTCAAGAGCATCATGAGCATGCAATTTTAGTATGGAAAAGTCTTGATATTCTAACGCAAGGATTCATGGTTTGTGATATTTTGCAAAATGATTCTTTAGCACGCCATCATAAATATGCTCAACGAATACTTAAAAGGTTTTTCTTGACTGCTAATGAGGTTATTCCTGTATATACGAAAAAAAGGTTAGCAGAAATAATAGAAAAAACTAGATCTCATCGATTAATCAATTCTCGTGTCATTGCTGCAAAGTATTTGGATTCTTTGTTGGATTTTGACTCCCCAGCAGCGACTGAAGAGGAGCAATTTACTTTCTCAAAAAAGCGCAAAAACATACTAGATTTACCTGAGGATGAAAAACGTAAAAAGTCTAGCTAAATAACTTGAGTTCCCAAAAAAATTCTTGAAGGCTAAACTACAAAAAAAAATACAAAGCATAATCAATCGTGACAAAAATTATTGCCGGTAGTAGTAGCCAAAAATTAGCTCAGCAACTTAGCAAAAATCTAGGAATTACTCAAGTTCAGGCACTTATTGAACACTTTGAAGACGAAGAGCTGCGTGTGCAACTGGCCGACGGTATTCATGAAGAAGATGTTATCATCGTGCAATCAACCTCAAAACCAGCGAATGATCATCTCATGGAATTGCTGCTGTTGGTGGATGCTGCAAAGCGTTCTGGGGCCCGTCAGGTTACTGCATTAGTGCCGTATTTTGGGTACAGCCGCCAAGATAGGCCTTCCTATGCGTTTGGGCCTGTATCGGCACGATTAGTTGCTACCCTTATAGAAGCAGCGGGTGTTGATCAATTGATCACGGTTGATCTGCATTCCCAACAGACTGAAGAGTTCTTTAAAATTGGCGTGCAAAATATTGAAACGACTTCGCTGTTTGCAGATTTTTTAAAGGTTAAACAAAAAATAATGATTGTTTCTCCATTGATAGAAAAATTATTTTTTCAAATTAATTCATTACATTTCTATTGAGATTTATTGTTCCGTTATCAGTACATAATCACATGCTGATCGAAATTAAATATATTAACCACGTGAAATTATGGGGATAATTCACTTGATATGTAGGTGCTATAGGACTGAACCATACGATTATGGCTTAGGGAATTATTAGGAGGAACGTACCGGACGATGGGGGATTAGTAAACTTTCACGCGACTTTCTGTAAGCAAATAGGTGTGCATGACGTTTCATTCGTTTTTCGTGGCCATTGATTTATCACCAAACCTAAAAATACTACACTACACGCCAAAAGAGCTAATGGACTTAGGCTTTCGTCTAAGCACAACCACCCGAAAAACACTGAAAAAACCGGAATAAGTAATCCATAAATAGAAACTTTGGCTGGGTTATGTTGACGCATTAACCATGTCCATCCTGTTAAACCAAATAAGGTAGCAACAATTACAATGTAGCCTGTGGCTGCAAGCTCTTTTAAGCCAAACATGTGCAATGAATCAAAAAATACATTTGGTCCTTCCCAGACTTGGGATAAAAGGAAATAAGGCAAGGGCGGTACTAAGCTCATCCATACGGTCAGCTGCAAAATATCGACACCTTTTAAGGTTCGGGAAATGTTATTCGACAATCCCCAGCATAGTGCGCTACCAAGGACCAAGATAAACCCTGTAAAGGTCGATGCATTTTCTGTTTGAAATCCCAACATAGCTACTCCGCAAAGCGCTAAAAAAATTCCAAATATTTCACGTTTTGATAAATGATAACCAAATATAAAATATGAAAAGATTGCCGTGAATATGACCTGAGTTTGTAAAGTCAGCGCGCACATTCCAATGCTTATACCCATTTCTAATCCTTTAAACATCAGCGCGAATTTTGCCACGCCCAAAAGAAGACCAATTAAAATTAGTTTGGGTAGGGGAATGTTTGGGCGTTTAATGAAAAATACTAAGGGAAAAGCCACAAAAACAAAGCGCAAAAATCCAAAGGTGAGGGGGGAAATCCCTTGAATTGCCCACTTAATTAAATGCCCAACACACTGCAACACTTACTGCTAAAATAATGTCTTTAAATGGTAGAGAGAGCATTTAATAAGGTATAAGAAGGTTTATATACTAACGATAAAGCAAAAAAATAAATAATGATAACTATTAAAAAAGCATAGCAGGGTTGATATTTTTATATGTGACTTGCAAAAATGGGGGAAAATAACTATATATATTACAGTTCAACGTTTGCTTGCACGCCTATCTTGAGACAAACTGTCAAAACAATCTTAATGCCTGTGCAGACTTCCCTAATGTTCTGCTTAATGGCGGTGCTAGTGGCCCTTGTGGATATGGCCTCTGACTTATATATTCCTGTGTTGCCGGAGATTGGCCATACTTTTGGTGTTGATGAATCTTGGGTGGGGGCGACACTTAGTATTAATTTGGTAAGCTTGGCCTTATCGGGACTGTATTATGGCAGCTTGTCTGACACTATTGGGCGCAGGCCAGTTATTATTGGTGGGCTATTTCTATTTACAGTGGCAAGCTTCGCCTGCGGACTTTCAACTAATATCACCCAACTGTTAATTGCCAGATTTTTCCAAGGTTTAGGCGGAGGCGTGGCATTTTCCGTAGGTGTTGCGGTGGTGCGTGACCTATATAAAGGCGGAGCAAAGGGTGCTCAAATGTTTTCTCGCATGCAGAGTGTGATTGCTCTATCGCCAACATTTGCCCCGATTATCGGTGGTATTATTGGTACTATGTATGGTTGGGCAAGCATTTTTTATGTGCTTGGTGCAGTAGCTTTTGTGCTGCTTATTGCAATGATTTTTTATGGGAAAGAAACGCTTCCACAAGAAAAAAGGCGTAAAGATTTTTCTCTTGGGTTGGTTGATGAATACAAGTACTTTTTAAAGCGTCCTTTGTTTTTGTGTTACGCAGGTATTCAAATTTTAAGCTTGGGTTGGTTTTGGTCAGAGCTTGCGTTTTTGCCGCCCTTATTTCAAGACCACTATGGCGTGGCTGCTAGTTCTTTCGGATGGTACCTTAGCGTGCTAATGGCTGCCTATATTTTGGGTACATTCTTGAATCAATATTTGGTGAATCACGTTAGTTTAAAAAAATTAGTAAATATTGGTTTAGGGCTCTTTTTTCTAACGGCCTTTACAATGTGTTTGGCGCAAGTATTTGCTTTTGTTTCTCCGTGGATTGTGGTGGCACTAAGGTTTCCAGCAGGTATTGGGTTTGCCCTTGTTTTTGGAAATGCTGCTACCCTTGCTATGGACCAAGAAAAAGATCGCACTGGCAGCGCTGCAGCGCTAATAGGCTCAAGCGAATTACTGGCAGGAGCAATTTGCATTTTTATTATTGGCTTGTTTGAGGCTGAATCCCTTTACCCACTAGCCCTAATAATTGCTGGTTGCACCGTATTTTGTAGTTTGTTTATGCTGAAAGCTAGATGTTTACAAAAACCGTAGATAATTTTAAATCTTTGGTTTATAGTTGCGAATTATTTCAAAATTCAAACGTATATGTTTTCAGTAATTAGATTTTTTTGTGTTTCTTTTTTTTCTTTGTTGGTGGCAGCTCAGATATTACCAGAAGTTGATCCTGGAGATGCCTATCAAAAGTTAGGTGTAGCGCTTACACACAATGAAGCTGCAACAGTAAAATATCTACTTCGTGCTGAAAAAAAATCACTACGATCAACACAAGACGGCGCTAATTTGGCACTTTTAGCGTGTGCTCGTTTCGATAATGAAGTACTTTTTAGTAGTTATATGCAACCAAAGCTTCGTACTTCAATGTGTTGTGTTCCATATGTTGACTCAAATTTTTACATTCCAGATTCCAAAGCAATTGAAGATGCACTTGTAGAAATTCTTGAATCCCGTACCTATCATTGCATTGATGATTATCATTTTTTACTATACGATACAAAAATATTATGTTCGGTTATTAAAAGAGTTGGGGTCAAGATAAGTGATGAGCTGTCTGAAGAAAGCTCAGGAAAATTTGATTGTTTGAACTACTTAGCTGTTTGCATGAAAAAAACTGTCTTTGACGAAGAAACTAAAAAGTTTGCTGAAAAACTAGGCTTGTTTGAGTTGCCCCGCCATTGGGGTGTGCGTACTGACGAAAGTATCAAACATGAATATGCCTTTATGCCTATTGAGGGCTAAAATCAACTAGAATTCTAGTATGTGAAAGCCATAGATAATTTGAATTTTTTGATTTATAATTGCTGATTATTTTAAAATAACAGCATATATGTTTTTATTAACTAGATTTTTTTTTGTTTCATTTTCTTTGTTGGTGGCAGCTCAGATATTGCCAGAAGTCGATCCTGAAAATGCCTATCAAAGGCTTAGGGTTGCACTTGATAACCATGATGAACAAGTTGTATTAAGTATAATAATCACTGAACAAGATTCGCTAAAGGCAACACAAAAAGGTGTTAATTTAGCTATAAAAGCGTGCGCCATATATGGTGATATAGAGCTTTACAATGGGTTCTGTGAGCCAAGATTACGTACACACTTTTGCTGTATTGTAAGATATGATTCAAACGCTTTTCTGCCAAATGATCAAGGTGCAGAAGCGGCATATGTTGAGGCTGTGAAATGCCAGCGTGGTATTAATTTTATCAAGCAAATTCCTTTGCCTGCTGACAGTAAGGTCCGTCGCTTAATATATAAGAGGGCATTTGACGAATTAGTTCGGTCAGAAAATGCGAATGACTATTTAAGTGTCCTTTTTTACCTAGCTGATCACTTAGAAGATGCTAATGCAACTGACTCATTAAAAAGAAATTTCGTTGTGCAACACCAATTGGTTGCTCCCGCTATTTTAATCTATGCTGTTTCTGCGCAAAGCTTCAATGATTCTGATGATGATTTGTAGTGAAGCGTTTGTTAGGCCTGTACGCTCATCCTCTTGTTGCTCCTCTTGCTCAAAACACCTTTTTACGAAATACTCGTTTTTAAGAATTTAATGATATTACTCACTGGATCATTACGTCCTCCAGCCTTCGCTGGAGTCCTCATGAAGACGGAGGAGGCGTGTCATCCAAAACTAAAAAGGACAATGCAATGATAGGCATACACGCAGCTACACGCACCGCAATTGGTGCATTCCAGGGGCAATTCAGTTCCTATTCCGCAACTGACCTGGGTGGTTTTGCATTGCGTGCTGCTATGAAGGCGGCAGGTTTGCAAACGGTTGATGAAGTGTTCATGGGCTGTGTGTTGCAGGCGGGGTTGGGGCAAGCTCCGGCGCGTCAAGCGTCTATCAAAGCGGGGCTTAATCACAACGTGCCCACGACGACTATTAATAAGGTGTGTGGGTCGGGCATGCGCGCGGTGATGTTCGCCTGCGATAGTTTGCGCCTAGGCAATATTCAAACTGCCATTGCCGGCGGTATGGAAAGCATGACCAATGCACCATATGCATTGGAAAAGGCACGCTCTGGGTACCGGTTTGGTCACGGAGCATTGCTTGATTTAATGCTGAACGATGGTTTGGAAGATGCTTTTCACAAAAACCCCCAAGGGGGGCGCTGCGCCATGGGTACTTTTGCGGATGATACGGCCGCTGCCTATGGGTTTAGCCGTGAGAACCAAGAAGACTTCGCCCGCCAAACTTATGAAAACGCACTGGCGGCACAAGCAGCTGGGGCCTTTCAAGCTGAAATTACTCCCGTTATTTTTACTGACAAAAAAGGCGAAACTACTTTTGACCAGGACGAACCCATTACCAAAGTAAAGCCCGATAAGTTTGGTGCCCTAAGGCCAGCCTTTAAGGCTGATGGCACCGTGACGGCTGCCACTAGTTCATCATTGGCAGACGGTGCTGCGGCGTTGGTGCTATCAACCAATACAACCGGGGCGTTGGCTAAAATTGTGGGATATACATCATATGCGCAAACCCCAGAAACGTTCACGACAGCGCCAGTTGGTGCAATTGAAAAATTGTGCGCAGCGCTAAGTTGGTCAATTGATTCGGTGGCTGCCTTTGAAATTAACGAAGCCTTTGCCGTGGTGCCCATGGCGGCGATGAAAGCCTTGAATATTCCTCGCGCAAAAGTGAACATGTTCGGTGGTGCCTGTGCTTTGGGTCACCCAATTGGTGCCAGTGGGGCGCGTATTATGGTGACGCTTATTAATATCATGCGTCAGAAAAACTTGAAGCGTGGCATTGCCGTGGCGTGCATTGGCGGTGGTGAAGCGACCGCAATTGCCCTTGAATTGTAGGAAATAAAATGCATTTTTTTGCTCTAGCAATTGTTTAATTTTAGCGGGTTGTGCTCAGAATTTGTCAACCTATCAACTACCGAACATCCCGTTAAAAGAGGGCTTTGTTAAAACCGAAAACGGGCAGCTGTATTACCAAACAATGGGGCAGGGTGATCCGGTAATTGTTATCCACGGTGGGCCTGGAATGGACCAAGGCTACCTATTGCCGGGTATGGCAGCGTTGGCTAAAAAGCACCAGGTAGTGTTTTATGACCAGCTTGGTTGTGGAAGGTCGACCGCCACAGTGATTGACGAGAGCCATATTACTATTAATAGCTTCGTTGAAGATATTGAAACCCTTCGTAAGGCACTGAAGTTTGAAAAAGTTACCATTGTTGGACATTCGTGGGGTGGAATGCTTGCCATGCATTATGCGGTTAAGTATCCCAAAAATATCAAAAAACTTGTGCTCATGAATACTGTAGCATCTTCAAGTATACGTGATTTTCTTGAAGAAGTTGAAAAACGCACTCAACCAAGTGCTGATGAGTTTGAAAAATTAAAGGCGTCTCAGGAATTTATAGACAGCGATCCTCTGGCCATTGCCCAATATTATCGGTTGTTTTTCCAATATTATTTTTACAATCCAGCTGGCCTTGAAAAATTGAATTTACAACTAGACCCCAAAGGTGCTGCAACCGGCATGAAAGTCGCTAAAATTTTAGAAGAATCTATATTTGTAAAATACACTGATCAGCACGACGATTTGCAAAAGCTAAAAATCCCTACTCTGATTATTGGCGGCGACAGCGATGTGATACCTTTTAGTGCTTCAAAAAACATGGCAGATGTTATAAAAGGGTCAAAGCTGGTAGTGCTTAAAAACTGCGGCCATTTCCCTTATATTGAACAACCCATAGAATGGCTAGAAATTATGGAAGAGTTTTTGGGGAAAAGGTCATAAAAGTACTGTTGTTGCACAACGATAAACATGTTACGAATAACTGTTATTACTAAAAATTTAGAGTTTTATTTTGAAAATCATAAGTATTTTTTTCTATTTAATTATTCAGGCTTGCTACGTTGAAGCTAGTCAGATTACCCCAAATGTTTCAACGAATGAAATTGCTTTAAGCGAAGGCGTTCCTTTTGACGATCTTAGTATCATCGTCTTTTCATGCGATAAATATCAAGAGTTGTGGTCGCCATTTTTTGAAATGCTTTTTAAGAGCTGGCCTTCTCTTAAAACTACCAATGCTCAGATTCCTATATACCTTGTAGCTAATGCTAAAAAATATGACGATCCAAGAGTGATAACCGTTAACAACAAAAATGAAAAAAGCTGGTCAGACAACGCATTAGCAGTTCTGGCTTCTGTTAAAACTAAATATGTTTGGATTATTTTAGAAGACTATTTCTTCACACGTATTGATGAGAAAAGACTGCTTGAAATTTTCAATTTTGTGAAATCAGAGGATGTTGCATATTGTCAAGTTGCTTATGATCATGTTGATAAACTTGTTAGAAAAAACCATGAAGTGCATTCTGGAATTGCTGAAAAAGATCGTTACGAGCCTTGGAGAACATCGTTATTCCCTTGTATATGGCGCACAAAGGATATGGCTCATACTCTAAAGTCCGGAGAAAGTATTTGGGAATTTGAGATTCCAGGGACTCAAAGAAGCCAAGGACTTTACGGAAAATTTTTGACTGTATTTGAGAATCAGCCAGTAGAGTATTTGAATATGGTTCAAATGGGATATTTAAATTCTCAGAACTTCGAGAGTGTTATTAATATGGGGATTTCCTTCAAGCGAGGAAAGTTAGAATTCGACTCTGACCATAAATTATTCTTATGGTATGATCGCACTCTGAAGCCATTCCTTTACTATGTAATATGGACTCCAGTAAAGAATTTTATTAAAAAGTATCTCTTTTAAAGCTATAGTGTGTTCTAAAGCGCTACAATGTGTTGTTGCAGCTCGTGAATGCCCATTTTACGCTCAGCCGACGTTAAAATGACCTCAGGCCGAGCTGCTGAATGTTTAGTCAGCTCTTCTTCCATGGTCGCTTTTAAATTTGCATGAGAGGCTAGGGGGATTTTATCAGATTTGGTAACCAATATTTGAAAAATACAACCCAGTTCATCAAGGTAAGTCATGATCTCAATATCATTTTTCTTGAATCCGTGGCGTGCGTCTATCAATAGAAATACACGCTTTAGCTGATCACGCTCATTAAGGTATGCTGATATTAGGTCTTCCCACTGATATTTCAATTTCAATGGGACATTGGCAAAACCATATCCTGGCATATCGACCAACATCAGCCTATCTCCTAAATTAAAGAAATTCAGCTGCTGGGTTCGTCCAGGAGTATTTGATGTTCTAGCAATCGTAGTGCCAATTAATGCATTGAGTAGGCTTGATTTACCTACATTAGACCGTCCCCAAAAGGCTACTTCTGGGAAGGGAAACTGTCGCATAAATTTCATGTCAGGAACCCCTGCCACGAATGTGCAGGGATTCTTAAATAAAGTCTTGGCAGCCTGGACTACTTTTGGGTCATTCGTTTGGTTATAAACCACTGTTGTGCCATCGATAAAAGGTTGTTCCATGTCCAGTACACTACTAGTCCAGCTGGGAAGCTTGCAAATAGATAAGTGAACATAATCGGCATGATCATCATGACTTTTGCCTGGGTAGGGTCGGCTGGTTGTGGATTCATGCGTTGCTGAATCACCATAGTAGCGCCCATTAGCAATGGCCAAATACCAATTTGCAAGAATGATGGCGCGTCAAATGGTAACAATCCAAACAAGTTCGCAAATGACGTTGGGTCTGGGGCTGATAGATCATGAATCCATCCAAAAAATGGTGCATGGCGCATTTCAATGCTGACAAATAATACTTTGTACAAACAAAAGAATATCGGAGCCTGAATTAGCACGGGCAAACACCCACCAGCCGGGTTCACTTTTTCTTTTTTATACAACGCCATCAATTCTTGGCTTAAACGAGCACGGTCATTTTTGTACACGCTTTGAATTTGCTGAATCTTTGGTTGTAAGTGCTTAAGTCTTGCCATCGAACGGTATGATTTTGTAGCCATAGGGAACAAAAGCAACTTGAATAATATGGTTAATGCCAAAATTGCTAAGCCTAGGTTGCCTAAAAATTCATGCAAATATTCCAAGACATAGAACAATGGTTTTGTTAGGAAATAGAACCAGCCAAAATCAACAGCTAAGTCAAAGTGTTCAACGCCTACTTTAGATTCATAACCATCTAGCATGCGCAGAACTTTTGCACCTGCAAACACATGGTATGTGTATGTTGACACTTCACCGGGTTTTACAAGAATTGAAGCTGCCGTGAATTGCGCTGTATATGCTTCTTTTTGATGAGCATAATCAACCTGCACAACAGATTTCGGATCAGGAATTAAGCTTACCAACCAAAACTTATCAGTAAAGCCAATCCAACCGCCGGTTGATTGTTGTGTTACTGGGCTTTTTGCTAGATCATCGTAGGAACCTTCGAATAATTTCGTATTGAAGTGTCCAATTGGTCCTTCATGGAGAATATAAAATCCTTGAGATTTTGGAGGATTTTTTCTGCAAATTTGCGCGGTTGGCTGTAAATTTACTTCTTTATCACTATGGTTGGTTACATGGTCGGTAACGGTCATCATGTACTGATCATCAATACTGAGAACGCGTTCAAATTTTATACCACGGTCGTTAAACCAAACTAATGTAACAGGTGTCTTCGGAGTTAGCTTTGTGTGCTCCCCTTGAATTTGCCAATTGGTGGTATTATTTGGCATTGAGCCGGCATCACAATTATTAGCGGCTTTCCATCCGCTTGAAACACTATAGCCATTTTCACCGTTTGGATTTTGCAACAGGCGAATCAAAGGGCTGCTTTGATCTGGTGTTTCCTTGTATTTTACCAATAATACATCATCAAGCACCGCACCTACTTGGCGAATGCTCCCTTGAACTGTGTCGCTTGAAATTGCAATTCTTGCAGATTGGTTGATAACATCTTCCAAAGGAATCGCTACAGCGGGCTTGCTCAGATCTGACTGTGTTTGTTTCGCGGGTTGTGCAGCACTTAATGCTTGTTCCAACACCTTTTGTTGTGAAATTTTTTCATACTTAGGCTTTTCATAAAACTGGTAAAAACCAAGCATAATAACAATTGATAAACCAAAGGCAAATAGTAAATTACGATTTTCATTCATGCGTGATGTGCTCTTTTTAATTTTTGTGAACGGCTGGAATTAGCTGGATTTATTGAATCAATGAGTGTTACGTCGGCTTGTGTTGAGTCTGAAAAAGAATTGAGAGAAGATGGAGGAGCAGGAACAGGGTCATAAGGGGAAGCTGATTTATTCAACGGATTGCATCTAAACAATCGTTTCATGGTCATCCACAGTCCTTTTATCATGCCGTGACATTCTATTGCTGATATCGCGTAACGGCTACATGTCGGCGTAAATCTACAAGTGGGGGGCAAAAAAGGTGACACAAGCCAACGATATAAATATATACAACTAATGACGAAGCGTTTCATGGTTCCCATCCTGGCTTTTTTCTAGTTTTCCTAACATTTCATCCCATTGTTTGCGAATGTCTGTAAAGTCTAAGTCAAAAATCTTACTTTTTGCAACAAGAACTATATCATAGCCAAAAGGTGTAGAATTCTCTTTGTTCCAGAGCCTAATCGTCTCATGGAGCCTACGTTTTGCTCGATGGCGAAATACAGACCCGCCTAATTTTTTTGTGACAGTAATACCAATCATTCCTACTCTACCACTAATTGGTAAAGCTTGAGCGATAAAACCATCAAAAAAAAATCTTTTTCCTGTACGGCTTAAGCGCACATAGTCTTTGCGCGCTTTCATTGAGCTGTACATTTAAGCTGAAAGTCTTGTTCTTCCTTTTGAGCGCCGTGCAGCAACGACTCTACGGCCGTTTTTTGTTGCCATACGGGCACGAAAACCGTGACGACGTTTACGAACTAAACGACTGGGTTGATACGTGCGCTTCATTGGTATTCCTCCATTTAATATCTAAGCACCTTAGCCAATGCCAACATAAAAATCAAGCTATTCTCGACAGTGTTAATGCACTTAAGGCTAAAAATATTCTTGAACCCATAATTGATTCTATTGGATTCTACGATTAAGTCGTAGAAAAATTAGAGAAGATAGCCCCAATTTCCCTATGGCTTGACCACAAAGGCCAGAGCTATAGTATAAAATATTTATAAAAAATTAACTGTATTTTGATAAAATGTACATAATTGGTATTAATTAACTATAAAAATGTTAAAAAAATTTATTTATTTTTCTGTGATTACGCTTGCATTAGAAAGTCTTTGCTTTGCTGACTCTCAGCCTTTAAAAGACGCTAATGGCCTTTACATGCAATTAATGCAAGGATCAAAAGGCATTCTTGATGCAAAAGGTACTCCTGAGCAACTTCGCCAAATGATTGATGGCTGCATCACAGCCGGTATTACCGACAGGTTGTATAGAAATACGCAACAACCAATGCTGCATATTAATAATCTTACACCACAAAAAACACTCCATGTTCTGTTGGCTTACGCTTTTTATGCTCTGGGATTTGATGATTGCACACGCATACAACAGATTAAAACTCACTTAGGGGGGCATAAATCGGACATCTGGTCTAATTTCGATAGAGAGTTTACCGCTCTGTGCAACTTGGCATTTAATAAGGGCACTATTTTCCAATACAAAAATAATTTGGAAGAAGTTATTAAGCGCACTTCCAAAGGACTAAAATTCGATGATTTCTTGGAAGAACGCTTTTATGAACCAGGAGAAATTAGTCAAATACCCCAACAGTGCCAAGCACTTTATACACTGTTAGATAGGAGTCATGGGCCAAGTACATTGTCAAATGCATTAATAACTATGTGTCCTGAATTCGAAAGAAAATATACCAAAAAAGGAACTGTACAGCCAGCTCAACTTGCAAATTCCTCTCCCTCTCCCTCTCCTGTAAGCATGACTTCTCAAGCGCCATCACCACTGATTGTTGCTACAGGTGGTAGCGCTGATGATGCTTGGTTTAAAGATGGCTATTATGCAAGAAGTGAATTTTTAGCAAAAAACGGGAAAGAAACAGACTTTGGTTCATACAAAAAAATGGCAATAAGCGGAGTCCCATTTGGTGCATTAAAAATCAAATTTGGTTTGTCATGAAAATACGAAGGCGAATGAGGAAAATGATCATGAAAAAATATCTATCTTTAATTGCCTTGTGCCTTAGCTCTTTTGTGCATGGCAGTGGCTTTGCTAACCTTAAAGCCATTCAAGATCAATTTCATGCGCTTATTTACCAAGCAGGGGATTTAGGCGCAACACAACCAGCACCTGAAGTACCTTATATTGCTGGTTTATTGGGAAACCGAATTGACTCAACAGGGGAAAATTCTGAGTCACGCTATATTTATGAAACTCTATATGGTAAAAAATCTCCCAGAGGACGCAGAGCGATTGCAGGTATCGATCAAGCTAAAGCAGATGCATTTGATGCACTCTCATTTCATGATTTTGCTCGTTATGATGGATATCAAAATTCAGGACACAGTGTTTTAGGTGTTGCTGCCCAAGAAGCTGTTGCATCGGTGTCTTCATCCCCTGTTGCTTCTATGCCATTACCATTTGGTTTTCCTTCTTCAGCTTCTGCTGGAGGCGGAATGAACTTTGGTGGTGGAAACAATCCTTTTGCAGGAGGAGGACAGGTCTTATTAGGATCGGGAAAAAAGAAGGCTGCTGTTAGTGCTCCGCCAACACCTGTCGTAGTAGCTGCTCCACAATCGCTTCTTCAAAAGGTTCAGGCCAGACTTGATGGGTTGCGCGATAAGCAAAAAAAATCAAAAGATGATAATGCTGATATAGCAATTTTATCAGAGCTTGCAGATGAATTATCAGATGCTAGGATGCGAGATGCAGACCAGCAAGAGAGATATAAAGATTTATTAAAATTTTTTAATAAGCTACAAGATTCTTCTGATCCAATGGCTCCAATGGCTGCAGGTGGTTTACGTCGTGATTTAAAAACAGAAGCTTTGCAAAAATTCCCTCAACAAGTTTCTTCGCCTCCATCTCCGGTAGATGCTGCTGTTGCAGGCGGTACGGCATTACTTGCACCTATAGTGACTGCAGTTACAAGTAATGGAGTTTCCGCTGCATCTAAGATGTTTGGTAATGCTGCTTCTAACCCTATGTTGGCTAAAATGGAAGCTGAACAAGCAGCTATATCTAGTATAGATACTTTAATTCAAAAAGCATTTTCTATGCAGCCTATGCAAGCTAATGACACTGAAAGAGCAATTGATCAGTGCATTAATGGCTCCGTAGCAATAGGGGTGCCTCCTAGCATTACCAACAATAAAGTGCTTCTTGAAAGGTTGCTAGAAAAGCTTAGGGCAGTAAATTCGAAAACACCTCAGCAAGCAATGAATATTCAGATAATAAGCAAAAGAATTCCAAAGATAGCTGATGATTCTGAAGATGACGACGACGGTGACGAGATAGACATTAGTGCTATAGATGTAAATTCTTTAAGTATTGTTGAATTAAAAGAAAAAAGAAAACTGTTAAGAATAGAATGTGGTAAAATTGAGGACGACTTCGGTGATACAGATGCAATAGAACAAAAAATTGCTGAAATTAATGCAAAAATAGAAGAATTAGAGCCATCTGCTAAGCTTGCTTCTCAACCATCAGTTGCTGCAGTAGGGAAAAAAGAGGAAGTTTATCTCACTGATGAAGATCTTGTTAGCGAGAGTTCTTTAGGAGAATACAAAATAAAAATGTATAAAAAATGGCGAGACGATAACGAGAAGACACCAGAGGCAGCACGTTTAGCAATGAACTCTGATGTTAATGTAAAATACAAGAATGAACCTTATACGCCTAAAAAACCACGCTCTGTTTCATCATCTTCTTCGTTTCCCGGCGATCCAGGCTTGAAGGAGAGTTCCTCAAACAATTCTTTGTTTAGCGGAACTACAACAAATGATTCCACTGCTGTATCTTCTCCCTATTCTTCTTCAGGTGATTTAGCAGGAGGAAGAAAAAAAGGTGGTGCTGCACTACCATTTAAGCCAGCTCCACCACTTGGAGGGCCACCTGTGGTTCAACAACATGTCGTTGTTTCACCTCCACCCCAACCTGTGGAGGTAGCTGTTGCAGGAGGCGGAGTAGCATCTGAAATTCCAGTAGATGCTGACGGTGTTAAAACATATTTATCAGCTCTGCACAGTCAGTTGCAAAAAAGAGATTACGGTGGTGGATCACCAGAGCAACAAATAGCGTACTTAGCAGATTTACTTGTGAAGCTAGATGCAATAGATGCTAAAATTGTATCGGGTGGGGATATAAAAATTCCTTTGAAAAATTCGCAAAAAGTAGGAAAAGACAAGTCAGAAATACGTCAATTCATAAATACTGCGCTTTCGAAATTAAGATCAGGCAGATAGTTAAATTACTGCATATTAATGGATTAAGCTTGAGATGATAAGGATGATATTCACTGGATTCCGACGTCCTCTGACGAGGACTCTGAATGACGGTGTGTCTTATTAAAATCGTCTTCATGAGGAGCGTAGCGACGTCATGATCCAGTGCATAATATCATATTGTGTTTGGTATCACTGGATTGCCACAGCCCTGCGGGCTTCGCAAAGACGTAATCTGTCGTCTGAACCTTAGTCTACCACTTTACCAAAGCAGAGGCCCAGGTAAGGCCACCGCCCATGGCTTCTAGCACAACTTTATGGCCTTTTTGAATGCGGCCATCGCGTGCTGCTTCCCACAGTGCCAAGGGAATCGTCGCGGCAGACGTATTCGAATGCCTATCAACAGTGACCACCATTTTTTCCATGGGGATTTTAAAATGGACACTAATACCTTCAATAATTCTAAGGTTTGCTTGGTGCGGTACGAACCAGTCAATATCATCAATGGTAATATCATTGCTTTTTAAAACTGTTTCAACAGCTTCGCCAATAAGTTTGACGGCTGATTTGAAAATTTCACGACCTCGCATGCGCACGTGCCCTGGTTGTTTCGCACAGGCGGGTGCTGTATCGACATACAACAAGTCGTAACTTGTGCCATCAGAAAACAGATGGGTTGAATGAATGCCGCGGTTATAATCTGAATGGGATTCATCCACGCCTTCTAAAACCAATGCTCCAGCACCATCACCAAACAACACAGCAGTTGAACGGTCATTCCAGTCAATAATTTTTGACATAGCATCGGCACCAATTACTAAGGCGCGCTTTGCCATGCCAGTTTTAAGGTATTGATCTGCAACTGATAAGGCATAAATAAAACCAGAACAAACGGCGTTAACATCGAAAGCAAAGGCTTTTGAAGCGCCAATTTTGGCTTGTACTCTAGATGCTGTTGCAGGAAAGGGGTGATCAGGAGTGACTGTTGCCACCACAATTAAATCAATCGTTTGGGCGTCAATTCCGGCATTTTCTAGGGCTATTTTTGCAGCTTCAGCTGCTAAATCAGATGTGTTTTGTCCATCAGCCAACACATGGCGCTGCTTCATGCCGGTGCGTTCAACAATCCATTCATCGGTGGTATCAAGGCTTTGTGCTAAATCAGCATTGGTAAGGCATTTAGGTGGTAAGTAGCCGCCAACTCCGCGAACGATGCTGCGACGCACTATTGTATTCCTTCAAGCCCAGCTTGCAAATCTGGAATGACATTACGTTTTACCATTTCGTCAGCAACTTTAATAGCATTAGCAAAACCAATGCCGTCAGTCCCACCATGGCTTTTAATAACAATACCGCGCAGGCCTAAAAACATGGCGCCATTGTACAAACGTGGATCAACGAAACGTTTGAAAGTTGCAAGAGATGGTTGAGCAATCAAAGCACCAATTTTACTAAGCACGCTATCGCTTAAGCTTTTCTTTAGTTGGCGTGCGAAAAGACGAACAGTTCCTTCAATGGCTTTTAAAACTATATTTCCAGTGAAGCCATCGGTAACAACTACATCGACTGTTGCTTTAGTGATGTCATCACCTTCTACAAATCCATGGAAATTCACTAACGGATGGTCACGCAAAAAGTGGGCTGCTGCTTGCACAATTTGGTTACCCTTAAGGTCTTCGCTGCCAACGTTAAGCAAACCAACACTTGGGTTTTCAATATTCATTAATTTGCGCGAATACGCTGAGCCCATTACGGCAAATTGCACCAAATTCTCAGCGCTACAATCAATGTTAGCGCCCAAATCCAGCACCAAAGTACAACCCTTATCGCTAGGAATTAGGGCAGGGATTGCAGGGCGGTCAATACCGTCGAATGTTTTGAGAATAATTTTAGAAAGGGCCATCAATGCGCCGGTATTACCAGCTGATACTACAGCGTGAGCAACACCTTGGCTTACTGCATCAATTGCCATGCCCATACTAGACTTACGCCCTATGCGAACAGCAAGACTTGGTTTTAATTGCCCCGTAATCACTTCTTCCGCATGCTTTATGGTCACATGCTTTCGCAAGGCCGGAGTAAGAAGAGATGTTAAAACATTTTCTTGACCAAAGGCCAGAAACTGAACATTCGTATGGGGATGCGTCCGAATGAATTCGGCAATACCGTCAAAAACAATTTTAGGGGCGCCGTCGCCCCCCATGGCATCAATAGCGATGCAAGTTGTCATTTTTTGAAACTATTCTTCAGTTTCAGTGATAGCGCTACGTAATTTCAACACTTGACGCCCTTTGTAATGACCACATGATGTACAAACATGATGTGATAACTTAGGTGACCCACAGTTTGGGCACTCTTGCACATTAACAGGTGTTAAAGCATGATGAGAACGGCGCATATTACGACGAGATTGGGATGTCTTCTTCTTAGGAACAGCCATGAAACTAAAGCTCCTTGCAGCTTTTTTTGAAAAATTATACTTGTTGCAAAAATATAGCTAAAAATCATAATATTCGCAAGGCTTACTTAACGTTAAACATAAAAGGATTCACTAATGGGCAATACAATTGAGGGATTTGTTGATCTACCAACTTGGGATTTGAGCGATTTATACGCTAATTCAAAGGATCCAAAAATTGATCAAGACCTGATTTTGATTGAAAAACAGGTGGATGAATTTGTATTAGCTTACACAAGTGCTGCGTTTGAAGGTGATACCTTACTTCAGGCCATAAAAGCATATGAACAAATTAGTGAGTCTTTGGGTAAAATCATGACCTTTGCGGTGCTTCAGTATTATGGAGACCTGAACGATGCTGATTTTCGCGCCCTATACCAACGTGCTCAAGAAAAAATATCGCTTTTGTCAGCAAAAATTGTTTTCTTTTCACTTGCTTTGGCAAGTTTAAGCGCTAATTCTGTTGCCAATTCAATTAAGGCGGTCCCAGAACTTGTCCACTATGAACACTGGCTTAAAATTGTGCGCCAATATCAACCGCACCAACTAAGTGAAGAATTAGAACGCTATGCTGTTGAAAAATCGGTGACGGGTCGCAATGCGTGGGTTCGTTTATATGATGAAACACTAGCGTCAATGCAATTGAACTTTGATGGGGAAATGCTTCCTCTTGAAGCGGTTGTTCATAAAATGAGTGATATGTATGCAGAGGTTCGAAAACGCGCGGCTCATTCCTTAAATGCAGGGCTGCAACTTCAAATGCCATTGTTTGCTACTATCACTAACGTGCTAACTAAGGATAAAGAAATTGATGATAAATGGCGTCATTTTGCAAAATCAGACAGCAGTCGCCACCTTGATAACCAAATTGAACCTGAAGTTGTTGAAACACTAGCTTCTTGTGTGCGCAAAAATTATGCTCAACTTTCTCATCGTTATTACGGCCTTAAAGCAAAAATGCTTGGCATGCAGCGCCTGGAATACTGGGACCGCAATGCGCCTCTACCTATTGATGATGATGCCGATATTTCTTGGCCCTTGGCGCGTAAGATGGTTTTAGATGCCTATTCAAGTTTTTCTCCAACTATTTCAAGCATCGCCCAAGAATTTTTTGATAAGAACTGGATTGATGTGCCAACCAGAACGGGTAAAACCTCAGGTGCATTTTCGCACCCGGCTGTGCCAAGTGCGCACCCGTATATTTTATTGAACTATCAAGGGCGACGCCGTGATGTAATGACCCTGGCTCATGAGCTTGGTCACGGGGTTCACCAAATGCTGGCGCGCGAACAAGGCTATTTGTTGGCAGATACGCCGCTTACTGTTGCTGAGACTGCATCTGTTTTTGGGGAAATGCTAACGTTTCAGCACTTATTGAGCACATGTGAAACACCAAATCAGCGCAAAGCTCTGCTTGCTGGTAAAATTGATGACATGCTAAACACGGTTTTGCGTCAAATTGCGTTTTATCATTTTGAACAATTGGTTCACCAGGCGCGCCGTCAGGGGGAATTGGCCCCAGATGATTTGGCCAGTATTTGGAAGCGCACACAAGAAGAAGCTTTGGGAAGTGCCGTTAACATTGACCCGATCACTCACAGCTATTGGGCATATATCAGTCACTTCATTCATAGTCCTTTTTATGTGTACGCTTACGCGTTCGGTGATTGCTTGGTCAATTCCTTGTACGCTTTCTATCAAAAACACCCCGAAGGCTTTGAAACGAAGTACCTGGATTTATTAAAAGCTGGGGGCAGTAAAGGCTATAACGACCTGTTGAAACCCTTTGGCTTTGATTTGAAACAGGAGGCATTTTGGCAAGGTGGTCTGAAAATGATTTCTGGGTTTATCGATGAATTAGAAAGTCTATGTTAGGGGATTTTTAAATGATGTCTTGTAAAAGGTTTTTTTTAACTTTTAAGTTAAAAAAGACCGCCAGTATAGCGAGCTTTGTATTGTTTATTATTGCCATTTTTTTAGTTGACAAAATTCCAGAGACACTTCCCAACATTGAAAATGAAAGACTTGAAATGTTGCAGGAATGCGCAAAGCATCACACAAAAAAAATTGAAGTTATTACACAACAAGACATCAGCCGTTTGGAGAATTTTTATCGTACCGTTTTGCAACCAATTGGACCATTTCCACTCTTTTTATTTAGCTTCAAACCTTCGTGGGTACCTTGGATGAAAGGACAGTGGAGTTATACTGCTTTAGGACCAATTGATGGAACCTACAAAGATAACTCTGAAAGCTTATTAAAATGGCTCAATCAGTATTACCATACAAAAAAACCATTTAAATTTTTTTATCTAGCACAAGAACCATATCTAAGGGGTTGTCAGTATCCTCAAAATATTCTGCAAAAATTTGCTGAAGTTCTAAAAAATTGTCCACTCTTAATTTCTTGTACTCATCCAGATTTACCATGGACGCAACAATGTATTTTGGTGCCTGATCCTACTTACTTTCTCAAGGTACACAGAATCAGCTGGAATCTCTACTTAATAGTACTAAGCTTTTGCCATTTTCTGAAAGAAAATCAACATTCTACTTTCGAGGCGCATTAACCGGACCAAGATTACCTTTCAGCTATGAAACGATGCCGCATAATCCTCGACATCTATTATTAAAAAAAGTAAAAATATGGCCATTTTTAGATTATAAAATCACTAGCTTTGACTCGTTAGACTTGATGATTAATTCAGACTATAAAGAATATATTCTCAAATATTATTCTTGGTTAAAAGGAGATACTGTAGATTTTTTTGAACATGCAAAACATAAGTATCTTTTGAGTTTTGATGGATATGGATCGGCGTGGAGTCGAGTTCCATTAATATTAGCAACGGGTTCGGTACTGGTTTTAAACGCCTTCTGTCATCAATATTTTTATTGCTTGATGGTTGAAAACCAAACATATGTGCGACTTAATGGGGATTTAAGCAATGGTGAAAAGATTTATCATGACCTAGAAAATAACCCAACACTTGCAAAAACGATTGGTACACAAGGGCGGGAAATTGCGAAATTGTTTTTAACCAAAACCGCAGTTGACACGTATTTATGGCTGACCTTGAAAGAAGTAGAGAAGGCATCGAATTAAACTTCATCATTTATTTTGGCAGGGGGGGCTTACAAATGACCTCTGGCTTTATAGATGAGCTAGAGGGGTTGTGTAAGGGGGATTGCTCCCCCTTACACTTATTTTTTTGTCATAATAATTTGGAATAATATTTGTGGTTTTTCGAAGCGTCCATGTGATATGTAACGTACAGGTTCATCTGAAATTAATTCTATTTCAACACCAATACCATTATGATCTACCCACGCTCTCAAATAGTTTTCGTAAATTTCGTTAATTTTAGTTTTGGTTTCTGGATTTATTGCTGTGAATTCTGCCTTTTCTGTATCAATTTCATACGATTCGTCTTCCGTTAAAATTTTTATTTTAATTATTCGAGTTTCTTCTACTGCAAAAGTCTTGAATTTTTCAAAAGCAGTGAGCTTATAATCATAAAGGGACTGTGCCATTAAAATACATTCTTCGACAGAGTTAGCTATTCTGAATGAATCACAGTCAAATACAAATTTTCCGCCAGGTCTTAACATTTTTACGAGTGCTTTGAAGTGATTTGCTTGTAGATTAAGGCCATAGAATACGCCGAGGTCTGGTGTAATAAAAGAGAATTTTCCTGCAAACCTATCTGCCATTGCTCCTAAGAAATCAATATTATCTAAATTTCCACAAACTAGAGTTGGATCCTTCAAATCGTCAACATTTATTCCAAAGTGCTCAGGAAAAAAATCAATAAAAAATGCTTTTTTACCCGCGGTTACTTCTTCAGTAAAGTGGTTGAGTTCGGAACGGTAAGCGCCAAGAAATAAAACATTTTCTCCTTCAGCAGAGCTCATTGTTAGCTCAACAGCATTGAATTGTTCGTCTAGAGGCTGAGATTTTTTCCAGTGTTGCAACTCTACTAATTCAGTATTTTCCACTGTGATTTCTTGTGTCTCTGCAGCACACAAATGTGCTAAAAAAGCCAACGCTAAAAGAATATTTTTCATTTTAAATGTCTCCCTCAAATTCGTGTTAAAGATAATATAAATACGAAACATTAAAAATACAATTTTTTCTTATTTAAAGTATTTATTAATTAATAAATAGTATTGTAAATATAAAAATAAATGTTCTTCGTGATGATATTTTTATTAATTTTTTTCACTACATTTAGTCTTTTTGCATCAGACTTCTCTGATACTTTATGGCCAGTGCCTATGCGCAGGTCAGCTTCAGGTCATGCCGGTATGGCTGCATACAGCTTAAAACATGGTGATTTGGCTGATAAACTTATTGCTATGGTTAGTTATTTTGATTCGGCGGAGCTTGGCATTACTGAGCGTAAAATCAATAGGCTAGTTAGGGAAAGCCCCATTAGGTCAAATCCGTATTCTGACATGCATAATGCTTATCTTATAACACTGGCAAGTCGCTATGGTTTGTTAAGTGTTGTGAAATCTATCGTGGAAAATAAACCAGACTCGATCAATCGCCTAAGTTATGGGTACACATCCGCTAGATGAAGCTATTGAATTTCGCAAAAGGGAAATAGCAGATTATTTACGTAAAAATGGTGGTATTCAAAAAAGAACAAGCATCGAGCAACTGAATGTTCTGCTGCAAGTTCATAGCAAAAAAAGAAAGCGTCGTTGCTAAGCTTTTTGGTAAACCGCAGCGACATCTTTCAACATCGCTAGCGCTTCTTCATAAGGGCGTTGGAAACAATTGCGCCCGATGATTGATCCAAAGGCGCCACCGGCGGCAATTGTCTTAGCATCATCTACAACGGCATTAGCGTTTTTCATTTCAAGGCCAGAAAATATCACAATTCTACGGCCATTGAAGCAGCCCTTAACCACAACGCGAATTCGGTCTTCCAACGTTTTAATAGGAATTTTATTTGCTTCAAATGCTTTTTTGTTTTCTGGGTGTTCCAAATGCTCTGTTGGCAATTTTACCTTTATAATGTGTGCACCCAGCAGCGCTGCCATATGCGCGCCATAGGAAATTATATCAACGGCGCGTTCGCCCTCTTTGGAAAAATTCCCACGGGGGTATGACCACACAACAACGGCAAGTCCTGCGGCTTTGGCTTCGGCGCTTAAGTCACGTAGTTCTTCAAATTGATCAAGGCTAGCATCGGACCCTGGGTAAATTGTAAAGCCAATAGCGCTGCAGCCAAGGCGCAAAGCATCGTCAATACTGGCGGTAATTGACTGATCAGGGGCTGTGTCTTTGCTCATTAAGCTATTGCTGCTATTCATTTTTAAAATTAGTGGCACTTGCCCGCAATAGGTTCCGGCACCGGCTTCTAGCCAACCCAATGGCCCAGCATAAGCAGACATGCCAGCGTTAATGGCTAATTTGTACATGTAGTGGGGGTCGTATCCTTCAGGATTAGCCGAAAATGAACGGTCTGGTCCATGTTCAAATCCTTGATCAACAGCTAAAACTAAAAGCTTTCCCGTGCCACCCACTTTGCCGTTCATTAGAATTCTTGCCAAATTTGCTTTGGTGCCTGGAGTATCAGCTTCATAAAAGCTTAGAATTTTTTGAACTTTTCGTGATATGCGCATGAGAACTAAATTTTATACGTAATTTTGAAATTCTACATGAAAATGTTTGCTTTATAAAGGTTGAGTTTACTTAGGATGTTTCTCAATTACGGTGGCAATCTCACTTTGCCATTGATTAGGTTCGATTTTGTTCAGTTTTTTAATGAAGGAAACACGCTCAGAATTTGGCAAAGCCTGAAATTGTTCTAGATGTTCGACAGTCAAAATGTCTTTAAGTGCTACTAATTGCGGCACAGGAATTTTCATCACTGTGCGAATAACGGAGCATTTTTCATAAATATCCATTTTGTGCGAAAAATTTTGCACAATTGTTATAAACTCTTCCGTTAAATATTCTTGGGATGCTGGAGCCAGTGCTAATTTTACTCGTTGCTTGCTAGAGGGAAACAGGCCAAGAGATAGTCTTTTTTCTACGTCATGATGTGTCATGAAAGAAGAGGAGTCCTTATGTGCGGATGGAGCTTTATCAGCCTCTTCAAGCATTTCACTTGCCCATAACGAACGTTTCTCTAACAAGCCTACGGCTAGCGTACAAAGAATAAGCAAATGTATTTTCATCAAAGTGTTTGAAATAATTCTCCTAGGGCTATTATCACAGCTTTTTACTTAACATAAAATTAAACTTTCCGCCTGACTGCCTAAATTATCTTTATGTTAATAAAATGCGTTTGGTTTCTAATGATGGATTTAATTGAGAATCATCAGCCGTTAGGTGACTAACTATCTGAAATTTTGTACTGTTAAAACCATATTCATGATTTTCTATTCGAATGCTTAAAATCGTTTTCTACATTGGCTGTTTTTTATTTTTGAATGGGTGCACATCTGCGCACCAAAAGTTTTTTGATCAAAAACCAGCGTTCTATTCGTATATTGTTGGCGATGCAGACGCTGAAAATGCTTCGCAGGAACACAATGCAGATGTTTACATTACTCCTGCAAGTTGCCAAAAAACCGTAACGGCTTTGCTGGCTTATAAAGCTTTGGGTGGTGATTTTGTTTATGAAACCAAACTAGCTATAACCAAATCTGGCGATGCTGTTGTAACCTTTTCCGGCGACCCGACTTTAAGTTCTGAGGACCTTTTAGGAATGCTCGACACTTTGCCACGTGATCATTTTAGTGGGAAAATTATTGTTGATGCCTCTGCCTTTCAAACGCCGCCCTATTCAAGAAATATTATTATCGATGATATGGCAACAAGCTATGCCAGGCCAGTTTCTGCAGCCAATATTGATGGGAATTTAATTACCATAACGGTTACACCGGGTATGTTCACTCAATCTGCTAATATTGAAAATGATGGGGGTTATCAAATTGATAATCAGGTCGTAACGGGTGAAAAGTCGGCAATCAGGCTGTCGTGGAATAATGAATGCATAAAAGCTAGCGGCACTATTAGTATAACTGGTCAACCTTTGAAGCTGAAAATGTCCCCTGAAAACCTTGATGGTTACATTTTAAATAAGTTCAAAAATATTTTGAAAACAGCGAAACTTAATGCCAAAGTGGTGATTGTGAAAGATCCATACTCCGGCGATGCGCAACTAGTTGCAACCCATAAGTCAGCACCGTTGAGCGCAATTATTCCCCCGGCATTGAAAATATCAGACAACTTCGTGTTCGACGCTTTGTACTTAAAAATTATCACTAAAGAAAGCACTGCCCCCATACTAAAATGGGAAGAAGGAGACGCCGCCATTAAAGCCCTAATTAAAACCCATTTAAATGTTGACATGGACAAAGCTTTGTTTGTTGATGGATCTGGGCTATCCCGTTACAACCGCATTCAGCCGCGCCAACTGTTTAAGCTTTTACAAAAAGCATATGAAGTTAAAGAATTTGTTGGGGCCCTAGCTTGCATGGGTGAGGCAAATACCACCCTTAAAAACCGCACCACTTTACCAGTTGGCATTAGGGCCAAAACGGGCTCGATGTCTGGCATTAATTGCTTGTGTGGTTATAACGTTGACAGGGATGTTCCACAAGTATTTGTTATAGGGGCCCAAAACTTTGCGCCTCCGCTTAGCGACGTTTACCCGATTCTAGATGGTTTCATTGCCGATTGCTTTGAATGAATTCATTATAGTACCAAAGCTAATCAATCAGCTAAGAAAGCTGATACTCTTAATTTGCACCATGTAATAACTGATTGAAAATCACCTAATGCCGGTGTTTTTTGCTAAACAGCCATCATACAAAGTAAATTTACTGTATATTAACAATAGTAAATAAAAATTTAACAATTATTAACAAATAATTAATTTCGTTATGTAAATATATAATTACCAATAATTAACATTTGGTTTTCATATGAAGGCGAAATTTATTCTTTTGCTGCTGCATGCAACCATTTTTAACTATGCTATTGCAGCTGGTACTACTGATGGTATTTTGTCGAGTGTTGACGATGATATAGAGGCGACAATAGGTAGCCCATGTGCAGCATCAAGTCTTAATACTGAGGGGGCCGACACTATTAGATCTAATGATTCGAATCCGTCGCTTAATCCACAGTACTTAGACGTGACACCAGAATTAGATAGCTTAACCATAGGTAATCCATTCAAACAAAAAACCAGTGATTGGGCCTGTGTTTTATATTCTTTCTTAAATGCCATCATCCAAACCCCTAAATTAAAAGATCAGCTATCGATAGTTGTAAGAAAAGATAGCCTGGGAAATTACTATGTAAATAGCCTTAAAATTTCCAAAGAAGATATTGCAACGCCTAAAAACTTAAGAATGCATCCATCTGATCTTTCGATTGTCAGAGCGCTTGGCAGATATGCGGAAAAGCAGATTGCCAAAGAAATATACCTTGGCAACGAAAGTTTGCTTGAGAACTATATGCTTACCGACTTTGATGGAAAAGATCTATTTTTTTATCAACCAGTTAAATGGGTGGAATATAAGGATTGGAACGATAACAATATTACAAAACTTGAACTTAATGGAGATTTAACGGTTAGGGCGATAACTTATACGGGAGATTTTGTCTTATCCTTGGGACGCACCGGTCATGCTTATGCTATTTACTATGATAAAGTTCGCGGAAGATGGCAGTTTTATGATAACCAATCGAATGGACCTGTGGAGATCACGGCAATGAATCGAGGAATTATTAACACGGGCGCTGGTAACGCAGTGATCATTATTGGCGATGCACAAGTTAAAGGTTCTTGAGGTGAGTTAGATTTTCCAAAAATTTGCAATGGGTTGCTAGATGGCTTTATTGCCGTTAGCTTTGAATGAATTCATGATAGTACCAAAGCTAATCTTCTGTTATAAACTGAATACAACCACAGGAATTTTATGACGCTGCCTCTTATTGCCATACCGCTTGACTACCTTGATACAAAGCTTGAACCTCAGGCCGCTTGGTATTCAAACTACCCATGGTATGCAACCCGTCATAAGTACCACGATTCTTTAGCAAATATGGGTGCAATTGCTTGCTTTATTGGGTACGAGCATGCTTTGATTCCTGAATATGTTAGTCAATTTGATGGATTAATTATTGCTGGTGGGCACTTTGACCATGACCCTGAATTATATGGGCAAAACGATTTTCACCCCACGTTAAAGCGCAAAAGTGTGCGCAGCCAATTTGAAAAAGAGCTGCTAGAAGCTTTTTTGCCAACACAAAAACCCGTGCTGGGCATTTGCGGTGGGCATCAACTTATTAATATTTTGTATGGTGGTACGCTATATCAAGACCTTGAAAGCGAATATAGTGCTAAAATTAAGCACACTAATACCGTACCTCCAACTGAGGCTGCGCACGGCGTTGAAATTGTGCATGGCACCAAACTTTATGAATGGTTTGGTTCTGATAGAACACAAATTAATTCATCTCACCACCAAGGAATACATCAATTAGGAAAAGGTTTAACCATTAATGCCATTGCTGAAGACGGGGTTGTTGAAGGAATTGAAGATTCCAATCATCCGTTTTGTTTGGGTGTGCAGTGGCATCCGGAATACCTTTTAGGACCATTAGATAAAATCATTTTAGAAAAGTTCGTAAACGCATGTTAGAAAAAATACGCTTAAATAAATATATTTCCCTTTGTGGCGTTTGTTCACGGCGTGACGCTGATCGCTATATTGACCAAGGGCGCGTCTGCGTTGATGGTACGGTTGCTAAGCAGCCGGCTCCGCTTGTTGACGGTAGTGAAGTTATCACTGTTGATGGAAAACCTATTCAGACTGTAGATGATGTTAAAGTCTGGGCTTTTTACAAGCCTGCGGGATTGGTGACCACCCATCGTGATGAACAAGGCCGCGAAACTGTTTTTGAATACCTGAAAGAGCAAGGGCTAGATGAACGGGTTATTTCAGTTGGGCGGCTTGACCTCAATTCCGAAGGGCTTTTATTGCTTACCAATAACGGTGAGTTTTCACGGTTTGCTGAATCGCCTCAAACGGAATGGAAGCGGGTTTATCGGGTGCGCGTGTTTGGTGACATAACCAACTTAGATATTGATGCGCTTCAACAGGGCATGACTATTGATGGCATTACCTACCGGGAAGTGCTTGTTGAGCCAGAAAAAGATTTTGCTCAAAAAGGACAAAATGCTTGGCTTCAAGTGACATTGACTGAAGGTAAAAATCGCGAAATTCGCAGGATTATGGACTATTTCGATTTAAGCGTGAATCGCTTGATTCGCACTAGCTATGGCCCATATGAGTTGGGTGATTTGCAGCCGGGTGAATGGCGCGATGAAGTGGTTATAAAAGACTAGTTTTCGAAAATTATCACTGGATCCTGACGCCCTTTTGGGCTCTGGATGACGAAGCAGAAGAGAGATTCAACTCTCTTCTATCATCTCAGTCATACTGTTATCAATAGCATTTATACGCTGCATTTTCTTTCGAAAATTTAAAATATGAAATTATCCCAAGGCATGACGCCATCAGCGTAGTAATTAACACCAAGCCTAAAAAAGGCGCAGAAAGAAGTTTTGTCTTGGCCATAAGATAAGAAATCATAATAAAAGTTGAAACCCCAGCCCCAAAAATAAAATTCATTCGGAAATAGGAATGGTTTCCGTGCAAAAGCTGATAGATAAACCTAAGCGCTGGTGCCAAAAATACCCCAAACGAAACAGCGTATATTACCTGATGAATAAAGAGAATAGGCTTGCTGTATGCGGGAATAATATAAAATAATCCTACAGAAATAAGTATTCCGCATAATGATATTTGAAGAATTTTCGCAAGATCTAAATCTTTAATTTTTTTTGCTATTGGTAATAGTGTGAGGAAAAGCGTTATCCAGAATGGAGAATATGCTAAGCGTTCTCCTGCAGTTTCGACAATCATTACTGTATTAAAGCAGTTTTCAACAAAATAGAATTGGTACGAGAGGCAAATACCACATATACCTGAAAGTAAAAAAGCCAGAGATATTGCAGCTTTTGAAATTTGAGTTTCTCGAGCCTTTTCTATTTTAATTTTTTGCGTATTTCCGAGATAACTATAGATTATATAGCCTAGAAGTCCACTTGAGACATATATTAAAAACACGCTGAAGTGATCTGTGTTCTCGTAGACGATAGAAAACATATTGTTTGTTAGCATTCCAAAAACGACAGCAGACAATGCAATGGCACTATATTTATAGGCTTTTTCTTGTTTGAAATGTTGAAAAATATAAGTAATGGGTATAATCAAAGAGCTCCATCTCATGAATGTGAGTAATCCATGAGCTAGGCATATAAGAATTGCATTTTCAAAAATACTTGACGATTCAAGGATGAAAAGAATTAAGCTGGTAGCAATATTGATTAAGCAAATAATTTTCATGGTTTTAAAAAAACCAAACTTATCTGCTATATGTCCAAGGGCATATCCACCTGCAATGCGCATTAAAAATGATAGTTTATTTCTTAAGGTCAGAAAGTCTATATCACCTTCACTGAAAGTGATTAATTTTTCAGACAGAGGGTGAGAAAAAAAATTCCCACACCATTAAAGCAATGTAGCGCAATGCAGATAAAAATAAGTGTTAGTTTTATCGTATCCCTAGAAATCATGGACATTATTGGAAATAAACAACATTTGAGCAAATATATACGCTCAAACTTAAAAAAGTACAACCCCTGAAATTTTTAATAAAATTACTTGTATGTGTGGGCAATGCGCTTTCTTAGTTCAGTATTTTTCTGAGACAAGCCATAAGTGTGATTTATCAAAAGGCAAGTTAACATTAATATAGTGATTAAAGATGCACCTACTAACGGTGCTGGAAATAAGTTTAATTTTGCTAAATGATTTGATATCAGAATAAAGCTGGAAAATCCTAAACTAAACGTAAAGCTCATAGGGAAGTAGAAATTATATCCATGCAAAAGTCGGTAGATAAATCTGAGAGCCGGAGGTAAAAATAAGCCGAATGAGATTGCATATATTATCTGATGTATCACTAAAATTGTGCGATCAAATAACGGAATAAGATAAAACAAACCAACCGACAATAGTATTCCTAGTAATGACTTTTGAAGAATTTTTGTCGTTTCTAATTTTCTGGTAATGTTCGCTGCTGGTATTAGTGTAAGCACAAGCGTTATCCAAAATGGAGAATAAATTAATTGTTGTCCTGCGGTATTAATAATCATCACGTTTTTAAGGTAATACTCAATAAAAGAATATTGGTACGAAATGCAAACTGCGCACAAACCGGAAAGAAGAAAAGCAAGTAAAAATGCTTGTTTGGAAATAGGGTCTTCTTCGGTTTTTTGGAGTTTTGGTCTGGGCAGAATTTCTACATAACTGTAGATGGCATTGGTGATTAAGCCAATTAATCCATATATTATGCACCAGGTAAGCTGATCTATATTTGAAAATATTGTCGTGCATAAATTAGCGAAAAACATAGCAAAAATAACTGCTGTCCAAGCAACAGCGCTATGGTTGAATCGCCTAATTTTTTGATTGTGCTGAAAAATATAAATTACTGGCAGAATAAAACAGCTCCACCTCAAAAAAGACATTAATCCATGCACTAGGCACAACAGAATTTCGCTTTCAAAAATATGCAAGGGATCAAAAAATACCAAGGAAAAACTAGCGATGATAAACCCTAAACCGATTAATTTCATTGTTTTGAAAAAGCCAATTTTATCAGCAAGTTTGCCTAAGAAATATCCACCGATAATTCGCATGAAAAATGATAACTTAGTGTTGATTTCTAAAAAATTTAACACTTCATTGTCGACAGAAATAAAAGGATTTGAAAATGAGTGCGAATAAAAAATTGCAGCACCGTTAAAGAAAGGTAAGAAAATGCATAAGAAAATAAGGCTTAATTTAAATGCGGACTTCGAAAACATCACTCAACCAAAATCAGACATCTGGTTTCTTTGTACTCCTAATTTTTAAAAAATCAAGAGTTCAATTTTACGTTACGGCGAAAATGGTCTGCAACATTTTTTACCAGACGTAATGTTGTGTTTTTAGGAAGTGTTCTAGCGTAGCTATGCTAAACAAATCTTTACCCAATAATTCTTTTGTTTCTAAATTATGCATGTCTGTTTCTTCGTCATATTTCACCTCATATGCTTTGAAAGTTTGTCGCAATAGCTTGTTTTCAACAACAAAAGGCAAAACGGCTGTGTCATTAGGTTGCATAGTATCTTTCAATAACGCTAATGTCTGTGCGCTTACAAAATCATTCATTTTGGCTTGTTCTTGGATTCTTTTAAATAAGTGCATTGCTAATTGAGTAACAGCTGGTTTGTTGACGTTGTCTTTATTTCTGATGCTATCGTGAATGAGGCCAATAATTGTAATAGGTTCGTGGCTATGTTTTGTGACGTACTGCTCATGAGATTCTGCCCAATCTCTGTATAAATAGATTACTCGGTTCACTTCAAATGGTGTGTATAACAGCTCTCCAAATGTATCAATAATTCTTTCAGCACGCTCATGTGAATTGTAGTATGTATACAGTTCATTAAGGCATAAATCATGAAATGCACTATCTAGTGTGTATTTGTTGGCCTGAATAAATGCAGTTAATCTGCCATAAGCATTTTTGGGTGTTTTACAAGGTTTCCATTCATAAAGAGAAATGAGCGTGGATGCGGAATTTTTTCTAACTCTTAGTGACCTTAATGTATATTCAGGTAGTTGTATTCCTAGTTTTTTTAATCTTTGGGCGTTGGTTAATTCTGGAATAAATTGTTCCCGGAACTTTCTTTTTAGATTCCCCTCATCGCTTAATGATTGAGTTTCTGGAAAATCTCTACCAGGGAGAGCTAAATTAACAGTAAGAGTCGGGCGAGACAGTATTGTTTCTGCAGTTAATTTTTTTCGATTTTTAAAAACTTTTTGAATTTTTTTAGCTTGTATTTGTTGATTGATATTTATAATTCTTAGTAGGCTTTCGCGTAGCTCATTCTTTGACATTTCTGGGTGTAGTATTTCAAAGTACGCATACAATAAAGCATTCTTAATATTTAAGATGCCTTTGCCCCAAAGTTGGGGATTGTAAGCCATTATAGGTACATGTTCATGTTGTATAGTGGAAAGCGAATCACTCCCTTTTCTTGCTTGATACTGTTGACGAAAATAAGCAAGAGAATTGTCTGGAATATGCAGTGCTCTATAGCCAGATCCATACTCTTGAAAAATATCGCGATCTGCTGATTCTAGTAGAATTTTTCTTACCTTTTTTGCACTAAGGGAGGGGTGTATTGATGCTATTAGTGCAGCAGCTCCTGATAAGATAGCCGTAGCATTCGAAGTGCCAGATGTTGGCGAATATTCAGCTGTGCCAGTGGCAGTTAGTACATAGTCGCTAACAACCCACAAGAAGCTCTGTTGGAATTTTATGTTATTACCTGGAAATCCTGAATAAGAGGCTTCTTTGTAGTCCTGTTTTAAACTGCCTGCAAAAATAGTAAAAGGTAGTAATGTATCGGCATTTTGTGTGTAATTATCTGTTGAGAGGTTTTGCTGATAGTTACCTGCTGATTGCATAATAAGAACATTATTTGCAGCTGCTATATTTGGGAATCTTTGTTGAAATCCCCCTACGATTCCACTGCTAAATGAAGCATTAATAATCTTTATAGAGGTTAACGCCGAATCTACTTCGCTAGTCGGGCGTACTCGAATACTTGCATGAGGTGCTATGGCATGAATTAAGCTTGCCATGGCGGAGCCATGATCAAGACAATATGATTCTTCTGTTGGTTTTTCAGGCGAACCTGCTTCAACAATTTTTTTGATGTCTACATGGTTAATGCCAGAATTTTCCAATAACAACACTGTTACGTCAGTGCCTAATATACCTGTTTTATGAGCTAACTCTGCGCAAGATGCTGCAACTGCAGAAGTGCCTTTTAAGAAGCTATAATCTTGCGAGCTGATTCCATTTTCTTGATTTCGCGCAGTAGCCAAAAGGCTAGGGCGGTAAGGTGCTTCGGAAGAATGAGACATTCTACTGAGATGTTTTTGGTAGTCTAGTAGTGGATCAGGTAGAGATGCATAAAGAGCATTAAATACGAAAAACCACAAAATTAACATGACTGCGCTTTTGTAGGAATTGCTACTTAATTTATGGAATGCGTTAAGTTAACAAATAGTTAACGGCAGAGATTTCTTGTTTCATTGTTGAGCATATAGGACTAATTTGCAAAAAATGCATCCGCCGCTGTTGCGGTTTTATCCATTGCTTGCTGAAGGGTTGTGCGAAGCTGCTCAAGATCATCTATTGGTGCAACGGGCGCACCCACCACAAACACACCTTTGCTAAAAGGCTTGGCGAAACGGAATTTGTCCCAGGTGTGCAAACGCTTCATTGGTTTGCAGCTGTAGGCTAGGGGAATAACATCAACCTGCGCCAAACGCGCAAGTTCCAAAACTCCATTTGATATTTTTTCAGTTGGGCCCCGTGGCCCATCTGGCGTGATTCCTATAACGTGGCCTTGTTTTAGAACCTGAAGAATTTGGCGAGCTGCTTCAAAACCTTTTTTGTTGGTGGAGCCTGCAATGGTTTGAATGCCAAAGTGATTGATGGTTTTGGAAATAATTTTCCCGTCACGGTGATTTGAAATAAGCATGTGCACGGAAACTTTCCACTGCAACGCACAGGCCAACATTAACAAATGCCCATGCCAAAATGACACGATGAAAGGCTTGTTTTGGTTGATATACGCTTCAAAAATTTCCCGATTTTTAAATTCCCAGCGGCTGGTCATGAACACAAATTTTATGTAGGTAAAAGCAATGAACGCAAGCACGTTCTGGGTTATGGGATTACGCAAAATTTTGCCAAGAATTGTTTTCATAAAATCGTTTTACTGGGCAGGGTCATTTGGTGAATCTAGCATAATTGTGTGGATTTTGCATGGGGGCTCATGTCATTGTTTTTCTGTTTAAGGCGAGAAGGGTGTCCCCAGTGTCCAAAAAAGCAATGGGTAACAGCAGAGCATTTAGCTAATCGCCGGCATTTTCTATGGCAAGAAGTGGATTTGCTAATCTGTGCATTAATAGAGCTACAATCTGCTGAAAATGGGTTGCATTTTCTGGAAGTTTGTCATTAATGTGCTCTTGCTTAGTAAGTGGAAGGTATTCCTTATGCTCTGGGTTTTCATAAATTTCTGAATCATTTAGTTGCTCACCTGCAGAAATGTGTATTGTTCCTGCCAATACTAGAATGATGCGTAATACTTTAAATGTGTTTTTCATGATATTTCCCAAAGGTTTTGCATCTACTAGCTTAGTATGTTTTACAATGAGTTAATTTAGAGTGTATTTTCATTTTTAATTGCAATGCTGCAAGTCGCGACATTCAAAAAATGTTGCGTTAGTGATTTCTTAATTTTCCTTACTCTAAAATAGCAATTGGTACAGTTTAGTGGGTGGGATTATGTATTTTTTTATCATGACGTTTTTGCTAATGTTAACCTCGGGTAAAGTTTGCGGCTCGGAAATAGGTTATGTTGATGAGCTTGATGGTCCCACCAGCGCTCCACCAGCGGTATCTTCAGCTGCTGTACGTATTACCCCTGATGAAGCTCTTCGTCAGTTTCAAGAATTAGGTCTTGCAACGATTCGTAGTAGTCAGCTTCCAAAATTTGAGTCATTGCTTGGACAGCTTATAGAAATTCATGGTTCTAACCCAATTGGAGAAGACCAAAACACTCTATTGCACTGGATATGTATTATTCTTACTCCACAAGCAGGTGGTCATGGTCCCTACTTACAATATGTAGATTATCATACGCAGAACGAAATAATAACAATCACTAGAAAAGCTTTTCCAAGCCTCAAAGAACTACTGAGTTTGCGTAATAAACGCAGAGAAACACCTCTGGATTGCATTCGCGTTGCTTCAATAATGGGCGATAATACTCCGGGGGAAAATCTTGCGACAAAGGTATATGGCTTACTGACAGTAGAACCAAGTGCTTAATTCCAACAGAATTCCACCTGAGCAGCTTTGGCTTCGAACCGTTCAAGGTCACCTTCCACAAGCAGGGTTTGGCCGCGCGCATTTAGTCCCAAAATATGAGTTGCAACATCGTCAATGAAACTGCGATTGTGGCTTACGAATAAAACCGTGCCTTCAAACACACTAAGGGATTCTGCCAAAATATCAATGCTTTGCATATCAAGGTGGTTTGTAGGCTCGTCTAAAATTAACGTATTCGCTTTTTTTGCCAGCAAACAGCACAGACCTACGCGGTTTTTTTCACCACCGGAAAGTACATTTAGAGGCTTAAAAACATCGTCACCCTTAAACAAAAATGCCCCCAGCATTGACCTAGCTTGTCCCATGCTTAAGTGCTGATTCAGCTGCATGACATTTTCTAGCATGGTTGCTTTGGGGGCCAGGTAGTCCAGTTGATCCTGAGCAAAATATGCAATATCAACCTTATGACCCAGTTCAACGCTTCCATCAAGCTTTGGTGTAATGTCTAACAGGGTTTTGATCAATGTTGATTTGCCAATACCATTGGCACCGACAATGGCTAGCTTTTGCCCACGCTCAAGCTTAAAGCTAAGCTTTTTTACCAACGGTGTTGCATATCCAATAGAAAGATCTTTAGCTTGCAGCACAACGCGTCCGCTTTTTTTAGCGCATTCAAGTTTAACACTCATAGGCGGGTTTTTATCGTCTACTTTAAGGTTTGTATCGGCATCGTAAAGTTTTTGCAGCATTTTTACGCGACTTTGTACCTGACGAGCTTTACTTGCTGAGGCCCGGAACCTATCAACGAAGCTTTGTACTTGCTGAGCCTTCGCGCCTAAATTCTGTTTTTGTGCTTGAATTTGCTCTTGTTCTAATTCGTACGCTTCTAAAAACTTGTCATAGTTGCCCACATAAGCATTCATTTCACCGTGGTGAAGATGTAAAATATTAGTGGCTAAGCGGTTGATAAGGGAACGATCATGAGACACAAATACCAAGCATCCACGGAAATTTTTCAAAAATCGCTCAACCCATTCCATGCTGGGGAGGTCTAAGTGGTTTGTAGGCTCATCTAGCACTAGGAAATTTGGTTTTTTCAAAAACAAGCGCACCAATTCAATGCGCATGCGCCATCCACCCGATAGAGTTTTTGGATCCTTGTCAAAGTCTGTGGTTTTAAATCCTAGCCCACATAGCAATTCCTTCGCTTCTGATTCAATTGAAAAGCCATCTAAATAAGTAAGTTCGTGCATAATGTGATCATATTCTTTAGCGACCGCGTCGGTGCATGAATTTTCCATTAATGCCAGTACTTCAGTAAGCCTGTTTTGCAATCCTAAAATGTATTCGGCGCCTCCTAGAGCTTCTTCTAAAAGAGTAGGCATTGGGTTTGGGTTTGGTTCTTGAGGTAGGTACCCAATCACAACATCGCGTGGTTTAATGACCGACCCATCATCTGGTTCATCAAGGCCGCATAAAATATTAAGTAATGTTGATTTGCCAGAGCCATTAACACCTACAAGCCCTATGCATCCTTGTTCAGGAAACCTATGGCTTAGGCCATTTAAAACAACACGCCCGCCAAAACGGCGGGTCAAATTTTGTAAATATATCATTATTTTCGCTTAAGCACAGAACAAACCAGTCTAAGACTACTAGCACACTTTACGAAAAAGGGCTAAGACATAAGGTAGTTTTTATTCAAAAGGTGGTACTTTATGCAATTGGCTTTTCAATACATTAGAAATTCACGGGTTTTATTAACGGTTATTGGTACGGGGCTTTTGTGTTTGTGCACACAGGTTAACATACCACTTCACCCTGTGCATATTTCATTGCAGACAGTGGCTGTTTTAATTATCGGTCTTACTTTTTCAAAAGTAGATGCATTACGCAGCGTTGCAAGTTATCTAGCCCTTGGAGCAATGGGTGCGCCGGTTTTTTCATATTATAGCGGTGGTGTTACAAAATTAATGGGCCCAACCGGAGGTTACCTTTTTGGATTTCTAGCTGCAGTTTGGGTGATGTGCACTTTGCGAGAGCGTATTACACGCATGGGTACTAAGGAAACTTTTTTAGTGGCGTTAGTAGGCAGTGCAACAGTTTTTCTGTTGGGTATGCCATGGCTTAGCACATTTGTAGGTTGGAATGCAGCAATCACTGCAGGGCTTGTGCCATTTATTCTGCCAGGAATTGTGAAATCAGTATTGGTGGCTTCTGCCGTTCGATACATTCAAAAATAAATAACTGCTTTTAAAATTAATGGCAAAGGGTTTACGCCTTTTGCCATTTTTTGTGCGCACTGTAAATACCTCAAAATTTTGCAATAAGGTTTGTAATTTTATTTCTGAATATCTATATGATTTTCATGAGTATATTTATAGACTTTTGATTGTTTTATGAATGTTAAGTTATTGCATTTTGTTGTTTTTATTATAGCGCTTCTATTACCTAGTGTTTTTGCATATCAAACTGAGACATGCATTGAGTCTCAGTCGAGTTCCCTTGGTCGTGTTGAGGAAAAAGTACTATTAACTGCTAAAGAAAATACAGCGACTCTAATTTTTTCTACCCGTAATGCGCAGATAGTCACTGCACAATTTGATGATTCTTCAAGTGATATAGACGACGAAGACTTTGAGGATATCTTTGGATAGTATTGAAGAGAAATCACGAGTAAAAATTGTAATTCTTAACCCATAATCGTGTGTTTAATTTTTTCAAGTAAATCAAAAGGAGCTGATTTGCTGGCATTTAACCAACCTATCAGCTCGTCAATTTTTGCCATGACCTTTGAATTATCTGCGCTGGTGTCATCTTTCCAAACGACAGCAGCATAAATTAAGGCACATAAAAATAATAAATTTTGCACATAACGTGCCGCATTCCAGTGTAGATTTAATTGCTGGTGCCACCCATCAATAGCAGCAATAATTTGTGATTGTGCTTCACAAATACATTTAGGATCCAAAGAACTAGCATTCCAAAGGTTCAAAATGCATGTCCGTTTTTCAGTTAGACTATCAAAAACCAGCATCATCAAGTCAAACAAGGTTTCATCAGTACTGTGAAGGCTAATTGTTGATAGCTGGTCTGTCACTGCCCAAAGGCGGTCATTAATCAAAGCCTGAATCTCTTCAAATGTAAGTTCAGATGGTTGTTTCTCTGCCTTTTCCCAAATGGCGTTAATATCAAGCATTCATTGCTCCTGCTATTACTACGGCGTTGTACCACAGGGTGTCCTGCAAGTTTAAATCATCTTTTAGTGTATCGGCATACAGAACGCCGCACACCTTTTTTCCCGTTTCGTTAGCTATCGCTTTAAGAATTTTAGGATTCGATAAATTTTCTAAAAAAATTGCAGAAATTTGCAAGGAGCGAATTTGACCTATTAAGTTTTTCATGTCTGCTGCGGATGGGTCATCACTTGTACTAACGCCTTGAGGACTTAAAACCATAACATTATAGCATTGGGCGAAATATGAGAAAGCATCGTGGGTGGTTAGCATCACTCGTTTGTTTTGCGGAATTTTTGCAAAAAGCTCAGTAACATTGGTTTGCAATTCATTGAACGTAGCCTTTAGGCTGATTGCATTCTTTTCAAATGTTGATGTGTACTGCGGAAATGCTGTTTTTAGAGCGTTTATTATATTATTAATCATAAGATTAATCAGTGTTGGGCTATGCCAAATGTGGGGGTCTGGCAATTTCCCTAAATACCTTGCAGGAATGTTTGTGCTTGAAATGATAATATTTCCTTTATAGCCAGACGCATCGATGAGATTTTGAATCCATCCTTCTAAATTTAGACCATTGGTAATAACTAAATCTGCTTTAGCTAGAGTTTTTGAGTCACTTGGTTTTGGCTGATACATATGTGGGTCAACCGACTTTGGCACAATGGTATGTACATGAATGCTATCAATTCCTTGGCACAACTGAGTGCATAAATTTTGTAAAATTGAAAAACTGCATACAATTGTTTCAGCATGCAAGAAAGGGATAATCATAAGGATTAAAATATAACGAATATATTTCATGAGTGTTTTGCTAATTCTTGAGCTCGTCTATGAGCGGCTTTTAAAGTGGTTAAAAACAGAGTTTGTAAGTGGTTGTTATCCATTAATACTCCAAGTGCTGCTTCGGTTGTTCCGCCTTTGCTTGTAACGTTGGAGCGTAATTCTTCAGCGGATGCTGGCAATTCTTTTAATGTTGCTGCGGCACCTATAATTGTTTGTCTAGCAAACCGTTTTACAAATTCTTGTTCCAGCCCTAATTCAATTGCTGCTTGTTCTAAACATTCACACAAATAATACACATAGGCAGGACCTGACCCTGAAAGAGCAGTGACTGCATCGAACAAGTCTTCATTTGCTAATTTTTCAACTAGACCTACTTTTTCAAATAAGTCATTCACAACTTTACCATCAGCCGTCGTGCAGTTTTCATTTAATACATAGGCACTGGCTCCTTGTGCAACAATTACCGGCAAGTTGGGCATTACGCGACTAAGTCGTATTTTTGTGCCCAACCATTCTTGATAGTGTGAACATGGAACACCTGCCGCAATAGATATGAAAAGCGCATGGTTGAATTTGGCATATGCAGGCATTACCTGATCAAGCATTTGTGGTTTTACAGCAATAATGATGACATCAGGGCTATAGTCCACAGGCAACTCTTCAATTGATTTCGCGCAACCATCTTTGAAGGGATCAACAATAGTAATTTCACTGAATGACTCCCATCCTTTTGAAAGCGCTTTGCCCATGGCACCATAGCCAACCAATAAAATATGCATATTTTGAATTCTTGAGGATTTTGACTTATGTTAAAGGGGCAAAGTCTTTGGTGCAAGGTTCGTTATGGTAATTATTGTTGGTGCAGGGTTGGTTGGTGCTGCTTTGGCCATTCGTCTCTCTCAGCTTGGAATAAAAGTGCAACTGCTTGAACGCAACGCATTTGTGAAACCGTCTGTAAAAGACGGACGTACTATTGCGGTAACGCTTGGTTCAAAACGATTTTTAGAAAGTTGTGGATTGTGGCAAGCATTGGAACCTACTGCCCAACGAATTAATTATATTCGCGTTTTTGAACAGGGGTCTGCTTGGACCCTTGATTATGATTATCAAGACCTAGGGACTGACCCTATGGGGTATATTATCGAATTTGATTGTCTATTAAATGCCCTATTTGATGGGGTGAGAAATGCCGAATTTGTTGAAGTGCTTGACAATTGCACTCTGCAGCAGTTGTTGCCTGGGGAAGTGCACACCAAAGAACATGGCATTTTAAAAGCACCATTGGCTATTGGGGCAGATGGTCGCCATTCTTGGGTGCGTGGCCAAGTGCACATTAAAAGCAAAACCAAGGAATATGGCCATAAGGCTTTGGTAGCGCATTTCATCCATGAAAAGCCTCACCAAGCAACAGCATGGGAAGTATTTCAACCCTCAGGCCCCTTTGCCATGTTGCCTATGGTTGATACACATGATGGTCAGCACCAATCAGGAGTAGTCTGGTGCGGACCTAAGGATGTTCCTTGGGAGACGTTGCCAACTACTGAATTAGAGCAACAATTAATGGATATTTTTCCATTCTATGGAAAGGTCACCTTAAACAGTGCTCGTTGGACATTTCCATTAGTCGCACTAACTGTAGATAAAGTAACAGCCCCTCGAACAGTTTTAGTGGGCGATGCGGCGCATGCTCTGCACCCCATAGCGGGGCAGGGAGTTAATTTAGGTTGGCGTGACGTGGCAGATATTGCGCAATTATTGGCAGAAGCTAAAGATTTAGGTGGGGATTTAGGTGCCGAGCATTTGTTAAACCAATACAGTCGCAAGCGTAAACTTGACCATAAAGGGCTCTATTTCTTTACTGATGGTCTAACACGCCTATTTGAAAGAGATAGTCAAATTGTTAGCTTTATGCGCCAAACAGGCCTTGCCGTGGTTGGAAAAATCCCACCTTTAAAAAAATTCTTTATGAAAAAAGCCATGGGCATTTGAACTGCTTTTATTTACCTATGGCCTGAACTTAAAGAGTTTTACAATCCATAGTGCCTTCATGTAGAATTAGTTCAAAATACAATACGGAGATTTTAATGAAATCAAAATTACTTATAAGTCTAATGTTAGCATCTGCTCTTGGCAGTGGTTTTTCAGCAGCTCCAGCGCAGATTTCGACTCTTGCGGAGCGGGATAAACTGATTCAAGAATCCTTTTTAAAGAGTCCTGAGGATGCCTTGAAATCGATAAATGAAGCGCAGCAAGAAGAAAAAATTAAAGTTGATGATCAGCATTATGTTGTGGTCATTAAAAAAGAAGGTGATAAGTACGTTCGTGTTGCCCACTTTAAAAAAGATAAGCTGAACCAAGCTGTTGAGCAAAGTATTATGAGCGTTATGCAAGAAGCGGAAACTAAGCTAGCTGGGGGTTCTGGTCCTGTGTCTTTTAGTTTTTCTGCTGGAGAAAAAAAATTATTTGCAGCGCTTTCAAAACAGAGTGATTTTTTAGTTTTTAATATTTGCCCAACACAAGATGAAGTTGAGGGCTTGTTAAAAGCACATGTAAAGCCTGAAGAAAAGAAAGAAGAAGTTAAGGTTATAGTAGCAGATAAGCCAGCTGATGCACCTGTTGCGCCGGCTGCTCCTGCAGCTGATGCATCAGAAAAGCCAGCTGATAAACCAGTAGATACTACTGCGCCTGTTGCAACACCTGCACCTTCGGCGGATGTGTCTGCTCCTGCACCAGAGAAAACGACAGATGTTGTGCCAGCAAAAGTAGAATTGGCAGATGCAAAGCCAGCTACTGTTACTGATTCTGCAAAAAAGCCTGAAGCAGCAGCTGCTGCTTAATAAAACTACGGGGGAGGGAAGTTCGTTCTTTCCCCATTTTTCTTGTTGATAATCGATGGCAGTCCACCCTTGCGGGGTTCGTTATGATGTTTTGGACGCCTTTCCATCATGACAGCTACTGCGATGATTCATGCCTTATAGAAAGCCTTATCTAGCACTCCTTTCTCTAAGATTATATTACTCACTGGATCATTCGTCGCTACGTGAAGACGAGGGGTGGCGTCTCCCAGAGCCCTTTAGGGCGTAAGGGCTCAGTGAATAATTTCCGTTACCGCTGATCTAACTTAAATTCAATGCGTCTGTTACGGTCAATATTGTCATCTTCAATGTGAAGAGGTTGAAACTCTCCAAATCCAGCGGCGACCAGATGTTTACCATCAATGCCCTTTTTAATCATGTATTGAACAACGGCAATAGCACGTGCGGCAGAAAGTTCCCAATTCGAAGGGAACTGGGTGCTTTTTATTGGGCGCTTATCTGTGTGGCCATCAACGCGAAGAATCCAGTTTATTTCAGGAGGAATTTTGCTGCCAATTTCTTTTAAAGCCTTTATTAGCTCGTTAAGCTGCTTTTGCCCTTCTTCTCCAAGCTCAGCCGATCCAACTCCGAAGAGGACTTCTGATTGAAAGACAAAGCGATCATCTACAACCCGAACATCACTGCGGTCTCCTAAGATGTTTTTTAAGTGGGCGAAAAATTGTGAGCGAAATTGCCCAACCCTGATAGAGTCCTTATGTTTATTTTGTTCTTTTTCCAATACTTGAAGTCCAAGCTGTAGTTTTTTAACTTCTTCATCTTTTTGAGTTGATTCAGCTTGAGATTGGATCAGCAAGGATTGTAGTTGGCGTAATCGTTCCTCTAACTTTTCTAAATCAGTTTTTAGGCGCTCATTAGATGTGCGTTGGTCCGTATGGGCATTTTTTTCAAGGTTTAATTCTTGAGTGATTTTTGCTAACTGTGCATTTAAATTGGTCATTAAGTCTTCAAGAGATGTGACTTTCAATGATGCTTTCATGTGTTGATCTTTTGCCTTAGTAAGGCTCTGTTCAAACAACCTAAGTTGGGCTTGAAGCCTTGTTACTTCCGTGTCTTTTGTGTTAATCGTTTCAACTAAAAAAACTTGAGCGACAAGAAAGGTCATTAGGACAAAAACAATAGCCATTAATACCGTAGATAAGGCATCTACGAACGTGGGCCATATTTCAAGACGAGTAGGGGTACGAGGTCGTGCAAAAAACATTGAACATTTTTTTAAAGGGATATGTCTAAATTCTTACGTACTTTTTAGAAATCTCCAAAAGGTTTTTGCATATTGAACACCTGAAGCAATTGTAAATATGCTGGTTAACACAATTAAAACGGTTTCACTAAACAAAAGATGTGAACTTACACTTGCTGCGTGTAATCGGTAAGTGACTATTAAAATACACAATATTTGCAAGAATGTATTGATTTTGCTGGCCTTAGTGGGCGATAAATTTTTTCTGTATGTGGACCTTAGCATAGCAAATCCACCTAAGGTGATTAGTACATCACGGGATAAGCATAAAATAACAAATGCAATAGGCATGGCTTTTAAGTAGCCTAATGTTGCAAACATTCCAATCATGAGCGTTTTATCAGCAATGGGGTCGAATACTTTACCAAATAGTGATTCTTGATCGAATTTGCGAGCAAAAAATCCATCTAACCAATCAGTCATGCCTAAAAACAGCATGACCCAAAAGGCTAAAAAATAATTTTGACATAGATATAAGTAAATAAGTACCGGCGTGCCAAAAAAGCGAACGCCGGTTAAAATGTTGGGTAAATTAACCAACGACTTCTAAATCACTAAAGAAAAAAGCAATTTCTCTAGCTGCGTTTTCTGCAGAGTCAGAACCATGCACTGAATTTGCCTCAATAGATTCTGCAAATTCTTGGCGAATCGTTCCTTCTTTTGCGTTGGCTGGGTTTGTAGCTCCCATTATGTCGCGGTATTTTGCTATCGCATCGTCGCCTTCTAGGGCTTGCACAACGACAGGACCGCTAATCATAAATTGGCAAAGTTCACCAAAAAATGCGCGTTCTGCGTGTACAGCGTAAAATGCTTGTGCTTGAGGTAAGCTAAGGTGAAGACGTTTCTGAGCAATGATGCGCAAACCTGTAGCTTCGATTTTAGCGTTAATTTTTCCTGTAATGTTCCGACGTGTTGCATCAGGCTTTAGAATAGAAAGAGTTTTCTCGATTTTCATATAACTTTAAATTGTGCTTAGGGTGACTATTCTATGGTATCCGGGTATGATTTTCAAGTTCATATAATATTCGGGAATGCATGGTCAAGATATTAGGAATTGATCCAGGTCTTCAGCGCACTGGCTGGGGCATTGTGCAAGCTAGAGGAAATTCATTGAGCTATATTGGTCATGGGGTCCTACAGACTGATGCAAAGGCACAGTTGGCAGAGAGGTTGAATACTTTATATCAAGGATTAATAAAGGTACTTGAGCAATTTCAACCTCAAGAGGCTGCAGTTGAAGAGACTTTTGTGAATCAAAATCCCGCTTCAGCATTAAAACTTGGTATGGCAAGAGGAGTTGTTTTATTCACTCCTGCCTCATTTGGACTAAAGGTAGCTGAATATTCTGCAAACAAAGTGAAAAAATCAGTTGTGGGCTCGGGACACGCCGAAAAACATCAGGTTGCTCTAATGGTTGCATTGCTTTTGCCAACAATGCCTAAGGGAGTTGTAGATGATGCAGCGGATGCCTTAGCGGTTGCTATTTGTCATGCTCACCACCGGGAATTGAATGAGCGCCTGAAGAATGTAAAATAAATGGTTTCTGACTTGGCATTGGATCATTTCTCGCTTACTGTAAATAAATTTAGAAAAACTGACTTTAGGAGTATTATGTCTTTTGCTGCTCATGATTTGCCAACTCAAACCGATGATGTATCTGAATACAATCCAATGCAAACCGATGGATTTGAATTTGTAGAGTTTGCAAGTCCGAATGACGACGACAGCTTGGATGAAACATTTAGGTCTTTGGGGTTTTCACTAGTTGCTAAGGACCGTTCTAAGAATGTTTTCTTGTACAGGCAGGGTCAAATTAATTTTATTGTGAACAAAGAACCAAATTCTTTTGCATCTGACTTTGCTGCGGCCCATGGCCCTTCTGCTTGTGCAATGGCGATACGCGTGAAAGATTCTGAATTTGCTTTAAACAGAGCAATTTCTTTGGGTGCAAGGCCTTATAAATCTGCGATTAATCATGGAGAAGTAACCATTCCGGCCATTTATGGTGTGGGTGATAGTTTGATTTTTTTCGTTGATCGTTATGATTCAAAAACTATCTATGATTATGACTTTGAATTCTTACCAGGAGTTGACACCAATCCAAAGGGGTATGGGCTTGAAATCATTGATCATTTAACGAACAACGTTTATCAAGGACAGATGACTAAGTGGGCAGGATTTTATGAAAAAGTTTTTAACTTTCGTGAAATTCGATATTTTCATATTACTGGACAAAAAACAGGCTTATTAAGTCGAGCATTGACTAGTCCATGCGGAAAAATTTGTATTCCTATTAATGAACCAACTGAGGATTCCTCTCAGATAGCCGAGTACCTTCGTGAGTATAAAGGTGAAGGCATTCAACACATTGCTTTGACTACCAAAGATATTGTTGAAAGTGTGAATACAATCAAACAACATGGTATTAAATTTTTAGATATCAGTGAAACATATTACGAAGTAGTGCGTGAGCGTTTTCCAACTTTAGATCTGAAGTATGAAATCTTAGCTAAGCATAGAATTTTGATCGACGGCGAAGTTGACGGAGATCGTAAAGAAATATTATTTCAAATTTTCACTGAGACTGTTATTGGCCCTATTTTCTTCGAATTAATTCAACGTGAAGGCCACCAGGGCTTTGGCGAAGGCAATTTTTCGGCGTTGTTTGAATCAATGGAACGTGACCAAGAAAAGCGTGGCGTTCTTTAAATCATCCTTATAGTCACTAACGACTTGAGGAATGATGCCATAACGAGAGAGAGGCATCGGTGTCTCTCCTCTCTACAATTAGCATAAATCCGCCAGCACTAAGCCCGAATGCTTTCCGCGCTCGTCGCTGCGAGCGATAGCGTGACAATCCAGTCTTATAGCATCCTATTAATCTAATAGGGTTGATCCAACCTTCTTACTTTATCTTTTTTTTGCTGTTGGCTTCTTGGCTTCAGCTTTTTTGGGTTCAGGCTTCTTGGCTTCAGCTTTTTTGGGTTCAGGCTTCTTGGCTTCAGCTTTTTTAGGTTCTGGCTTTTTGGCTTCAGCTTTTTTGGGTTCAGGCTTTTTGACTTCAGCTTTTTTAGGTTCTGGCTTTTTGGCTTCAGCTTTTTTGGTTTCTGGCTTTTTGGCTTCAGCTTTTTTGGGTTCAGGCTTTTTGGCTTCAGCTTTTTTAGGTTCTGGC
>CAITNM010000010.1 GCA_903893805.1 uncultured Alphaproteobacteria bacterium | reverse complement strand
GCACGGTTTTGATGCGGTAGCGCTTTTAAGTGAAGTTTCAAGATTGTTACAGCCAGGCGGTTACTTTATCGCCTCTTTTGATTATTGGCCACAAAAAATAGATACCACTGGCATAACTTTTTTTGGCATGGATTGGAATATATTCTCAGAAAATGAAATTATCGACTTTGTTGAACAAGCTAAATCTTATGGCTTAACCACTGAAGGTGAAATGTCTTACAGTGGGCAGGAAACACCAATTGAGTGTGGTGGCAAAAGTTATACATTTGGATGGCTGGTATTGAAGAAAAAATAATTTTGTGAAAATTTTGCTGGTTTCAGGATCTTATCCTCCGATGAAGTGCGGAGTGGGTGATTACTCTTTTTTTTTAGCTAATGCACTTGCATCCGATGAATCCAATGTAGTTGGTGTATTAACTAGTATTTTAGATAATAAAGACCGAGGCGCCGATCGAGTTCAACTTTTCCCAGTAGTGAAAAATTGGAGTCTAATGAGCATCATCCAATATATAAAAATACTGCGCGATTTCAAGCCAGATATTGTGCATATTCAATATCCAACTCAAGGATATGGAGCTGGTAACCTGCCCTGGCTTTTGCCCTCTATTGCCTGGCTTTTTGGAAAAAAAGTCGTACAAACATGGCATGAAGGGTATACAAAAAAAAATGCAATAAAGTTATTTTTTAAGGGAATAGTTCCTGGCGCACTCATATACGTTAAGCCTGAGTATCAGAAGCAATTTCGGCCTTACTTTATGCGTTGGGTATTTTGGAACAAACTGAAAGTATTTATTAAAAATGCTTCAGTGATTCCCGTGGTTAATCTAGCCAAACACGAGATAGACCAATATCGAATTACTTATCTTAAGGGTCAAAAAAGATTAATTGTTTTTTTTGGTTTTATGCATCCTGAGAAGAGAGTTGAGCTCTTATTTTCAATTGCCAATCCGTTAACTGACACCATAGTGATTGCGGGTGAATTTGATCCCAAGAATGGCTATCATCAAGAAATATATGATTTTGCAAATAGCACTCAGTGGAGTGATAAGGTCCAAATTTTAGGTTTTTTGGCAGAAGAAATAGTTGCTAAGTTATTGGCGATTGCAGATGCTATTATTTTACCGTTTGCCAGTGGAGGCGGGGCATGGAATACATCTTTGCAAGCCGCTTCTCAACAGGGCTCATTTGTCATCACTACGGCACAACATCCCATAGGATATGATCAAGATAGCAATATTTATTATTCACACATAGATGATGTAAGTGAAATGAAGTTAGCACTAGAAAAGTGGTGCAGTACAAAAAAAAATGTATCGAACGAAGTCACTGGCGATTGGAATCTTATTGCACATCAACATTTACTGCTGTATGCCGCTCTACTAAATGGTAGGGGTCTAGATTAAGCTTATGGATAGCATCGTCTTATCTATCTGCATTGCAACCTATAACCGATCCCAGTACATCGGGGAAACTTTAGACTCTATTGTTTCTCAGCTTGATAATCAAGTTGAAGTTATTGTTGTTGATGGAGCATCCCCAGATAATACAAGTGAAATAATGGGGCATTACTCCAAGCACCCTCAAATTAGATACTTTCGTGAAAATAAAAATCATGGAGTTGATCGCGACTACGATAAAGCTGTGGAATACGCACGAGGTAAATACTGTTGGTTATTTACAGATGATGATCTTTTAAAGCCTGATGCAATTCAGGAGGTTTTATTATCCTTGCAGACGGGTTGTAATTTACTGGTATTAAATTCAGAGATTAAAGATGCTCAACTGAATAAATTGCTCAAGATCAAATCACTAGAGGCCGATGATTCTGTAGCAGTACAAATTTCTGATAGCACTTTTCAAAAATTAGCATTTCACCTTACCTTTATTGGCTATGTCGTTATTAAAAGAGATTTGTGGCTGGCAAGGGATCGAGAGTCTTATTTTGATACAGCATTTATTCATGTCGGGGTGATTTTCCAATACCCTCCAATCGAACATGTGCAATTTAAGTCAAAGCCACTTCTGACTATTCG
>CAITNM010000009.1 GCA_903893805.1 uncultured Alphaproteobacteria bacterium | reverse complement strand
TTTAAATATTATTTAATATTTGTTTAATATTTGTTTAATTTTATAAACAATATTTATTGCTCATATTATAGATATCGATTTTCGAAATAAATGATGAAGAAAGGGAGGGGAAGGCTAAGAAAAGTGAAATATTAAGGACATTTTGCATAATGCTCTGCACAGTACGCTTCACAATGCCTAATGCTTAGGCCTTCAACAAAAACATGGATTTAGGTTAGAAACAATTTGTAGCTTCTAAATCAAACCATATGAGCAATCACAAAAATCATCCCTACCACCTGGTTGACCCAAGCCCGTGGCCGTTGGCATCGTCTCTTTCGGTGTTGGTTGTGGCTGTTGGGGCAGTTTTGTTTATGCGCCATATTGACCATTGGGTGTTTATTGTTGGGCTGCTACTGCTTGCAGGGTGCTTCTTGGGGTGGTGGTTAGATGTTTTAAAAGAAGGCAACACAGCAGGTGTGCACACTTCAGCCGTTCAAACTGGGTTGAAAATTGGCATGGTTCTTTTCATTGCATCAGAAGTCATGCTATTTGCAGCCTTCTTTTGGGGCTACTTTCATGCCAGCCTTAATGTGGCAAGTCATACCGCATTTCAGTGGCCTCCAAAGGGTATTGTTCCTTTTGATCCTATGCAATTGCCTTATTTGAACACACTTATACTTTTACTCTCTGGTACAACCTTAACCTGGGCTCATCATGAATTGTTAGAAGGGCGCTTTTCAAAAGTTACCCAGGCTCTACCAATCACCGTTGTGTTGGGTCTGATTTTTTCGCTTGTTCAAGGTTTTGAATACGCTCACGCAGCTTTTGGTTTTAAAGATGGCATCTACCCATCAAACTTTTACATGGCAACTGGCTTTCACGGGGCACACGTTTTAATTGGCACCATCTTTTTGTTCATATGCTTATTACGCAACATGAAACGTGAATTTCAGCCTGATCATCACGTGGGTTTTGAAGCTGCTGCATGGTACTGGCATTTTGTAGATGTTGTCTGGTTATTCCTTTTTGTTGCCATTTATTGGTATGGGTATGCAGGGTAAATTTTTTAATAAAGATTAATTAAAAAGCATCTTAATCTGTTAAATTTGGTCAAATCTACAATAAAAGTGGTAAAAATGCTGCATATGTGCCCCTTATTTCTAATAAAGCCACACAAAGCCTCTTGACCGTCTAATAAAACCGCCATTATCATAATAATGTAATTAACTTAATTTAGTGTAGGAGTGGGTTTCGTGAACAAAAGTGATTTAGTAACTAACGTTGCAAAAGCATCTGGTTTAACAAAGGCTGATGCAGAACGTGCAATCGATGCAACTTTTCAAACAATTACAAAGTCTCTTAAAAAAGGTGACGATGTTCGTTTGATCGGTTTCGGTACATTCGCAACAGCAAATCGTAAAGCAACTGAGGGTCGTAACCCTCGTACTGGCGAAAAAATTAAAATTCCAGCAAAGCGTCTTCCAAAGTTCCGTCCAGGAAAGCAATTGAAAGAAGCAGTTGAAAAGTAAATTACTTTTTGCTACAACTAGGCATGGATCGCAAGACCATGCCTTTTTTAAATGGGTGATTAGCTCAGCGGTAGAGCGTCTCGTTTACACCGAGAGGGCCGGAGGTTCAATCCCTTCATCACCCACCATTTTTCTTATCATCGCCATGTTGCTCTTGTCCGCTTGCGGACGTAAGGGAAAGCTTGAACCAGATGAAAAAGATTTGTACCCTAAGCAGTATCCGGTCTTTGTAGAAGAAACTCTAAAGTGAAGTTTTTACGATTTTTCGTATTTTTCTTAAGTCTTAATATCCACCTTTCCGCTGAACTAAAACAGCACAGCATTATTGTTGATGCGCGCGCAGAGAAATTAGTCAGGGGCATTTTAGAGCGCTTGTGCAAATCTAGTAAGCTTCTCTTTGTTCCAAAAATATATTTCGTGGTCGACAAAAGCATCAATGCTTTTGCAACAGATGAAGCTAAAATTTTCATTCATACCGGTCTTATTATTAAATTTAAAAATGTTAAGCAATTAACTGCTGTTCTTGCCCATGAATTAGGGCATATCACTGGTGGACACACGCATCGCATGAGTAATGAAATGAAAGGCGTTACGGCCGCTTCTATTATCGGCACTTTGCTAGGCGGTGCTGCAGCGTTAGCTGGTGGTGGTATGGAAGCTCTCTTAGCTGGTAGCATGTTGGGGCAGGGCGCAGCTATGGGTACCTTTGCAAGTTTTTCAAGAACCCATGAAAAAGAGGCTGATGCTGCAGGATTTCGTATGATGCAAGAAGCAAATTTGGACACAGAAGGATTTATTGAAACGTTTGAACTATTTAAAAAAATGAATAGCTTCGGTGAAATTCCCTATCTTCAAACTCACCCTAGTGATCAAGATCGTATCAACGCTTTTAAAAATTATCGTGAAAAAAGCCCTGACAAAGGTTCTATCCCAGATGATTGGGAGCAAGAATTCCAAATTGTCCAAGCTGTCTTTATGGCGAATTTGCTAAAACCTTCTGACGTTGAACGTTTTTACTATCGAAAAGACACTCCCGCCGCAAATATTGCCAAGGTCATTATTTACGCACGCAAAGGCCAATATACAGAAGCCTTTAGTAAACTTGATACGCTGCTTGCTGAGCCTGCTGAATCGCCTGATAAGCCTTATATGCATGAAATGTATGGACAGTTTTTACTAGAATCAGGGAATGCATCTGATGCTTTGATACACCTGGAAAAAGCGGTAAATCTTGCAGCTGACGCTTTGTCCATTCGTTTGCTCTATGCCCAAGCGTTGTTTACAAGCTCTTCTGACAACGCCCAAAAAGCCCTTGATCAATTAAATCGCATTACTCAGGATGACCCTGATAACGTTATGGCCTGGCTGCTTAAGGTTGGTGCTTACCGCAAGTTAAATCAGCTTGACCACGCAGACCTTTCTCAGGCAGAAGCGGCTATGCGCATGGGTGATGTGCAGCTTGCTAAAAAACGCGCAAAGCGTGCACAAAAAAGTAACAACTCAAAAATCAAAGAGCAAGCAACCATGCTGCTTGAGGATAACCGTCTAAGTGGTAAAGAAGAAGATTAATAGTCATTTGTGTTTTTTTATTACTTAATACTTCAAAATAACAGTGAATAATTTTAGATTTCCATTGAAAGTATGTATTTCTTCTGCTATACGCATGTTAACAGTTTGTTAATTGCTATTTTTGGGGTTTTTATGAAATACAAATATATAGTGGGCTTATTTGTAGCCCTAGGTTTTAGTAATGCTTTTGCGGCAGATGAAGAGCCAATTGCTAAGGATAACTATCAGGCAATGTATGAAGCGTTCAGATGTAGTTCAGTTAAAGATA
>CAITNM010000008.1 GCA_903893805.1 uncultured Alphaproteobacteria bacterium | reverse complement strand
TTTATTAAATATTTTTTATTATAAATATTATTAAGCATTGCTCACATGGATAACTCGTTATAGCGTTCTGCTTTACAGCAATAAACCACATTACTTAAGTAACTTGCCAGGCTGTCCTTGTTGAAATTGGTGACAACTTAATATTAAGGAGATTCTATTATGACTAAACAATTCAAATACATATTAGCACTTATCACTATCGTTGGATCATACCTTGAAGCAAGTACAGCTTACTTTCCTGGATTAGAAGTTAATGGCGAGAGATCTGACCGTATCCGAGTCGGTAGCGCCGGAGGTTTTTCAGGCTTTACAGTTCCCAGTAGCACTTGCAAAAAACTTTACATAACTTTTATGGAATCTGAGTCACCTATTGAACCAAACACAACTCCTACTTTTAGTAGTTATACTGGCAGCGGTGAGGTTTATCATCTTCCGAGCACACTTAAAGATATATATATAATGGGTAATGCTACTAACTTTTGTGATTTGGTGTTAGGAAATTCTCGTCATGGTCCTTTTGCACCAATTTATGATCCATCTGTTTATGCCCTGCCTACTCCTGCTGCCAATACCAACGTTCACTTTTTGCTAACTTCTGCACCACATGAGAGCCCTCAAACTTGGTTTCAAGACTCTCTTCTTGCTAAATGTTTGTTAGTAGTCGAACCTGGATCTGCAGATCCTTATATTAATACTGTGCTGCCATTAGCAGGTGGTGACATACTGATTGGCGCTCCTGTAGCTCCTGCAGCAGGATTTTCTTCTTTGCTAAATAGTGCAACAGGATTACTTTGTATTCAGAGACACCCAAATGTAGCTGTTACTGATGCTTACTCCAAAGCCGTAATGACATTAGCAGAAGCCACAACTTTCCCTGGTCATGTCAACGGCATTAGTTTAGCCGGCGCTTATCCAACTACATATACTTATAAATCTAATCTTGTTGACCCAACTGCTGAGTCTGCTAATGCTGGGTATACTGTCGGTGCGAATGCCTCGCTTGCAATATATGGTCCTCATGCACCTCTTCCAGAAATTTCATCTTATCTTGTACCTGGCGGCACTTCTAAAATTACAGTGGTGAAAGCTGCAATTCCACTGGAAATAACTTCGCTAAGTTAACTAAGGAAAAATAACTTTTACCCCCTCCGTTTAACAAGTACTACGAATGGAGGGGTAATTTAAGCTTAGCAATTAGAGATTTTTTTTATTTGTGACCAGTTTCAATTTTATAAAAATTTTCTCAACAAACAATGCAAAAGCACCGTTACCCATAACATTGTGAAAAGTCCCAAAGGGGTCATGCAGCACATACAAAGTAGTAATCAAGCTAACCATTTCTGATGAAAATCCTAGGTGCTCTTTAAGCACAGGCAGCACCACCAATAAGCTAGCCCCAGCGATGCCAACACACGCTAGTTTTGCAATACAAAAACCAATCACATAAGGAATAAATTCAATAAAGCTAGGCATAGGTGCGCCACTGACCACTAATAAAGTAAGCGCCGTTAGGGTAATGGTAATATCATCACCCAGCATGTGCATGTTTGAGGCCGTAGGAATAACCATACGAGCAAGGGTTGGATGCTGGACATTTTTTTCAGTGCACTCAAGGGTAACCGGCATAGTGACCGCACCAGACATGGTAGAAAAACCGGTAATACCTGCAGGCAGCATATTGAAAATTAGTGTTTTCATTGGCTTGAAACCAACACTGACGACCTTATACAAAGTCAGCACGTACAAAAAGCTAACCCCAACATTAAGGCCGAAAATTGGCAAGTATTTCGTGTACAAAAACGTAAGCGTGTCTTCGCTGTTCATTTTCAACATGAAGCCCAATACGTATAAGGGCAATATGGGCAAGAAGGCTTTTTTTAGGAACACACCAATTGAGATTTGAAGTTTTTTAATCTGCTCAATGAAGGTGTTGGCAAACTGAATTTTTCCTTTAGTTTTCACACAAAGAAACGACAAAACGAATGCGGCTAAAGCAACAAAATCAGAACGCAAACCATGTTTTATAGGTATGCGAAAATAAGGGAGAACGGATGACGAAACCTCAGCCATGGTAACATGTACAGCCAGGTGGGGAATAACCATGCTCCCTACGCTATAGGCAAAACAAAGAGCCACCGCATTGGAAAGGCAAATCAGCCCAAGCAGTGAAAACACTAAAATAGGGCCTTTTTCATCGGCTGAAATAAGGGCGTTAAACATGTAGGCAAAAATCATGACAGGCAGAAAGAACAACACACAATCAATAAAGAATAAACTTAAGGTGTAAGCACCGCGCACCCACCCATGGGGCAGCATTTCACCAAACAAGCTGGCAAAAAGAATACATAGCAAAAGTTGAAAGGGGGTTGAGCGCAATAGCGACCCCATAAGGAATCCGTTTTTTTCGTGAATCCCTCATTTTATCATAGGGGAACATGCATCGCAATTTTTTTTGGATGGGCTTTTTTGGGTTTTCCATAAACTAGCGATATTGGTCTTAAAACATCATATGAATGAAGTTATGCAAAAAGTGCAAACAAGAACATCAAGACGATGACGAAGAAGCTATTCCCAACAACTGGAAACAACTGGCGCGCCCAGAACAACTAGAACCAATCGATAGACCATGGGATACCTGGCTAATCTTGGCAGGTCGTGGCTTTGGCAAAACCAGAACAGGCGCTGAAACCGTGTGGAACTGGATTCAAACTAACCGCTACAAACGCATTGCCTTTGTAGGTCAAACCATTATTGAAGCACGTCAGGTTATGGTTTAAGGAGAAAGCGGATTGCTAAGCATTGCGCCACCAGAAGCAATCAAAAAATATAGCAAAAGTGACGGCGTAATTGAATTTAGCAATGGAGCAAAAGTGCAGATTTTTGGTGCCGATCGCTATGAACGTCTACGAGGACCCCAGTTTGACGCTGCTTGGGTAGATGAGTTGGCAAAGTTTAAGAAAACAGAACAGTTTTGGGAACAGCTGAGC
>CAITNM010000007.1 GCA_903893805.1 uncultured Alphaproteobacteria bacterium | reverse complement strand
TTATGTCATCCATGGTCCATTACCCCACCAGAAGCGATAGATTTAGCCCTTAACTGTGAGCGTCAGGCATTGGGCTTGGATAAACGCATTGAGAATTCGGATGGGGTTAATTTATCGACTTACACCTTTAGTCATGGATATGCCAATAGCTATGGATTTTTAGGGATAGTTGATAGCAGTCGGCATAGCCTTAGTTGTTCTTTAATCGCTAAAGAAGGGGCTGGCATGCAGCGAGATTATGATTACACCACGGCACGCCATGCAAAAGATCTGCTTCCCATTGAATTATTGGCCGAAAGTGCTGTCAAGCGCGCAGTCAGTCGCCTGGGCGCTAAGAAAATAAAAACACAAAAAGTACCGGTGTTGTTTTCATCCCGGTTGTCTAGTGGGTTGTTTTCCTCCTTTATTGGGGCGATTAGTGGATCTAATCTTTATCGAAAAAATTCTTTTTTATTAGATTCAATAGGGCAACAAATTTTTCCTAAAATCATTCGGATTTATGATCAGCCACATTTAGTAGGCGATTTGGGTAGCTCACCTTTTGATGGTGAGGGGGTTTTAACCCGGAATAATGTGTGGGTTGATGAAGGCAAGGTTTGCCAGTACGTGCTTAACAGTTATTCAGCACGTAAAATGGGTTTACAAACAACGGCCAATAGCGGGGGTGTATTTAATTTAACGATTGATCCCACCGCGGGCAATTTAAGTATGTTGCTTAAAAAAATGGATAAAGGATTATTGGTAACAGAGTTAATGGGGCAGGGCGTGAATGGCTTAACTGGCGATTATTCTCGCGGGGCCAGTGGTTTTTGGGTTGAAGGGGGCGAAATTCAATATCCTGTTGAGGAAATTACCATTGCAGGCAATCTGAAGGACATATTTCTCGGGATTGTGGCCATTGGCAATGATATTAATCCGAATAGTGCCACACGCTGTGGTTCGGTATTGGTTGATCAAATGATGGTGGCGGGGAGTTAATGGCGCATAAGCGCCCCGGCCCCTCAGTGGTTTTTTTATCTGCCGCTGGTTCTTTGGATGTGGATTCTTTAAATTCAGGCTTTTTATTGAATTTATCGTGGAAAAATTGCCTGCCTATCTGGTTGCAACCTAATCCATCCGCCTAGATTCCGCGAACAAGTCGTGGGTTGTTGGAATCGGTTTTTTAAGTGATAACCGGAGAGGCAAGAAAACGTGTGTTGTTTCGCCTCTTTTATTCAAGCAGATAATCTGTTCTTTGGCTTTTTTTAAAAAATTTCGTTAATGCTTGGGTGAGCGGATATAATAAATTGGTATCTTATTGAATTATTTGTGCTAAAATACAAATAATTGGTTTAATATTTGGCTGCGCTATGACATTCAATCCCAAAAAATATGAAACACGATTTACAAGGTTTGGTGGAGGCTTAAGAAAAGCAGAATTTGACCAAATGCAAGCGTTTATCAAAGATAACATACGGAAAGGCGTATATCCTTCAGACCACTTTTATTTTGACGAAGCTAACTTAGACGACGAAGC
>CAITNM010000006.1 GCA_903893805.1 uncultured Alphaproteobacteria bacterium | reverse complement strand
ATAGATAGACTTTGAGTCTTTTGACCTTTTTAAACGCCAATGATCAATTTTTTTAATCAGTAACAACAGGAGAAAAGCACCATGATTCGTTCAAAAATATTAGGGCAAGATTCGTTCAACCAAGCGATGATAGCAGCACCTTCCAGCATCAATTCTGATATGGGGCATTTTTCAATTGGCGCCTATGATTTGATAACGCCTGTATTTGAAGATGTGTCCCTGCCCCCAAAATATTTATGGATTAGAGTAAAGGTTCATTTTGAGTTATGCCCTGATACGCCTGTGTTTCACGGGGGCCATAGTTTTGTTTGGCCCGGTGATGATCGCTGTGCATCGGTCAAACTAGAAGGATCTCAAATTTTATATGCTCAAAAAGACTATGAAATTGATAAGTGCTGGACGCTATCAAAAGAGCAGAAAATTTATGAACATTGCTTTGCTGTGGCGCCGACCTTATATGGGAATAATACAGGCATTCATTTATGGCCATGCGGTGGGCGTGTAGGAAAGTTTTTAGAAATTGAACAGCTTTTTGCCCAAGTGGCTTTTGATGAAAATGACATTTTTGTAAACAGTTTAAGTACATGGAAAAAGCATCTGGTAGATGGAGCTGAGGTTGTATTTGTACCACCCACAGTAAATGCCACGTCTTTAATTAATGCCATAAACAGCGGCAAATTCTTAAGTCAAATTGAACAAAATGGCCTGGAATTTTGTTTTTCTAGCTGCCGCGTTGAACCCACTGACGACTCAAATTTCATCGACATTTTATGTGAAAGGAACGATCTATGATTACCTACCGACTTGAAAAGGGCGCGCCCCTAAGCATTTTAGAAATTGATACGAATTTCCGTGAACTTGAACAACGGTTAAGCACATTGGAAGATCATCCTAACACTCCTGTAATTGCAGTTGAACAACAAGAAGATGTGCTGATTTTTAAAGTAGATGGCGAGGTGATTTCACATATTGTGCTGCCGAAATTTCAACCTATTTTCAAAGGAGAATGGATGAAGAATACATCGTACCGAGTTGGAACTTGGGTGTATTGCAATCATACGCTTTACGCGTGTCAGGTTCCGCATACCAGTGGCGAAAATTTTGAGCCAAGTTTTTGGGCTTTGATTTTTAATGGAGGTAATTTTGATGCTTAAAATTCATGAACGAGATTTAGACATTTTGGCACGCACCATTTATGGGGAAGCCAGAGGTGAATTGAACCATCCTGCAGGTGGAATGCAAAGTTTACAAGCCGTTGGCTGGGTAATTAAGAACCGCGCAAAGATGGTGCAATTTAGCCCGTATATTCATAAAGTTTGCATGCAACCATGGCAATTTTCCTGTTGGAATATGAATGACCCCAATAGAAAATCGCTACTGGAAACAAGCTTTGAGGATAAAGTGTATAGGGCGTGTTTTCTAGCTGCAACACAGGTGTTGTTTGACAATGTACCCGACTGCACAAAAGGCTCGAATCATTATCACAGCACGAACATTGCCCCACCTTATTGGGCCGTAAGTCAAAAACCCACTATTACTATTGGCCATCATATTTTTTATAAACTGTAAGAGGTAACATGGCATTTCCATTAATTGCAGCAGCCTTGGGGCTGACTGAATTTGCCCCAGTTATTGCCCGGTGGATGGGCGGTGATAATGCGGAATCTGTGGCGCATCAGGTTGTAGATATTGCAAAACACGTGACAGGTCATGCTGACCCGGTAGAAGCATCAAAAGCGTTGGCTGAAAATTCGTTACTTATTGCTGAGTTTCAAAAGGAAGTGATTAAAATTGAAGCCGAGATTGAGCTGAAATTAATGGCAGATCGGCAAAGTGCCCGGGAACGCGACATTGCCATTGCCCAAGCGGGACGGCGCAATATGCGGGCCGATGTGATGGTGCTAAGTGCCGCAGTTGGATTGGTTGCCTGCTTGTGGACCCTAACCAGTTACGCCGGAAAATTGCCCGGAGAAGCGGTTGGAATTATTTCAACCATCGCCGGAATTTTTGGTTTGTGTTTGAAAGATGCGTACACTTTTGAGTTTGGATCATCTCGCGGCAGCCGTGAAAAGGATTCTTTGGCAGCAATTATAAGGCGAGAGTAGAATTTTATTGTAATATTATTGCGGTTAATTTATAAATATTCAGCTATTTATTATGTTGTTTTACAAAAGGATAAATCATGATTTTTAAATTACTTGTGCTGTGCACTTTGATGTGCAGTGTTTTTGCAGGCGTTCAGTCTGATGTTACTGATGTTACTGATAGGCTGAGGGTCTTAGCTACTAGAGAGATTGCAAAAGCTGTTAGCGATGTTATTTTCAGAAAATTTGCTGAAAACAAGTTAAAAAGCGACAGAAAAAATTTTATAGATACATACCCAGCAGAAACTCTTCTTCAAACCTCTGATAATTGCGAAAGAGGGTATGATATGTCAGCACATGACGCGTTTTTCGTACAAGCACTAAGAGATTTGTCAAAACTGGTAGATTCAAATCCGGGGAAAAATGTACGAGCAGCTTATTTTGGCTGTGGAATAGGCACTACTTCGTTGCTATTAACTTTAACAGGAGCAGCGGTACTGGGTATTGAAAAACACATGACCCCTGCCGAACATGATAAATGTGGAAAATTATTTCATCAGTATACAGCTTTAGCTCGTAGATTAGGCATGCCACTTAAAGTGCTATTAAAACTTTCAACAGACGCAACCACCATACCAGATAACGTAGAATATTCACCAAATAACGGTTTCTCGATGATATTTATGGGAAATTTTTTACACATGTTTGATCCAGCCACCGCACGCGATTTAGTACAGCAACAAGCTTATCGCATGTTAGAGCAAAAAGGTTTTGTTTACGCTACAGCAGACGGAATTGCGATTGGTGAAACGAATGAGCATACCAGAATGCCAACAGGCAGATACAAAGAATTTTATTTAAAGGCAAAACGCTCTGGCGTAAGATTTCCTTCAGTGATGACAGAAACAAGCTATGGAATAATGCTTCAGGATGAAGGTGGGCGTAATGTAATACAAAAAACAAACCTGACACCAACATTATCCTCAGCCGCAACAGACGAATCATGACACACGTCTATTCCGTGTTACCAAAATATTCTTGCACCATTATTTTATGAAGAGAAACCTCTAGCATTGCATGCAATATCTAGAACCGTGTGCTTTTACGAAAAAGCACTCGTTGATTTCGTTTTTCCACCCTCACAATGGAAAGTCACCATTAATAACGGACTACTTATAAACACCAGCGACACACCTGATGAAGACGTATTTAAATGGCAGATTATTGCGCAAAAAATATAAATGAAGAATCACAATCTAAGGACAGGATCATGAAATTAAACATTAAATTAGTGTGCGTAGCTTTGCTGGTTGCAGGTGCAACTAGTGGCTGGACAATGGAAGATGGTGATGGTGATAGGCAAGAACAAACTGTAGCGTCAGCTCGAACAGCAAAGCCCACAATAGATCCAATTACAACCAGTGTAAGCAATATTATTTTCAGAATGCACCCTGGAAGCGCACTATCGCAAAAAAAAATAGCGTTTCTAAAACGGTATCCAAAAGAATGCAAATTAATTGATCATGACTATTATGATAGAGGCTTTAACATGTCTTTTCTTGATCCCTTTTTTGTACTAGCAATGAACTTTACAGAGCAATTGATAAGTAGAAACCTTGGCCGCACAATTAGAGTGTGCGATTTTGGTTGCGGGATAGGACACACATCAATTTTACTAGGACTTTTAGGCAGTAAAGAACAAATTCATGTCCTTGGCATTGAAAATGGAATGAAAGCAGATGAGTTTGAAGAAACAAAGGCGTTTCATGCTTATGCAGAGAGATTACACGGACAACTAGGCTTTGTTGGTGGTTTGCCTGTGCGTTTAAAAACAGATGTAGAAGCAACAACCCTGCAAGGCTACTCAACTTATGCACCCAGCAATGTGTTTGATGTAAATTTTATGGGCAATTTTTTGCATATGTTTGCCCCCAAAGCCGCAAAAAATCTGGTAAAAGAGCATGCATATCGCATGTTACGTCCTGGAGGAATGTTGCTTGCTTCCTTTGATGGAATATGTGCGGCTGGCAATAACATTGAAAAAGCTAAGGAAGTATATTTGCAAGCAAAACAGGAAGGTAAAAAGTTTCCTTCCGTGATTAATATATTGGATCTCGCAATAGTGACGAAATATGAAGATGAAATAAAGGATATAGAGCATATAGAAGAAATACCGACTATATATTCTTCAGCTGCTGTAAGCGAAGATGGTCAAACAATAGAACCATGTCGTAAAACAATAATAAAGAAATGTTTTTTAAATGTTACTCCCCTAGGTATTAGCGGACTACAAAAAACCGTATGTTTTTACGATTCAGGATTAATTGAGCTTGTTTTTCCAAAGTCACAATGGAGTGTTACTGTTTATAGGAAAGATATTTACGGGCAATATAACCCAGATCTTCGTGATCACGAAGTAGTTAAGTGGAACTTAATAGCAGAGAAGAAATAGATTAAACCCCCTCAGTCAGGATGGTCCTCTGGCTGGAGGTAAAATTACAGCCTTAGCCCCCTTTTATAGGTTTTGTAGCCCTGCACTACAAAAATTAATCCCAACATTGCTGTAAAGAATGTTAAGCCCCAGTCACCAATATCAACCGCTGTATACGCGCCAAAGCCCAAAAAAGTAACACCCATAGTCAAATGAAGCATAGCTGTGCGCATGCCTACTTTTTGAGACCCTTCGGATTTATTAATTCCATACACACTCATAACGTAATTGTTAAGCTTGGTGATTTTTTGTAACTGCTGCGCACAAACGGGTGAGCATACAAATTTATCATCCACTGGCTGCATACATTCATTGCAAAGTCCCTTAAGGCAAACTCCACATGCGCAAACAGCTGAAGATTTTTGATGATTAAAGCAATGCATAACATAAAAAAGAAATATAATTTTAAATTATAAATAAAAATAATTAATAACAGATTAAATATAAAAAGGTAAAAATAGTATATTAACTTATTATTAACATAAAGAGTCGTATTCTTAAAATATTATTTCCTTATGTTGAGCTTATATATGTTTAATAAGAAGTTATTACTTGGATTTTTCTTAGTTGCAGCTTTAAAACTAGAAAGCGCTTCAGATACACACCATGCAGCCTCCTTAGATGAACCCGTATTAATGAAGATGGGTCTTAAAGTGGCACATCCACACGTTGCTGAAGCAGCTGCGCGCTTAGTTAGCGCTCCGCCAATACGTGTTAGCCCTCGTCCTAGCGCTGGCTCTGTACTTGAGCTTGGTAACATTAGAAATATTCCATCTTCTTTAGTTTATGATCAGCTGCAGCTTGGCTCATGCATTGGTAATGCCATGGGTTTTATCATTAGGTACTTGTCAGTACGCAACAGTGATAAACCTGCTGATTTTTCAAGTGCCAATAAGCAAATGTTAAATCCATCACGGCTTTATCATTACTACAATGCTAGGTATGAGGAAGGCAATATAACTGGAGATTCTACTAACGTACTTTATGATACCGGTGCTTCAATGCAAGGAGCAATGATTGCACTTGATAAGTATGGAACTTGCCCAGAAACTTTTTCAAGCAGTATAGATTTGGGGAATGGGTTCCGCTACAGCGGGTGGGTTTACAATATCTCTATGTTTGCGCGTCAACCAACACCTGAAAGCTATCGCTTTGCTTTTGATCCAAGCTTTAACGGTATAAATACCACTACCGCTTTGAACCCGTATAAAGTTGTTTCTCAAAATATTAGATATGTTGATTTATGTTCAAAATATGCAAAAAGCAACCGGAACACCCTAAACACAACATTAGAAAAAAATGAGCTTGTTGCAAACATCAGATCTTTTTTAGGTAAGAACAATCCAATTTATTTTGGAATACTGCTTGAATCAGCATTTTACAGCGCAGGTACAAACGGTGGCTACGTTCCTATGCCAGCAACGACAAGTTCCAAATTCAAAGTGATTGGTGGCCATGCTTTAGTAATTGTTGGTCATGGTCAATATAATTCGAAATTACCAGGCCAAAATTACTTTAGATTCCTTAATTCCTGGGGATCAGCTTTGGGTGACGGCGGCTTTGGATATTTTCCGGAAGAGTACGTTGCAAACACTAACTTCTTTGGAGTCTCTGCCTACGCAGTTGACCTATTAAAATAATGGAAACAGGCTGCATCAGAGAACCACTGGTGCAGCACTTTTTACCTAAACAAGTCACTGTGAGAGCCCAAACGAACGAGTTCCAGCTTATCGCTCGTGAACCTATACACAAGTAACCAGTCATTTTCGACGTGGCATTCAAAAAAGTCATGAGCGCCACCGGTCAGGCGATGTGGGTGATATTTGTGTGCTAAATAAGAACGGCGGGCAAGCGTTTCAATAACAACCTTCAGCTTCAAAAGACGCTTCCCCCGTTTTTGGGATCGCCTAAGATCCTTTAGAAAAGCATGGGTTGCGATAATTTCGCGCATGATTATTTTTCAAAGATCGCTTTTCTTATCAGAATGCAGGAAAAAGTTTAAGATATGGTTAATTTTATAGTTAAAATTGAAATTAATGAAGTTATAGAAATGGATTCTATGGCTAAACCATAGAAAAACTAATGCAGAGATGCGTACTCCATAAAAAGAACTATCATGTTTTGGTTTTTTTGATTTTTTGCTAAGGTTAATATTACATCTTCACTGGCACGCTGTTGACCTTCAGGGATTTCAAATAATATGAACCTCACTTTATCAACAGAACCTACTGAAGTTGCCATTCTTAAAATATCATTCATACCTAACTGATTAGCCCCTACATTTTTACCGAATAAAAAAAGAGTTATTTCTTTCCAGTTTGCACAAAAAAAAGCTTTTTCTAAGATTTCATTTCTTTCTGTTTGTGTAAATTTTTTGGGAAGATTTTGTAGATTTTGCAATAACGAACTAGGGGAGTTGTGTATACAAAAATATACCCACCGTTTAATAGATTCTTCATCTTCAGGAAGGGGGATTGTTGACGAATATGTAGCGCTTTGCAGAAAAACGCTTAAACACAACATTGGTAAATTTATTTTTTTAAACACTATAGCTTCAGCAATTCAATCACTTATGTATAAGCCTACCGTAAGAATTTTTATTCAATCAAATGAAAAAAGTTAGTTCTTTATTATAATTTTCAACCTTGTGTATTTACGAAATCTTAATCAGGTAAAGATTATCATAAAAAATTATCTAAATTTTTATAGGAAGCGTTATGAATATACGGTCACAAAGCCTTAATGCTGTTTTTCTATTTTTTTTATTGTTTAATTTTAGTGATTGTTCACTTAATGCGGGTACTGCTCTTATGGAAGAATATCTGATTGCGAGGCAGACTTTTGATGTATCTCAACAAAGCGCAATTAGAATAACTTTTACTGTTGTAAGAGAAACCCAACCAGAAATCTTAGAAGCTATTCCTTTTCAATATGCAGCAAGAAAACTAATTACCAATGAACTGAATGATAATCAAATTTGTGCAACAGTTGCTGGGTTACTTATATCTAAGGATAAATTAGAATCACCAGCTTTTATCAACTGCCTAGAAAAATTATATGTAGAGCGAATAGCAAATTCAACAATGCAAGCAAAGCAAATAGGGGCAATTTTTATATGCTTAAGTACTACTGATTTTCTTGTTTTAGAACATGAGCTTTTTGCTGGTCAACTAATCAAGCTGATAACACCAAAGACACCACCAGCAGACATAACAAATAGAATTCTTAATTTGGTTACTATTACCCAGAGATCACTTTCATAAAAAAGGAGATTTTATGCCCTACCCAGATTTTCGCAGTAATTCGGCATTGTCGTATTCATGCAAAATTAAAAGCTCACGCAAGGCCAAGCCTTGGGGAGATGATAGATCCGGATCATTTTTCAATGCTTCATTCGCCATATTGTGTGCTTTGGCGAATAAGCCTTCTAACAAAATAGCATCGGCTGGGTCTTCTTGGATTAAGTCACAAAGGCGGAATTTTGGTACACCACTTTGTTTGGTGCCAATGATTTCGCCACCACCGCGTAGACGCAGGTCTTCTTCGGCAATTTTAAATCCGTCATGGCAATCACGCATGGTTTCTAACCTTCTGCGAGCTTGGAAGCTTAATGGTTGTCCGTATAGCAGTAAGCAAAATGACTGAATATCGTTTCGCCCTACCCGACCCCGCAATTGGTGCAGCTGCGCCAAACCAAAACGTTGAGCGTGCTCAATAACCATAACGGTGGCTTGGGGTACATCAACGCCTACTTCTATCACGGTGGTTGACACCAACAACGTTGCTTCTCCGCTTAAAAAACGTTGCATGGCTGCGTCTTTTTCTGGGCCTTTCATGCGACCGTGCATGAGCTCAATTTTGTCACCGAATATTTCGCGCAACACATCACAACGAGCGACGGCTGCGGCTAAGTCACTTTTTTCAGATTCTTCAATTAGAGGACAAACCCAGTAAATTTGCCGGCCTTTGCTCATGATTGCTTTGATTTGTTCAATGACTTCATCGAGCCTATCAACGCTAATGACTTTTGTTTGGATGATTTTCCGACCCAAGGGTTTTTCATTGAGGATGGAAACGTCCATATCGCCATGGTTGGCTAAGACCAAGGTTCTTGGAATTGGAGTAGCAGTCATTGATAATATATGGGCTGTTTTAGATTTGCTGGCCAAAGCGAGGCGCTGTTCAACCCCGAAGCGGTGCTGCTCATCAATAACCACTAGACCAAGATTTTGAAAGACAACGGAGTCTTCTAGCAAGGCGTGGGTTCCCACAACAATTGTAGCTTCGCCTGATTTTATAGTTTCAATAACTTTATCGCGAGCTTTGCCTTTTTCACGGCCGGTAAGCATGGCGACAGTCAGTCCTAATGGCTGCAGCAATTCACCAATTTTAGTAGCATGTTGGCGTGATAAAATTTCAGTTGGCACCAATATGGCTGTTTGCAGACCTTGATCGGCTACATCTAGTGCTGCCATGACAGCTACCAGGGTTTTTCCGCTACCAACATCACCCTGCAATAGGCGCACCATTTGCTGACCATTTTGCATATCGCCGCGCAATTCTGCAATAGCCGAAATTTGTGCATTAGTTAACTTAAATGGCAGTAGCCCTTCAAGCTGAGTTGCGAGTTTTGGTATGTATGTATTTTTAGAAATAACCTTTGGTTTGGTGCGACGATTACTTAAGGCCATGCCCAAATGATAGGCTAAGAATTCATCAAAAATAAGGCGTTGTCGTGATGGATCAGTGAAGTTTAGATTTTCGTAAATTTGGGGGTGGTGCACTTGTTTTAGCGCATTCAAAAATGAAGGGTAATCTGATTCTGTAATCCATTCGGGAAGTTCTTTAGCTGATTTAAGTACTTGATCAATAACACTAGCAACCATGGGTCTGGTAAGCCCGGCAGTTAACCCGTAGATACGCTCTGGCCCAATCCATTTTCCCATTTCATCTAGCGGCCCCATAAAATCAGGATGAGACATATGGTAACGGACCGTATCATGTGCACGATCGCATTTTAACTGACCACTGATACCAATTTTCCTGCCTTCTGGTGCTGCTCGTTGTAAGAAATGATCGTAGGCATTAAAAAAAAGCAATTCAAATCGACTGTTTTTGTTATCGCGCATCCATATTCGGTAGGGAGAACGCCTGCGCAACCCAGGTTGGTGTAGCTCTACAGTTGCTTCAAAAGTGACTAAGGTATTTTCAGTCGCTTCTTGAATATTGTCAATTTTGGTTCGGAAACTTAGCTGAGTTGGCAAATGCCACAAAAGATCAATAAACCTGCTACCCACCAATTTTTTGTAAAATTTCTCCCGGTGCTTTCCAATAGAAGCAAGCGTATGAAGTTCCGTTAGATAATAATCTAGCGATGCGGACATGATTTTAGAACTTCAACTAGTTCCTGCATTTCTTCTTGTTTTCCAATGGTAATGCGTAAATAGCTAGGTAAATTGTAAGCCCCCATAGGACGGACAACCAATCCTTTTTGCCCCAAATATTTATACACTTCCTGGGTGTTTTCAAAGTATGCCATTACGAAATTTGATGTGTATGGGATCATGGGGATATTAAGATCATTCATGTCATTTACAAATTTAGCTAAATTTTTCTTATTAAGCTGCGTACAATGAGCAATCCAAGCTTGATCACCAAGAGCTGCAATTCCTGTTGCTTGCGATAAACCTGTGGTATTAAATGGAGGGCGAATACGACTAATAGGATCAACAATTTCAGGGTGTGCATATAGCCAACCCAGTCGTAAATTTGCCATTCCATAAGCTTTTGAAAAGCTTCTAGCCATGACCACATTTGGGTAACGTTGCACCCATTTTGTGCCACAGTGATAATCGTCATTATCCATATACTCAGCATAAGCTGAGTCAAACACAACAAGCACGTGACTTGGCATGCGTTCCAGCAAATCTTCAATTTCAGTATTGGTTAAATAGTGGGCAATTGGATTACCAGGATGATCAAGATAAAATATTTTTGTGCGTGGTGTTACCCGTTCAAGAATCGCATCAACATTTAGTTTAAAATCAACTCGGGGAATTTCTACAGGAATACCCCCCATAGCCAAGGTAGCAATTTTATAAACGCCAAAACCATGCTGAGGGATAAGAACTTCATCACCTTTACCAACATAAGCACGCGCCAAAAGGTGAAGAATATCTTCTGAACCATTACCGGTTACCACCCATGCTGGATCAACACCATGTGTTTGACCTATCGCTTCACGCAGTCCATTTGCAGCTCCGCTCGGGTAACAATGAATTCTGTCAGTGTATTGACGAATAACTTGTTTAACAGCATCTGACGGACCATACGGATTTTCATTAGAAGCTAACACTACCCGACGAACAAAACCTGGTGGAGTGACATCACCACCAATATAAGGAGAAATTGCGTAGATAGACTCGTTAGATTTTGGAAAATTCATCTTTATCGTGACTTAGAACCTTAGTAATACGTAGCATATTAGATAGAGACTTTCAATTAAAGGACAGATAAAACATCTGTATAAAAAAGCAGCTTGTTAAGGCTACTTATTCCCACCAACAATTATAAAAATTTCAGGAATACTTTCAAAAATATTAGAGACATTCAAATTTCAATCCGGTACAAATGGCACATCATCAATCATAAATCCAATTTAATGAAATCAAGATCTATAATTATTTTCTTCATTGCATACCTATTAACAGTACAAAATATTTGCAGAGCTTCAGTTAATGACTATGTTTCAGAGCCTCGAGCAATAAAAACATTTAAATATTCGGATTTATGTGAACCAACTCAACAAATTATAGAAGAAGTTTTTGATGAATGCAGCAGCGTAGGCTGTATAGCAATTGACGATATGCCTGCTTTTTATAATTCTTATGAAGAATTCATAGAATACTCTCATATGATTACAAATTTTTCACCTTCTCGTAAAACACAAAAACTAGAAAATCGAGAATATTTTCATGAGGGATTTGCTAAGGTTAAAGAAGAAACAAGAGAAGCTTATAATCTGGTTTATAAAAAAGTTGTAGATACTGCAGCTCCAGTTGGAAGTAAGATCTTCTCTTTGCTAATGCATCATATTAAACAAAAAGAAAATCTCTCCACAAAAGTTAAAAAATTAATGATTAGTGCAAGACCGTTTCATTACTTTTCACTAGAGCATAATAACTTAGATTGGATCGGCACGCATCGAGATCTTGGAGTTTTCACGCTTATGTGCCCAGAAGTATTTTATAAAGCCCAAAGAAAAATTGAAAAACCAGAAAATAGTGGAGCTTATATTAAGGAAGTACAGGCTGAGCCACCTAGTAATAGTGTACTATTTCTTGTGGGTACAGCCATGGAGCTTTTCACTAACGGAAATGTAATTGCACCAGAGCATTGCATAAAAAGAGCCCCAACTAATGATAGTGAATGCCATTCATTATCTTTATTCTACAAGCTAAAAACAGATACTATTTTGCATTGTGATAATCCTGCGGTTATAGAAAAATATCGTGAATATTTTGAACATGGCATGACGTATGCTCGATGGGAAAACATATCCTTAGCAAGAAATGATCGCAAAAAAATTGAACATTCTGTGGGATAATTACACCAAAATGCCAAATGAAACTTGCATTACAAGCAGCTGCCTTATTTTTAGCCTAGCTGTTTCGCAAACTCGCCAACCTCATCCAAGATCGTAGTAAAACGCTTTTGATCATTAAGTAATATACTTGTTTCACTGGCTCATCACAAAGCCTACACTCCTCATGAAGACGAGAGTGGTGCGTCATCCAGAGCCCTTTAGGGCGTCGGGATCCAGTTTATAATTTCCAGATTCTATAGAAATGGATTCTGTGGTTATTTAGCAACCCCATCTTTTTAAGATGTTTCATAAAATTCTTCTAAAACGCTATAGAAATTCAAAAATCAAGCTGATACGCTTTTTGTATTGTGTCAATTTTTACAGAAAGTTATTCGCATGAAACAAAAATTTATACTTTTATTATTAGGAATACTATCAATACAAAATGTATGCGCGGCTTCTTTTGATAGTGAAGAAGCTCCCCAAGATTTTTTAATAAAACTATTTCATCATTCATCCTTGCAAGAACCTACAGCTGAAGTTATTGCTGAAATTAATGCTGAATTCAAAAGAGTAGGCTACATAGCAGCTGAAGGTGTTCCTGGGTTTGGTGATGCGTATCAACACTACTTAGATGTTGAGCGACAATTTGCAGCTCTTCCTAACGAAATAAAAGCTAAATGCATAGGGCCTAATTATGCAGCGCGCGGATATTCAGAAGGTGTAGAAGTTCTTAATCCTCAAGATACGAAACCTGTAGCGGATACTTACAAAGGTTCTCTTTATGCAGCTGTGCCAGATGATTCAAGCAATGTCTGGCCAGACGAAAGCCTTCCTGAACTTAGAAATGCATATCAAGAAGTTGCCGAAATCCTCTTGAATGCTGGAAGAAAAATATTACCTCTTGTTGGTTTCACCCACGAACATGTTAAAGGCTTAGGACGTGGACTGCATTACAAATCCGTGCCAAGCGGTGAAGAGGATGGCAATCCAAACTGGTGCGGAGACCACCGTGATCACGGAGTGTTTACATGCCTATGCCCTGAAGCATTTTTCAAAGATGGAGTAGCAGTTCCTAGACCTGAAAATAGTGGACTTTACATTGAAGGAAAGCCTGTTGGGGTATCCCTTGAAGGGGCTTTAAGTCGAAATATTGCATTTTTTCAAATGGGTGAAGTTATAGAATTAATGACCAATGGAAAAGTACGTGCAACGAATCATTTAGTAAAAAAAGCGCGTGATGGATCTGAACACTTTGCTTTGGCAGTGTTTGTTGACCCAGAGGGTGAGGTACTTATTGATCTTAGGACCTGTCCACAAGAAGTTAGAGAGAAATACGCTGATCGCTTAACAGAAGAGGACTTCGCTAGAGAATATGTCACTTTCGAAGAATGGAATGCAAGATCACTTGCAAAATATAATCCTAAGGAATTAGCGCCTACTACTGATAAATAGAAAAGATACGTTGCCCCCAGGTTTAACAACCCTGGGGACTTTTCTTACTTCCGTGTTAGCACTTTTGAAAAATTTTCAAAATTGACCAATGTGCGTAATTTTAATAAAAATCACTATTGCAATCACGAGACTGAAATATTATATATGTGTTAAGCAAACTTAGAATAAAATTATCGTGAAAAAAATCATCTTGTTATTATTATTGCAATTCAATCTCATACTGTTTGGAATGGATGAGACTGATCTCGTTCAGGAGCAATGCCTCACAAGACTGATTCCTCAAGCCGTGTTTGATGACATAAAAGCAACAAGTATTGTTGATGGCACAAGTGAAGATTTTGTTATCCTTCAAAGAGATTGCGTAGAAAATCTTGTTAGAAACTTTTTAAATATGGCTTTTTTATTCCCAAATGGTGAGCTTAGGCCTGGAGTAGAAGAAAAACTTTCTATGACGCATGATAAACTACGCACATATTATACAGCGCATACTCCTGAAGAACGTATTTCTAATGATCCTGAAATGGGCAGAAGATGGTTAGAAACGACCATTGGTTTTGAGGAGTTTGGTGTAAAATATGCACAAGCAAATAGGGAAATTACATCAGGAATCGATATTATTTTAGCACTTATGGAAGGATTTATCCCTTACCTTAGAAATGGGGGAGCTATACCAGGTAAAGATCCTAATCAATACAGAGCTTATAAATTGAATAAGATGTGCAAATGGTTAAGTACAGAGACGATAAAAATAGGATTTAATCCCAAAAACATAAGCAATAATCACGAAGATGCAAAAATAACCTTCAAGCTTATTGGGGATAAAAATCAAAAAGAAACAGTAACTTTGATTATTGGCAAGAGACATGTTTGCATTAGGCATCGAGATCAATTGTCAGCTTGATTTATAGCTTACTCACCTTTCAACAAATTCCCTGCTAAATGAAACTCCACAGGGAAAACTCCTTGGTTTTACGGTAGAATAATAAATTATTTATTGATTTTTAATGTTTTTTATATAATCATTATAATGGACAATATAAATAATTATTTTTATGAAAAAAATAGTATTCATATTTATATGCATTTTTAGTAATTATTTATCAGCGACTCCTAATCTACAAACATCTAATCTGACAGGAATACTAGTACGGTGTGCTAAAAAAAATCTTTCTTATGTTAAAGCTATACAGTTATTACAGGATGGCACTATAAGAAGAATCCGAACAGAAAACCCTAATGCACAATTATTCACTTACATCAATGAAACAAATTCTACTACGCTAACAAGCGAAGAGATAACTCATGCTACTATAGCCAAAACTCATTCTCCTGGCTTTCCTTTTACTGGTGATTCGTCACTAGCAGCTTCAATAGAAGGTCAAATGACTAATAATCTAGAGAATTTGTGTCAAGAAACTAATTTACCCAATTTTCTTAAAAAGAATTTGACTCAAGGAAAAGACAGGGGGCTTAGTAAAATAACTATATACGTTCCCATAACTCAAGTTGCTAAACTGACAGCTTTTCTTTTTCCAATGCACAATAAAGAATTTAAGGCAAATAACTTTACTAGTTGTTTTTTAGGAACCCCATACGGCCCTGCAATTATAAAATATATTGTAAATATTTTGACTAGTGACGAACCGACAGACACTGCGGTAACAAATGCAGAAATAGTAAGTCAAAGTATTAAAATTATAACAGACAGATCCTCTTCTAAATTAAAAGGAAAAATAATAAAAGAAATATCAGAAGACATACTTGAGTTTTTAATAACATTAAGAGAATCCATAGAAGAAAGCACAGATAAAAACCTGCCAATAAATATTTTAATGAGCTATCTCTGGGGAAAATCTAGTACATATACAGAAGCTATAAGAGGATTGAATATTTATCCAGACACCCCTGAAGTCGCGCATACTGAAAGAGATAGAGTCAGTGAACCAATATTCATTACTGAATTAAAAAATTCAGACCCTTCCAAAGTATTCCCCACATTAATGGAAAAAGTCGTACTTAATACTGGAAAGCCCCACGCTGACTGCGCAGAAGTTACAGTTAGAAATTTCTTAAATTTAGTTATTCTTAATCCCAATGGTAGTGTTAAGAATGAATTTCTTGAGTTCGTGAGCAATTCTCCACTTTTAAGTGGCTTGTACAGTTTATCTGAATATAGATCAAATTTAAAAAATGATATAGAAAAAGCACATGAATGGAATAGTGTATTAATACCAGCAGGAGTAGAATGTACCAGCTTAAATCCTAGCACAGAGATGAAGGCAGGGTTTGAAAATTTTATTAGAGCTTTAAATTTTCTTTTAGATTTGCACCCAGCAGCAGAATTAAACTTATGCAGCCAATTTCAAGCAATTTGCCAAAAACTTTCCATAAGCCAAACTATTAAATGGAGGAGAAAAGTAGATATTGGCGGTCAATGGCGCGCAACTGATAGTATTATCTCTGATATCTCAAATTATGACGAAATAATATTCGGAAGTGAAAAAGATGGAAGAATTTCCAAAAATTTCACAATTAATCAGCACAGTGGACATGCTTTTATTGAATAAAGATTTCACTCCATTACTTATTCCTCCAAGCACTGACATGTATCTAAGAAATTCATTTACGCACAAGAGCCTGAGAAAACTTTCCAAAACCATCTAATGTTGTTGCAAAGCGTTTTTGATCATCTGGGTTTACAAACCCTTTATCATCAAAAGCCTGAAATGAACCACCTAAACTGAACATTTCTGGGTAAACATAATTTCCCAACCCTTCTAATGGAATACGCGTCTGCCAAAGCCCACGAATACCCGAAATTTGACTTGGACTTACGGCCATAAGCAGTATTGGCTTTTGCTTCAAAGGCATAGGGCGAACCCGTGAAACCCAGTCAATAACGTTTTTCAATACACCTGAAATGGAATAATTGTATTCGGGAGTTGCAATAATCAACGCTTGGGCTTGGTCAATGCATTTTGCCAGTTTTTGAACATTATCTGGGATTCCAACTGCTTCAATGTCTCCGCTATATAAAGGAATAGAAAGATCATTAAGGTTAGCAATATCTGAATTAGGGCAGTTAAGATGCTGTGCTGCCATGTGAAGCAGCTTGGTATTAAGTGAATCTTTCCTTAGGGAGCCTGATAAAAAAAAGTATTTCATATTTTAACTAAATTATTAAGATAATGGTTCAGTGTATCTAAAATTATGGTTTTACAAAACACTAAATTACCAGTTAGAATAAAGGCACGCCTTCATAGAAGCATTATATGGACATCACTAAAATCTCAACTCATGGTGTAAAAAGCACGAACACAAAGAAGCTTGGAAAAGTTGGCGGTGATGCTGAAAAATTTTCTGTTGATGAAAGCACCGAGATAACCCAATCCTTTGCACCTGCAGAAATAAAGTTTAGTTCAATAGATGCTTTATTCTTAAACCTAGACCTGCGCCGCAAAGGTCATAAACAGGCTATAGAAAAAGGAGGGCAAATTTTAGAACAACTCGATAATTTGCGCCTTAGTATTATTACGGGAAGCATTCCAAGGAAAACCTTAGAAAATATTACGTCACTTTTGCAAATTCATATTGAAACAATAGCAGATGAACGCTTGCGCACAATTCTTTTAGAAGTTGAAACCCGAGCCAAAGTTGAATTGGCAAAATTAGAGCGCTTAGACTAGATCTAACATGATAATAAATACCATCACTCAACTAAAATAAGCTCCATTAGAAATCAGCTGTAATTTCCACTTAAAGCAAGTTATTCACAAAGCCCCTCCCCAGAAAACTAGGGAGGGTTTTTGTGATATTTTGGAGGTTCTTATGAAAATAATCGCTTAGGCAAGCCTAAACCATAAGATTAAAAATTTAATTAATTTTTAATCTTACTAAGTTAAGTGTAGCTAAAATCTTATCTTTGACAAGAGCCTTAATATTTAGATCAATAATTTTCAATATTTTGCATATTTCCATGCATTCCAAAGACTTAAAAAAATCGCAGCTATTTAATTATTATTAAACAAAATTAAATATATAATGAACGCTGAATATTTTCAAAAACCATTAATATAATCAATAATATTCAGGTGTCGATTCCTAAATATTGCAAAGTGAATTATGCATTTAAAAAAATCAAAAGTTAGAACATCTTTAATGATGGTAATGATAGCAGCAATCTTAGGTTCAGCAGGGTATGCCACGACATTAGATCCTACAAAAGAAGATGCCGCACCAACTTCCCCTAACCATTTTAGTGCCATAATGACTAAGCTTAGTACATTTGATCCTATACAAGGCGCAGCCCTATCTATATTAAGATCCTGCAGAACAATCGCAAAACCATTAAAGGCTATTTTGTTGGAATCAGAAGAGACAGCGATAATACACGGTGCAGAAGTAACGTATCGTAAAGCTGGATTTCTCCCGTTTTATACAAATTTCTGGTGCACGGGCGTGCGCTTAACAATCGAGATTTTTGCTAATATATTGTTCGGCCGTAGAGATTGCAAAAAACATCGCTGCAGCGCTATTGATGAAAACCACTTGATACGGATGACAAAATTCAGAGAAAACACAAGACGGTTTTTAACACGATCGCAAGAGTTGTTTGAAAATGAAGTATTGCTTAGGCAAAGGTCTGCAATTCAATGGACTGAAATTGCTTTGGATGGATCGATATTGTTTTTAGAATCATTATATGAAGAATAAGAGCACGAATCCGCCTTGTCTAATTCACACTGAAAATGTAGGCTCAGTGAGATTCGGTTCATACAAAGTAAAATTCATGCCATTAAAGGTTCCTTCAGTTTTGTGCTGCGCTGCTATTTTGCAAAGACCAGATGGTAGGGTGTTACTTGTACAACGCCCTCTTCATAAATCAATGGGTGGCATGTGGGAATTTCCTGGCGGCAAAGTTGAGCCCTTTGAAACTCCGCAAGAAACCATTGTTCGCGAACTGTTTGAAGAAATTGATATAAACCTGTCGATTGATGATATTGAACCTTTTACCTTTGTTTCCCACACTTATGAACATTTTCATTTAAATATGTTTGCATACTTGTGCAAAAGCTGGACTGGTGAAGTGACCCTTAAGGAAGGGCAACCAGATTGCGTTTGGGTATTGCCCCATGATTTGGAAAATTATCTAGTACCATCGGCCGATGAGCCAATTATTAAAAGGTTGATGAGTGAATTATCAAACGGTTGATGGATTTTAATTTTGTGACAGACACCCCATTGTGACACGCTAAAATATTAGCTATAAGGTATTTAATAATAAACCTCTTTCAGAACTTTTCATGAAAAAAATCTTGTTATTACCACTTATTATAGCTTTAACATCTAACATCTACGCTATTCCTTCACCGTGGTATGTACTCGCCGGACTTTTGGCATTTTCAGGAGCTGAAAATACTAATATTAGAAAAATTCATACTGAAATAACCAATCAATTTGGTGGGGAAACGCCGGATTTGCAAATTAAGTATATAGCAAATCTTCCAAAAGGATGCACCCTTCCCGCAGAGAAATATTTAAGGGATATCGAAGAAGCAACGTTACGAACAGGTGCCGCAACATGCTCTATTCCAAGCTATACAAATCATGATACAACGTCCGTTACTGTGACAAGAAAACTTCCCAAGCACGTTTTGCAAAGTTTTTGCCTGGGTCAAAAGCGCGGCATTATGAAGCTTTTTGAAAGCAGCAACAAAAGTGTAAAGTTGTTCTTTAATCCCAACGAAACACTAGAAGAATGGAGTGAGGATAAATCATAGCAAGATTTTAAGGCAGGTTATGACACAAGTTACGCTACTGCAGTAGTTCGCCAAAACGGAGGTTGCATGTCTGGAAAAGCAGAGACCTTTCCAGTAGTTCAAGAAGCTGACGATGAGTCACTAGAATATCAAAATGGTTTGAGAGTTATTGCCAACCTTGATCCAAATGGGTTCTATGATGGTATTTCTGAATTGCCTGCACAAGGTGCGCTAAGCCAAGTGATAGGCAAAGCAAATGCTGGTGATACAATTGAATATTCTCAAAATGTTGACGATGACCTAATAATAACATCAGTTTACAAAGGGAAAGATCTTTTAGGATATGAACTATTTATGCGAAATGAAGACGGCACTTGTGAAGTTGTTCACCTTAATGAAGCGCTTGCTATTGGACACTCATATGAGCTGCGTCAAAGTTTTGATGTTCTTACTAAAAACACAGGTTCTGAAGCATTAGTGGTAACTAGCGGAAAAGGCAAACAAAGAAAAGTAAAACGCTACAATCTTGCTATTACTGGTACGCAGAGAGACAAGCCATTGGATTCATCAACACAATGCACAATCACTGAACACAAAGTGAACGGAGAAGTAGTTAAAATCGAACGCGCTGGAGATTGTTAACCAGTCAAAATGAACTGTAATTACCCCTAAAAAACCAAAATAGACCCAGTTAATTTTTATGTTAAATGCATAAAATTTCTGGGTCCACGCGAATATTATAGAATTCAACCACCTTAAATTTCAAAAAATTTCACCATGTTATTTTAATATTTCGTTAACAGTCGTTATGTTAGTATTGTAAAATATAGTTTGTGTATTCGCTATATTAATTTTTGTTTGTTTACTGTAGTGCAACACAAAAACTTCCGACTTAGTTCAAGATCAACCTTGGATTAAGAATAGCGTGGAGGAAATTGCATGACAATCAATAAGCATTCAAAACTTATTCTGATGGTTGCTATTGCGCTAACCATAAATCAAAAAATATATTCAGCGGAACAGCAAGAGGTGCGACCGACTGATTCTGAAATCACAGCACCTACAGATTCAACAAACCAAATTCGCTCCGCAACTAATACAGCAACCTATAGTTTAATTCCCGATTACGGTAAAAATATTAATTCTATGGCTGTAGCAGAATTAAATCGTCACTTACAGATGCATGGATATTATGAATTTGCTCCTGCAACTTATGCAGACATTACACGCCAAACACAAAAATATGGCATGCCTATAGATGTATCTTTTAGTCGAGAAACGCAAAGAGCCACTGTTACATGGAACAGAGAAGGAGTATTTTGCTGTTTCCCTGGAAAAGAGAAAATAAAGATATTTGAAACCACGCCAATTGAAGCAGTGAGCGAACTCAATATTGCTAAGCCAGCAATTCCTAGAAAGCGACCGAGTACTACGCCACTTGTACAACCAGTAAGCGCTCATCAATCTGCTTACGTGCCAGTTGAGAGAAGCGTTTTTGAAAAACCATCCGTCGCAGTACCTCAACAGCAAACACATTTTCCTATTGCAAGACAAGTAAATCGATCACAGCCACACAAAAAAGCAATGCCCACAGCAATAGGCGTAAACACCCAACAGCAACACAGAATGGCCATGTCAGTAATAGATGCCCGCAATATGTTATATTTCGGGTTTGCTCAATTTACAGAAATTGCACAAAATCACTACATTGCACTAGAACAGTCAAACCAAATAATCAGAGATCTTATGCGGTATGGTCCCGCAAAATTTGAGCCAAGAATTGATAGTAACAGCACCCTATTCCTGGCAGTTATATGGGGACAATCAGAGAAGCACTATAAAATTACCTATAATGGCCAAAGGTGATTTATGCAACGAAGACTTCTTTGATAATTTCCAAAGCGTAATCAACTTCGCTTTTGGTAATCATTAACGGAGGGGCGAATCGCACAACGGTGTGGTGGGTTTCCTTTGAAAGAATTCCTTTTTTCATTAAAGATTCGCAGATTTCGCGTCCTGTTTTTTGAGACGGATCAAGGTCAACGCCAATCCATAAGCCACGACCGCGCACTGATTGTATAGAAGGTGCTGACAGGATTTTTAATTGCTCTAAAAAATACGCCCCCAAGCTTGCACTGTTTTGCAGGTAATTATCACGTTCCATAATATCAATGGCTTTGTGGGCAATGGCGCATGCTAGTGGATTTCCGCCAAATGTTGAACCATGGCTTCCGGGGTTAAAAACATCAAGAACATCGGCACGGCCTACCAGTGCTGATACGGGATAAAGTCCTCCGCCCAAAGCCTTACCCAGGGTAACGGCATCGGGTTTTACGTCTTCATGTTCAGACGCAAGCCATGTTCCGGTACGACCTAATCCCGATTGGATTTCATCACAAATTAACAATACATTTTCAGCTTTACAAAGCTGTTCAAGTTTTTTAAGCCAACCCTTAGGCGGAATCACAATGCCGGCTTCGCCTTGAATAGGCTCAACCAAAACAGCGCAAGTGTTTTTATTAATACGCTTTTGTACCGATTCAATATCACCATAGGTGGCAATATGAAAACCAGGCAAATATGGGCCAAATTGGTGGCGATACTCATCATCAGATGAAAAACTAATAATACCGGTGGTGCGTCCGTGGAAATTGTTATCAAAAACAATAATTTCTGCCTGATTATCAGGAATACCTTTTTTTGAATAGCCCCAGCGGCGTGCTGCTTTAATGGCTGTTTCTATGGCTTCTGCACCTGTATTCATAAGTAGTGCTTTGTCATAATCTAAAAGCGAGCATAGTCTTTCTAACAATAAAGGCATTTTGTCACTGAAAAACGCCCTGGAACACATGGCAAGAGTTTGGGCTTGTTCATGCATAGCTTCAACCAATTCAGGGTGACAATGGCCATGAGAAACAGCTGAATAAGCCGACATCATATCAAGGTATTTTTTACCATCAGTATCCCACAACCAAACACCGCTACCTTTGTTAAGCACTACTGGTAATGGATGATAGTTTTGCGCACCAAAGCGTGCATCAAGATTTTTTATGCGGTGTTCCATGAAGCCCCCTTATTTCGTTTAAGACTATCATGAAACACCGTTTTCGTAAGGTATTAAAGAGCTGGTCTTAAACTTTCTGGAAAGAATTCAAAAACAGCTTTTAAAAGACTAGACGTATCTTTGATATCTTGCATATCAACAGTTTGCACTCGACTTTCAAGACACAAAGCTCTGCCCAGTGCATCAACTGACAAACGTCCCTGCCCTCGTCTTGTTTCTTCTACAGCTTGGTACAGGCGATTTAAGTTCGTATCAAAGAAAATAGAAGATAAAGACGATGCCACTGTTCCCACAGATACAGCTGCTGGCGGATTCGCAATAGCAGCAACCATAAGAGACACAAGATTTGATAAATCTTGTTTTACATCGCCATCTTTAGCTGCTGCCACAAGCACTCCATCATTAATATGATAGAGTTGCTGGGCAGTACGTGGATCAAGACACATGTTTCTATTATTCATTCTAAAAGCAATAAGAGCATCATAATTAGCGCGTAGTGCATCTGCAAAAATTTGCGGTGCTTTTGCAGGAAGAGGAGAAGCTTCACGAATTGCAGGTTCAATTGCTGCAATTAAAGTTGAGATATCAACAATATCACGAACATCTGCTGCTGGTTTTCTTACATCTTCTACAAGTTCAAATAGCTCTTTTCCTAAGCAATCTTTTGCTACTCTTCCTAAAGATACTCTATAGTTTTTTGCTAACGTAAGAAGAGCTTCCCATGTTTGGTTAGAAACAAGAGATGTAAGTTCTGAACGTCTAGATGTAGCTGCAGGATGAGTGCTAGGCTCAGCCAAATAACCACCCATTATTGTACCTGCATTGAATGGAGCTAAAGTAATGTCTGCATCACAGGCAGCTTGCACAGGTTCATTTCTATGATTAAGGCGGTGCAAAGGTTGATCTGTTTGAATATCCTTCCAAACATTTCCTTTAGTGACTCTGAAGTTCATTAAGGTTTCAACGGTTTCAATTTCACCTACTGTTGGCGCTGAAGGTGCTGCAGCTCCATGTAGTGAGGTTAAAATTGGCAGTAGCATAAGCAAAGTACGCATAAGACTCTCGATAAAGGTTGTTAATAAACAAAGAATATATTCATAAAGTTAAATATATGTAAAATTTTTATTTATTAT
>CAITNM010000005.1 GCA_903893805.1 uncultured Alphaproteobacteria bacterium | reverse complement strand
CTTAAATTTGATCCTAAAACTATGGCAGATGAATTGGGTAATCTCATGCAGGATGCTAGGTTAAGATACGGCGATACAAGCGACGAGTTTTACGATACTGTTGATAGATGTTTATTTTTATCAATGCAACAATGTCAAAACGATATAGATTTGCTTCGAATGACTAAGCATTGGCTTTCTAAAATGCAACTTCCTTTTGATGCCGACAAAATGAAATCAACTGACCCTTTACACAATCGAATTGGTAGTCTTGTTTCAAAATTGTCAGAAACAACATCAGGCAAGCAACTAATGGAGTGGAACTAATATGTCAATGCACCTATTGCCGCCTATGTATTCAACTACAGGCAAAAAGAAAGGCAAAAAGAAATTCGCTTCGGCAGAACACGCAAGGAAGGCTAGAGATTTGGATGAATCGTGGAAAGAGCTCCAAAAGAAATGGGGCATTGAAGCAGAAGAAAAGAAACGTGCTCGAGCTCTGGCCGCACCTAGTTTAAGTGGTAATTACAGTTTAAAGATTCCGGAAGGTCGAAATACGACAGCACATATCAAAAGTGTAGATACTGGTGGTAATGCTACACTGGCTCCGGCTAAGATTTACACAGGCGATCAAGTTCTCGGAGTGACCGTTTTACACAAATCTTGTCTACAACCAGTGTTTTCCAAACAAGATGCAATTGACGCGGCTAGAATGCGGAGATAATATACTGGTAATAAGATGATAGGTATAAATATTTATATGAAAAACTTTTATCCTACCTACCTCTATGTAAAAACGCACAACATCACTGGACTAAAATACTTTGGAAAAACAACGGGTGATCCTTTTAAATATCGTGGATCTGGAAAACGTTGGCTTGCTCATATTAAAAAAAATGGCTACAATGTAACTACTGAAGTGTTAGGCTATTTTGAAAACGAGATAGAATGTACTAAAGCAGCTTTAAATTTTTCAAAAATAAATCAAATAGTTGAATCCACAGACTGGGCAAACATGATAGATGAAAACGGTGTTGACGGTGGAGCGATTCCTAGAAAGTATTTCTCTATGACTGAGGAAACAAAGAAAAAATTGTCAAACTCATTAACTGGAAAACCTGCTTGGAACAAAGGAATTACTAATCCAACATCTGGAAATAGACTACCGAGGACATCTGAACAGAAATTAAAAATTAGTAATAGTTTGAAAGGAAGAAAACGGTCAGCTGAATCTATATCAAAAACAGCTAATGCGTTACGGGGTCGTAAACGACCAGAAGTGGGAGAAAAGTTGAAAGGTCGTAAAAAATCCCCAGAAACAATTCAAAAAATGAAATTAGCACAACAAAATAAACCCCCTGTTAGTGAAGATACCAAAGAAAAAATTAGTAAAGCAAGGAAGAATCAAATTTTTACAGAAGCAACAAAGAAAAAATTGTCAGGAAAAGTAATTGTAGTTGACAAAAATGGAAACATAAAAAAAATACCAAAAGAAGAATATTACTCCCAGACTGGCGATAAATCAGATTGGGAATATGTAGCACACAATTCTTCAATTGGTAAATTACGATTGAACAAGCAGTTGACATCGCTCGTATGAGGCGCTAAGACATGGTAACCAATAATAATAGTATTTTACCTTGCAACACAGAGGATAACTATATATTGTCCACTAAAGGTTTGGTGGACAAGGCTTATTTTCATAGGAGAAACAGAGACAGCCAAGCAATAATTAATGATGGTACTAGCGATACCTCATCCAGCGTAAAGGAGAAAAAAATGATACGCATTATCAAAACAGTTTTAAATTTTTTAGTAGTAATAGCAGTGGCCGTAGCCGCTCAACAGGCAATATATTTTAAGTTCGACAAACTTAAAGAAGCTCGCGAAACAGCAAGCCCAATTACAGCACAAATGAGACAAACACAACTAGATTGTCTAGCTCGTAATATCTACCACGAAGCAGGCTCTGAACCTT
>CAITNM010000004.1 GCA_903893805.1 uncultured Alphaproteobacteria bacterium | reverse complement strand
TAAATAATATTTAAATAATATTTAATCTTTCCTTGTGATGATGGTTGTTATCAACCTTTATTATTACGGAAATATTCAAATGAAAAAAAATACCATCTTTAAATACTGCGCATCCCTTGCTGTGGGGATTGGGTTATGCTCTGGACTTAGCGCTAGTTACCAAGTTGAAACTGTTGCTGGTCTTGCGGGTAGCTTTGCTCATACCGATGGAGTTGGAACAGCAGCGCGGTTTAAAAGCCCAGGCATGATGTCAATTGACAACTCAAGTAACCTTCTTATTGCAGATACCGGCGATAAGGCTGTTAGAAAAGTTACGACTGCTGGCGGAACCTATACTGCTTCCACTTTATTTTATGCAGATGCTGTCTATGGGGGAGAGCCATTGAATGCAATCTGCCAGTATGTTGTAAGCGGCACAACAACTTATCTAACAACTCATCAATATATTGATCTTATGCAATGGACACAAAGTGGGGGAACTTATGTTTCTAATACCTCATTAGATAGTGGAGGAGCTGGGTACTCCTCTGGTCATGATGCATGGGGGCTCGTTATTGATAGCAGTAATAATATTTTTATGACCTCTTCTGCAGAGAATAAAATTTATAAAATTTTACCTACTGGTTCATATTCGTCTTTTGTGCAGAATACTGCTCTCAATGGAATTACCGGTATTACAATAGATAGCTCCAATAATTTATATGTTTCAGCTACTAGCAATAACACAATTTGTAAAATTACGCCTGCCGGAGTGATCACTACCATTGCAGGTACTGCAGGATCATCTGGTTCTACTGATGCCGTAGGAACAGCTGCACTGTTCAATAGTCCTTGGGATATTGATATTGATACAGCAGGCAACCTTTACGTGGCAGACCGAGGTAACAACATTATTAGAAAACTTACTAACAGTAGTGGAACCTATACCGCATCAACCATGGCAGGTACTGCAGGATCATCTGGTTCTACTGATGGATTCGGTTCTGCAGCACGGTTTAACGCCCCTACTGGTCTTGCTGTCGATACGTCTGGAAACGTTTTTGTAACAGATACTAGCAACAACACTATTCGTAGACTTTTTGCTACCTCTTTGGCTGTGGACGTAGCCAGTGGTTCTGCTGCTGTACCTGCTAACTTAGTAGCAACTACTGTTCATAAAACAGGCGCTGGTACAGCTATTATGTCTGGCAATAATGCCAGCGTATCAACATTGCAAATAGATGCAGGACTTGTTCAAGTTGCTGCCACTAACAACATGGGTGCTTCTCTTGCATTTACTGGTGGTGATTTAGAAGTAACTAGTGGAACTGTGGCAGTGCCTACAGCTGCAATGACTGCTGCCGGTACTCTTACTGCAGATGCTAGCTCTGCCGTTTCACTAGCTGCTCCTTCTGGTTCTTCAATACTAACTGTAGCAGGTGCTGGCGTAGTTACTGCTGGTAATATGAGCACAAGTTCTACTCCGCTCTCTATTCCTGGAATCATGTATGTCGGTGCATCAAGTTCTAGCAAAATGACATCGGGATCTGCCGTTGTCCCTAGTGGTGGATTAGTAAAAATCATGGGCAATACTGCATCTAGCGTGCCAGGTGCTACGGAAATACAAAGCGGCGGTGTTCTTGAAGTGTTAGCAAGTGTAGCTGTTCCCGCACATACTGCTGCTGACATTTTTGGCACCTTGCTGTTTGATAGTGGGTCGATACTAAAGTTAGGCGCTGGTGCAAGTTGGGCGCGTAATATGGCAATTGGTACTGCTTTATAATATTTGACTAAGTTTGGTTAGTCCCGCGGTCTAGGCCGCGGGAAAACTGTGAAACCTTACACCCATCCGCTCAACCCAAATCAGCCAATGCTTCTTTTAGAATGCTAAAGGTTAAAAGCTCAGGCAGAACTTTGTGACGTCCATCGGGGTATAGCAACACATACAACGGCACACTGCTGCGGCCGTATTGTTCCAAAGCTTTGGTAATGGACGGGTCATAAGTAGTCCAGTCTGCCTTGACCAGTTGGACGTTTTTCTCATTAAATAGCTGATGTGCCTTTTCAGTATTAAGCACCAAGCGTTTGTTCACCTGGCAGGTGATGCACCACTTGGCGGTAAAATCAATTAGAACGGGGGATTTTTTGCGTAAATTCTCAACTGTAGTGGAGTTGTAGGCAATCCAAGGATCTGCCTTTAACGCTTCAATAGGCTTTGTCGCATATAGGTAAGCGGCACTAACCAATGCTATGGCTGTAACGGTTGCGAATAATCGCAGATAAGGTGCTTTGCCAATTGCGCCCCAATGGCCATAAATCCAGGCAGCAATGCTAATGACAAGAAGAGACACTAAAACATTTAAAAACGCAGCGATGGAAATCTGGTCAGCAAGTACATGCATAAGCCATAGCACGGATGCCGCCATGCCAAAACCCAAAATGGTTTTGAAGGTGTTCATCCACCCGCCAGGCTTTGGTAGAAATTTAGCGGTCTTGGGATTTAAGCAAATTAATAGGTACGGGGCTGATAACCCAAGGGCGAGGCCAGTAAAGACAGCAAAACCATGCAGAGGACTTTGGGTTAGCGCAAACCCGACCGATGCACCCATAAACGGGGCCGAACATGGGGTAGCCACAATGCATGCAAGCACGCCATGAAAAAAACTTCCCATAGATGTTGAGGAATCCCCACCTTTAGATGATAACTTCGTCAGTGAAGTACCAATTTCAAATACCCCAAACAAATTCAAAGCAAAAGCAAAAAATACAAAAATAAGTGCGGTTACCACAGCTGGAGATTGCAGCTGAAAGCCCCACCCGACTTGATGTCCGGCAGCACGAAAAGCCAGTAATAGTCCTGCTAGGACCCAAAAGCTAACAACCGTTCCGAGTGTGAAAAACATGCCACTCGCTTTTAATTTTTTTGGCTGAGAGTGCTGGGCAAGGGTCATGATTTTTAAAGACAAGATTGGCAGAACACATGGCATAAGGTTCAAAATAACTCCACCAATAAGGGCGAATAAAAACATCAACGCCATGTGAAAGCTGAAAAATCCCAAGGCTGCATGTTGTTTAGGTAAAGCATCCCATTCAAAGGATTCTATAAAACTAATGGTTTGAGTGGTTTTTTCTGGAGTACAAAGCTTGTCACACACGGTGTAACTAATGTCAGCTTTTAGGGCGTTAAGATCATGGACTGAATCTTCTAGGGTGAACGTGCCATGAACATAGACTTTTCCTTCATACGCTTGGAATTTGTGACCATGCAAGCTTAGGGTTTGAAGGGGTGGCCATTTTATGTGATCAAGCGTGACGCCGTTGGGTAAATGCCATTCAATATTGGTGGGGGAATCTTCGCTATCTGGCCCATAGATATGGGCACGGTCAGGCACATCAAAAATAAGGACAAAAGAAACATCTTTTTTATGATGATTTTGGGGAGCCACAAGTTGCACGTTCACCGTGTTTGCCATAAGTGCGGTTAAAGCAAAAACGCAAAGAATAAGAGAGCGATACCACATAAAACTGAACCTGCTTAAAGTTTATTGAAGAAGAGGTTTATACACCGAATCCTTGCCTACGCGAGGATAACAACGAGAATAAACCTAATCTTTCTTCACTGCGTTAAGTGTAGCTTATAATTTTTTTGATTTCTATGTAGTGATCAATGTGTATAAATTGCATTATATTTAGCTACATCATTAGCTCGTAACCACGCAAGATTTGCATTCCAATCAGCTCTTAAGGGATGCGCACCCGGCAAGCCATTCCAAGCCAAATACCCAGCATAGAATAGAATAGTTTCAATGCCTTTTCTGGTGAATATATAATCAGCTGTGTTAGCTATAGCTTCCTCTTCCGCCTCATCTTGATCATCACCCGTTGCCTGAGCTTGAGCACGTGCTGCTTGAATTGCAGCACCTACTTCGGCTTGATTTAATACTTCACAATAACGTTGCTTCACAAGATTTCTATAGTCTATGCCGTCTTCTGTCCAATCTGCAAACGGGTGATGGCGACCAAGCATGGTGCAAACTAATCCCAAAAAGTTCTCTCGTTTGTGCGCATCAACAGACCGTAAATACGCATGTATTTTATTCACCAATTCATGAGGACCTACATAAATATGTTGATAGAAGTAACGCAAGATAATATCCACCGCTTCATGTCCAGCTTGCTTAAATGCATAGTCAGTAGCAGTATAATTTGGGTATTGTGCTTCTGAGTTCGTTGGCACATTCCAAAAGTCTTTGTGTCTAAATTTTATATTGGTGATAATACTAACGCTTTCATGATGGTTATGATCTGCTACTGCTGTAATTGTATCGTTTTTGAAATCAACTAAGATAATTTGTTTTAATAATGTATCAAAGTCTGCTTCTCCTAGTTCAAGCCCTGCCTCACCTTCCTCTGCAGCACCTCCATCAGCAGCTACTGCAACTATTGCAGATCTCAAGCCTTTTAATGCTAAACGGGCGACACTTTCAATGGCGCCCTTTTTACCATCAGCACAATGTGTAAAACGACCTATCAGTGACGCAAGCATTGGCATATCGTCTTCAAAGTGATCCCCTGCTCGATCAAAATATGAAAGCGCAAGCAAAAGCTTTTTACATAGTTCTTTTCTTTCTTGTGTAAATTCTTCAATATTCTCACGAAGTCTGTCTGCTTCTGGATGCGAAAAAAATGGCCATGGCAGTGGATCAGGAAGACCATCGAGAATGGGCAAGCAAAATAATTTTTGTATACTATTCATGGCAAAATCATGGGTTTTCTTATAGCTATCATGTAGCTTTTGCTTGATACCCACTGGCGCATTTAGTTGTAGATTTCTAGGCGTTATATCAAATTCAAGAACTTGCTGTTGCGCTTGTGCTCCATGGTCTGCCGCAGGATAGTTAATAGCATTTGAAGCATCTGCAGCATCTGAAAACATCATTGCAAATGGTACTAGCTGAGGAGCTTCATTTCTATCTAGAGTTGCTTGCAGTCCATCAGGATATAAATGAGGTTTAATTTTTCGGTTATATATTCCTATGAGGTAATTTCCTATTCGGCGCCAATAGACAATATCAGTTTCCCCTGGTTGTTGACGCAAAACAGGATTACTATAAACATGAGTATTAAGCTCTTCATCCCAATTAATTGAAGGGAGCGCTTTAATTGCTGCCATGCTTGTGTACACGTGATTTTCAGGTACTGGGTCAGCATTTATTATAGCTAGCATCGGATTAATTAGCAGCGGGGTTAGAATTGCTTGTCTTTGCTGTTTAGCTTCATCCACTTGCTGTCTTATGGCATTAACCAGGTCTCTATTTTCTGGAGAATTCATTTGTGCCATGGGAATACCCATATCATTCAAAGCATTTTCCCAACCTGGAGGCTGTGGAAGTCCATCTGGTAATGGTTGCTGCACATACGCAATAAGTCGATATAGTATGCTTTCAATAAGTACAATTTTTCTGCGCTTTTTCTCAACAATGTTTATGCCAGCTGTGATATTAATTGCGTTAAATTTTGCTTGAAGAGCCTGCTTAAGCGGTTCTGTATTAATATCATCAGGTATTTCGGGTTTATAATAAGCAGCCCAATGATTTATCAAGAAATGAATTAAACGAGATTCAAAATCATATTCCGATTTGAGCAAACGACCATTTGGATTATCATGATGAGGCAGACCGGAATTAAAGGGGGCGTTTCTAATATCGTCATTTACATCAAAAATAGCCCCTAAATTTTCAGCATAATCGGGGGCAGTAACCGCATGATTATAGGGAGCAGCTTGATGATCGGCGGCATCAACTGCACCATTTGGATCAGGCATTCGAGGAGCAGGACTTATTAATTCCTTTGGAGGGGTGATAGCTGCGACCCGGTTGCGAATCAACTCATTTAATAATTGTGTGTGTGTTTGTAAGAATGCTTGTTGAAGTGCTTCTTTAGTAGCCCCTCCTGGATTAGGATTAATGGCGGGCCTCATCTGCCTAATTCTTTCAATCAAAGCTTTATAATGAATGTCTCTGGCAACATCAGGGAGCCGAGCAATTGCATCTAAGCAAGTCTTGAGTTGAACATTTTGTGCAGCTGCCATTGCTCCCGGTTGTAGAGCTTTCGTAATTGCTACTCTACCCACAATGGCAGGATTCAAAACTATTTGTTCAATTAAAATCCGAATATTTTCTTGTACTGCTTTTGCAGCAACAGGAATTAGTTGATTTAGTTTCCTAGAAAATAGCGCCTCTAAGCACATTTCTTTTTGTGCAGAAGTAAGCGGCTCCATAGCGACTAAGACAGTCCTTATTGCATTGCGCTGCGCTAGTGTGCTGCCAGCTGGAGATAAATTTTGAATTAGACCACCAGGAATAGCGTCAATAAAACCACGGAATGGCCCCATTGTACGCTCTTCAATTTTTATTTGAATAAAATTTCTAGCATGATGCGGAGTATCACACTCATTTGCTAAAACAGATAAGGCAATTTGGTCGTCCCCCAAGGTAATAACATATGCATTATAAGCTAGAACAATTTCAGCTTGCTCTGCCGCTGTTAATGTTGAAAAACGTACAATAAATTGTTTGATAGGCCAGGAATAATCTGGGCCTAAATCTTGGCTAAGCTGCTGTGCGTGCTGTATCATTGCTTGTGATGGTCCGCCATTAAACGATTGACAGATTGCTGTAATAATCTGATCCAAAGGCTGATAAGGTGCAGCTACGTGAGGGTCGTGATTAAAACAAGGTGGAGCTGCTTTCGCTGCTTCGGTTATCCACTTATTTAAAACATTAAGATGCTGCATTTGCATGGCAGGATTTCCCTGGGCTGCCCATATTTGATTTTGCGCAAAGTTGGGACCATTCATATGAGAAGCAGCTTTTTTAACAATTCTTTCAATAACTAATCGTTCCGCTGCAGATGCTTTAAGTCCGGATGTTACTCCATCCCGGTATCCATTCCCCATCATCATTCCCAGCACAAGCTTGGAAAATGTGACAGCATCAAGTTGCCTTGCTAGTAGCTCATCATCTAAAACACCTAGAGCGCCAACGACATTCAATTGGGTTTTTAATTGAACCTTCTTAGCATTAATTTCAGCTTGCTTTTTTGCGCGGAACACAGCCACTTCACCGTGACCGGCAACTTGATCAGCATAAGCATTAGTAAGCATAAAAATCGCAAATAATGCATGGATAAAGCTTTTATAAAAAAAACACACCGAAACAATAACCAATAAACATGTAACAATTTCAATTATATATTTAAAACTATTAAAATATATTTAATAACAGAAAATATAGAACTAGGCCTCGAGATCAAGCTTCTACCTAACGACTCTTTTTCCGTATATTTCTTCATATTCTTCTTGATGGTTTGTGTGCAACCATAGAAGACTTGCATTCCAATCAGCAATAAGGGGATGAGCAGGAGCAGGACCATTCCATGCCAAATACCCTGCATAAAACAGAATCATTTCTATACCTTTTCGGCTTAGAGTATAGTCTGCAGATGCTGGTAGAATTCTTTCGCAGTAACGTTCTTTCACTAGCTCAGTATAGTCCACGGTTTCATCAGCCATATCTTTAAATGGACGGTGATGAGCTAGCATCTCACTGACCCGCCCGATAAAATTCTTTCGATCTTTTGGCGTAACAGATAATAAATATCGATAGATTTTATTGACTAATTCATGAGGCCCTACATAAATATGCTGATAGAAATACCGCATAAATAGATCGGTAGCATTATCATCTCCTAAATCATAGTCAGAATTAGAGTATTTGGTGCCTTGGACTCCTTCAGCTGGTGTTTGGATATTCCAAAAAGCTTGATTTCTATATTTTATAGCAAGGCTAAGACTAACATTTTCAGAATAGGCAGGATGGTCAGCTAATTCCATAACGGCATTACGCTTAAGACTATTAAAAATAACCAGCTTTAATTGGGAATCAAAATCGGCATCAACTAAATTTCCTTCAACACCTGTTAAAGCACAAAGTGCACGTTCAGAAACTGTATTAATTCCGTCTTTTTTACCATCTGCACAATGGGTAAACCGACCTGCCAGCATTGCTATATCTGGCATATCAATATCAAATTTAGCACCTGTTCGATCAAAATAAGCAAAGATTAGTAATACCCTTTTACATAATTCCATTCTTTGCTGATCAAAGCTTGCGGATGATCCATAGAAAGACCAAGAAAGGCCTGATTCTATAGGATAGTCTTCATAGTTATCTGGTTGCCAGCTATTTTTTGGTATACGCCGAAGCATATTATTCACACGTTCGCGTTTTTTAACCCCAAAAAGATCTACCAAACTTTTAATAATATAATCATTAACACGCTTGTAACTATTATTTAAGTCTATTTTAAATTGAGGGAATTTTCTTACCAGTGTAGCACCAGTATTTACAAAATCCAGAATTCCTTCCTTGTGTTCTTGCTTAAGATGCCAACCATTAGTAGCTATTGCTTCTGGAGATGCCTCAAATGCATCAATGACAATCCCATAAACAGCATCGTGTGTATCAGAAAACATTATTGAAAATGCAGCTAATTGAGGTGCAACATTTCTATTTAAGTTTATTAATAGACCCTCAGGATAGATATGAGGTTTAATTTTTATTTTATATATATTTTCAATGACATGATATCCGATGCGATCCCAATAATCTGCATCGGATTCTGCTGGATTTTTGCGCAGATCAGGATATTTTCTGAAAACATGCTTTTCTAAAACTCCATCCCAATCGACTGAAGGCAGTTCTTTAATTTTTTCCATGTTGGTGTAAACACCGACAGGTGCTGCCAATAACCCTTGTAACGCACCTGCTGCTGGTACGCACTGCATTAAAGCTTGGACAGTTTGCGGTGGATTTTTTATAAATCCATGCATGATCTTTTCAACAAGCATGGTTTTTTTCTTTTTCTTCTCGGTAGCTGTGGTTCCATATTCACCAGCTATATTACCAAACCTAGCTTGAAGTTCATTTTTGAATGGCTGCATAACAGCTGGAGTAACCTTGAGAGTTTCTGGTTTATAGTCAGTAGCCCAATGACCTATCAAAAAGTTGATCAAACGATTTGCAAAAGAATCTCCGTTAGACTCGTACATGCCTACATTACTTAAGGTGGTAGCAGCATCAATAGCTTCGAGCAGGTTAGCAACCACTGGCGCAGGATTTAATAATTCTTTTGGAGGGGTGATGGCAGCAATTCTATTTTGAATTAAGCTACTAATTAGGCTGTTATGCTTAATGTTGTAAAAAGTTGAAATGTTTTTTTTGCGTTCTTTAAACTCGTTTTCTGTCTCATTACTAGTGCGAGCAATATTAAATATTGGCGCCATTTTTCTTATTTTTTCAATTAAGGCTCTATAGTGAAGATCCATGGCAACATCAGAAAGATTAGCAATAGCTAGGATACAATTTTTGATCACAGCACTAATATTCAAATCTAAGACCTTCATTATTGCCATCTTATCTATAATAACAGGCTGAATGTCTATTTTATCAATTAATACCTGAATATTAGGCTTTATTAATTTTTCAGCGGGTGGAATTAGACTATTAAGCCTTCTAGAGAATAGTGCATCTAAGCACATTTCTTTTTGGTCATTAAGAGAAGCAATATAATTTAGAACAGCTCTAATTGCATTGCGTTGCTGCAGTGAGCTGCCGGTATCTTCACTCAAATTTTTCAGTTGTGGGTATGAAGGAATAAGATTAATCAGTGGCACAATGCGATCAAAAATCTTTTGTCGTGTTCTATCTTGAATAAATTGCTTAGCTTTAAATGTGTTATTACATTCATTTGCTACCATAAGAAGAGTATCTTGATCAGTTCCACCCCATGTGGCGGCTGCTGATATATCATCATTGTAAATGCTAATGATTTCCTTTTTATCTTCAGGAGAGAGTGCAAAAAAACACAAGAGAAAATTTTTTACTGAAGCTTCGTGATCAGGATTTCTGCTTAAGAGCTGCGCGCACTGTATCATTGCCTGTGATGGGGTTCCACTAAATGATGCGCATATTTCATTAATAACTTGGTCTAAATTCTTATAAGTTTCGGCAGATCGTGGAGCATAATCAAAATGAGGTTCTGCTTCTATTACTGCCTTCCAGCCATTTAAGATTTTGGTGTGTGTTTCTACTGCTGCGTCTGTGGTATTTGTTTTACATACCTGATCTTTAACAAAGTTCAGGTTGCGCGCATGGGCTGCTGCTCGCTTAACAATTCTTTCAATAATTGTTCTTTCTGGTTGAGAAGCCTTAAGTCCCGATGTTACGCCATCCCGGTATCCATTCCCGATCATCATCCCCAGCACAAGCCTGGAGAAAGTAACGGGATCAAGTTGCTTACCTGTTAGCTCATCATCTAAAACACCTAGAGCGCCAACGACATTCAATTGGGTTTTTAATTGAACCTTCTTAGCATTAATTTCAGCTTGCTTTTTTGCGCGAAACACAGCCACTTCACCGTGGCCGGCAACGTAGTCGGCATACAGATTGGTTACCATAAAAATGGCCAACAGCGCTTGGATAAGCTTAAAATAGCGGTCGGTGCTTATTTTCACTGATTAAATATTTAAATCGAAAAACTACACTTAGCTTATATATTTTGCATTAAAAAATACTTAATAAATGAATTTCATACGACTGCCCTCAACTCCCTCAGTTGAGGGCTCAGAGCGACGAAACCATTATGCTACCAAACGTAATTCACTTTTTTTACAACTGGGACTTCTTTTAAAAGCCATACAAAAGCACCCCGCCTAGTAGCCCTGTAGTGCAGCTGTTCTTACTTTTAGAACCATATGATTTTCTAAAACTGGTAAAAATTTTTCCTTCAATGTTTTCATGCTCTTTAATCTTTCAGCTAGTTTTTCAGGCGAAAGGCTGATCAAACCAGGGAGCAAACCTGTATCTCTGCCAGCAATAGAGATAAGGTTATCCAATTGATCCTTAGTTAATGGTACGGCTCTTTCTTCTAGGGCATTTAGCATGGCCTCTGTTATTGAGCCTCCTAACCTAAGGGTTTTTATATTTTCTAGTTTTTCAGGCGAAAGGCTGATCAAACCAGGGAGCAAACTACTATCCCTGTCAGCAAGATGGAGAAGCGAAAACAATTGATTTTCTGATAGTGGATCGACTCTTTTTTTTAAGGCCTTCAGCATTTGCTGAGATTGCTCATCTGTTAAATCTTCGAGTAGATCATGCGACGACCATCCTAGCAAGCTTTTTTCTTTAAGTAATTTTGCAAGTTTTATTTTTTTAGGTGAAAGACTGATCAAACTAGCGAGTAAATAACGATTTCTGTCGGCAATAGAGATAAGCTTATATAATTGCTGCTTTATTAATGGAGCTTTTCTTTTTTCTAGGCCTTTTAGCGTGGCATCTGTTAGTAAGTTTTTTCCTTTAAGTGTTCTCGCAATTTCTACCTTTTCTGGTGAAAGTCTGATCAAACCAGAAAGTAAATCACTATCTCCACCAGCAATAGAGATAAGCTCATCCAATTGATCATTTGTTAGGGGTGATGTCCTTTTTTTCAGAGCATAACGCTCTTGCCAAGTTAGTAAGTTTTTCTCATGAAGTGATTTTGCAATTTTTACTTTTTCTGGTGAAAAACTAATTAATTCAGAAAGTGTCTTGCTACACCCATCTGCAATAGAGAAAAGCTCAGTCAATTGATCATCTGTTACTGGTGCGGCTCTTTCTTTTAGAGCTTCCAGAATTTCATGATAAGGCATAACATCCCGAAGTTGTTCCATAAGATATGATGATGGATCAAAAAATTCACTGGAAAATAGCAATAGGGAAGCAAGAGGAATATTATTTCCCATTTTTCTAAACATTCTTGCTCGTCTGAAATATTCTGCTTTTTGGAATAGGTCCGGAATATCAGCACATGCACAAAATCTTAAAAATAATGAAAAAGAAGAGTTACACAAAACAGGTTGATACCCTAACCGTTTAATATTATCCTCAAATATCTGCTGACGAGCTGGCATCATTTGCATTATTTGTGCTTCTGATGGCCGGACACGCTGTATCTGCACACCAAAAGCACCTAAAATTCTTTCATCAATATTCTGTTTTTGTCTAATTAAACACCCGTTCTCAAAGGTGTTTTTTTCTTCTTCAGTAAACTCTCCTAATTTTTCTAATAGCCATTCAGGACAATCATCTGGAACTGAGGTATAAAATAGTGATTCAAAAAAATGCCTTCCTGTTTGTATCTTTTGGTTAATTTCTTGTGGATTACTGTCCATGCTTTCTTCAAGAGCTGCATTACCTGCATATCTAGCTTCTGCATACATAAACTTTACATATTCATGATGTGCATCAGATGGCCTTTCTACCTTGTACATTAGGGCATTCGAAAGGTTTAAATGTGCTGCAATCGCTGATTGGGTAGCATTTTTAGTGAATACGTGCCTAATTTCAGCTTTCTGAGAGTCTCTAGTAACATGTTTGCCAATTCCAGTAAGAGCAGCTTTATACCTAGCCATTTCTGTGGGGCTAACCTCAAGATCAGAACATACACCACGGTCAAACCCATAGCCAAGACGAACTGCTTCAGCTATTTGAAGAGGATTAACCCCTAAGTTTTCAAATATGGTTTGATGTTGATTTGCGATTTCGCCACTAACAAGCTTGTTAATAAAAACAAAAATACCAATTGCTTCAAATTGGCAGGCTTGTGCTGTTATCTCTGCAGCAAACGCTGAACGAAAAGCACGAACTTGGCTGTTTGTTGCCGGAATAACAGGCTCAGCACACTGAAGTGCAACAAAATTGAATAGGATTAAAAACTTTAGGAAACACTTGCTCATTATTTCTTACTTGAAAAATTCAAATATACGCAACGAACAATAACAGAAATGTTATGAAAGTCTACTAAAATTTATGTGCATTTAAGAGTATATAGAATCAACGGCGAACATCGCAAAGATAGCGATTGATTAGCAAAAGCCATAGAGCAACTCTATGGCCTTAACCATCAAGCCACCAAACGCAATTCACTTTTTTTTACAGCTGGGGCTTCTTTTAAAAGCCATACAAGAAGTGCTCCGCCCAAAAGCCCTGTAGTGGCGACGTAGATCATCACGCCAGTTGAACTACCACCCATAAGTTGAGTAAGAGTGTTGGTTATCAAGGGCGTTAACCCAGCAAAAATACTAAGCCCTGCTGAAAATGAAAAGCCAGATACTCTACCCCTAATCAATACAGGCACATTAAGCGAACTTAATGGGTGCACCACTGAATACGCCATAGCGGCAGGCAATATCATGATCAGTTGAAAAAGTGCAAAATGCTGTTCGTGCAAAAGAGTGAAAGCAGGATAAATACATATTAATTGCGTTATGCAAGCAGCTAACATGGTGCGTTGCAGCCCTACTTTATCACTTAACCATCCGAAAATTGCAGTAAAAATGTTATGGCCAATAACAGCAAGCACAGTCATTTTTGCAGCCGTATGTAAGGGGATGCTCAAAACTTTCGTCATGTAAAAGGAGGTGTAGCTAAGAGGAATCCAGATAAACACGCCAGCGACAGCTCCTACACAAAAGGCACGATAGACAAAACGACGATGCTGAGGACTGAAAAGCTTAAATTCATCAGCTGAACGTATTCTTTTTTCGCTTTCAAAAACAGGGCTCTCTGTCACACAGGTACGTAAATAAAAGGCAATAACACCAAGAGCTGCTGCCAATATAAATGGCGCTCTCCATGACCACTCAGGCATTCCAGGGCGAGTAGCAATGGCCACACAAGCAATCGCTAAAAGACTGCCCATACCTGCTGAGGAATTATAAAGCCCTGCGACTGTTCCGGCACGTTTCCATCCGTAGCTTTCAATAAGAAGAATACCCCCATTAGTAAATTCCCCACCCATGCACATGCCTTGAATAATACGACAAGCAATAAGGGCAATAGGTGCCGCAATGCCAACCTGGGTGTAGGTAGGCAAAAGTCCAATGCATAATGTTGGAATTGCCATGCCAAGCACTGAAAACATAAGACTTTTGCGACGTCCACCAAGATCAGCCATGCATCCGAAAATGTAGCCGCCTAGTGGCCGCGCTAAAAAGCCGATAGCAAAAAAGAGCCCGCCAATGATGGCATCGTGCACAGGGCTAATAGATGGATAGAACTTTGGCGCTAACAAGAAGCTAAAATGAGCAAAAATAAAGAAATCAAAATATTCAAGCAAATTGCCGCACATAAGAGCAGCTAATAAATGTTTGGGAGGTTTTGGAAGTGTGCTCATTTAAATACCCTTTAAAAGGTTAGCTATACTTTTGTAGTATGTAACGCATGCAAAAAAGGCGCAAGTCATTTTGAAAAAAATAAAAAACCCCTAAATTAAACAAATATTAAGAAAAAATTGAATATACTGTCTATGAAACGTGTAAAAAATGCAGGCCGTTATGCCTTTTGTAATTTTACTGGTTATTCTTGCGCAAATTAAGCTGCACTCAGCTGCGCCTTACGAACTTTTCCCAGAAGATAATTCTCCCATACCTAGAAGATCATCGATAGAATATCAAGAATTTCGCGATGAAATTACGCTTGTAAACTTAAAAAGTGACCCTATGTTATGGAAGCTTTTACGACATAAAAAAATATGCGAATTGCCTTCTGAGGCCTGTAAAACCTTAGGATGGGTGCGTCAACAAATAGAAATTTTAGGAACAGAAATTGGCTTTATTAATGAGCAAATGAAAAAATATGAAAGTGTTGTGTGGCTTAAGCCTTTTGAAGACACAAAAGAGCAAATAAAAGCTATTAACAATGCAATGCATTCAATTAAGAAAGCTGTTAAAAGTGATGAAAAACGAGAAAAATTATCAGCGATCAGGCACTGGAGAACAGCTGCTCAACAAAAACAGAAACTTGAAAAGCTGGTCTTTCATCTAGATTCTTTTTATGAATCAGAAAAATTTTAAATGAAATTTAGTTAAACACCAGTTACGCTTAGAACATAGATTTAAAAAACACGGGACGCGATGTTATTCGCAATTTTATTTATTGCTTTTGTGGGTTTTCAAACAGAGGCGTTTGGAGCTGAAGCAGAACTTTCTTGGCATACGCAAACATATATAAATAAACAAGCAAAAGCATATATTGAACATTGCGCAGAGACTACAACGGCGGAAATTGATACAAGGCATGGATTTGGGCCAATGCTAGGCGTTGAAGCGACCAATAAAAGAAAAAGACATTCTGAAAAAACTTTAGCATGGGTTGCACACGAAAGAGACGAAGCAGCAAAGTTCATTGATACACTGAAACTTGATCTTGAAAATTATAGAGAAAATATAGCGTTGTATGAAGACAGCGATGATGACAACGACAATGAAACAAATTTTGCAACATGGCTTTCGACCACAAAAAACGGTAGAGCAAGCAAAAGAATGGGCGATGCACTTGCAGATTAAAATAGTAACCCAACAAAAACTATTACAGGCACTGACTAATTTTTACGATAAGCGAATCACTGCTGCTACATCAAAAGACGGGACTATTGCTTTTGTTCTGCAAAATGTTGAAATACCACATGCGGACTTTTTTACAACCCATAGAGCTGCAGTAGAAAAATATATAACTGACACGTATTACCCTGATCTGGAAGACGATGCGACACCTGTGTAAAAACATTCCAGCTTTTGCCCTACTTGAGGTGGCGATTGCCCTAAGTATATTGGGGATTGTTACCTATATGGGCATGCCAATGTTAGGTAAGTTGCAGCAGTGGCAGCAAGTAAAGGTTACGAATGCTCATCAAGAAAAAATTGTAGAATCATTGGCTGGGCTATGTGCTAATGAACAAACGCCTACCCTGCCCAGCGTTAAGTGCAAATGGTGAAGCACAGACAACCTGCACGAATGACACCAAAGCAAGAGATGAAAAAACAGCCAAAGATGGCAACCACCATTGGATGACGTATGTGGTGGAGCCGAACTTGGCATCGGCTAGGATTAATTGGATACAAACAGAGGCTGAACTAAAGGTTGACCCCCAAAACTGTATTTTGTAAAACACCTAGTGCTGGAAGTTTTATTATACAAAATGCGGACAAGCAACCATGTATAATGGCACCTGACTTTGTTGCAGTTGTGTTAATTGCCCATGGTAACAGTGGGGGATATGCCCTTGATAATGGAAGTATTCAACCGGTAGATGGTGCTGATATTGATAAAATTAACAATGCAGCCCGTGGGGGAATTTTCACAACTAAAACCCAGCAGCGAATAGCGCCATCCATTTTTGATGACACAATACTATATGTAAGCCGTAATAATTTAATGGCCCAATGGGCGAAGTTTCCCTGTAGGCGTTAAAACGCTCAATCACCATTATTTTCCATCAATTTATTTAAAATTAGTCTATATTTTGTGATTAATTATTTTTTAAACATTGTCGGGCCACAATACTTTTGTTGATAACTTTCATGAGGCCCCAAATGAACAAATTTACTTTTTATGGCAATTACTCAAAGGCATTAGCACTAACATGCACGCTACTTGCAAACAATGGCTATAGCACTGAAGGAAAAGACTCTTTTTCTGATGACGAAGGAAGCAGCATAAGACGATATGTTACGACTTCCACTCAAGAACAACGATTACAAGAAGAAGTCGCAAACGCGGCACTAATAAAGCAAATTGAAGCCGAAGATAGAGAATTCGAAGCATATCAAGAAGATGTGCGAAGGAGAACAGAAGAAGCACGCCAGTTGACACTACATAGAGCAGAAGTGAAGAGAGCAGCTGCTAAAGTAAGTTTTGCAGAGACGGAAGCAGAACTAGGTTTGCTTTTGGAAGCAAAAAGAATCAATAATTTTGGTGAAGTATCCCCCACATTTTCTGGCCTTGCTGACTTCTTTGAAGGGGAAGCTGGAACAAGAGCTCGACTTTTTAGTATTTATCAGGAGCTTTATAGTCAGCATAGGGACAGCGATTCTGCCATTGCCACAATGGCAACTGATTTCAGAGATGGTAGGCTAAATACACGACTACCAGAAAGTGCTGAAGAAGTGTAATGAGCAATATAATCAGATAATTAAGTTTAAACTCTACTAGATAAAATCAATAAAACTCTGCGGTAGGACACTCCTGTGGAGTTTTTATTTCGTATAAATTACGCTATTTTTGGCAGCACCAGATTTGCTGAATATTGTGCTCAGTTTAAATGGCATCACAATTATTCAATATAAAATTATCCAAAAAGTTCTTAACATGAAAAAAATTTATCAATACCATATAAATAAGAACAATAAAGTTCTCTGAAAACTTAAATGTGGCCATATGAAAAATATATTTAAAGGAATATTATGTGTAGGTTTTCTTCTTGCACATACGCAATTTACGTTAAATGCCATGGATAGCGTACAAACACAAGAAGATCTGTGTCTGCTTTTAAATAAAAAAAAATTTGATACTTTTGGCAATCTAAACCCCTTTATTTCTGGCATGGCTAGTTTCTTTGAAATAGACGCTGCTGCAAGAGCTGAGATTTTTCAACGTTATAATGTTCTTCGTGAGCAAGGCAGACTGACTGATGATTCTGCCATTAATAGTTTGGCAACTAATTTTTGGGAAGGACGTTTTTGTAGTCCTGAGAGTCTGGATCAACACAGACTAGCTAGCATTTTGGAGGGACATTTTTGTGATCCTGCGAATCTGGATCAACGTAGATTAGCTAGCTTTATTGAATGCTTAGAAAACCGGAACATTTACGGGGCAAGCATCATTATTTCTAAGGAATATAGACTTATCAAAAAATATGCATCCATTTCTTGCTCATGTTTTGTGGTCTGCGCGATTCTCCTAAACGATTTAAAAATGGCACAGGAGTGTTTAGAAAACGGAGCAAATGTTAATGTGCCTTTTCATGCTGGATATACAAATTTAATTCAGCACCTGTTAGATTTTAATCCAAGTTTATTGCCCAATGAATTACGACTCCTCGCAGCAACGTCAGATGGTGCATATCCATTTCTAGATTTCGTGAGATGGCCTGGTTTGGACGACCATATAAGTGTAGGGTTGGGCATGACTTCAAAAACAAACATAGATAGCAAACGAACTGCAAATGGATGCACAGCCTTATTTCTCGCTTGCTATCAGAATAAATCTGATTTTGTAACTACGCTACTTTTTTACGGGGCAAATCCTCTGCTGGTAGATAACGTAGGTGGCACCCCCTTACATGCGTGCAGTTCGTCACCCGAAGCACAGGCCGCTCTTAATAGAGGGCTGGAGCAGTTTAAAGAATGCAAAGGGCCCTAAAACACTATAAAAACTGAGCAAAAGACAAAAGAGCTTTTAGCAATCGATTAAACACCCAAAAACCTTGACATAAAAATAATGATTACTATATGTACAAATAACAGCAATAAAGATGTTGTTAACTTTCAGATAGGAGTTACTCATGAGAAATATAATTAAAGCAGTATTATGCGCAGGTTTTCTACTTGCACATACGCAACTTACGTTAAATGCCATGGAGGAAGAGGACGTTGGCGAAAGCAAGACTGAACAGCATCAAATTAATAGTGATGCACCATTACAGGACTTTTTGAGATGCATAGAAGTCTATGATTTTAGTGCTGGGCACACAATACTTAAAGAAAACCTATATATTGTCAGTCAATACCCAGCGCATAGCGGAATCTTTTTAGGCACCGCAATTTTCATGAATGACTTAGAAATGACAAAGAACTGTGTAACAAGTGGAGCAGATGTTAATTCAGCCGTGCGTTTTCCTCACCCTCATTACACGTATCCCCTTAATTGGGCGGTTTTCTATAGTAGAGAAAAAATTGCAAAATTTCTGTTAGATTGTGGAGCAAATGTATTTGCTGAAAGAAGCGATGGGAAAACAGTCTTATACACAGTCTTATACCAAGCTTGCAGTTCTTATGACTACCCCGATAATTGTATATCCATGCTGGTTCGCTATGGAGCAAATCTTCTAGACAATAATCAGAGACAAACCCTTTTGGATCTAGCGCCGAGACCCGAAAAACGAGCAGCCATTGAGGAAGGACTAAGACAGAGAGAAAGAGACGTTTTGGTGTGGCTCAACAGTGATTATAACCCTGACGCAGCAAACGTGATAAAAAGATTACCACCATTTTTTTCATCTATGATTGGCGGATACATCTAACTTTAGTTTATTATTAAGGAAGCCCATATAATTTTTGGGCTTTCTTATTTAGTTAGATAAAATCAACAAAACTCTGCGGGAGAACACTCTAGTGGAGTTTTTTTAATAGCTCAGTGGGCGAATCTTCCGTGTGAGAAATAATAAAAAAGCCGGCTGTTTAGGCTTGCTAGCATCAACAGTAATATTCTAAATATTTTCATGTTATTTTTAGATGAGGTTACGCTAACTGGTTGTATTTCATTTGTAAAATGGAAACCTTCACTTTTTTAGCAATCATTGTTCAATTCAATTACAAATATACATGAAAAATTACTTTGACATAGAATTAAAAAGAATTTAAGAGTTGTAGATTGTATTTTATTTGACATAATATAAAAAAAATGAATTTATATGTTTTAAGATTTCTTGTTTTATTTAGTTGTCTGGCTAGTAGTTTTGCCAGCACTGACTGTAAATGGCTAGATGCTGCGCTTTTAAAGAAAACGGGAGTGTCTAGCCCTTCAAAAGACATGACCACACCAAAAAAGGTTGGGTTTGAAACAAGTATAGCAGTTGGAATGACGGAATATACGGAATATGACGAAGATCAAGATTGCAAAACCGAACATGTTAACACCACCGAGATTTGCGGACAATCTTTGAAAGCGTTTACTCTGCGTAAAGAAGAAGACGCACAGCCAAGAGAATCTGCCTATAATTTTGTGGCATCAATAAATTCCATGTTATATGAAAATGGTATGCTAACAGATGATCCTCTAATTCGCGAAGCAATAAAGGACAGGGTTCTAAAAATTGCCAAAGGCATTCAAGGGGATTTTTTCGTCAACATAGTCATCGAAAATAAAGAAGGTTTCCCGCCTAGATTACATATATTGGGAGAAAATTTTTTGAAAATCACCCCTGAAACTATAGAGACAATGAAAGAGTTAGGTGACTTGCTAACTCGTGAAGGTTGCCTAAAGATCAAACAAATAGGGGGGAATAATTCCAGCGTTATTGCCAAATTAATTGTCCTTGAACTTGAACGAGAAAAATTTGACACTGTTCTGCAGTTGCATGCAAGACAGATCAGAATCACTGACGATATTATTGATGCACTTAAATTTAGAGAACAAACGATTACAACGGACGAGATAGATTTGCTATTACATTTTTCAGTTAGGAGTCGACTTGTGCTGATTGAACTAATCAAAATGGCACCACATAGATTACAGGATTTTAAACATGTGCTTGCGCAGAACACCATCGAAACTAGCATACTCAAAAATTTACTAAGAAAAACTGCTGACTTCGTGCTGCAAATTGCGCAGGGCTTTGCACCTGGTGCCCGATTGTACGCGAGTGATGTATTGGCGCTTGCACAAAAATTCCTAAGTAGAAGTGAGCTATCAACCTATGAACTGATTGATTTTGCAAGGGTTGCAATTAAGCGTGAGAGCTGGTGTGCCTTGCTGTGGACCTATACAGACCACGATACACTTCATGACCTTTGTAATATGCAGAGATAAACACAGTTGTCACAATATTGCTGTAATGTATTACTATTTCTTGACTTTTTACAAATAGTGCTTACATTGATAAAATCATCTAGAATATTGACCGCATGACATTTGAAGAAACTGGCCTAAGCGAAATATTAGTCAAACGTTTGGCTGAAATAGGCTTTACGACCCCTACTCCCATTCAACAAAAAGCAATTCCTATTGCGTTGCGTGGGCAAGACATTATTGGCATGGCCCAAACCGGCACAGGTAAAACCGCAGCATTTTTATTGCCAATACTAAATGTTCAAAATGATAAAGCACAAAAATCGAGAAATCCTAGCGTACTGATTTTAGAGCCCACCAGAGAGTTGGCGTTTCAGGTGCAGGAAAGCTTGAAAAGATTCGACCCAGAAGAAAATTTGAAGTCTGTGTTGCTAATTGGTGGTGACCCAATGGGCATGCAAGAACGCGCTTTGAAAAAGCCTCATCACATTATTATTGCAACGCCTGGACGACTGTTAGATTTTATGGATCGCGGCAAGTTGTTAATGTACGGAGTACAGCACGTAGTGATAGACGAAGCTGACCGTATGCTAGACATGGGATTCATTCCTGATGTTGATAAGATTTTGGCAGTTTTGCCTAAAACACGTCAGACACTTTTGTTTAGCGCAACCATGACGCCTGATATTCGTAAACTTGTTGAGCAATACATGATGTTGCCTAAAACCGTTGAAGTTAAGGGCGAAAAAAGTAAAGCATCTATCGAACAAACTGCAGTATTGGTTAATGACATTAACAAGCGTGAAGCGTTGCGTAAAATTTTGCGCGAACATCCGAAGCTGAATGTTGTGGTGTTTTGTAATCGCAAAAGAGACATTGATGAATTAAAGAGGTCATTATCACGGCATAAATTTTCTGTTGGCGCTATGCATGGTGATATGGACCAAGAGGCCCGCAACAAAAGCTTACAAGCATTTAAAGCTGGTGAAATTGATATTCTAATTGCTAGCGATGTTTTAGCGCGTGGCGTAGATATTGAAGGCTTAGGGATGGTGGTAAACTTTAACGTGCCGTTGCAAGTTGAAGACTACATTCACCGCATTGGCAGAACAGGCCGTGCAGATATGAAGGGACTAGCATTTACGTTGGTAAACGTGAAAGAGCGGGCATTGCTTAAAAATATTGAAGCGCATTTGAATGCAACCCTGATTAGTGAGACTTTCGTCGAAGAAAAACCTGCAAAAAAAGCACCAGAAAAACCAGCACCAGAAGTTAAGGCAACCGAAGAAAAGCTACCTGAAAATACAGCACCGAAAGCTGTTGCGAAAAAACCTGTTCATCCTCCCCGTGAACGAAATCCTGATCGTGCAAATGAAAAAGTGCCATCGGGCCATGAGGCAACTGGTCCTGTGATGGGTTTTGGAGCGATTTTGCCAGGATTTATGGCGCAGAAAGTTATTATAACAAAGCAAGCACCAGAAGACGCTGAATAGAAGCTCATTATTGAATTTATAGAACTGGTCCCTATGGTCAAACCATAGGGAAACTAGAGGGACCAATACTAACTACAAGCTTGCAGCAAAATCACGAATTTTTTCTACATAAGCTTTAAATATTTCTGGGGTGTCTTTATAAGAATGAGTTGCGCCTTCCACCAAATGCATTTGAACGGATTGCGTAGCGAGTTGAACAGAGTTTGACTGCGCCCATTCATTAAAAACACCTAACATTTCATGAGTGGCAACATCAGACCTAGTAAAAATCCAATTTTCATATTCAGGATCAGCACTCTCAGCAACAGCGAATGTGTCATAGGTATCTAATTCTGATAAAGCATCAGGAATTGTTAGGGTTAGAGGAGAAATTTTGCGCAACCATTCAATATAAAATTTCATAGATTGTTCGACTGAAACGTTTCCATCATGAGTTGGCGCTACAATCAAAGACCGAAATTTTGTAGGCATTTTATCCATCGTTTGAGCTGGTGAAACAGCCTTATTTGTTTCGATAATCTGATCTTCTACTTCACAGTACTTGAAAATAGTGCCACTATTTCTAGTAGCTAGAGTTTCTCCCTGAAATAGATATTCCATGTAATTATTGCAATGTCCGCGATGCGGAGATCCACAAAATTTCCCCATATTTAGAATATCTAAAACAGGTGATAAAAGTAAAAATCCTTTAATACGTTCTATGTCAGCAGTGTAGTCTTGCATGATTTTGGCTAGAGCAAATCCACCAAAAGAGTGACCAGCCAAAACTATATTATCAGGATCAATATCTGAAAACTTAGGGTGAGCTTTTTGCTGCATTGCCCGTAATACAGAGACAACATCTCTAACAATCCCTCCACCAATATCACCTCTTAGATATTTAGCAGAACCTACCTCACCCATTCTGGGGTCTGATCCACGATATTCTATAACGTAAACATTAAAATATTGGGCTAAGGCATGGTACGTAGAATCAAACTCTCCAAATTTTGTTATGACAGGGCCACCTTTGATATAAGCAAGAGTCATCTTACGAAGGCGTTCTGCTGGTGTTCCAGTTTGATAACGAGATACAGGAACATCTAGTCCAGCAAGCCTAAATGGATGATCTTCAGGAAGAGATTCATCTAATGTGTTTTGAAGATAAAACATATCAACATCTGGAAAGTGAGCAAATCCTTCGATGTTAGTATCATATTCTCCCGTTTTGTTAGCACCTTCCCATAATGCATATTTTAAAGGACGACCTGGTGCATCTCTGAATGATATGAGCCTTGTATCTGCATGGCGACAGCTGTATTGAACATCCCAAACACCCGGAAAATTACTAAATTTTTCACGAGCTTCATCACCATCTGCATCGTCTAATGTTGCAACTTGATTACCATGATGTTCTGAGCGCCATTTAAGATGTAAACAGAAACGGTGGTCAGTTGTAAAATCACTATCAACTATTCCTTTTGCTGAAAAAATTGTTTTCCAATCAGCTTCGTTTGCATCCTCTGGCTTAGAGTTTGATTGAACAACAAATTCTTGATTTTCAAGTTTTTGAATTCGGTAATAACTTTTTGTTTTGTATAGATCAGATATCTCATAGTACGTAGATACACCTTCGGCGCTAGTAGATGTAAATGAATTAGATCTAAAAAAATACTCAGGAAAATATGAACATGTGCCTGGGATATCTGAGTTGAAAAAAGGTGTCCATTCACCAGAAGTGGAGACAAACTCTTCAATACTGAAACTGCCATCTTTTTGAACGAATCGGTAAGGTGCTGGCATAGTAATACCCAACACTTTTTCATTGTTCTGGCTTATGGTTTTTCTGCTTAGCTCATGAGGCTCTTTTATCAAGTGTCCTGGAAACTTTATATACACGCCGTCTTTGTCAATTGTTGCGTGAAACCCATGACCGTCTTTTACTGCTAAAAGCTTTTCATAAAATTCATAGGGTAAATCTGAACCTGCCACAGCAGCAACTATGTTAGAAATAGGCAATATAAAGAAAAACACAAATAATTCAAACAATTTAAAAATTCAATTGATAATAATAATTATTATTTTTATCAAGAATTTCTTAAGAATAAGTAAAGCTCTAGAAGAACTGAATAATAAGGCTAGATTCTATGGTCAAGCCATAGGGAAAGCTGGGGAGATGTAGATCCCGCTATCAAATCGCGGGACGACAAGTGTATGAGAGATTACGTCTCTAAGACTCCATACAGATTTTTTGATCTAAGAATGTCCACTGGCTTATCGTTAGGTATTTCTAAGAAATATTCCAACTGCCACTTTTGTGTTTTCTGGGCTTGAGGACTGATAGTGTTATCCCATGGTGGATAAACGCGAATCGCCAATTTTCCACCTTGACCATTTTTTGACACAATCCCTTTTTCGCACAGTGCTAGTTTTGGAAAAACGAATTGCCCAAACAAATCACCTTTGCGAACACTGACAACAACAAAATCAACTGGATCTGATAGATCAAAAGGTTGAATGGGTGATTTTCCAATTCTTTTCCACAAGGTCACAAATTGCCCTATTTTTGTTGGGGTAATTTTGGCTACGCGAAAACAAATGGACAAACCGTTTAATACAAATGTGCATGCTCCATATTCTGTACTTTCTGGTTCAATTTGTGGCAATGAAGAATCGAATCCACTAGGGGCATAGGCAAGCTCTTTAGCAACAAAAAAGTCAGCTGGTATTGATGGCAGCATCTTCATATTTATAGCAATCATTAATAAGAAATTAGTAATTTTACACTACTATAGAAGTTATTATATTCATATAAAGTGATTTTTATGACGAAAAGAATACTTTTATTTGCGCTTGTTTTAATGGCAGCAACCAATGAAGCATGTGCAGCATATGGAACCGCTTGGTCTTTAGGATCAAAAAAAAGCAAAATAGCACCACAACCCACGCCGCTTGCAGAAGCAACCATGAAAGAAAGTGAAAGTGCAAAAACTGCTTCAATAAGATCAGGAAGCTCAGTATCGCCTGAGTCAGTAAAAAAATCACCTAGTTTGGACAGCACAGATAGTGAAACTAGTAGTGAAAGTGATGCTGAAAAACGCATACGAATAAACGAAATTATAAGATATTTTGAAGGGATTGCCGATAAAATATTTGAAAGTCACTATATACCTAAAGTTAAGAAGAGCACATCGATGCCTTGGACAAGATCGCGCCAAGAAGAAAGAATTATGACAGAGCAATATAACCAGTGCTCAAGAGGATACGTAAGAAATAGATTAATGACCTGCACAAATCATTGCATAGAAAATGGCCATGAATTACTTTCCGGGCAAGGCAAAGAAGAAGAATTACACAACGAATGCATAAGAATCTGCACAAATTCTGGAAAGTTGTTTCTTGCTGAAAAAGCAGAACAAATAGAAAGTTATAACGACAAACAACAAAGGCGTTAAGAGTGGACTCTATGGTTGATTTCATAAGAAGGATTAAACCATAACCACATCGTCATCCAGAGCCCTCGTCAGAGGGCCCAGTTCTATAACATGTGGAAATTACTCACTGGATCATTACGTCGCATGCGCTCCTCATGAAGACGAAGGGGGCGTCATCCAGAGCCCTCGTCAGAGGTAGGGATCTAGTACATATTATCATATTGTTTATTCACTGGATCCCTACGCCTGCTTTGCAGGCTCTGGATGACGAGGTAATACCAAGCACCGTCATAACGAGGACACGAAGTGTATCCACTGGGCAAATTCCGAATTCCATAAAACTGGATCCCGACGCCCTAAAGGGCTCTGGATGACGGAGGGAAAACTAGAGGGGAGAGGACAAAAAAAATCCCCAGCCAAAAGCATCCGTTTAGAACTGGGGGACGTTTGACTGAGGATGCTTAAATGTAGATTAGAAAATTATGATGATACGGTTACGTTTTTAGACCACGTTGAACCAGCACCTAGCTGTATTTTCGCTCCACTTTTTAGTGTTAAAGCAGCTGAAAAGACATCGCTGCCCCCTGCGGCAGGAACAATTATACCATCATCCACCTTAAGGATTCCCCCGGATTTAACTTCCAAAGTACCTGGGATGCAACCTGTAGTTGCAGCCGTGATTTCTAATATTGCTCCACTTTCAACAGTGTTAGCACCACTGCTTAGCTTTGCACCTGATGCTGCTGTATCACCAACTTTGACTGTCCCGACCTGTATATCCATGGCAACAGAAGCGTCCTGAGTACCTGTAAAAATAACAGCTTTTCCTGTTCCATTTCCGGCGGCGTCATTTACCGTAATTGTTCCGCTTGTAAAACTATCTGTCACAGTAAGATCTGCAGCTCCAGTTGGATCATACGCAGCAACAGGAGCCGCCGCAGATGCATTATTTCCCAAAGCTACAACCACAATTGCAGCCAAGCACAGGGTGATTTTTTGAAAATATTTCATAGTAATATACCTTTCTAATAATAAAAATTAACATCAAACCTAATTTTACTATTTATGAATTAATAAATATTTAAATGTATTTAAAATCAATTTAAATGTTTGGTTTGTTATTGAGGAGATAGGACTGGATCCTGACGCCCTCTGGCGAGGGCTCTGGATGACGATGTGGCGGTAAATTGCCGCAACTCAGCGAGCATAAGTCAAACTGTTTTCAGTATATTCTTTAAAATTTACCTAAAATTATTTGGGACATATTTTATTTTTTGACAAATTTCCGGGTTTTGATACAATTCAATTGTAATATTAAGAATTGTGTCTAGCACATAATATAACAAATAACGACACGATATAGCGCTAAAAGCTTATGCTTTTGGCGCTTTTTTTATTTCAAAAAACAAGGGGAAACTTATGAAAAAATTTTTCAAAAATTTAAAAACCACCTGGCCAAAGCAAACAAGTGGACATGCCAATATGTTAGCCGTGGGGTCAGTAGGAAAACCCGTGTTCACCCCAGGTATTATGAACAATTGGCTGATGAAGGATACCAACGCAATGTGATTGTGTTTCGTTGCGTGAACTTAATTGCCCGGGGGTTGGGGTCAGTGCCATGGCTTTTATATAGAAAGGCCAATGGAAGCGAAGAAGAACTTGAACAGCATCCATTACTTAACCTATTAAATTGCCCTAGCCCTCATCAGGCGGGATCGGCGTTTATGGAAGCTGTGGTTAGTCATTTATTGCTTTCTGGAAATGCGTATATTGAAGCGGTGTTAGATAATTATGGCGTGCAAGAATTGTACGCTCTACGACCAGATAGAATGCGCATTATTGCAGGACAATCTGGCATTGAAGCTTATGAATATTCAGTGGGAACTCATAAAAAATTGTATAAGGTTGATGCCAATGGCAAATGCCCCATTTTGCACATTAAGCTGTTTCACCCTTTGCATGATTGGTACGGGTTAAGCCCCATTGAAGCAGCGGCCTGTAGTATTGATCAGCATAACGCGGTGTCGAATCACAACCTGGCGTTATTACAAAATGGGGGACGACCATCAGGCGCGTTTATTATTAAGCCTAGCAACCACAGTGCACCTTTGACCGAACAACAGCGCAATCAGCTTCGTGAAGATATTACGCATTTGTATGAAGGCGGAAAAAACGCTGGGCGGATTATGATGATGGAAGGGGATTTTTCCTGGCAAGACATGGGCCTTAGCCCGAAGGATTTAGATTTTATTTCAGGTAAAAGTGTTTCGGCCAGGGAAATTTGCCAAGCGTTTGGTGTACCACCAATTCTGGCAGGTATTCCGGGTGATGCAACATTTGCGAACTACAGGGAAGCGCGCTTTCACCTGTGGGAAGATACCATTTTGCCATTACTTGATCACCTGGTTGCGGAAATGAATTTATGGTTAGCGCCGTATTTTGGAAGTGATTTACGGCTTGGTTATGACCACGACAGCATCGCGGCGTTATCACCCAAACGAGAAGCAACTTGGGAAAAAGTTTGCACTGCAGATTTTTTAACAGTTAACGAAAAACGCCAAGCAGTTGGGTACTCACCAATTACAGACGGTGACATTTTAGATAGGGGCAAGCATGACACAACACCAAACTAGTCCATTTTGTTTAAAGAGCTTAGAAGAAGACGGTATTTTTTATGGTTACGCATCAGTTTTTGACTGCATAGATTTTCAAAATGACCAAGTAGTTCCGGGGGCATTTGCGAAAAGTTTGGACGAGTGGCGAGCGAAAGAGGCATGGCCAAAAATGCTATGGCAACATGACCATCATCACCCCATCGGCGTGTGGGTTGATATGCAAGAAGATGAAACCGGATTATTGGTCAAAGGTCAGCTTTTGCTTGATGTGCAAAAAGGCCGAGAGGCGTATGCCTTACTAAAACGCAATGTAGTTAATGGGCTCTCAATTGGTTTTTCCTTGGAAAAAGCAACCACGTCGCCACGTGGGCCTCAGCTATTACAAGAAGTTCATTTACATGAAGTATCGCTAGTAACATTTGCTGCAAATCCAAAAGCAAAAGTTGAATGGGTGAAATCTATGGATACGCCGATTGAGTATAGGTTAGCGCATGTGGTGGATGCGCTGACGCAACGGATTGGCAGAAACCAAGTACATTATTAATACTTACAATAATTACTCACCAAAACCGCAGTAGAAATACTGCGGTTTTTTTTATCAACAAAAAACCACAGGAGAAATTATGACTACACCATTAGAACAATCATTAGATCGCTTAGAACAAGCAGTACAAAATTTTAGCGCTAAAGAAATGCAGCAAAAGGCTTTAGAGCGTCCAGTGTTTGAAACCAAAGAAAAGATAACCAACAACGTGCAGAATTTTGTGAAGCATGGAGAGAAGGCTTTATCTTCGCAGGATAGCACTGGAAGTCTGGTGATTCGCAAACCAAGCATTTCATCAATTGTGGAAAAACCGGCATGCCCTACCCTTTTCAGGGATATTGCAGGAAGAGCGACCATACAATCAGACCATTTGGAAATTGTACGGGAAAAAGGCAACACAGATTCCGGATGGGCGAATGAAACCACGTTAGGCGTAGAAACCAATGTGGCGGAATTAATGAAAATTATCATTCCTGCCCATGAGATGTATGCACGCACAAGAATTAGTCAACGGTTGATTGATGATGCAGTGATCAATTTAGAAAGCTGGTTGATGGATAGCATTGAACAGCGATTCAGTCAGCTGGAAGAAGATGCGTTTATTAATGGATCTGGCAATAGCATGCCGAAAGGATTTCTAAAATACGAACGTGTTGCGGATGAGGCCTATGAATGGGGCAAGTTAGTTGAACGACGCACAGGCCAAAATGGCGCAGTTGTAAATGCCGATATTCTGTTAGATACGGTTTCAAGTTTGAAAACACCGTATTTAGCAGGTGCAATGTGGGTTATGTCGCGTTCAGCTTTTGCCGAAATTAGAAGGTTAAAGGAACCAACAACTGGACGCTATTTGTGGCAACCAAGCTTGGCAGAAGGTGGCGGAAATTCGCTGCTTGGATTCCCGATTATATTAAGTGACGCGATGCCAGCATTAAAGCCCGACGCACCATCGACTGCTATTGCTTTTGGGAATTTTGCAAGAGGCTACCAAATTGTAGATCGCGGGGAATTCACCATTTTGCGTGATCCGTATTCGGCAAAGCCTTTGGTTGAGTTTTATGTTACTCAACGTTTGGGTAGTGATGTAGTCGATTTTGAAGCGATTAAGCTCATTACCGCTGGTGAATAATCATGCAGATTCAGCGCGTTAATGTATCACCCATGGAACTGGTAAGCCTGCGTGAATTAAAAGAACACATGCGTATTGAGCACGATGCTGAGGACAACCTTTTAAAAAGTCTTCAGCGAGCTGCGTATGATTGGGTTGAACAGTTCACCAATCGGTCATTACTTACAACCCAGTGGAAATTTTTATCACTACCCTTGAAAGGGGGTAGTGAAATTCACCTCTCGTTACCCTTTCCAAATTTGTTGGAAGTTGAAGATGTGCATCATGTTTTCACTTCTTTGAATAAAGAAAGGATTCGCAAATATACAGTTCATGAACGTAATGGGGTTTCGTATATATGCATGATTAGCAAAGGAGTGCCGATTGAAGTTGTGTACAACGCAGGGTTTGGGCCACATCCGAATTTTGTGCCTGAGGCTTTTCACCATGCAATTAAGGTGCTGGTAGCCCTTTGGTATCAAAACCGTGAGGGACTAAATTGTTGCATTCCAGATACAGTCGAGCTTTTTTTACGACCATATCAAATTCGGAGATTAATATGAAATTTTCAGATTTTAGTGAGCGTGTGCAAGCTTTCTATGGTCATCACACAGAAGAAGATGATGGTGATTTCACCCTAACTTTAAAAGAAGGAGGATGGTTTTGGTAAAAGAAGGAGGATGGTTTTGGGCAAAAATTACCCCTCTCTCATTCCAACAAAATACGGCTAACGACGAGGCAACACCTTATCAAAATAGATATGAAGTAGTCATGCGTAAAAAACATATCAGCAATACTAGACATGCATATTTAACGCAGCTACGATGGAATCATAAACTTTTAGATAAATACACTCCATGGCTAGAAACAAGCGACTTATCTTGTATTAAGTGTCTAGCAAAAGAGAGCGACAAGGAGAAACAAGATGGCTGATTTCGGTGTACTAAGCGCGATACGAGACATGCTAAAAATGCATATGACAACCGACGATCAAGAAATGGCTGACCATATCCACATCAGCTATCCAGCAAAATCATCTACATTTCCGATGATTATTCTAGAGCTGGAAGAGGTGTGGACATCTCTTGCCCTGGGACAGCACTCCCCCAGGGCAAGGCTTAAATTAAAAGCTCGCACCCTAAGTAACAAGCTAAGCGGAAAAGAATCAATCACCATCGCTGAAAAACTACGGGGATCCATTGATGGAAAAACTATCCATTTAGAAGATGGAAAAGTTGTAACGTTACGTCTTGAAAATAGCATTGTTGATATTCCAACGAACTTAAACAAAACACGCAATGTTCAACAATTTTTTGAAGCAATTGTGAGGGGATAACATGACAAATGCTGATGAATATATGATTGAAAATTTTCTAAACACTATTGATCGATATGATAGCACGCTGATTATTGCACTGCCCCGTTGGGCACAAAATGCTTAGAGGTCATTATGGAGTCAGAATTAACAATTAATATTGGTGGGCTTCCTCCTTTTTCCTCACGCGGATGTGAGCAAGAACTTATTCCCATAACCCAGGGGGATTTTCACCGAAATATAAATGGTGATTTAATTTATCTTGGCGATGACACACATACAAAATACAAAAGCGTAATCAAATGCAGTGACAAAGCTGCTATTGCTACTGATGGATTATACCGAGGGCGCGAAATCGAACTAGGTTGCATCCAACGATTGTGGCAAAAATTTGAGCCAAATCAACGAGAATTATATTTAGATAAAATTCCTGTGGATGGGTCAACATATGCTTACAACGAGAACAAAACAGAAATTCGAATTTTACAATCCATGGGAAAACGGGTGCAACTAGAAACGCCCAATACTGGGGGATTTATCTGCTACAGACCAAAACTTATTATGCGCATTGTGCAATATTCATTGAACACAAATGAATGGGGCATAAAAATTGGCTGGCAAATGGAATGCGAAGAGATTTAAAGCAGTCTTATTAAGCACGATCTTGCGTTTGACCTTTAACCACCGCTGCGATGCACCATCCAAAAAGTTCGTGGAGCTGCTATTACACTGTGAGTGAGATCTTGTGCAAAACCTCCTTCTAGCAAAACTCGTATAGAAAAAGGAGTAGGTGTAGGTGCAAATCTATACTCTTCAAAAATTATTGTACCATTACCGTTGCATATTATATTTGTTCCAGGAGGAATATAGCTCCTGCACTGTACAATGTTCCCAAACTCAGCATCTATGAAGAAGCATGGATCAGCTGCAATAGGGTTTTTATTAACAATAAGAGCAAGAAAGCATAAAGCTATTTTGTGTGCAGTATTTACTAACATCATTTTGAATATCTTCATTCTCTACCTCTATTACAATGATTGCTAATAACTTACAGAAATTCAATCTATCACCATTTCGTAAATGGAATGTGAAGAGATTTATATTTGCTTTAATTTGTAGATATGACAAAATTTGTAGGTAGAAACACCTTACGGAGATATCAATGAAGAAATATACATGTTTAGCGCTTCTTGCATTTTTTGGAGCAGCAACGCTTTCACCAGTAATGGCAGTAGGAGATGCAGCATCATCAGGTAATGAAGGCGAAAAAAAGCCTGATGGCGAAAAAAATGACAAAGGCCCTAAAGAAAAGGTCCCCAAAGGACATTAATACTGTCTTCTATTGTTTAGAACAGGCGTCCTTTTGGGCGCCTGTTTTTTATGCAAATATTTAACTTCTCGTTAACCATTAGTTGGGCAAAGTAAAATCATAAACAACAACAGATATGATTTATGCGCTTTATACTATTTACCTTTGTAGGATTTTTATTAGTAATTCCATCTGCTCAACAAGCAGGAACTGAGGGACTTGAATACACTCTGGGATATTAGAAAAAACCTCACGAAGGTTTAAGTCGTTAGGAACATCCATTACTTTTTAGCACTTTCCTTTTTTGTTTCCATATAGGAAATATAAAAGGCGCTAAGGCCAATGACTCCGGCACCCAAAATAATTGTAAGGTCAGGAATTTGACCGAAGAACAAAAAGCCAAACGTTCCTGCAAACAAAAATTCGGTATAGCGGAATGGTGCCAGGGCAGAAGCATCAGTCGCTGCATAGGCGCGGAACAAGCATACTTGAATAAGGTTCGCGCCAATTCCTAAGAAAACCAAAAATACTAGTTCTCGCAACGTTGGAGCAACCCAGAAAAAGGGCAAGAACAGACCAGCAAAAATTGACGTTCCCAGACCAAAGTAAAATAACAAAGTTAGGGTATGTTCAGTTGAAATCATCCGCTTTGCCATAACGCACAAATAAGCAAATAGCATTGCAGCACCCATAGGCACAAATGCGGTTAAGCGAAAACTGTCTAACCCTGGCTGCACGATAAAAAGCAAACCAATGAAGCCTACAAGGGTTGCGATCCAACGGTTTTTATCAACTTTTTCTTTTAGTAAAAAGTATGCCATTGGTAGTAAGAATAATGGTTCGCAAAACATGATTGCCGTGTTTTCAGCCAAAGGCATAATGTTCACTGAAAGGCAGCAAAGGCAAAGGGCTACAGCACCAATAATGGCACGTAATGCATGGTTTTTGGGATGCTCTGTTTTGAAAAGATTTTTTTCATGGCGCAGCATAAGAGGCAGCACGGCAATAGTACTGAACAAAAAGCGGAAAAACATGATTTGCACAACGTGGAGACGCTCACCCAAAAAGCGCATTAACACGTCATTGGTTGAACTGACTAGACAGATCATCAAGGCCCAAAAAACGCCTTGCAAATAGCCACGACGGACGAACCATCCGAAAAGAGGAACACTTGAAGCAGGAGAAGTTATTGCTGTCATTTTATACTTGTGAATTAAGAACATACTAGGCAATGTAGCGATGTTTTCAAGAAAAAGCCAATTTTTTGAAATTTGCTTAACCTGTTTTTAATTAGGGTTACTTACAATGCAGTTAGCGTTGAATTTTACGGTATGTTTATATGAAAAAAATTTTTTTGTTCTTAGGAATGTTGATGAGTGTTGGGCAGGTTTTTGCGCCAATATTTATTACAAACAATGATCGTGCTACAGAAGAAGTAAACAGATTAATAAGGCTAAGGCTTTCGATGGGATCAGGACCACAAATACGCTTGCTTTCTACACTGAATATATATAAAGCCACTACTATTGCAGAAGTATTAGCAGCAGGTCCCACTTGCGAACACAAACCACTAATGATGTTGAACAGTGGACCACTTGATGGCGAACATGTTTTTTTAAGAAGAGCATGTACTAGAATAGCCGAGAGTATGCCAGAGGAAAGAAACAAAGCACTGGTTACGTTAATAAGAGAAACAATTGGAAGCAGTACCTATACCCTAAAAGCATTTCATGATCTATTATTTCTTGCTAATTATTATCCCTCAGTTGAAGAGGCTACTTCAGATTTTTCAAGCGCACCCAAAAGTTTTCGCCAAGGTAGAGACTTTTGTTCTGGGGAAATAGAGACAGAGAAATTCGCAAGATCAATAGGACTAGTTTTTGTACCCAATAACCGCGTGTTGCCTGTTGAGGAAGTTACACGTGTTATAGAACAAGAGAATGCAATGCTTAATAACGCGAATACTCTTGATGAATTGTTCCAAACATTACAGGCGCATAGACCTTTAGACATTAGTGATAGGGCAATATTAAATATTCCCTCTACTTTTTCAAGATTTCAAACAATAGTTATGCACAAAACAACAGAGGAAAATCAGAAGTTAACAAAACTTATTCAAGCAACCATGCAACGAATGAGAGCTCCTTTTGCAGCCGATTGTGGTAGATATATGGATCTGCCTAGCTATTCACCTTTTTCCGCATGCAGGTATTTGGAAATCGCCGATTATTACGCAAGTGTTGAAGAAGCTGAACAAGCTTTTGCTACCGTTACTGAGCCAACCACTTACTTCGAAGGGGCACTTGGACTGGAATTGGATGGTGTGCATGATAAGACAACAGGTAATTACAGTCACTGCTATATCAGCCGTGAAGAAATGCGACGAAGAGAAAAACTAAGGAAAGAAGAGAGTGATGCTGTAATGCAAATGCTCTTGACCACGATCTCGAAAACTCAAGAAGATAAAAAATGAATCAACCTTTTCTTAAAAATTATTGCTTAGACTGACTTAAGGTTTTTAAATTTGTGCGAGGAGCTTTATGAAAAAGTTTTTGTCATGTTTGGTTATGTTGATGAGTGTTGGGCAGGTTTTTGCGCCTGGATTTCCACACCCACTAAATGTTAAAACAACGGGACTTCAAGCTGTTGAGGGTTCAATACAAATAAAGGCAATGAACATTGCGTGTACAAGTGTAGGTGCAGGAGTCTCATCAGATCGTGAGATTATATTCGATGATCATACAAAACCTACAATTGCAGAACTACTTGCCCAAGTTGATTCACCTTTTTATTACAAGTCGGCGTGCATTAAAATAGGCGATAGCATCTCAGATGAAAAAAATAGAGCTCTGGTTACATTAATAAGAAGCACTATAAGAAGCAGTGCAAGAAGCAGTATCTATACCGTAAAAGCATTTCATGATTTGTTGTTTCTTGCCAATTATTATCCATCTGTTGAAGAAGCTACTTCAGCTTTTTCAAGCGTACCCAAAAGTTTTCTCCAAGATACTGATATTTGTTCTGGAGAAATAGATACAAGAAAATTCACAAAAAGTCTTGGTTTGGTATTTGTTATTAGCAACTGCAAAAAGTATCCTCACGAGCGTGTTTTGCCTGTTGCAGAAGTAATGTCCACAATAGCAGAGGAAGAAACGAAACTTAGCGAAGCTAATACAATTGAAGAAGCACTTATTACTATTGCACAGAGCAATACTGAAGATGCTCTTAGCAGTTATTGGATAGAAAACTGTAATCACATAGCAAGTCATAAAACAGAGTCAGAAAATAGAGCATTAGCTCAACTTGTAAAAACAACAATGAAAATACATGAAGCGTTTAAGATAGATTCTGATTCTTATTGTAGCTTTCCTCAGTACACCGTATTTCAATTTTATAGATACTTAAAAGTTGCAGATTATTATCCTAGTATCAGTGATGCAGAGCAGGCTTTTTCCAGCGCTCCAGCACAACGTAATCTACTTCATGTTTTTGAGTCGGCTATAGAAATGGCAAATATACGAAGGGACATAATAACTTCTGACTTGCCGCACCCACTGACTACTGAAAGAACGGAGCTGCAAGCTTCTGAGGGTTTGTTATCGCAAAATACAGCAAGTCCAAATTTACTACCACTTCTTGAAATTGCCGACCCTATAATACCAAATGGAAGCCCAATCAACACAAATTCTGAGGAAGTTGATACTGCGACTGACCCATCCGAAAAACTAATCTCAGTCATAGATGAGTTATGGAAATTGATTGATGTTCAACTGCAGTATAAAAGGCGACCATTCGAAACAGTAGAAATGCTTATTCAGCAAAAATCAGAGAAATAAGTCATCTAATAAATATAATCAAACCACTATAACCAACCCAAACCGCAGTATGACCACTGCGGTTTTTTTATATTTTCGGAGGAGGCATGTTTAAATTTTGTTTTACAAACGCCTGGGAAGATTATGCAAATGCCCGTTTATGCAAATGGGATGTGGTGCAATTTTTCATTACCCACCAAGAAGGACATGTGGCCAGTGCACGTTTAAGTAGTTGGGAATTTCGTGCCCCCTGATGGTGCGTATTTAGGCATTTTTGATGATGAGACGTTGTTGTTTCAGGGGGTGGTGTCGGGGCAATTTGAGCATCATCAGCGATTAACAAAAGTTGAAGTGCTGGGAATTTCACCCACTTTTGAGAAGGATTTGAAAACGATTTTGGCGGCTAAGTCGCTGGAATACAACCCTGTATTTTTTCAAGGGAAAGACTCAAAACCAAGTGATTATTTAGAAAATTGCAATGCACTTTTTTACTGGAATAGAGTCACAGGAAAAATTGCTTTAAGTGATTATTTCAAAGGAAATAGATGCGTTGATGTGAGTGGTCAATACATTGAAAGATCATTTAAAATTCAGCAAATTGCCATGCCATTAGGTCGTGCGGTTATTGATTTAAAAGTGCACTGGACCCAAAACTTGAGCGGGGCTTTTAATGCATCGCCTTACATTGCGCGGGCATTTCCTGAAAAAATTGTAGCAACCTTAACGCCAGATGCAGTGACTAACCATTGGCCGCTGAATGACCAACGACTAGGATTAGGGAGACGCCAAAGTGGATACCGAGTTGAACATTCAACAATCACACCAATGCACTTAAGTGGGCTTAGACCATACACAAAACCCTTTTGCACTAAACAAGGAAATGCAGAAAAAAGCTTAACCACTAAAATTCATTATTTCAAAACAGCTTTGAAAATTCATTGGAAGTATAACCAACCCAGGGTGGAACATATGGTGATTCAAGGGCAATTGAATCATTGCCAACACCTGTTTACTCAGCATCGAATTCGCCACATTCCCATTTCAATAGAACTACCAAAAAGTGAAAAAGCGATGTTTTTTGAAACTAGCCAAGGTGCGGAATTTATTGAATATGCCACGCGCATTGTGCAAGCGCAACTTAGAGCATCAGCCAGATGCATACAGGTTTTGTGCACCCTGTCCTGGAATTTGGGACGAGATTTAACCATTAATGATTCATTAAAAGCAGATGGTAAATTTGAAGGAAAAATTACAAAAGTGCGACACGTAGTTAAAGGCTTGCAGCGATGTGTAGAGGTGACGGTAGGCTGCGTAATTCAAAGTGGTGATTTGGTAAATAGCATAATTGAGAGTGCTGATGAATACCCCCCAAATTATGCGGATGATGAAACGCAATCAGCCGATTGTTTGCTTGGCATTGCGCACCCCAAGCTGCACCCCAAAGATATTATCGCCAATATAGTTGTGAAAAATTCAGCGCTGGAACAGGAAGCGTACCTTTTACAAAATCAATATCCGGTGCGCAATAATATGAACGCTGTGTTACAAGAAGTGCCAACGAGTATTCATATTGAACTGAAAGATTTACGCACTAACAAGACCTTGGTGCGAAGGTTTGAGAAAACGTTGAGGGTTGTGGAAGTTCCAGGGAGAGTAAATTGATAATATTCACTGGATCCCGACGCCCTCTAACGAGTGCTCTGGATGACGGAGTAGTTAGGTTTTTGACCTTCACAACTTGTGTTGAACCCGCGGCCTAGACTGCGGGACCAACCAACCTTAATCAATACTACGAAGCAGTACCGATTGCCATATTACGCGCCCAAGTTGAGCCTGCACCTAGAACTAGTTTGGATCCTGACAAAAACTGTAGTGTATCACTTGTACCCGTACCAAACAGGTCAGTAGTCGAGTTATACTGAGGAACTGTTATGCTTGCAGCTACTTTAAGAACGCCCCCGGACTGAATTACTGTTTGGCCAGGAACACAACCAGTACTGGCGCCGGTCAAAAGCTCTAGAGTGCCATTTATAGTATGAAGAGCTGATGTCAATTTACTAGCACCAGCTCCACCAACTTGTACAGTTGCATCTGAATTTACCGCTAAACGTGTAGTACTTGCTGACATATTTGCAGCAACCAGCACAACACCGGGTTGAGCTGAGCCAACAGAAAGACCAGAGGCAGCAACCTCAGCAGCTGTTTGAGCTGCAACAGTTAATGTTCTTCTAGCACCTGCAGATCTTTGTGCCGCCGTTAAAGTATCTGTAAGGCTAGATAAAGATGCAGTCAGACCATAACCAACCTTTAGTTGAGCTGACAGAACCATCACGTGCACAGGCAATGATACGGAGTTAGCCACTACTGTATCATTAATTCCATCACTATTAGTATCAACGGCGGCAGCTAAAACTTCTAGATTTCCGGTAGTACCACCAGGCACATCTGAACCGAATTTAACTTGCGCACCAGCATTACCTGTTGAAGCAAACTGAACAAGACCAGCATCAATTTCTAAACTTGTTAAGCTAGAACCGTTAGCACCAGACATAACAATTGTACCAGCACCTATCTTTTGCGCTGTTCCTGTAATCACACCACTGTGCGTTGCTGAGCCTGATTCAACATCAAGAAAAATGTTGGAAGCAAAAGTTGTATTCCACGATGCGACAAAAACAACTGCAAGCAAACCTAGTGTCAATTTTTGAATAGTTTTCATTATTATATTCCTCTTTTAATAAATTTTTACACAATATTGGTTGCACCAATATTTATAAAT
>CAITNM010000003.1 GCA_903893805.1 uncultured Alphaproteobacteria bacterium | reverse complement strand
TTACCCCTATTAATTTCATCAATTACAAAAACAAATTTCCGATCTAGATCAGCTCTAGCCTTTTCACAAAAATCATAAAACGAACCATTCTTGAGAGTGAAGCCACTACTACTATTCGGTCTCCAACCCTGAACAAAGTCTTCATAAGAGTAAGACTGGTGAAATTGAATAAATTCAATTCTTTTTGGATCTTTTTCGCCCATCAGCAGATAAGCAAGGCGTCTTGAAATAAAGGTTTTACCAACTCCTGGAGGGCCTTGAAGAATAATGTTCTTCTTACGCTTGGCTGTATCTATAACAGCCTCCAACTCTTTTCTGCTCATAAACAGATCTTTCAAAGCATCCTCATATCCATACGGCTCACCAGCTATACGCTCTACTATAGGTTTATCTGCAATGTAGGATTCAACCATCTCTTTAAAAGATGGATAGCGACTTATTTCAGTAAGTGTTTTAGTGGTCACTCCCGTACCAGGAAACTCCGTTTTTTCTGTTGTAACCCACTTAACTTTTCTAATATTTTTATGTTCGCGTCGTTGCGGATCGTAAATATATTCGGACGTAATAATGCCTCCACCTAATATTTTCTTTCTCCCTATTTTTGCAACAACTAAATCTCCAACTTTCATTTGCCGAGTAAATTGAAAACAACAAAGTGCGTCATTACTGGGTACCCTCCCAGCCTCTCCTCTGCTCTCAGCGAGTCTTGAACTAATTGCTTCTTTTGAATCATATTGAGATAAGTCTCCCAACTCATCCCATCCAATAGAAATGATGCCTTGCTCAAAAGACTCATTCCATAAACGTCCGCCTTCACCCAGGGCTATTGCCCATATTTTTCTTCCGGAATCATCAACTTCCAATTCCGCATCTTTTCGATCTACATACTCTTCGTAGCAATTAACCAAGACTTCAATATCACTTGCAAGCTCTAAGTCCGCAGGAATTGAATCACGCTTGTAATATTTTGAGTAAATTGTTGATGACTCATATAGCGATGTTAAATTTGCGTTACCCCTTATTTCCTGGGGCTCGTTATCAAAAGCTGTATTCAACATTTCAGGAAACATGAGTCTTATTTCATCAGCCCTTCTCTGTAGCTCCTGTACAGCATTTACACCCGATCCAAATAACTCCGTAATTTCAGTTACCCCTTGACCAAGTTTCAAATGACAACCGTCGCCATCACTTCTAAAAAGAATGACAACGTATGTTCCTTTTTGAGTTGTTGTTGTCTCTCTATCATCATGAATTGCAATCCAAGGCGTTTGAGCCCAATTCCCCTTGCCATAGGAGTACTTAACCAATAGGTTTTGATTATTTTTTATAAAGTCTAAGGATCTAATAGACTCTTTTAAATCCTCAAATAAAGAACGAATTTCGTGCTGTCCGCCAAATGCAGTCGTTGCTCTCGCATTTGGGTATTTTTCTAAGATCTCTTTTAATAAGTCTCTCATGACCACCTCATTTAATTTATATCTTTAATTGTTATTACCATTTTGACACTTTTTAATGAGATTTCTACTTTTGGCAATATAGGCGCTGATTTAAGCGACGGTTATTGAATTAGTCTGTGCTACCTTAAGGGGAATCGGATGAATTGAGGTAATTATGAAAATCTTTATATATTTTGTTACAGCTGGCTATTCACTGTTATTTGCAGTCTTATGCTCAGCACAGGCTATCTATGATGCCAACGGGGCATATAAAGGCTATTCACAAACAAGTCCCAGCGGCGTCACAAATGTCTATAACGCTCAAGGTCAAAATACTCAGTCGTTTCAAACTGATAGTGGGCAGACTAATTTCTATAGTCCGCAGGGGGCTTATCAAGGAACAAGTACAGCGCCAATTCAGACTCAACCAAATACAACGATTAACGCACCTCGACAAGT
>CAITNM010000002.1 GCA_903893805.1 uncultured Alphaproteobacteria bacterium | reverse complement strand
TTATCGCCCTTTTGCCAGCGATCCCACATCAACTCTCTTTGAGTGGCGGTGTAATAGATTCGAGGTCGTTGTTTCATGAGCAACACTCCTTTTGCTTACGCAGTTTGTAGTGTGTTGCATCGATCAGTTGAATTCAAGGCCAATTAGAGTCAGTCAAAAATCTGACACTCGCCTATCTTTGGAGTGTTTACCCTTGCTTCCTTGATGCAGAACAAATAACAAGCACAAGTATTTTATATAGCACGCATTAAATCGAGTGGGGGGGGTAGAGTTAAGAACTAGTTTTAACTTTTATAAAGGTTCTCCATGAAGCCCTTCAAATTAGCCAAATACTTAGCCGTATTTTTAGCCCCATTGGTTTTGATTGCTTGCGGAGGCGGTGGTGGAGGCGGTGGTGGTAGTACACCTTCCTATGTAATTAGTACATCGACCCCAACATTATCGAGTGCAAACTATCCGGGTAATTGGACTACAACTGGCACGGTTACCCCGCCTTCTGTTACTGCGAAGATTCAAACCTATAACGATGGTCAAACTAATACTCTTGAGGATGGAAGCGTTTCCAAGCCCTTTAATCAAACAACACTATCTGCATTATCTATTACCGACCCTAGTTCATACGTTACCTCATCAACAACAACATACAACCTAAATTGGGGTACGCCGGATAAGAGTGGGCCGGGGTATGCAAATTTATTTCCAAGTGCCTCTAATACATTAGGTACGGCACTAAGTTACGCAGGTATTACTGTTGCAGGGCAAACTACAGCGGGACCAACGTTGCTCCAGCCATCAGCGGATGTATTGGCTGCGTGGAATCAGGGTTGGACTGGTAAGGGTTCTAATATCTTATTAATCGATACCTACGCAAATAGAGTGGGCTGTTCGTATGCTAATGGCAATTGCCATGGAATTGCGACCATGATGAACACCGATTTAATTGCTCCCGGGGCCACGAAGTTCGGTCTTGATTATGCATTTACAACTAATTTCACAGGTACTGCTTTTGATATTAGCGGAACCAATTTGACAAGTTCAAAATCAATAAACGTAATTAATATGAGTTGGTCATTTATTTATAGTACTAATAATTGGAACTGCGACAGTGGTTGTGGTATAGCCCCAACAAGTGCTGTTTATAATGCAGGTATTGCCTCTCTGGCAAACACTTATACAAATTTAAATAATGTGCTCAATGGAACAACCAGTGTTGCTAATTTATCAAATTTTTCTAATGCTGTGATTGTCCAGGCTGCTGGTAATGATGCCTTGGACTCTAAGTACAACCTTAATGCACTTGGGCTATCTGGAAATGCAAGCGTCCAAAATCGACTTCTTGTTGTCGGAGCTCTAAATAAAAATGGCACTGTGGCCAGTCCCGCAACTATTGCAACCTATAGCAATACTGCCGGTACCAACACTTCAATATCTGATCGTTTTGTGGTTGCTAACGGAACAATGCCATGGACTGCTGGAAGCGTGAAGATTGACGGCAGTAATTTCCCGGCGAATTATATGGGAACATCATTTGCTGCACCGTTGGTAGCTGGCTATGCCGCTATCGTGATGCAAAAATTTCCAAATTTAACCGCAGCTAGTACGAGCAACATTATTTTAGATACGGCTAGAACTGACACTCTGTCATGCACTCCAAATTGTGACCCTACAATTTATGGCAAAGGTGAGGCAAGCTTATCTAGAGCATTGGCTCCGGTTGGAAGACTAAGATGAGAGTTTTTTCATTATTCATCCTTTTTCTTCTTTCAGCCAATGCTTTTTCTGCAGATGCATTTACACGAAATTATGCAATTCAAACTTCAATGACTTCGTATACGGAGCAGGTTAAACCCGTTGGTTTTTGGTTGTCGTCATTTAGTAGCGAAAAAAAACCAATGTATTTTACGAATGCATCTGGAATGTCAATTATGGCTAATCCAATGTCAGCAGTCTCAGCATATGATTCGACTTCAACTAGGTATGGTATGTCAAATTTTTATGCTTTACAAAATGACCATCAAAGACTTGTTGGGCATATTAATGGTTTTTCAAAAGGTGAGTTATTTTCTATTGGGTATGACTCTGGAATTAATACGCAGAAATTGAATGTTAACAATGCTGTTTACGCTGGTTATACCAAAACATTGTCATTTACAGAATCATCATTAACAGCTATTAGTTTTGGTAGTTGGTTTGGGGGCAAAACAAGTGAAAGTCCTTGCATAGATAGCTATGACAGACAGTATTCATGTCGGACATTAACTGCATGGGGAGATTACAAACCTAGCTATCCAAAACCTTTGGCATTTATTGACTTGAGACACGTTTGGATTTTTGATTAGACTTTGGAATAAATGCCTTGTTCTGTGACCGTCTTCTATGGGTCGATATTTGCCTGCCGCAGGACAGCATATTGATTGACAGCTAATGAGTTAAGAGCAGACCATGGTTTTTGGCCACCATCTGCTCTTTCATTCAAACCTCAGTTTGTTCAGCCATCTCCAAAGCATCATCCACTTCAATGCCTAAGTAACGAACCGTACTTTCAAGCTTGGAATGGCCGAGAAGCAATTGAATGGCTCGAAGGTTTTTAGTTCGTCGATAAATCAAAGAGAC
>CAITNM010000001.1 GCA_903893805.1 uncultured Alphaproteobacteria bacterium | reverse complement strand
TGCATCACCTTTGAACGGGCAACGTCAATTACTACTAGACGCAAGTGTACATTCCGGTTCATTGGTCACATTAGTGGTGGTTAATACCATTAATGCAGACAATGGCCTGTGTCTCGTGCTCCGCTACCGGGTCTCCCCGATGTGGGCCTCAGGTCTTAACAAAGAAATGTTACTTTCTTTGTTAAAAGCTACCGCGGTTATCTTGTTGATTAGACAAGACCCTGGTACCGCAAGTTCTAACCTTAGGCTATTAACCTAATGCCAGCTTGGGTGCGTATACGGTGTCACACTAAAATGGAAGCTATACCCTTCATATTTCAGGCCTTGGGTGCGTTGATCATCGACATTTGCGGTCCTCATGTACAAGTGTACACTCCGGTCCTTGCTGCTCGATCGCCTACCCAACTCTTGAACTCTAGTGGGTGTATTTAAATTTATGGGGCAGGAAGTTCATGTTTGAAACGTTGGCTTATCAACCTGGTATTTATTTCTGCCCCCAGATTGATAAGGTATTGTTTCTTACATACCCTTCAGTTAGTAGAATACCACTGAATAATAAAACCACCAAAAATTATTATTATGTCCCAAATAACTTTAGATAAATTTTAGAGATATGGATGATACACACTGGATCCCTACGTCCTAAAGGGCTCTGGATGACGAGGCAATACCAAGAGGCGTCATAAAGGGGACACGAAGTGGACGTGGTTATCCAGTGGGTAAATTCAGAAATTATAGAACTGGACCCAAGGCCCAAGCCATAAGGAAACTAGAGGGGGGGAGACTGGTCGTAGGGATCTTGGCATGTGGTAACTTCTCTAGTTTTCCTGTGGCTTGACCATAAAATCCAATTCTACTTTTTTATTCATTTAATACATAATAATAAAAGTTATAATTAAATTTTAATATTTATTAACAATAATTAAACTTCTTTTTGCAATGATAATTCTTAGATTCTTTCCATGCAAAAAGATCAAGAATGATAATTTCAGCAAAAACTTCAACGCAAAAACTATTTTTAACGTGGCTCTTTTTATTAGTTATTGGTTTGACCCTGGTATCCGGGCTTAGTGCTGCTAGCTACAATGTCTCAACCATTGCAGGAAGTGCCGTTTCATTTTCCGGTGATGGCGCAACTGCGACTGCTGCCAGGTTAAATAACCCCTTCGGTGTTTTTGTGCATAGTTCTGGCGATACTTATTTTGCTGATACTGCCAACAACCGTATTCGAAAAATCACGGCAAGTACCGGGTTTATTTCAACCATTGCAGGAACAGGAACGGCAAGCTTCAGCGGAGACGGCACACCAGCCACTGCTGCTACGCTAAATGCCCCTAATGGAATTTATGTTAATAGCGATGGCGATGTGTACATTGCTGATACAGGTAATCAACGTATTCGAAAAATTGTTGGTGGAATTATTTCAACCATTGCAGGCAGCAATAGCACTGCAGGTTTCGCAGATGGTGCCGCAACAACTACTGCTAGATTTAGCAGTCCCTATGGTGTTTTTGTTGATAGTGGAGGCAATACCTATATTGCTGATAGGGGTAATCATCGTGTCAGAAAGCTTATGGGAACAACTGTTTCCACCATTGCCGGAACAGGAACAGCAAACTTTACTGGTGATAATGCTGCTGCTACTGCTGCCACGTTAAGTTCTCCCTATGGTGTTTGTGTTGATAGTTCAAACAATGTCTATATTGCTGATACAGCAAATAATCGTATTCGAATGATTGCTGGCAGTGCCGCATCAATTTTTGGTAGTGCTAGAACTGTAGGTCGCATTTATACTATTGCAGGCGGAAGTGTTACAGCCGCAGGTTTCGCTGGTGACGGTGCGTCAGCCACCGCTACTGGTGTTAGATTCAATTCTCCCTATAGCGTTTGCTTAGATAGTACAGGCAATGTGTATATTGCTGATGGGGTTAATAACCGCATTCGAATGCTTATTAACACTGCAGGCACATATTTTGGCAGTAGCCGAACAGCTAATTTCATTTATACCATTGCTGGAACAGGAGCGTCTAGCTTCTTAGACGGCGCTGCAGCAACTGCGCAGTTAAGTAATCCACAAGGCGTTTGTGTTGATAGCACAGGAAATATTTATATTGCCGAGAGTGGTAATGACCGTCTTCGAAAACTTGCTGGCACTACAGTTTCTACCATTGCTGGCGGGAATATTGGCGATGGTGGAGTTGCAGCTGCCGCCAGTTTAAATGGCCTTTTAGGAATTTGCCGAGATAACTCAGGTAATATTTATTTTTCAGATACTGCTAATAATCGTATTCGAAAAATCACTGCGGATGGCATTATCTCTACAGTTGCTGGAACAGGGGCATCTGGTTCTACAGGCGACGGTGCAGCCGCTACTGCTGCTTTGTTAAACGCCCCTTCTGGAATTTGTGCCGATAACAGAGGTAATATTTATTTTTCGGATGTTTCGAATCGACGCATTAGAATGTTGGTTAACACAACAGGCACATACTTTGGTATTGCTCGCACTGCTGGAAACATCTATACCATTGCTGGAACAGGATCATCTGGTTCTTCAGGAGATAACGCGATAGCTACTTCTGCTTTGTTAAACGCTCCTTGTGGGACTTGTGTAGATAGTTCAGGTAATATTTACTTTGCCGATTCTAGCAATAACTCCATTAGAAAAATTACTGCAACAAACGGCTTCATCTCTAAAATCGCTGGAACAGGAGCATCTGGTTCTTCAGGCGACGGTGGAGCTGCTACTACGGCTACTTTCAATAATCCCTGGGGGATTTTCTGGCATAGTTCGGGTAATCTGTATGTTACAGACTACGGCAATGACAAAATTCGAAAATTTACTGTAGGAGGTACTATTTCCACTGTCGCAGGAACTGGAACTCAAGGATTTTCTGGTGATGGCGGAGCAGCTACTGCGGCAATGTTAGCAAATCCCAGAGGAATCTATGTCGACAGTTCAAGTAATATTTATTTTTCAGATCAAACTAATAATCGAATACGAAAGTTTACCGTGGGAGGAAATATTTCTACTATTGCTGGCGGAAGCGTAACAACTGCGGGTTATGCGGGTGACGGAGGATCAGCTACTGCTGCTGCTGTCCGGTTTAATGCTCCTTATGGTATTTGTGGCGACAGTACTGGAAAAGTTTACGTTGCAGACAGCACTAATAACGTCATTAGGAAGCTTGCATTTCCATCAGCAACGTATTCTGGTAGTCAAACTTTGCCTAGCGCAGTAACTGGAACTGCTTATATATCGGGTGGTGGTACAGCTATATTACCGTCGAGCAATACGTATAACGAAATTGAAATTGGTAGTGGCACTTTGCAAGTTAGCAGTAGTGCACCCATTACGTTTAACGCATCAAGTGGTTCAGCAATAGTAGAAATTTTGGCCGCTATTAACACCGGGGCATTTACCTTTAACACACCTGGCGCTGTAAAAATTGCAACAGGTATTGCAGCAATTCTTGATGCCCCTTCAGGTAGCAGTCTTATGTCAAAAACAGGCGCAGGGCGGTTACGGGCTGTAGATAATTTAAGTTCTTCAACAACACCTGTTGCCGTTTCAGAAGGCATTTTAGAGGTCAGTGGATCAGGAAAATTACCAAATGCTGCCACATCAGTAGCTAGTGGTGCGACCCTTCAACTAGGAACAGCTTCTGGATCAGTAGTAGCTGGTGCAGTGGCAAACGCTTCTGTTGCTTCGGGGGGCATTATGTCGATATTGGCTGGAGCAACAGGTGCTGTAACAAGTGCTGATATTGCATCAGGGGGAATTGTGTCAGTAGAGGCTGGTGTTACTGTTCCCGAAGGAATGTTTTCAAGTCTCACATTCAATTCAGGGGGGATTGTGCAACTGGGTGCCGGCGCAACATTTTCTCAGAGCATTACTATGGTGGCTTAAGGGATTAACCATAGTCTGTTAGCGGTCTAGGTCACGAAGTTGTAGGCATTATGCGTTAATTGCTTTGAGTTTTTTTAGATTTTCCCTACAATTTAAGAAAAATACAATTCAAATATTTTGGCAGACTCTAAATCAAATCTTATAGAATTCATGCAAGCCTTTGATCGCTTGATTCCAATGGATTCTGGTGTCAGTACATCTGGTGCTGCTCCACCTAACCAAATGCCTAGTTGGGTGGCTAAAATTCTTGACTATACGGAATCAGCTATTCATGGATTTGAAGATCACTGTACACTTCGTGGGTTTTATGCACGAACTTCTCGCGGCACAAATATGGCTGCAAAGACTGATGTTTTGTCATCTAATACACTACGTCATAGCCACGTTATTTTATATATTCCAAGGGGCAATCTGCAAACTAAGTTGGAAAGTCATATCTACAAATCAAGCCCAATTAATAAAATCACAATTGTTAACATTGCAGAAATGAACGGTGTAATTGGTAAACTTCAAGAAATTGAATATGAGCAATGCTATGTGCAGCAATTAGAGCCAATGTTGGATTGGCTATTGGTTGAATTAAAAATTACTAAGTACAACAACACACTTTATAAATACGGAACAGATGGTCGTTTAGAAGGTAAGGACATGGCCACCATGGATTACACTCTTAATCCAAAAATTGACGTGCATATTTATAGTAATAGTCCCTCTGAAGACGAAGAAGAGCAGTCTGAACAAGAAGAGGGTGAAGATGATGATCAAGAAGATAATGAGACAAAAGGAAATGAAGATGGGGAGGAGCAAAGCGAACATGGTTCTCATTCCGATGCGCAGACCCAGACAAATGAAGAAAGTGACGATACTTCCAGTGAGGATGATTTAGAGAAAGATAATCCTGATGATGATTCTCAAGAGGGTGCATCGGATTCGTCAGATGATGCCCCAGAAGATGACGTAGAAGGGTCTTTACTACCGGATGGAGAGCATGCCTTGAGTGCAGTAAAAGCGTTGGCTGGTGGTGATAAAGAAGCCTTAACACAATCAGCTATGAGCTTGCTTGGAATTGATCCAAAAAGAGTTGATCAAGCAAGTAAGGCTGAAAAACTTATAGCCGGTATGTCTAATAGTAGTTTGGGAGCTGCACTTTTTGGAGGATTGAAAAAAAAAGGAACAGATAGCGCAGCGAGTAGTAGTGATTCTGCGGACGGTTCCTCGGATGATGCAACAGGAGGTGACGCAGCAGGAGGTGATGCAGCGAGTAGTAGTGATTCTGCGGATAGTTTCTCAGGTGACGCAGCAGGTGGAGACACCTCGAGTGCAGATGCTGCTTCAGGTGGTGGAGATTCAGGCGGTGCAGCAGGAGATAGCGCAGCGAGTAGTAGTGATTCTGCGGATAGTTCCTCGGGTGATGCAGCAGGCGGAGACACCTCGAGTTCAGATACTGCCTCAGGTGGTGGAGATTCAGGCGGTGATGCAGCTAGTAGTGATTCTGCGAGCAATTCCTTGGGTGATGCAGCAGGTGATAGTGCAGCTAGCAGTGCCTCGAGTTCAGATGCTGTTTCAGGTGGTGGAGATTCAGGCGGTGCAGCAGGAGATAGCGCAGCGAGTAGTGGTGATTCTGCGGATAGTTCCTCAGGTGACGCAGCAAGCGGAGACACCTCGAGTTCAGATCCTGCTGAATCCGGCAACACTAAGAAAAAAAAGAAAAGTTTATTAGATGATATTGTCAAAAAAACAGATGAGACAGGCAATTCAACGAATGATTCATCTAAAGGTGCCTAAAAAATAATTTTTAATTTCAAAATTTAAACTTAGCTTTTCTTGTGCTAAGGTGACGATTATTTGAATTTTATTTAATTATGCGTATATTTCCCCAAAGTTTTGTCCATGGATTATTTTTAAGCCTAAAGGATTTGTATATTTTTATTATGTCAGCAGCTGCATTGTTGTCATTTTTAGCAATTAAAAGTCATTCGGTCTTTGATAATTCTGTTAATGCTTCTACGCCTCAACTGACTAAGAATTGGTTGGGATGGGGTGGTGCGTATTTTGCTGATACGTGTTGTCAGTTTTTTGGAATTTTTGCCTATGCTATTCCCTTTATTTTAGCTTTATGTGCTCTTCGTGCGGCGATGAGCTATTTTAACCGTCCTCTTTCTAATTCCTTTATTCTTCTAAGTTTGGGAATTTTGCAATTACTTATTGCTTTCACTTATTATCAGATTTTTTGGACTAATGGCGGTAAGCCTTTAGGTGGTGCGCTGGGATTGGTTGCTCTTAAAAGTTTAGAAAATCTGCTTGATGCCTATCAAATGAAGGAGTGGATCGGAGAGTTTGTGTTTGTAATGGGGCTTTGTGGATTCTTTTGTACTATTTTTGGATTAGGTATTACGGAAGAGCATGTTAAAAGCATAAACGTGTTTTTGAAAACCAGTGGAAGCTGGATTAGAAGCGTGTTTACAGCACCAAATGAGTATATATTCCAACGCCCCACTTTTTTGAGGGCAAGTAAAAAAGAAGGCCGTGAGTCAAGTGTGGAGCTTTCGATTGACTATGCAAATGAATTTTTACCAGAAGAGCGTGGCGATATTGAAAATGTTGTGCAAGAGCAGGGTGATGTAAATAAAAAAAGGCCACAAGACTTTATTAAGAAGCTTCATAAAACAACATCTGCTCGGGAAGATGGTTATGTCTATCCTCCCGTTGAATTACTTGATGATACACAGCAGCGCAAACTTGTAGTTGATTCTCAAGAATTGCAGCAACAAGCAAAATTACTTATGGAAGTATTGCAAGAATTTGGTATTAACGGAGAAATTACAAGTATTCGTTCTGGACCTGTTGTTACTATGTACGAGCTCAAGCCTGCAGCGGGAATTAAAACCGCTAGGGTTATTGGTTTGGCCGATGATATAGCAAGGTCCATGAGTGCTATTTCTGCTCGTATTGCTACTGTTCCAGGGCAGAATGTTATTGGAATAGAGTTGCCTAATCATAAGCGGCAGACTGTGTATATGCGTGACCTGCTGCTGCAAAATGAATTTAAAAATACAACAGCTTTACTGCCATTGGTTTTGGGGCAGGATATTGTGGGCGTTCCTGTTATTGTTGACTTAGCAAAAATGCCCCATCTTTTAGTGGCAGGAACGACTGGATCGGGTAAATCAGTTTCTGTTAACGCGATGATTTTATCTATCTTATTTAGGCTGTCTCCTGATGAGTGTCGCTTTATTATGATTGACCCTAAAATGTTAGAACTTTCTGTTTATAACGATATTCCACATTTACTAACGCCCGTGGTTACCGAGCCTAAAAAAGCAATCGTAGCTTTGAAGTGGGCAGTTAAGGAAATGGAAACACGCTATCGCAATATGGCAAGGCTTGGGGTGCGGAACATTGAGGGGTACAATACGCGGCTGAAAGAAGCAAAAGCAAAAGGGGAAATTATTGCAAGGCGAGTTCAAACCGGTTTTGATCCCGATACGGGCCAAGCAATTTTCGAAAATCAGGTTCTTGATCTAAAACCTCTACCTTACATAATTGTGGTTATTGATGAGATGGCTGATTTAATGATCGTTGCAGGTAAGGAAGTTGAATCAGCTGTTCAGCGATTGGCGCAAATGGCTCGTGCTGCAGGGCTTCATTTAATTATGGCAACGCAGCGCCCATCAGTTGATGTAATTACCGGCACTATAAAAGCTAACTTTCCAACCCGAATTAGTTTCCAGGTTACTTCTAAAATTGATAGTCGGACAATTTTGGGTGAGCAAGGAGCAGAACAGCTTCTGGGGCAGGGTGATATGCTGTATATGAGTGGTGCAGGACGTGTTATTCGTGTCCATGGACCATTCATGAAAGACACCGAGGTTGAATCGGTGGTTGCCTTTTTGAAAGAACAGGGGGAGCCAACCTATGTTGATGATGTTACCACTGACACCGAAGATATGTTTTCTATGTCTGGTGAGGTAGCTGATGCGGGTGATTCTATGTTTTCTCAAGCAGTAGAATTGATTAAACGGGAAAATAAAATTTCAACAAGTTTTATTCAGCGTCACTTTCAAATAGGGTATAACAAGGCTGCACGCATTGTTGAGCAGATGGAAAAACAAGGAATTGTAAGTGCTGCTAATCACCAAGGTAAGAGAGAAATACTTGTATCTTAGGCGTACTTTGGGTATAGTATGCCGAAGCCTTATAGGTTTCAGATATTGTATTTAACTTAGAAATGATGGTTATAGTAGGTTCATGAGAGACGATTTCAGCCAAGCCAATCGCTCACATATAACGGTGAGCTTTATGCCCCCAAAAACAATTGTTTTAGTTGGGTTAATGGGTAGTGGAAAAACAAGTATAGGGAAGCGTCTTGCAAACAGGTTAGAGCTATCTTTTTTTGATTCAGACATTGAAGTTGAACAGGCTGCTGGTTACCCTATCAAAGAAATTTATGAAATTTTTGGCGAGCAATCTTTTCTTGATGGCGAGCAAAGGGTTATTAAGCGTTTGCTCGACCAACCCACACATGTATTAGCAACAGGTGGTGGTTCTTTTACTTATGATTTGACAAGAAAAATCGTTAAGGAAAAAGCGATTTCTGTTTGGCTAAAGGCAGATGTGGAAACATTGGTTGCAAGAGTTTCAAGACGTACTGATCGTCCTATGTTTACTGACTCAAATCACAGAGAAGTCTTGGACAAATTAATTGCGGAACGTTATCCAATATTTGAAGAAGCTGATGTTCATGTTCAAACGTTAGATGAGCCAACTAATGCTACGGTTGATCGTGTTATTCAGGCAATGAGCGATTTTATTCGGGCAAAGTATCCGAACTATTACGTTTTAAAATCTGTATAGCTAAAGCAACCCTTTAGAGTAGGAGAAGGGCATGTTTTTCAAAACAATATCCTGTGTTGTTGTGATGCTAGCTATGGTTTATGGCCATGTACCTGCTTCAAAACCAAAAGCGTATGTTATTGAGAGCCAGCAATATTTACAAGATCTGGTGCAGAAAAAAAAATCAAAAAAAACTGTTCCTTCATTGGGTATTTTATTTGATACATATGTGGATGACGCAAAAAAATTACTAGAAGGTTTGGACCAACACTCTTGTGATGAACAAGATGCTAAAAAAGAAGAAATTTTAAATCAAATAGCTCATTATATGGAAGTTTTACAAAAACTTTTAACAATCATGAATAGTAATCAACCTGAACCACTTGAAATATATTGCAGAGAGCAGCGCACAGATAATTTGTGGGGCACCTTATGTGGTGATCGTCCGGCGAAGCGTATTCCAAGGTCTGATGAGTCATTAAAGAACAATGGACAATCTCTAGAACATACAAAAATTCGTTATGCTCATAGCGATGAAGAGCTCCCAGCAGCTATAGGTAGTCATTAAAATGATCACCCTTTTTGTTCTTTTCTTTGTTTTACTCTTAGCATCTTCTTTTTTTTCCGCATCAGAAACTGCAATCACTTTTGCTTCTCGTCCTAAGCTGCATCAACTTGCAAAAGCAGGTAATAAATCAGCAAAAATTATTCGTGATTTGCAGCAACATCTTAGTATGGTTGTCAGCGCTGTTTTGGCATACAACACGCTATTAAATGCTGCCATTGCGTCTGTTTTAGCTAGTTTATCGTTTGATCTCATGGGAGAAAACTCAACCATTGCGGCTGTTGGAGCATCCATTGTGACAGGAACTATTGTATTAGTTTTTGCTGAAATGCTTCCTAAAACATTAGCGATTCAGGATACTATTCGTTTTTTAATGTTTGCAGCACCTGGAATTCGCTTTTTTTACAATTTATTTTTGCCGATTAATAAGGCTTTATCATATTTTGTCACTGCTTTATTAAGAGCATTCGGCTTTAAAGTGAAGCCTGAAGATCAGCATGCAAGTATGGAAGAACTTCGGGGCGCCATTGATATGCACGACGGTCCTGGACAAGATACGCCCCACGAAAAAGCTATGTTAAAAAGTATTTTGGATTTGGGCACAGTGCAGGTTTCTGAAATCATGGTGCACCGTCAAAATGTTACCATGGTCAATGCAGATGATTCACCAACAGAAATTGTTGATCAAGTTTTGGCTTGTCCTTTTACGCGATTACCGTTGTGGCAAGGAAATTCTGATAATATAGTCGGTGTTATTAATACCAAAGCATTATTGCGCGCTGTGCGTGCTCATTCTGGGTTACTGGATGATTTAAATATTGTTGATATTGCTCATAAACCTTGGTTCACCCCAGAGAGTACTGATCTTTTAGAACAGCTTCATGCCTTTCGTCAGCGACGCGAACATTTCGCATTAGTTGTTGATGAATATGGCGCGCTTATGGGAATTGTAACTCTTGAAGACGTTTTGGAAGAAATTGTAGGAGACATTGCTGATGAACACGACGTTAACGTGCGCGGTGTTCGCCCTCAGCCAGATGGCAGTTTTGTTATCTATGGTAATGTTACAATTCGTGATTTGAATCGTCAATTTGATTGGGAGTTACCTGATGATGTTGCAGCAACGATTGCTGGGCTTTTAATTACTCAATTTCGTGTGCTACCAACGGTTGGTCAAATATTCAATTGGCGAGGTTTTCGATTTGAAATTTTGAGGCGTCAACGTAATCAAATTACCTTGGTAAAGGTTACTCCACCATTACCTCAAACACCTCAGTCAACGAGTAAGTAATTTATTTGGGTTAATTCTACTGCTGCAATATCTGAGCCTAGAAGCAAACCTTTAGTTTCTTTTATTTCTTCATGCTGAATTTTGTACGCTGCCACTGATAAAAGTGTTGAAATTCCTAAAATAGCGATAAATTGCAGCATGCAGCCCTCGTTGATTATTGTGTACAATTCAACTGTGCCATGCAAATTACTAAGAGAAAGTTAATGAGAGATTTTAATTTATCATCTTTATGCTGAACCTTTGTTGGCAACACTTTCAATCTTCTAGAAAATTATCGGCAAAACCTATACAGTTTATAGGACGGAGAAAATATGTTTATTACTTTTGAGGGTGGAGAAGGCACGGGAAAAAGCACTCAAGCTTTAATACTGGCTGAAATTCTAAAAAAGCATGATGTCGATGTTGTATTGACCCGTGAGCCTGGAGGAAGTCCAGGAGCTGAGATCATTCGAAATTTGCTTGTAACTGGCTCTGTTGACCGCTGGTCAACGATGAGTGAGGTATTGTTAATGTATGCAGCGCGGGCAGATCATTGGCAAAATACAATTAAGAAAGCTCTTGATCGAGGTGCCTGGGTACTATGTGATAGGTTTGCTGATTCAACTGTTGCATATCAAGGATACGGCAGAGGGGTTAGTCGAGAATTCTTGCAGTTATTGTATCAACACATTGTTGGTGATGTTGAGCCAGACGTTACTTTTATTTTTGATCTTGATGTTAATAAAGGAATCAAGCGAGCAACTGCTCGCATGGAAGGCAACGTTGTCGTTGAAGGGCGCTTTGAAGCCATGGACATTGAATTTCACAAACGAATTCGATTGGGTTTTCTAGAAATCGCTAAAGAGAACTCTAGCCGATGTGTTGTTCTGCAAGTAGATGTTCACCCAAATGCAATTCACCGTCAAATTTTGGAAATTTTGCAAGAAAAAGGAGTTTTACCTTGGAACAATCTCCTTGCGTAAGAATTTGCACGCTTAATGCCGATAGCACGTGCATTGGTTGCGGACGTAATGCCTACGAAATACAGCATTGGGCAAATTTTTCTGATGAAATAAAACGAAATATAAAGTCAAAATTAAAAGACAGGTTAGACGAAATTCTGGTAAAAATTCGTGCAAAAAGAGAGCAATCGTAAGCTTTTGGAACGCTATATTTTTTTTGCGCTAATTTCTTTGAGTCTCTCTCTAGCGTGGCAGGACTGGAAATCAAAACAAGTGAATCTTGTTCTTGCTATTATTACAGTAACTATTTTGGCATTACATACTCATTACCCTCATCATAGCTTTTTCATATTTGGCATTTTGTGGATATATCAACGGGTTCGAAAAAATAGTATTCAGCTTATTGATATTGCGCTATTCAGTTTGGGTGCTGGGTATTTTTCAATTGTGTTCTTGCCTGCATACTGTCTGATAACTGCCATATCGCTTGTTATGCTATTTAAAATTAAGCAAGAACGAAATCTGCCATTTATTGCAGCTTGGATAATTGGATTTTGGGGAGCTTATATTTTGAAATTTTACGTTAATTAACTAGAAGTATCGTCTTCATTATGCAAATTCTCTTCTTGCTTTTTCTCATTATCTTTACGTTCACGTTGTTGAGACTTACGCTTACGCAGATTTTCACGCAAGGCTTTCTCAAGCCTTTTTTGTTTTTCAGAGCTGGTGTTTTGTTTTTCGGTCATAAATTATACGTGGTTGCGAATCCAGTCCCAAGCTCGCCCTACAACGCCCTTCGGTTTTTCTAAAGCATGACTCAATTGCGCTCCTTGATGGTCACGCATTGCATACTGTAAAAGCCCTGCACAAAGGGAAAAAGTTGGTGTATGAACGACATCGCCGATTCCTTGCAGTCCCTGAGGAGTGGCCACGCGTACAACTCGGTTGAAATGAGATTGCATTGTTTCACGAAGTCCTTGCAATTGACTAGAACCTCCAGTAATTACAAAGCGCTGTAATGCTATGGGGTCAATTCGCTGAGATGTTAATGCACGTTCAATAGTTTCAATAATTTCTTCAGCTCTTGCTTTGATAATATGCATTAAAAAGCTTTTAGAAACAGGATTTGCAAAAGTTGTGTTATCTTCGCCAAGCTGGGTCACTAAAATTGTTTCTCTATCATCAAGCGTTCCTAATAGCGTTCCATAAAGGGTTTTAAGGCGTTCTGCTTGACTAATGTTTGTATTTAACCCCTGAGCAATATCATGGGTAATATGGTTGCCTCCAACAGGGATGCATCCCAAATACACTGGACTACCATTATAAAAACTCATCATGGAAATGCTATGGCTGCCAATATCAAGTATGGTTACTCCCATTTCTTTTTCATCATCAACGAGGCAAGAAAGAGCAGAAGCATAGGGTCCTGCTACAAACGCATTAACGTCTAAATGGCAGCGACCAATACACGCGCTTAAATTTGCAATAAGGTGCACTGGCGCAGTTATGACGTGTAACGAAGTTGTTAAGGTGTCACCCAGCATACCGCGAGGATCATAAATATTTGTACTATCATCAAGATCATATGAAATAGGGAAAATATGAATTATGCGACGCGTAACGCCTATGCTTTGGTCGCGGCTCACATCTAAAGCTTTTTGCAGATGAGAATCTTTTACTGGTTGTCCATAGAGAGAAATTTTTGTAGTTATACAGTGTGATTGCAATGCCTCCGCAGGAAGATTGACATACACACTTCGAATAGTTTGCTCTGCAAGTTGTTCTGCAGAATGAATGCTGTTCAAGATGGAATCTTCAAGGTCTTCTAAATTAATAATTGAAGCTCCTCGAATGCCCTTTGCGGCATGAGAAGCTACACCTAGAACCTTAATTGTCACCCCTTTTTCTGGGTTGATATCACGGTTCATTTTTGCAATAGCGCAGCAAACCTTACTTGACCCAATGTCAAGGGCAGCAAATGTTTCTGAAGGAATGTTCTTTGATTTTGTTTTAAATAAACTCATGCTAGTAAAGTATCAAGCTCCTTTTTTGCATCTAGGGAGAACAAATCATCACATCCACCTATGTGCTGACCATTAACGAAAATCTGAGGAACAGTTTTTCGGCCACCTGATTTTTCTACCAACTGCATGCGTCCGGTATCATCATTGGTTAAATCAATTTCCTCAAATTCTACTCCTTTTTTGCGTAGCAATTGTTTTGCTTTTACGCAATACGGGCAATAATTTGTCGTGTAAATGATAATTTCGGCCATATTAATAACTGAACCTTCCTAACGTTCTATTGCATTGTACTACAACAAAAAGGAAATAGCATCAGAGCATGAGTTAGGTTATCTTAAAAAGATGCAAAATTCGTAAAGGTAAAATATGCAAAAATTTGATGTTGTTGTTATAGGTGCGGGACCAGGTGGTTATGTAGCCGCTATCAGAGCCAGTCAACTTGGTAAAAAAGTAGCTGTGATTGAAAAAGAACATCTAGGTGGAGTGTGTTTGAATTGGGGGTGCATTCCTACCAAAGCACTTTTACGGTCTGCAGAAGTATTACATTTAATCAATCATGCTGATGAATTTGGCATTGAAGTAGGCCAGGTAAAAGTTAACCTTACTAAAATGGTAGAACGGTCACGGAAAATTGCTGGACAATTATCTACAGGTATTAAAGGGCTTCTAGCTAAAAATAAAGTTACAGTTTTTTATGGTGAAGCCAGCTTTGAAAAAGCGAACACCTTAAAAATAAAAGGCGAAAAAATTGAAACGATTGAAGCTAAGAATGTAATTATTGCAACAGGTGCTAAAGCACGTATGTTGCCAGGTATTGAGGCTCATCATCGTATATGGACAGCGAAGCAAGCTATGACTCCTGAATTCACCCCCAAGTCCTTGTTGGTTATTGGTTCGGGTGCTATAGGCATTGAATTTGCTAGCTTTTACCGTACTCTTGGGGTTGAGGTAACAGTTGTTGAAATGCAAACAAGAATTTTACCAAACGAAGATTCAGAAATTTCAGGTTTGGCGCAAAAGCAGTTTGAAAAACAAGGCATGAAATTCCATTTAGGTTCCACTAGCAAACTAACAACTTCAAAAGATTATGTTGACGCTGTTATTTCAAAAGATGGCAAGGAAATAGAAAAGCTTAAAGTAGATGCCGTGATTGTAGCGATTGGAATTTTAGGCAATACAGAAAATTTAGGGCTTGAAAAAACTAAAGTTAAAACTGAAAAAGGCCAAATTCTTGTTAATGAATGGTGCGAAACTGCTGAAAAAGGCGTATACGCAATTGGTGACGTAGCCGGAGCGCCGTGGCTTGCACACAAGGCCAGTCATGAAGGTATTTTGGCAATTGAACATATGTTTGGTGTAAAGGGAATGCATCCTATTAAGCAAAATAACATTCCAGGATGCACCTATAGTCACCCACAAATTGCAAGCATCGGTTTGACAGAAGAAAAAGCTAAAGCTGAAGGTCACACTTTAAAAATTGGCAGATTTCCTTATCGTGCCAATGGCAAAGCTATTGCCTTGGGTGAACCTGAAGGGCTGGTTAAAACTATCTATGATGCAAAAACAGGTGAATTACTTGGTGCCCATATGATAGGGGCAGAAGTTACAGAGCTGGTGCAAGGTTTTGCTATTGGAAAAACCCTGGAAACAACAGAAGCTGAAATGATGCATACTATATTTCCGCATCCGACCCTTTCAGAAATGATGCATGAGTCAACGCTAGATGCTTACGGGCGTGTGATTCATTACTAGTAAAACATTAATATTCTATGCTAAAAGTACAAGATTGGATTTAATTCAAGTAATATGATTTATAAAAGTGTATTGATTTTATTTGTACTGTTGGTGGGTCGCGTTATTGCGGATGATACTGTTAATGACTTTCCATTAGGCAGTGATACTAAAAAAAAACGTCGTCTGCATGTGCATGGCCCAGGATGTGGACATCTGCCAGAATATTGCGCAGAGGTACCTAAAGCACCTGAGAAACCGACACTTAATTCGCCCAACAAGAAAAGAAAATTTAAAAAAAAATGTGCTTCAGGTTGTGAATGTTTGTTTCCTGGTGATCAAGTAAAAGATCCAGAAGTACAGCCCCAACTAAATAAAAACCCTAGTACCTTATTGACTAGCGGAAAAGATTCCTCACTTTCTCCTAGCTTATTGCCTAGCGAAAAAGATTTCTTGCCTTCTCCTATCTTATTACCTAGCGGAAAAGACTCCTCAGCTCCTCCAGAAATTTTAACAGAAAAAGCTGATTCGGTTTTTACTCATAAAGAATTAGATATTAAAACTGATACAGAAAAATCTGATGCATCTGACGTTAAAGAATTAGAAGCTAGTGTCTTTGAAAGGCAAGAGCCAACTGTTCAAGGTGGACTTGCACAAGATTCGAAGGAAAAGCTTGTAGATGAAAATAGAGAGATAGCCAGAGCAGGGAATGTTGAAAAATTAGAAATTAGTGATATTCAACCGGAAGTCCCTGATGTTCAAAGTGTCTATGTGCAAGATTTGACGGTAGATCACCATAAATCTGTAGAAAAAGATGGAGTAACAGACGTTGAGGATAACGAAGATAGTGTGTTTCACACGGAAGAGTCAGTTGAGTTTCCCAAAATTTTAAAGGTAAAAAAGAGTTATAAAAGCGCAGAAGAAGACAAAACTAGTGATAGAGAAGATGATTTTGAAGTAGTAGAAGATGCAGATGAGGAAAGTGACGATGAAAATTCTCAAAGCATGATAAATATTTTAAAAAAAAACAGTCGGACTTTGGGTAAAAAAAAGCCAAAATTAAAATCACAAAAAACTAGCACAAGATCTAAGATTCTTAAATTTGTTCAAATCTCTCATACAGGGTAGGATTTATAAAATAAAAACAACTATAAAATGATGACCTACCCAAAACCTATTGACGATCAGTCCTATTTAATTAATTCAAGCAACCACAAATCACTTCAGCAAACAGCAAAGACAGACCCTAATAATTTTTGGTTGGATATTGCTAAACGCTTAGAGTGGATGAATTTTCCAACTATTGCGGGAAACTGGCAATTTCAAAAACCGGTATCTATTAAATGGTTTGAAGATGGGCTTTTGAATGTGTGCACAAATTGTGTTGATCGTCACGCTAATGTAACGCCAGATAAAACTGCAATTATTTGGGTAGATGATCAAGGCAAAACTCCTACGCATATTTCTTATGCACAGTTGTTTAAAGAAGTGAATGCCATGGCATTTTCATTAAAAGAACTTGGAGTCAAAAAGGGCGATCGGGTCATTATTTACATGCCCATGATCCCTGAAATTGCCTATGCAATGCTGGCATGTGCCAGAATTGGTGCAATTCATTCTGTTGTTTTTGGTGGATTTTCCTCGGAAAGCTTGAGTGGTCGCATTCAAGATTGTGGTGCAAAAGTAGTTATTACTGCTAATGAAGGATTGCGTGGGGGCAAAACTGTTCCTTTAAAGGCTAACGTTGATACAGCTCTTCTGCAAGCGCCACAAGTTGAAAAGGTTTTTGTTATTAACCGTACGAGCGCACATGTGCCAATGGTGGCGGGCCGTGACATTGTTTATGTTCCAAATTATGCCCAAGTTGTTACGCCAGAGCCTATGAATGCCGAAGACCCCTTATTCATTCTGTATACATCAGGATCAACTGGAAAACCTAAGGGTGTGCTGCACACAAGCGGTGGCTATTTAACTTACGCCAGCCTGACTCATCAATGGATATTTGATGTGCAAGAGAATGACATTTATTGGTGTACAGCAGATGCTGGTTGGATTACAGGTCATTCTTACGTTGTGTATGGTCCGCTTGCCAATGGTGCTACCACCGTGATGTTTGAAGGTATTCCTAATTACCCCAACCCTGATCGCTTATGGCAAATAATTGATGACTTAAAAGTTAGCATTTTCTACACAGCGCCCACGGCAATACGCAGTCTTATGCAAGCGGGTGATGAATGGTTAGAAACAAGTTCGCGGAAATCTTTAAGATTATTAGGGTCTGTTGGAGAACCCATTAACCAAGAAGCCTGGGAATGGTATTTTCATAAAGTTGGTAATGAAAATTGCAGAATTGTTGACACTTGGTGGCAAACAGAAACTGGCGGAATTATGATGACTCCGTTAGCTGGTGTCCACAATTTAAAACCAGGGTCTGCAACTCAACCTTTTTTTGGAATTCAGCCTGCTTTGTTAGATGATCTTGGTAAAGAAATTGATAGTAATCCTGCTGAGGGAAATTTGAGCGTTAAATCCTCATGGCCAGGACAAATGCGTACGGTGTACGGTGATCATAGTCGTTTTGAAGATACATATTTTAGTCAATTTCCTGGATATTATTTTAGTGGTGATGGTGCACGTCGTGACGCTGATGGAGACTATTGGATTACTGGTCGAGTTGATGATGTATTAAACGTGTCTGGCCACCGTCTAGGAACTGCAGAAATTGAAACTGCTGCAACAATGGATCATTCAATTATTGAAACAGCAGTGGTGGGTTTTCCTCATCCCATTAAAGGGGAGGGTATTATGATTTTTGCTATTCCTGGTGCTCATGTGACTCATAGTGATGATGAATTAAAAGCAATTATCAAACAAACAATTCGCACTCAAATTGGCCCTATCGCAAGCCCTGATGCTATTCATATTGTAAAAGGATTACCTAAAACACGCTCAGGCAAAATCATGAGAAGAATCTTGCGTTGTATTGCTAAATCCGAATTTGAAAAAATTGGTGATGTTAGTACTCTTGCAGACCCTACTGTTGTTGAGCATATTATCGAGGTTTTTAGTGCAAAAAAATGACCGAACTGTAGCTATTTTATTAACGGTAGGTTTCTTTGCTATGTTGGCACTAGCATTTGCTTCAGTTCCCTTATACAGAGTTTTTTGCCAAAAAACAGGATTTGGTGGCACACCAAAAATTAGTCGAGACGGTTCGACCCAAGTGATTAATCGAGAAATTACTGTGCGATTTGTGGCGAATACGCATCGTGACCTGCCTTGGGAATTTTCGCCGCTACAACACACCATCCGTTTGAAAATTGGGGAAAATGGACTGGCTTTTTACAAAGCAAAAAACCATTCAGACAAACCCATTGTAGGGATGGCTACTTATAATGTTTCTCCAGATATAGCAGGACAATATTTTAATAAAGTCTTTTGCTTTTGTTTTGAACAGCAAAAACTTGATCCAGGTGAAACCATGGAAATGCCAGTACAATTTTTTATTGATCCTGATTTTGCCAAAGACCAACTATTAAAAGATGTTAACGAAATAACGCTTTCGTATACATTTTTTGTGTTTAAGAAAAAGTAAGGTGGTTAATCACCAATAACAGCATTCCAGACATCGCCTATTTTTTTTGCATTATTCCATCCACAGTATTCAAAGCCGCGTGGAAAAACACTTAATTGATAGGTAGTGCGTACTACTTCTTGTGCCCACCTCACAAATTTTTCTTTGTTGTAAATATTCTTAAATATCTGTGTATTTTCTATGATTGTATCTGATGCATACTTAAGAGCAGGGTTGCTTTTAATTACAGGTGCAAAACAATTTTGCCGAAATAAGTTTATAAGTTTTCCAACTTGAATTGGAAAATCACCACGATTTAAAATATTCTCGTAAACATATTTTCCTATATTTTCTTTAGTATTCGCATCAATCCAATTACTAAGCATGTCATTCCGCTTGGGAATGCACCCGGAATTATCCCCCCAATTATCCATAAAGAAATTACGGTAATAAGCAGGATTTTTTTCTAACCAAATAGCAGCCTTTGCTAGCATTCTTGCGCCGTCAATAAGGTGCGTTGTGATGGTTGTAAAAATGAAATCAATTGTATCCTTATCTGTTGGTAAACCAACCATAGGTCCGCCAAAAACATACTCAACTGTTTCAAAAACAGGCGCATAGTTAATGCGAGAATCGACTCTATCACGTAGATCATATTGAATTCTTATAACATAATCTTCAATTACAGCTCTAAAGTAGCTGCATTGATTAGAACTCTTACTGATTTTTATAGAGGGATGTGCAACCGAATTAATATCACGTATCTGTCTTACGTTTTCCCAATTGCTTTTTGCAAAGCTAATAATTTCGTCTTTACGTTCATATAGTGTTTTCATAATGAGAATTGTTTTGGAAACATCATCATAGCGTCCTGATCTAGAACTTGTATCGAATTGACGTAATTCTTCTAAAAGACTATTAATTTTTGTAATGTCTACTCCATCATCATTACGGACGTCAGCAGCTGCTACCGGAGGGGCTGATTTTGTTGGAAGTGGTACAAGTACTGCTGGTGCCGGAGGTGGTGCAAATACAGGTAGTGGCCCAAGTGCCGCCCTTTCTTGAATAAAATCCAGTGCTTGCTTTTTATTTTGGCATTGAAGAACTATGAGTTGGAATTCGGCATCTTTATCATCCTGTGAAAATGCGAGTCTAATTTCCTTAGTATAAGCATTGGTAATTATAAGTTGGTCAGCAGCCGATAGTTCTGAAAAAGTTAGAATAAACTGCTTTATCATCAAACCATAGTCAAGATTATTACAAAGGCGTTGCGCTTGATTAATCATTATTCTTGAATGGTTTGCCGCAGTAAACGAGGCGCATTTTTCTTGAATAATCTGATCTAAATTTTTATAAGCTTCCGCAGTTCGTGCGGTATAATCAAGGCAAGGATCTTCTTCTGGCGTTCTTGCTTTCCAGCCATTTAAAACTTTGATATGTGTTTCTACTGCTGCGTCTGTGGTATTTGTTTTCCATACCTGATCTTTAACAAAATTAAGGTTGCGCGCATAAGCTGTTGCTTTTTTAACAATTCTTTCAATAGCTGCTCGTTCTACTGGTGTTGCAGTTAGTTTTGTTGTTACTCCATCTCGGTATCCATTCCCCATCATCATACCAAGAACAAGCCTGGAAAACGTGATATGATCAAGTTGCTTACCCGTTAGCTCCTGATCTAAAACACCTAGCGCCCCAACAACATCTAATTGCGTTTTTAATTCAAGTTTTTTGGCAGCAATTGCGGCTTGACTGCGTGCGCGAAATACAGCTACTTCACCATGGCTTGCAAGGTGATCACTATATATCCTCTGATTAAAAAGAATGATAGTTATAAAAAAAATAAGAAAGGATTTTTTCATTAGTGTTATTGTTTTTTACTGTCGTATAATTGTAATTTAAAGGCCTTAATATAAAGTAAATCACATCGCAATGCAATATTAACGCTAAATTAACCCTATCAGAGTTAACGTATTAGTATTGCTAATATTGATAGCTTAAAAATGAAAATATTACTTTTACTGCTTTTGTATAGTGTTCAAATGTTTGGTGAAGAGCCATTAACTGCCAGAGAAACAAGTACCTTTGCGTCAGTTATTCTAGATACTTTTTCTGCTAAGTCTCAAGAGGTTATGAAAGAGCCAATAGTACATGTGCTGAGTGTAATTAACCCCGATAATGCTGCCAAAGTTGTGGAGTTGGTAATCGATAAACTTCGTAATCATGAAGGGCCAATTACTCCTTCCTATGTTGAGGGAATGATGGTGGGTATTGATGCAGGTGTTAGTGCTTCCGGAGCTCACGCTCAAGTGGAGTCTCAAAGTTCAACAGTTGCAAACATCTCTGTGCAGCCACCGTCTGATGATCAACATCTTATTGTTGATGATTCTTCTGTAGCTGATGTAGCTGACTTCTCACCAATCCTAGATACCGCAATAGAACCAGAGCAAGACCCAGAACAAACAGCTGCGGTAGATGCTGATGTGCCTGACACTAACCAATAAAACTGAATTCATAGCAAAGCAAAATGGCTAGTTTAGTAGATTATTATTTGTAAAATTTTACTAAAATTATTTGGGACATTTTAATACATTGACCAAGGTCATTAGTTTCCATCACACTATCTATGTAAATATTACAATTCTGAAATAACTTTTTCGCATAGGAGGATGCATGGGCATACAGGAATGGTCAGCCACTGATATTAAAAACGCACGTAGCTATTTTTTAAATGGTTTAGCAATAAAAGAGATTGCAAAAGAATTAGGTCGTTCGGTTACTGCCACAAATAAAGCACTTAGCAGATTTGGTATACGTTTTGAAAAGCCAAGAAGAAATTACACAGAACTCCAACAACCCAAAAAAAAGAATTCTCTCACCCATTATTGCGCCTTCTTTTGAACGTAAAGCTTTACGACAAGAGCTTGAAAACTGGGTGAGTTTTGGGCAATTATGCCAATATTTAAGTAGTCAAAATATTTACCTTTATGAACTTTCTGCTTCTAGTATTGAATTGGATTGCCGTCAATTTAGAGTAGGGACGCAAATTTTAAATGCGGGGCAATTACTTGTAATAGCTAACAAAATACGTACAGAAAACAATCAGAAAGCATTTTTTGTGAAAGGGTTATCATGGTAAAAATAATTATGACAAAAACTTCTCACACACAAGAAACACAGACGTTAGCTCAAAGTATTATCAATGCAGCAAATGAGGGCTGTCTTCTTCATCAATTTTATATAGATGAACTCATCAGTGAAGCACAGTTTCAATCGGGTTTAGCTTTTGCCAAATTATACGGTCTGGCTATGAGAAGCTTTGGTATTCATAATCGCGTGCGAACCGCCAGTCAAAGTTGGGATCATCTTCATGGTATTGTTTATGACCAATTTAGTAACCAAAAAATAGAAAGCCTTTGGCGTTATATTCTCAAAGCTTTGGATCCCACTTATCATGATAATATCTCCATGCGTGATATTGCCTTTAATTTGGTACTAACAATGGATTATCCAAAACGATATGCCATTAGTGACATTCAAAAAACTCTGTCATATTTGCAAACTATATGGGAAAAAATTGAGACTAGCCCATACCGTTTGGGGTTATTTGTTTATGAACAACAATCCACAAGTACTCGGTTGCATTAGCAGGTCTGGCCACAGCATTTGAGATGGCGTATCATTTAAAAAATAAAAAAAGGACGGATTTTTGAAAACCGTTTGTATTGTAGGTAGTGGGCGTATGGGAAGTGCTATAGTCGCGCTTTTGCCAGACGGCATTAAAGCTCGTCAATATTCCCGTTTAAATGCTGGAAATATTGATTTATTTGTCCAGGATTTACAGATTTGTGATGGAGTTATTGATATAAGCCATGCAGATAACATGAAGTGGGCTCTTGATGCTTGCATCAAAGCAAAAAGACCTTATATGTGTGGTACAACAGGGCTTGAAAAAGCTCATTTTGATAGGTTGAAAGTTGCTGGGCCTTCTATTCCAGTGCTTTATGCTGCGAACACAAGCCTTGGCATTGCTGTCTTAAAAAAGGCCGTTGCATTAGTAGCAAAAGCATTCGGACAAAATGTTGATATTACAATTAGTGAAACTCACCATCGACTAAAAAAAGATGCTCCTTCAGGAACAGCTCTAGAATTAGGTAAGGTGATTGAACAGACTGAGTATCCACAGAGTATGCTTAATTTCACCAGTCTTCGTGGTGGTAATGTCCCTGGGGAGCATACTGTACATTTTTTCCAGGGAGATGAAACTATTCGTTTAAGTCATGAATGTTTGAATCGTAATGTCTTTGCTGATGGTGCAATTAAAGCTGCTCAGTGGTTATTCAAGCAACCACCCGGTCTTTACAACTTAGACAGCATGTTGAGTATCTAATGAAAAACTTAAAAACCCCCGTTCTTATTGCGCCATCACTTATGGCAGCTAACATGCTATGTCTAAAGAATGAAGTTCAAGCAATAGAAGCTGCAGGTGCAGACTGGCTTCACTTGGACATCATGGATGGTCATTTCGTCCCCAATTTGACGTTTGGTCCAGATATTATTCGCCAACTTCGCACCGTATGTTCTTTACCTTTTGATGTCCATTTAATGGTAGAGCCAGTCGAATTGTGCATTGATTTGTATCATAAAGCGGGTGCCGATCATATTACCATTCATGCCGAGGCTATTAGGGATTTACGTCATTATTTGGATGTTATTAAAAAATTAGGGTGCAAAGCAGGTGTATCAATTAACCCCGGTACTTCTGTTGATGCAATTTTGTCTGTTCTTGATCTAGTCGACCTTGTGTTGATTATGAGTGTTAATCCAGGATTTTATGGGCAATCATTTATTCCATCTTCATTAGATAAAATTGTAACTCTGGCTGAGGCCCGAAAAGAACGTAACCTTAATTTTTACATATGTGTGGATGGAGGGGTTAACCCTGGAAATGCACCAGGCCTTATTTCAGCTGGAGCAGATGTTTTAGTTGCGGGAAACAGTGTGTTTAAACAGCCAGACTATTCTGTGGCAATTCAAAAATTAAAGCACAGTTAGTGCGGTTAATTACTTGCTCGTTTGTTTTTGATTTTTTGTGCTAAGAAAGGTTAGGGCGAGTATCCAAAGAACTGCAGCAACTGATATGTACATAGCTGGTGCTAGTAGAAACTGCGTTTCTTTTATGACGTATGTCATTATTAAAGCTGTTGTGCCACCAGTTATAGCCATTCCTATAGAAAATCCTGATGCTACGCCTGTATAGCGAACTTTTGGTGAAAATTGTTGTTGCAGAAATATATGTGAGGGACCAACAAAGCTTCCCACACCAATTCCGATAAATATTTGTCCGATAATGATCTCTTCAACAGTGCCTCTTTGTAAAAGAACAAAGCCAATCCAACTTGAAAAAATTGCAATGGCTGCTGCTAAAATCATTGATTTGTATGGGGTGATTTTATCTGAAATACGTCCAAAAATGGGGCAACATATCATAAAGGCAAGAAGGCCAAAGATATTAAAAAACAAACTTGACGCGAATTTTATACCAATATACTGAGTGATGTACAAGTTTAAAAATCCAAATAATGTGTAGCTTAAAATCCCATTAAAAGCTCCCGAAGCAATTACTAGCATGTACTGCTTAGGATATTTTTTTATAATCTCAACAATAGGCAGGCCTTTTATTGGTTTTCTTTTAATAAACTCCATAGTTTCCATTGCTTTTTTGCGCAAAACAAAGCCAACAACAGCAATACATGCGCCTAAATAAAATGGAATTCTCCATGCTTGTTCGAAATTTAAAAAATTCGTAACAGCATAGGCCATTAAAGTTGCGCTAACTGCTCCTACGACACAAGAGCCTGATATAAGCCCGCTAATCATTCCCGGTTTAGCCTTCATGTGTTCTAGGGCAAAAACTGCGGCGCCATTATATTCCCCGCCTGTACACAAACCTTGCATTAAACGACAGCCAAGCAAAATACAGGGAGCAACTATTCCAATACTTGCATAAGTTGGTAAAATTCCAATAACAAGTGTAGGTATACCCATTAAAAGCACAGATAAAGTTAATGCCCTTTTTCTACCATATTTGTCTCCTATATATCCAAATACCAAAGCACCTAATGGACGGGTCCAAAAAGCAGCAGAGAATGCAAATATTCCACCTATTAAAGCAGCAAAGTCGTCTCCGGCTGGAAAAAAATTTTTACCTAAAACAACCATGAAAACTCCACATAAAGTAAAGTCATAAAATTCAAGAGCATTACCTATTAAACAAGGAATGAGAATTTTTTTTCTTAAATCTTTTTGATTGATGGACATAAGGCGCTCTCCACTTTGTGTTTGGAAGATTATGTTGATTGAGCATAGTCTCAGGGTTTGAAGATGGCAATGAAATTATTAATGAATGTTTTTTCTGGCTAATTTCATGGTGAAATCACTCGTGAAATGATTATTTTGAAGATTTTTAATAATTAAAGGAGGCGCAACACTGCTGCGAGTATGAATATATCCTCAGAAAAATTAAGTTGAGCTAAATGTAGCCTTTGCTAAAGATTGAAGGTGTTCAAAAGCACATAGATAAGTTTATGGAGACTATCCTACCTTAGCTAAATCAAATGAATCACTAGATCTAGGTGCTTTTGAATGGTTCAAATGATAAGCTCTTAATGCTTGCTATGCTTTGAAAGGTGCTCTTTTACGTCTTCTTTTGCCTCTTCAACACGATCCTTCACTTTTGCGTGAATTTCTTTACCTGAACTTGAAAGCATGCTCCCTACACTTTTTGCGTGATCAGTTGCACGCTGCAACGAGTTTTTCATGACTTCTGAATGAGCTGACAAATCAATAGGTTGTCCTGGTTTTTGAGTCATTGCCCCGCGCATCATTGAATTCATATCTTCAAACGTTTTTTTCACAAAATCACCGTGCATACTTGCCAGAGATTTCAATACCTCAGCAGTCATTTTGTGCGCATGATTTATCGCTTCAAGATTTTTCTTATGATGTTCCATCACCTTAGCATGGTCAGGCTTTGACGATTTTGCATGGTCTGAAAATTTTTCAAACATATCTTTCGCTGTTTGGGTATATTTATGTTGCTGTTCTTTCCAGTGTGCGCTGTGTGCGTGCCCTTTTTCGATGGGTTCTTTAGATTGTGCCATATGAATACCTTCACTCCAATAATCGTTTTATGCTACGTAACGTAACGGCAATGCTATTCGTATCGATCAAGATCTAGGGAAAGTAAGTACTACCCTAAGCCCTCCATAAGGAGACTGATCAAGGCGAATTCTACCACCATGACTACGTACTGCGTCTCTCACAATACTAAGACCAAGCCCTGTGCCGCCTTCATCTAAATTGCGTGCTGCATCTTGTCTATAAAAAGGCTGGAATACATGTTCCCTATTTTCTTTGGGAATTCCTGGCCCATCATCATCCACCACAATTTCGCAATGACGTACATTTATCTTTAAACTTACCCAAGTATGCGATGCGTACCTATTAGCATTTAACAACAAATTAGTTAAGCAACGGTTAAAAAGTTGTAATTTTATTTGTATTATAGGGTTATCTATGGGCATAAACTCAATTGGGTTTTTTTTGCCGGGCAGATTATCAATGATTTCTTGGATACAACTAGAAATTGGTACCGCTTGACGAGCTTCATGGGCAGTGCCTTTTGCATAGGCCAAAAATCCTTCAACCATAAGCTGCATTTGCTTTAAATCTTCTTGCAATAAACGATTATCTTCACCCTCTGGCATCATGGCTAATTGAAGCTGCATACGTGTAATGGGCGTCCTTAAATCATGAGAAACACTTGCAAGCATTTGTGTTCTTTCATGTAAGTGACGTTGAATTCGTGCTCGCATGATATTGAAAATACGACTGAGCATGCGAAGTTCAAGGGCTCCTTCGATTTTTAATTCGCCTAAATCATCCCCCTTACCAAACCGATCTGCCGCTTCTGCTAACCGACGCAGTGGCCTAATTTGGTTGCGCATAAATAAGGATGCTACCAAAAATAATAATAAAGCGGATGATGTTGTCCAAATTAAAACCAAAGGAGTTGTTCTGCTAAACAAACGTTTTTGTGGTAGGGAGACTTCTAGAATACCTTTCTTTTTAGCTTCAATTGAAATGTATATTTTACTGTCCCGCATTCTTAAATAGTAAGAAGGCTTCTTGCCAACTATCAGCTTTTCAGCATTTAATGCTTCATCCAACGCGTCTCCCATAAATCCATACAACCAAGAATCTTTGTGGGCTCCATACTTTTCCAATGTATTTTTTGGAACAAAGTTAACATCTAAGCGCATATATTTTTGCGCTGCTTTTTGAATGGATTTAATGGACTTAGGGTCACGTTCTACCCAATCCATAACAAGAGCAACATCTCCCGCTATGGTGGTGGACAGTTGTCGTAAAATTGTTTCTGTATGGCGATCAAAAAAGATATAACCAAGCACGATCTGCACTAACAGCAATGGTGTTAAAAGTATAATCAACGCTCTGCCAAATAAGCTTCTTGGAAGAGTTTTTCTTAATAATCTTTTTGGATTCATTATTGCGTTTAAGAGTCGGGACATAAAGCGTACCCCACATGTCTAATTGTTTTTAAATATTTACCAGTCTCATCTTCTAACTTTCGTCTTAATCTGTTGATTTGTACATCGATACTTCTATCACTAATAACAAATCCAATCCGATGGGCTAAATCAGTTCTCGAAAAAGGTTGATTCGGATGCTGCGCTAAAATTCTCAATACCATTTGTTCAGTCGATGTTAAACGAACTTCTTCATTATTTTTAAATAATGAAGCTTTTTCCACTTTGAAAACATAATTTCCCAAGCATAAATCAATACCAACTAGGCGCGGAATATTTGTGCGTCTTAAAACTGTTTCAATTCTTGCAATCAGTTCCTTTGGCTCAAATGGCTTAGTTAAATAATCATCTGCTCCTGACATTAATCCATGAATTTTTTCATCTAAGCCATCCTGGGCTGTTAATAAAATAACTGGTATTTGCTTATAGGAAGATTGATTTCTTCTCATTGATGCTAGCAATTCTAGCCCTGTTTCTTTCGGCATCATAATATCAAGAATCATCATATCAAAATGCTGCGATGCAAGCTGAGCTCGTGCTTGAGCTGCATTGGCTGCTGTTTGCACCCGGTAACTATAATCAATTAAGAACTTACCCAATAGCTCTCTAAGACGCATATCATCATCAACAACCAACACCATGGGCATCATAATGCTATGTTCTCATTAGGTGTTTTTAAGCAATACCTTACAGCATGCAGACCTTGTTTAAAAAAGTCATCCAGCCACGCATTTGCAAGACGTTGTCGTTCTATAAGCGTCAATCCTTCGAAATCTTCCCGCACAAGATTAAGTGCAATATGCGTTACACCAATTTTTGGGTTGTGCCCTTTGTGTCCACGGTGTTGTTCTGATTCATCAACTACAGACAAAATTGCATCTTCATTCAGGTGATTTTTCACTACATTAGTAATTGCTTCAATGTTTATTTGCACTTAAAGCCTCTAAACTAGCCTGTGAAAGTTTTGTTGTGTACGCCAATGCTATAGCAGAAATAATAAAGGTAACGTGGATAATTACTTGCCATTTGATGGTTGCTTCTTGCATTTTTGCAGCTTCGATAAATGTTTTTAATAAATGAATTGATGAAATACCAATCAATGCCATTGATAGCTTTATTTTCATAGTATTTGCATTTACATGATCAAGCCATTCGGGTAGGTCAGGGTGATTATCCATACCTAATCGCGTCACAAATGTTTCATAACCACCAATAATAACCATGATCAGCAGATTTGAAATCATCACGACATCAATCAAATTTAACACGACTAACATAATTTCTGTTTCAGTGTAAACCTTTAAGCTGGTTACAAGGTGCCAGACTTCTTTTGTGAATCGGTGTACGTAAATACCCTGTGCCACAATTAAACCAAGATATAAAGGGGCTTGTAACCATCTACTTGAAAAAATAGTGATAGCTAACCCGCGTTCGAATAGTGTTTTGGATGATGACATAATAGTATTTCTCATTAAGGATACTAGCCTACACAATACTGCAAAAAAAAATAACACTCTAGTGTGTGTGTTAAGAATCATTTAACGGTTGTTCGCTCATAATAAATTTATGAAAGAACCTATTCCTATTGAACAGATTGGCATCCCTCTGCATCCTTGCAGTCCAAATGTATTTTTGCCAAAAAATCGTCTGAATAAATTTCCCGTTTCTTTGTTTGATTTATCGTCTCATGAGCGTGCTAAAGAAGCTATTGAGTTTGGTCTTAAAATGCGAAATAAGCGCTTTCATATTTTTGTTATTGGAGATGATCGCAGCGGTCGCATGAGTACAACCATGGGGTATTTGCAAGAATATGTTAAGAAGCTTCCTCCTCCTCCTGATTGGGTTTATGTTAATAATTTTTTAGAAAGCAATCGACCGCTTCCATTTAAGCTTCCTTCTGGTCAGGGGGTATACCTCAAAACAAAAACCACTGAATTGTTGCAAAATGTTAGCACTATTCTTGGAAAAATTTTTACATCAAGTCAATTTCGTAAACAAACCGAAAGTCTTGGTCAGTACCAACAATCACAAATTGATCAGCAAACTCAAGAGTTACAAAATCTTGCAAAAGCTAAAGGATTTGAGCTTATATCTGGTATAGATGGCTTGTTTTTAGAGCCACAAGAGAATGGAGAAGTATGTGAGGAAAGTAACTCTCCAAAAGATATGGTCGCTTTAAGAAACTCTCTTACACGCCTAAGTATTGCTGCTAACATGGCTAACCAAAGAATTGAAAAACAGATTTCTCAACTTAAACAAAGCACCGCAAGCAAAGTACTTACGCCACATTTTCAAGCATACAAGGAAGAATTTTCAATTCATTTGAAGGGCTGGATTGATGAATTCAAACGCGATCTTTTGCAAAACCTTAGTCTGTTGTTTGATGAGGAAAATCCTAAAGCAAAGCTCAGTAAGGCAGCGATTGAACGTTACGGTATAAATGTTATTAGTGATCATGCTCAGAAATCTGAGGCGCAGGCTGTTTTAGAATCAAATCCTACATACGAAAACTTATTTGGGTCCATTAAGTATCGTAATAATTCTTCAACTGGAAGCATTGAAACAAATTTTACTTTAATCCGGCCTGGGGCTTTGCATCGCGCAAACGGTGGAATTCTAGTTTTACGTGCCGATGAAATTGCAAAAGATGAAGATGCATGGGATATGCTAAAGTCAGCACTTCGTGATAGCAAAATTACCATTCGTGAACGTTACCGTGAAGGCGGAACGCCGTTAGATGATGCTCCAAGCCCCCGCTCAATTCCTTTGAGCTTACAAGTTTTCTTAGTGGCTTCTCCTGTTTGGTATTATAGCTTTTTTCAGCAAGACCCTGATTTTCCTTCTTATTTTAAAATACGTGCAGAGATCGATACAGATTTGCCGGCAACTCCTGAAAACATTACTAACTATCAAAAACTTATTCGAGCAACCTGCTTAAAAGAAACAAGTCGTGATATTACTCCAGATGCAATTTCTTACCTAACTGGGTATAGCTCAAGATGGGCAAAGAACCGCGAGAAACTTTCAGCAAAATTTGAACTCATTAGTGATATTTTGGCCGAAGCTGACACAATTGCCAGTGAAAAATCTTCTAAAAAACCCATTGATGAAAAAATCATCAACCAAGTGCTTTTACAGCGTCGTCGGCGTAATGCACGCTTTGAAGATGGTACTCTGGAAGATATTCAACGTAACCAGGTGTTAATTGATACTCAGGGGTGCAAAATTGGATTAGTAAATGGTTTAACGATTTTAAGTATTAGCGATCGTAGTTTTGGTATCCCGGCACGCATAAGCGCTAGAACTTATGTCGGTGAACAAGGAGTTGTAAACATTGAAAGGCTCACTGAATTAGGAGGACCAATACAGCAAAAAGGTGCATTTATTTTAGAAGGATTTTTAAACGGTGTGTTCGCACAAAAATTTCCCCTTTCGTGTTCTTGCTCTCTTACTTTTGAGCAAAATTACACCGATGTCGAAGGTGACAGCGCATCTATGGCTGAGTTGATTGCAATACTATCATCTCTTGCTAATGTCCCCGTTCGTCAAGATATTGCCATTACTGGATCTATTAATCAATTTGGTAGCTCACAAGTTGTGGGCGGTATTCACATGAAGATTGAAGGATTCCACAGACTATGCGAAGAGCGTGGATTCACTAAAACTCAAGGCGTTATCATACCCAATGCAAATATTGCAAACCTTACATTACGTCCTGAAGTTGTGGAAGACATTGCCCAAGGTAATTTTCATATTTGGGGTGTTGATACCGTATGTGAAGCAATTGAGTTGATGACAGGGTTGCCTGCAGGTATGAAAATTAATGCAGAAGGGCAAGTAGTAGGTACTTTTAAAAAAGGTAGTCTTTTTGATAAAGCCGCAGAAACCCTCAAAACTTTCCATCGGCGCTTGAAAAACAGACATTAGCAAGCTAATATTTCCTTTTACTTTTAAAAGGATAAATCATGATCACAACAGCTTCTGGACTTAAATACGAAGATGTAACAGAAGGCACTGGTAACTCACCAAAGGCCGGACAAATTATATTTGTGCATTACACAGGTACTCTTGAAGATGGTCAAAAATTTGACAGCTCCGTTGATCGCGGTGAGCCACTACAATATACTCACGGTGTTGGCATGGTTATTCAGGGATGGGAAGAAGGCTTAGCTACCATGAAGCCAGGAGGCAAACGTCGTTTGCATATTCCATCAGAATTAGGATATGGAGATCGTGGTGCAGGCAGACTTATTCCTGCAAATGCAAATTTAATTTTTGATGTGGAATTACTTGAAGTCATTGACGCAGAGTAGAAATAACTTAGTGCCGGCTCATGTAATACTGAGTCCGGCACCTCACATGAGCCCCAATGTCTTGTATTTTAGGGTCGACACGCAATCTATTTTAGGCTAAAAGTATAGCCAAGCGGGCGCCTAGCTCAGATGGTAGAGCAGCTGACTCTTAATCAGCGGGTCGTAGGTTCGATTCCTACGGCGCCCACCAGGTCCTGCAACGGTTTCAAAGATTACCCGCAACACCCTAAAATTTTATTCTACCGTATTTCTACCATTCCTCGCTTTTGATACAAAAAATATCCTATTGACAGAATAAGCAATAAGTTAAAAACTTAAACCAGTTAATGGCACTGTTGTGGGGTCTGTTAAATGTCAAGAATCCAATTTTTAGATTTGTTTATGAAATATTGCGAAGCTTTTCCTGAAAAAGAAAAGTCCGCAAAAATCTACGGCTATTATCTTAAAAAATCTGAGTTTATTGCCGCTACCATGCAATGTAACGAAACCTTAGGTGAGGGGTATTTTATGGAGTCTAGGTGTGTGCTGCAGGAAATGGAAATAGATATTTTTAAAAACGATATTCCTATTTATTTTGTAGAATGCCCATATGGTAAAAATGTTCACAGTGTCAGCTTTATGGATTTTTTAAAAGATAGTCATAAATTATATGCGAACAAAGGTCACCTTTGCCGCAATGAATTGGAGTCAGTAAGATTAGAATTCGATAGTCGTATTTTGCGTGTGTTATTTGAAAAAAATAAGCCGTCTGATTCAGGTAGTCCTCGTTTTTGGGGCAACAATCATAACCAAAGACAGGATGAATTATATGCTTTGGTCAAGAATGATGGGGAAAATATTTTAAAAACGCACGGCAAATCCTTTAGAGACCTTACTAAAGAAGAATTTAGAGAGTATATCGAAAGAGTCCTTAAGCAAAAGGATAGCCAGCATATAGTCGATCATTTGTGGTATGCGCTGAGAAATGATTAGTTTCCCAGTTTTAGCCATCTCCCTCCTGATCTAACAATCAATCCACGCAAAATCTTTGCACTATTAATCTTGTTCAATAGCTCCATCAAGAATATGGAGCTATCATCATTTTGTATTTGAGACAACCCCAAAACCCAACATTGTCATGACAATGCTAAAATGACCAAAACAGCATTGTCATGACAATCTTCACTTTTGGGCAATCTTTTATGTTTTTCTTTTCCTAGCGATTGGCACATCAACCACTAAAACGCATAGGAGATAAAAATGCCCCGCGCAAAAGCAAAACAAAAATTACCTTCGCCCACACCTGCTTTTAATCTTGAAGATTGCTATTACAGCACCAGAGAGCTCTCTGGCCTTCTCAATATTTCTATGAGCACTTTGGCTGACTATCGCCGTAAGGGAATTGGTCCGCAATACATCTCGGTGGGCTATCGCAGCTGCCGTTATGCCAAGACAGAGGTTCTCAAATATATCGAAGAAAGAACCCGTGCTTCGACCTCAGCCACCAAAAACGATGCCCTATAACCAGAAAAGGATACTACCTATGACCACTGTTGAGCCCCATAAACTCTCTATTGCCCATGATGACCTTACGTTTATACGAACCCTTTATTACACCTCAATTAAGGACTTGCTGGAAATGGACAATGCGCGTCTGCGCAACTTCATTAGCAAAACTGAGTTGGTCTGTAACTGGTTAGAGGGAATTCAAAGGCTCAGCATTGCCCTAGAAAAGAAAGGCAGATAATTATGGCCTTACCGATTATTTCAGCAGAGCAACGTTTAAACGAACAGCGCGGCATCAAAGGCTGCATCTTCGGCAAATCAGGTATTGGTAAGACCTCGCTGTTGTGGACACTGCCTGAAGCGACCACCCTGTTCATTGATCTTGAGGCCGGTGATTTGGCAATTGAAGGATGGCAAGGCAGCACGATACGACCTCGCTCTTGGGAAGACTGCCGTGATCTTGCGGTCTTGATTGGTGGTGCGAATCCAGCAATGCGAGATACCCAAAACTATAGCCAGCAACATTTTGATTTCGCCTGTAAACACTTTGGTGATTTATCTTCAGATGAGTTAAATGCCTTTAATACGATGTTTATCGACTCCCTCACGGTAGCAGCACGTTTGTGTTTTCAGTGGTGCAAAGGTCAGTCCGAAGTTTTTAACGAAAGAACAAAGAAACTTGATATGCGAGGTGCTTATGGGCTGCTTGCTCAAGAGATGCTCGCCTGGATTATCCAGTTGCAGCACACCCGAGACAAAAACATCTGGTTTCTAGGTATTTTGGATGAAAAAACCGATGACTTTAATTGCCGGTATTTTGAACCCCAGATTGAAGGCACTAAAACCGGACTGGAATTGCCTGGGATCGTCGATCAAGTGATCACCATGGCTGACATTGACGGTGAGAGCAAAGATGCATCAGAAAAAACTCAACCTACTAAGTATCGCGCTTTTGTTTGTCACACCATCAATTCTTATGGCTATCCCGCTAAGGATCGTTCTGGACGACTCGATTGCCTTGAAAAACCCGATCTAGGTCAACTGATGGCCAAGATTAAGAGTAAGGGCAAACCCATAGCCGAGCGTCTTTATTACACCATGCCAAGTGAACTGACTAATCAATAAACCCAAACTGCAATTCAAATTGCAACCCAAATTGCAACCAAAACTACAGGAGAATAAACAATGAGTTTCAAATTAAAAGAAGAGCTAAATTTTTTAGATTTTCAAGGTGTAGATCCACAACAGGAATTTGACCTGATTCCAAAGGGTACGGTTGCTAAGGTTAATATGATGATTAAACCAGGTGGCTATAATGACCCCGAGAGAGGCTGGACTGGTGGCTACGCGACCGCTAGCTCAACTACTGACTCAGTTTATCTTAATTGTGAGTTTGTTGTTCTCGAAGGCCCCTTTGCCAAACGCAAGGTCTGGAGTCTTATCGGCTTATATAGTCCTAAAGGTCCAACTTGGGGCAATAGTGGTCGCAGCTTTATTCGAGCAATCTTAAACTCAGCTCGAGGTTTTGCAGAAAAAGATAACTCCCCTCAAGCAATCGCCGCTAGGCAGATCAAAGGCATTGAGGATCTTAACGGCATCGAGTTTATCGCCAAAATTGCTGTGGAGAAAAACCAAGACGGGGAAGAACGCAACCTCATCAAAATTGCCCTGACCAAAGACCATAAGGATTACCACAAAATTGGACAGCCGGTTTCAGTGCCAACTGCTTCTTCTGCTTCTGACTCTACTAAAGCTTCAACTGCCCCAGCTTGGGCACGATAAGGGAGACCCCCATGTTACTTAGGCCTCGGCAAAAAGCATTAGTTAATCGAGCGGTTGAATCTTTACAGGCGCACGGTAACACTCTGGCGGTTGCGCCAACTGGGGCTGGCAAAACGATTATGCTGGCCGCCGTGATTGGCGAGCTATGCAAGTCTTCAACGACCAAAACCTGCGTAGTGGCCCATCGTGATGAGTTAACTGCACAAAATGAGGCCAAGTTTCGCCTGGTCAATCCCCATCTATCGACTAGCATCTTTGATGCAGGCGTCAAATCATGGCAAGGAAGTACGACCTTTGCCATGGTGCAGACCCTATCGCGAGAAAGTAATCTCTTAAGCATGCCACGTCTTGATTTACTGGTGATTGATGAAGCGCACCATGCCCGGGCCGAAAGTTATCTGCGGATCATCAGCCATGCCCAAATGATTAATCCCCAAATCAAGCTTTTAGGGATGACGGCAACCCCTAATCGAGGTGATAAAAAAGGTTTGCGTCCCGTCTTTTCTAACGTTTGTGATCAGATCACCGTCAATGAGCTGATTACTTCTGGCCACCTTGTTCGCCCGCGTACCTTTGTAATGGATGTAGGTGTACAAAAGAGACTCAAAGACGCTAAAAAAACTGCTGGTGACTATGACATGGCAGAAGTTGAACACATCATGAATACCACACCGATCAATCAAGCGGTGGTTAGTAAGTGGAAAGAAAAAGCGATTATGCGACAAACCGTCGTGTTTTGCTCCACGGTAAAACATGCGCGTGATGTGCAGCAGTGTTTTGGTGCAGGTGGGATTGCGGCAGTGCTGGTTCATGGGGAAATGTCAGAGCTTGAGCGTGAACAAGCCCTAGCTGCTTACGCCACAGGGGCCGCTCAAGTGATTGTCAATGTTGCCGTCCTCACCGAAGGGTGGGATCACCCGCCGACCTCTTGTGTTGTACTGCTCCGCCCAAGTTCTTATCAATCAACCTATATCCAAATGGTTGGCCGAGGATTACGGACTCTTAACCAAGAAGATTACCCAGGCTTGGTTAAAAATGATTGTGTGGTTTTAGATTTTGGCACGGCAACGCTTGCCCATGGTGCGATTGAGCAAACTGCTGATCTAGAGGATGGGGTTGCAGGTGAGGCTGTAACCAAAACCTGCCCTGAATGTGATGCGGTAGTTCCGGCGTCCGTGATGGCATGTCCATTGTGTGGTTACGATTTTCCTGTTTGCCAAGAAAATTTAGAAATTGGCTTACGTGAAGAAGAATTTGTCATGAAGGAAATCGATATCCTACATCGTTCTAATTTTATGTGGGTGCCAGTTAGTGATGACAACACTTCCTTCATGGCCTCGGGTTTTGAGGCCTGGAGCAATGTGATCTTTAAAAACAACCAGTGGTATGCGCTAGGTGCCAAAAAGCAAGGAAAAGCAAAGTTGCTGGCAGTTGGCGAAAAAAGTGTATGTTTTGCAGCTGCCAATGACTGGATGAATCTACATGAAAGTGATGATGCTGCCCACAAGGTTAAGGGTTGGCTCAATCTTCCAGCCACCTCCAAACAGTTAGGCTATTTGGCGGAACACAGCGGGGATTACGACCTGACCCGCTATAAAGCCTCCGCACTGATGAACCTCAAGTTTAACGCAAAAAGCATTAGCCGTGCTTTATGGGCCGGAGGTAGTGGTGATTGATAAGACGCATTTAGAAGAGTTGGCCTTAGCAGCTGTTTTGTCCCCTTTGGGAGAGATTGCCATAGAGATAGGTCTAGACAAATCTCTATCTGACTATACTCGAGAAGAAGCTCTAACCCTGATTGAAGTGGCTGTCAGTGCTTATCAAAAATACAAAGTTGAAAATTCACCTGTTCCAGATCCAATCGCTCAACCTCAATCAAACGGAGTGCTCTTCAATGCCAGTAGCTATGCTTGATTTTAACCATCAACCCAATTGTGATTGGCAAACTGATTGTTGGAAAGAGAATATGTAATGTCAGCGCCAGTACTCACATTGCCAGATCCTGCCCCCATTTCTCATAGGTGGCTTGATTTTAATGATGCACCATCACAATATTTATGCACTCCCAAGCCAGAGCAAAGGCTGGACCCAGAGGAATTAAAACAGCGTCTTAATCGTAGACTTGCAGAAGCCCTCTACCATCTGTTTCCAGCCGGCAGAATTGTGCAAAACAACTTTGTGATCGGTAATGTTCATGGGATACAAGGTGATAGCCTAAAGGTTGAGTTGTCCGGGAGCAAGACGGCCTTATGGCATGATTTTGCCACAGGCGATGGTGGTGATATCCTTTCCCTGTGGGGCGCTGTGTATGGCTTAGATGCCCACAACCAATTCCCCCAAATTGTCAGCTCGATCCATGAATGGTTAGGCACGCCCCAAGGGCCGTTACCGCAAAGGGACAACAAACGAGGAGAAGCAGAAGCAAAAGATTTAGGGGTATCAACGGGCAAATGGGATTACCAAGATGCAAAGGGTAATCTGATTGCTTGTGTTTATCGTTATGATACGGCATCTGGTAAGCAGTATCGTCCCTGGGATGTGAAGGCTAAACAGCACAAAGCGCCAGAGCCGCGCCCCTTATATAACCAACCGGGCATGAGCCAATCCGATAGCATCATTCTGGTTGAGGGCGAAAAATGTGCAAAAGCGCTAGTTGACCAGGGGATTTGTGCGACCACAGCCATGAACGGAGCGAATGCTCCAGTCGATAAAACCGATTGGTCACCCTTACGCGGTAAGCATGTTCTGGTTTGGCCTGACCATGATCTGCCGGGTAAAGACTATGCGGCCAGGGTTACAGCTCAAATGAAGAGATTGGGATTAGCATCTCTTGCTATCATGAATATTCCCGAAGACAAAGTCCAAGGTTGGGATGCGGCTGATGCTGTAGCTGAGGGCATTGATATAAAAGCTTTTCTAGGGGCCTGTGCCCAAGGAATTGAGTTACCAGCTGAAGTTATCAACCCTACCACCTGTGTAAATGTTGAGCTACCCGCTTACAAAGTGGGTCAATTACTCGATGACCCCAGCCCTTTCCCGCAAGATTGGGTAGCGCCACGGATTCTCACCCCGGGTGGCTTACTGGTGTTTGGTGGGGCTCCTAAGGTTGGAAAGACTGACCTATTGTTAAGTTGGCTAGCCCATTTAGCCGCAGGATTACCATTTTTAGGCATGACAACCCCAAGACCGTTGAAGATTTTTTATCTGCAAACGGAAATCATGTACGACTATTTACGGGAGCGCTTGAGCATTCTGAACAATGCGGATGTTTTTGATCCTAATTTTTTGCCCCTGGTCCGTCAGAATTTGGTAATGACTCCCCAGGTAAGGTTTTTGTTGGATGAAGGAGGGGTGGACAAGGTTTATGAGGCAGTGACACGGTTTTTTGAGCCAAACCAGGTTGATATTCTGGTGATAGACCCCTTACGCAATGTTTATGACCCTGGCAAATCTGGCAATGAAAATGACAACACCGCAATGCTAGCGTTCTTGCAGGATCGGGTGGAGAAACTCCGCCACCTGGTCAATCCTCAAGCCGGAATTATTTTAACCCATCACACCAAGAAAATTACCAAGAAGATGGTCGAAGAAGACCCCTTCCAGACTTTAAGTGGTGCGGCGAGTCTACGCAGTTTCTATACGACAGGCATGTTGCTGTTTCGTCCTGATGAAAAGCAAGCCATGCGCCAACTCGTGTTTGAGTTACGCAATGGTAAAAGCATCCCGACAAAATTAGTTGATAAACTTGATGGCCGCTGGCAGGAGATGGAGCTGCCTTCAGAGCGGATTGTCCGCAAAGACTATGGTGAGAAACAGGATGCAGAGCGCAAGCGCTGTCATGATGTAATTCTGCGGTTGATCTTTGATGAGGCCGCTAAGGGCAATTTATACACGCCGACTCAGTTTCGTGAGGCCTTTGATGGTAAGGCAGGATTGGGGGCGGAGAGAACTATTGATAGACGTCTTAAGGTTCTTATGACTAAAGGTTTTATCAAATTCAACATGGATAAAAACCTTACCGCAGGCGCTAACAGCAAATATGGGGTGATGTGTGTGGAGGACATGGAGATCCCAGCCGGGGAAGACCCTGAAGCTGGGAAGATGATAATGAAGAGCCTATTGCCAACCCACTTTAAGGAAAGCCAGACGGGAGCAATTTTACCTGTCGAGAATCCAGAAGTCTGGGTTTGTGTGGGGGATATTTAATAGACGTTCCCAAAATTTAACAACAATTTAACATAAAAAGGATACGAAAAATGGAAGACGATAAGAAAACGATTAAATCAACTACTGAAGCCCTTAAATCTTTGTATCCCCAATCACAATCAGGGAATGTTCAGGTGACCGAGGAAGATTTGCAAAATTGGAAAAGCTACGAGTTTGCAAGAGAAGAAGCAAAACGTTGGGCTGAGCAAGAGAATTTTTATAAGCTTAAATGCATGGCCACAATGAAAGAAAATGATACGCTTAAACATGGCCATAAGGTTCTAGCTCACTGGAAAAGCAGGACTGTCTGCACTGTAGATAGAGCGCGTTTAAGAATTCATTATCCTGATGTTTGGCGAGACTGCCAAAAAATCCAATCCCTTCGATATTTTGTGCCAAATATAAAAAAGCTGCATAAAAAAAGTAAATCATCCCTGCCACAAGAATGATTGTTTAGTTTGTTTTGATAATGATAGATTGGCAATCCTAATGTGTCTAAAATAACGCTATTCTATCAAAACAATTCTTAATGGCATTGACCTTTTTAAAAATTAGGAATAGTTGTTAATTGAGTTTGCGTTATGGGTAATTCTATGTCTATGTTTTCGTCTTTAAGTCGCCAAAAAAAAGAAGCGGTTGGACTGCTGCAAATTGGTACCTTCCTCGAGTATTTCGACCTCATGCTCTACGTTCATATGGCGGTTCTCCTCAACGAATTATTCTTTCCAAAGACCGATCCTCACACAGCTGCATTGTTAACTGCACTTGCATTTTGCTCAACCTATGTGCTTAGACCATTTGGGGCATTAGTTTTTGGGTATATAGGAGACAATATTGGTAGAAAAACCACTGTAATTATTACGACAATGATGATGGCTGTTTCTTGTGTAGTCATGGCAAATTTGCCAACGTATGCACAGATTGGAATTGCAGCAACTTGGGTTGTGACCGTCTGTCGTATAGTTCAAGGGTTGTCCTCAATGGGTGAAATTATAGGTGCACAAATTTATGTTTCTGAGATTACAAACCCTCCAACTTCGTATCCAGCGATTTCATTTTTAAGCGTCGCCGCTAGCATTGGCGGATTTGCGGCTTTAGGTGTTGCCACCTTGACAACTCGCATTGGATTTGACTGGCGCATAGCGTTTTGGATAGGTGCTTGTATTGCTGTTGTGGGAAGTGTCGCAAGAACAAGATTACGTGAGACTCCTGACTTTGTGGATATGAAAAGGAAACTAAAGGCCTCGATTGAGGAGTGCAAAAAAATAAATACAAGAATGGAGGAAAAATTATTAAAAAAAGTTTCTGTTTTTCGTAAAGACAAAATTTCCAAAAAAACCTTCTTGAGCTATTTTCTCGTAGAATGCGGTTCGCCTATCTCTTTTTTTTTGATTTATATATATTTTAATATTACCTTGAAGTCTTTTTATGGTTATTCACCACAAGACATTATTTTTCATAATTTTATGCTAGCAATAATTCAGGTTATTCAAACTTTAGTGTGGGCTATTGCAAGTTACCATTTTTGCCCTTTAATGCTTTTAAGAATCAAGGGAACAATTTGCCTATTGCTGCTTCTGTTTGTTCCGGTGTGTTCATCTTGTAACGTCGGAGTATCTTATGTGTTTTTGTTGCAGGCTTTTCTGCTGATGTTTAATCTTGACGCTGTGCCAGCAGAATATTGTTTTATTAAACAATTCCCAGTTTACAAGCGTTTCACTGTTTGTAGCGTTGCTTATGCTTTAGGGCGTGCTGTAAGTTACGTGATGATCTCATTTGGAATGATTTATATGACTAAATGGCTTGGATCTTATGGTGTGTGGTTAATCGTTCTCCCCATAACAATCGGTGTTCTCTGGGGAGTTAATCATTTTGAAAAACTAGAGAACCAAAAGCATCATCAAGTCCATACTCCACACCCATTATCCATCAAACCAGATGAGCTTAAACTGACAGGATGAACGCATGAATGTCAGTTACTCCCTTTACACACCAGGAATCTTCACCCCGTAAAACTATGAGCAAATTACCATGCGTAGAACCATTTATTACTCGAATTTTTTAAGAATTTTAACAGCCGCGTTAATCTTCATATCTAGGTTTTGGGGTTTGAATCAAGTAAGTTGGAGAATTTTGAGCAAGCCAGTTGTGACTTTAAGTATACTCACTAGCTTAATGTTAGGTGATGCATTTGCGGCTGAAGCCGATGGACTATTAGATAGCTCAGACGTTGTACCTAGGCCTTCTTTAATAAAAACAAGACGGAGAGTGCCCGATATTGATACATTTGTTGGGTTGCAAATGCATACAATCCTATACGCAAGCCTCTACACAACAGTTCGTCCAGTCCTTTTAGAAGTTTTTCATAGTTTGCCTATAGATGCTCCTATGAGTTATACCTTTTTCGGTAAAACGATAGAAATGCACATGAGGGATTTTAGAGCAGCAATGAGTAACGTCTTAAATGCTGGAATGATACCGGACCAGAAATATTTAGTGGATTTTGCATTGGCAGATGTGCCTAAGCATAAATATACATCGGGATTTTTTAGTGCTTGTAAAATTTTAAGTGCGGGAATGAATGGAGCTGACACCTCCAGAGTAATTCATGCTGTATCTGAAGTGCCGGAGGATCAATATCAGATTTTTACAATTATCTGTAGAAGCATGAATGATGGCATGGATCCTCATGACCAATCACAAATGGTCAGGGCTTTAGCTAAAGCACCTTCAGATGTGCATAAAGCTATATACGCTTGTTTTACACATACACAAGTAAGTGAAGATATGGATACACCTACCAAAATCCAGTTAATAGGTATCTTAGCTGCAGTACCTGCAGATAAATATATGCCAGAATTTGTGTTGACTTATATTGACTTGTGCGCCGGAAAAAGTGGAGCTGAGAAGCTTTCTATTATGAGAGATTACTCTAAGAAAGTTAGGTATCGACTGTAAAATAATACGAACCTCACAAGGTTATCTTGCGCGGAGTGTCATATTATTTCATGTATGTAAAAATTGCCAACAAAGGATAAACAAAATGTTTAAAAGATTTATTGTTCGCTCATTAATTATCACACAAGTTTATGGGAACTTATTCCAGGGCGTATTGCACGCGGACATTACCCAAGGTTACCTAGTTCGTGATGAAATCTATCTCCACAGTTCCGCTGGTAGGGATGGTGGCTTGCGTCTGGCCTTGGGCACCAATGCTGCAAGCGGGTCTGACCTTGAGGTTCTCAAGCTGCTTGAAATTCCCTCCTACAACACCTTAAAACGGGTTGAGCCTTGGCCAACTATCCCACTCCCTACTTCGGCAAACCCCTTGGATACGTATCATGATGAACCTATAGAAGCAGCGGATTCTGTGTTTGCACCGCTAGCTATAGTTGATTCTCTTGATGATTCTCTTAAATCCCTAAGCAGTTTGGGTCTAGAAGCGATAGATGTCCGCGCCGTTGATCAGCCATCTGCGTCATCCGCTGCACCTACTTCACCTACCTCACCCACTTCACTTGCACTATCTTCTGTTCTTGAGGAAGAAGATAGTGCCATTGGTTTTACCAAAGATGGTATTACCCGTATCCCTGACGGCGTGTATTTTACCCTGCAAGGATTACATATATCCATCAAGGACGATGGTAACATTTTAGTACGGGGCACCCAGACGGACCGTCGACCTGTTTTCTTAAGTTGTGAGAGAGCGGTAACCTTAGATAATGTGCAAGCGAACACCTTACAAATCACTGCCCCAGGCTTTTTTAATACAGGTGAGACCCGTATTGATTCATTGACACTTGAAGGGCTTGGGTCAGACTCAGCGTTTATCAATACTGGGCGTTTAAATGCGCAAGAGCTTTTTTTAAAAAATCTCAACAGTGGGAATACAGGTACCATAGCTGCGCCTCGTTTTTCAGTGGAAGGGGATCTGGAATCTACAGGTTCAATTGAGAGTGACGAATTGATTTTAGAAGAAGGAGCTTTTCTAAATTTAACCGAGGGAAGTGGGGCCTCGATTAAGACGTTGTTTTTAAGCCAAAATAGCCGCGCAGAAAACCATATAACAGATGAAATGAGCATTGACGTTTTAGATGGATTAGGGGGAACCCTAACCAATTTAGGCTCATTGACGGTTGGTGGAGTCGCCGCAGACAGTGGTTTTCAATCAATTTTAAATAGAAACCTTATGGCGGTAATGACAGGGACTGTCCATACCCATCATTTTGAAAACAATGGAACATGGGCAGCACAGAGTCCATTGGTACTACATCAAGGGCAAAATACCGGGACATTAATTTCTTCTGATTTGCAGGTTGGAGCGTCATTTACCAATGCAGAAAGAGGCGTTGTGATTACTCCAGTGGTTTCCGGAAGCGGTGCGCTTGAAAACCTTGGAAGATTTGGACATGCGGACCATCTTGCAATAGGGATTAGAGAATTTACCAATGGTGGAAAGCTTGAAGCAAAATCCATAAATGGATCAGTAATCTTAGAAAAGTTCGTCAATGCGGATCAGAAGACCATAGTAGTAACCGAAGATTTAAGATTTACAGACGCAACCCAGTTTACCAACGATGGCACCCTTATCGCACGGCATATGCACCTTGTTGGCGAAAAAACCACCCAAAGGGGCCTATTGAGTGGAAAAAGCCTTGAGGTGTCGGGTTCTGGAGAATTTGTAAACCAAGGAGAGATAGCTGTAACGGATGCCGTATCCTTGAGCGTGCCAAGGGTTATTAACCTAGGGTCAATAGAACTTCAGGGTGGTAGCCTAAAAACCTTAGCGCCTACGACAATGGTCAATAGTGGATCAATCACCGGAGGTGCTTATGAATTTGCAGGGAAATTGATACAAGAAGGTACGCTTGAAGGAAACCGTTTGGCGATTTCCGGGCGTTATGAATTTGAGAACCTTGGAAAAATAGCTATTTCAGGTCTTGTTTCCTTAGATACATCAAGGTTCGTAAACACTGGGTCGATTAAGGCTGGATCTATTGCCGGTTCCTTGGAATTAACCTATTTAGAAAATGCTCGAAGGGCTTCAATAGAACTTCAAGGGGGAGAATTTAAGGTCCTCAGACGAACAGGTTTTGTGAATGATGGTTCCATAACAGGGGGTGCTTATGATTTTGCAGGGCCAAATTTGGTTCAGCATGGAATTTTAAAAGGAAGGTCTCTTAAAACCGGGATTGATACCGTACTGATCACTGATGATAATAATCAGGAACTGGAAATTGATGGAGCAATTGAAACTTTTTTTTCTGACCCATGGGAAATAAGAGGTAAAGTAAAGGCGTCAAAATTTATCCATATCGGCACCATTGATTTACTTGGAACCCTAGCAATTGCTGGTGATTTTGAAGGGGCAGGAACGATTCAACCGTCAGGAGAATTACACGCTAGAGCTATAGAGTTTTCAGATCAAATGACTGTTCTTGGCAGTGTTAAGGCCGAACGCCTTACTGCAGCAAGGAAATTGATCGTAAATGGGAATGGCAAGGTAAGCGTTAAAAACCAAGCCACTCTATATGGAGACGTGTGTGTAGGAGTCGGTGGTAAATTCATCGGGATAAAAGGCCATGAGCTTACATTAGATTCAGAAGGAACAGTTGAAAATAGTGGGTTGATAGCTGCTGACACCTTTAACGCTACTAGAGCGATCTCAGTTAACAATACTGGAAAAATTGTTGCTAAGAAATTGACCGCTCAAGATTCCGTTGTAAATGACGGCACAATCACCGGTGGTGCTTATGAATTTAATGGACCCAGCGTCACTCAACGTGGAATTCTAAGAGGTCCATCTTTGAAGGTAGGGCGTGACACGATCATCACCACTACTGATGGTCAAGAAATGAGCATTACAGAGGCGATTAATACTTTTTTTACGGCTCTGTGGACAGTGCGAGGAACAGTAGAAACAGCAAGGTTTAGTCATGCTGGAATCCTTGATCTGGTTGGGTCCCTAACCATTGCTGATGATTTTAAAGGGCGTGGAACGATTCAACCTTTAGGAAAACTCCACGCTAGAACTATAGAGTTTTTAGATCAAATGACTGTGCTTGGAGGCGTTAAGGCCGAGCGCCTAACCGCCGCAAGGAAACTGATCGTAAATGGTAATGGCAAGGTAAGTGTTAAAAACCAAGCCACCATAAATGGAGACTTGGTGGTTGGGGCGCAAGGTGTGGTTGAAGGGATCCAAGGTCATGCCCTCTCTCTTGATCTTAGAGGAAGAGCTGATATTGCAGGACGCGTTGATGTTGACCAACTCAGTTCCGCTAGGGCAATTGCGGTTACCCAAAACGGGCAAGTATTAACACAAAAATCAACAACATTAACCGAGGGGCTAACTATTGCTCCAGGGGCAACCGCGCAACTTAAGGGTCTAAAGGTAGATGGTGGTGCGATTACCAACGCTGGCAAATTAACGGTTGTTGGAGTTGAAAAAGGTAGAGTAGAAATTAATATTGCCAATGAAGGAACTACAAGCATTGATGGCTTGTACCCAGTTCCAATAGTTCTAGGTGTAATGCCTGCTCCAATCGATACTTTAAAAATGTGCTTGCTTAATAAACCTGGGGGCCAACTTACCTTAAAGGGTGGCAAGTTTGATCTGACGGGAAACAGTGCGTTTCTGAATCAAGGCGTATTAATTCAAGACACAGCACAGGTACAATGGAGTACGCCAAGTGCTGGACAACAAGCCATTAACACCGGTGAATGGCACATCCTATCATCAGGTGCTCGGCTACTTAATTACACTGGTGAGGCGATGGGCAAGGTTTACATCAATGGAGTGTTAACTGTTGAATGTCTGGTCGACGCCCTCCAAGCCTTGGATGGTTTGACCGAGGTCAAAGCTCTTAACAACACCAAGGTTGAAGTTCATGCGCCCGTTCTGCAAAATCCGAATTTACCCCTTAAACGGAAGAAAAGTTATGCATGGCCTCTTAAAATGGTTATCGCAGGGGCTATTGATAACCATATCGATATTCGTGCTCTGCAACTAGCAATTGAGAGCCGCGGTGGTTTAAAAACGAGCGGATTTCTTTTTTCTGATGAAGGTGTCCTAGATCTTGACATCAAGGGTGATCTGGAAGTTTCATCAAAAATAGGAGGGCAAGCTGGAGTAAGGTTGCACTCTAAAAAACTCGCCGTTTTAGGACGTCAAAATATTGTCGGCGCTGCTTATCCAAATATTTTATATAGGCGAAGTGGCAACGGTATTTATAGCCAAGGCCCTGTCGAGATCAATGTCGATGAGGTGATTGATAACAGCTTTGGAGTTATTCATGGCCAATCCTTTGCCATTGTTGCCCCGTCATTGATTAATCGCGCTGGCATGATTCGAGCAATGGATCCGCGTCTAAGCAGCTCTATTAGAGCTAATATTAAAAACAGTCGAGAAGAAAAGGGGGCTCATACAATTAGAGTAAATGGTTGGTATGAGGCAGGCGGAAAGATGTGGTGTCCCCATGGAAGTCGACACTGTGGCTGTGATGGCATGAAGAATGTGAATTATACTTATGAAACCTCGGGTGAGGGCTTAATTGCCGCGCAAGGGATTTTACAGCTTACCTATAATTACCTAGACATGCTCGCGTCACGCATTGTTTGCGGAGGAGACCTAACGCTCATATCGGGTGGGCGGATGCAAACACATAGTCGAAAGGGGGCGGTTGCAGACTTTTTGGGTACAACAACTGCTGTAGCGCGCAATGGCCATAGTAACTATGTCTTGGTCAAGGAGCATTTAGAGGCTGATTTAGGTGATGTGGATATGACCTGCGCCTTTACCGCGAGAGACATTAGTATACGCGCAGCGCAGGCGGTCTTTAGAAATCTTGGTGTCCAACAAGGTGGACGAGGTGCGTTGGTCAATTTATCAGCTCTAATGCGTGGGCCAAATGCAGAAAATGTCTATGAAGAGGTGGATGGGGTTGTTCGCCTTGAGTTACCGTTTCGCAATCTCTCTATGCCAGGTGCGGTCGTTGTTTTAGGCAAAGATGCTAATAAAAAATCAAGAGATGCTGCGTCAATTGATGTACAGGCCACCTTCGGGGCCTTGCACCACGCGATGGGATCAGAGTTCTTTACGCTTTACAGAGGTGTTAGTGCGCTTGGAATGAAGATGGAAGATATTGCTGCCTCCTTTGCGGAGATGGTGAGGGGCCATAAATATACCCAGTCCCATAGACGTACAATTACAGCAGGAGATGCAACACAGGAAGTTGAAGTGCTCTCCAATGAAGTGATTACGCCTCAATATTTAATGGAATCAGGCATTGTTGGGGTTTTCCTTGATTTTACCCGAAACATTCACCGCCTTGAAGATAAACAACAGGCACAAATCGATGCCAGGGAAATTGAGCGAGAGGCGGCTGGCATGTTTACCGCCTCCACCCAACTGGTAGTGCCCGATACAGCAAAACATGACGGATTCCGTGCAATTGGTGGCGGTGTTTCTGTAGTGACTGAAGGTGATAATAGTGTGTTCACCAATGTTAGGGCAAAAACCATAGAGTTGGCCTCAACCAGAGGGGCAATGACATTTGGTTCATCGCTTGTGCGTCATGGTGATGGTGAAAACTATTATGACGAATTGGTGCAAAGTACAGCTGAAGCGGATGAGGCCATCAACATTCAAGGGCATACGCAAGTAAGCCTTCCTGCTGCAAAAACCAAATCACGGGGCAGAACAGATATTGTGGCTGTCGAAGGTCCTGTAATCGAAGAAGCCCTCGCTGCAGTATCTCAGAGAGTGGATCGTCATTCCACAAAAAAAGCAACCACGACGACCACAACGATAGATATCCATCACCATGTGGCTTCCCATGAAAGTCTAGATTCCATTGTTAATATCCATGGTGCCACAGGGATTTACCAACAAGGCACAACATTAGTGAACGCTGTTTTAATGGCTCCCGTTATTGAACAGCCGACGGTGCAGGATCGTCATATCGTTCAAAGTGAAACGGTAAGTCATAAAAAAACCTGGTTTGGTGCTGCCAGGAGGAAAACTGAGGCTTCTAGTTCGGTTGCATCCATAGCTAAGGGATGTGCAATGGGCGGTGAGTCCTTTATTGCCCTAGCTGCAGAACGATACAGGGCAGTTGCCCCTACTTATACCGCAACGAGAAGCGACATTACTGCACCTAAAGTTGAAATGGCAACAGGTGTAAACCACAGTCAATCTCATGCTCAATCGACCTCTCATGGGTCAATCTGGACAAAGACAAAGGTTAGCACTGAAAAACACACTACCCACGTTAACCCGAGGTTTGAGCGTAATGTCTACATTCACAGTCCTGAGGTGATTATAGAGCGGGTAAGGGGTTCGGCGGATTTTGCGCATGTGATTAGTGATAGCCCGATTGCGTATGTGGATAGGGTTGATCACCATGAGGCGACATCTAAGACCCAGAAGAACTTGAGTGCAGGGATGCAGTTACTAGTGAAGCTAACTGCAGGCCTTGGGATAGCCTTAGCCACAGGAGGGACAGGAATTGCTGGTGCGTTTGAATTAGTGGGCACGCAAGCTGCGATGGTCAATGCGGGGTTTGTGGCGTTGTGTGGTGATGCGGCAGTGAACTTGGTAGAACAAGGCGGTGACCCGGCCAGGGCAATCAAGGCGATGGGTAAGAACGGGACGGCATTGAATATTGCCAAAGCGATGGCTACTGCAGGTTTAACAGATAAAATTGGAAGAATGGCAGGGATCAAGAGCGGCTTAGATTTGGACGCAGCAGGCAAAGTGATCCCGCATGAGTTTACCGACTACGCTGCCAAGGCAGCGATTAATGCTGCGGTGCATACAGTTCTTTCTGTAGCTATCGACAAACAAGATTTTAAACAAGCGATGCTCCAGGGGATGTCGAGTGCAGCGGTTAACACTGTCGCATCTTATGGAGCTGGGCAGATTGGTGGATTGTACAGTAAGGAGGCTGTCAATTATGGGGTGCATAAGGCGCTGCATGGATTGACTGGAGCAGGACTTGGTGCTGGTCTTGCGGTGATTTCTCACACCGATCCGCGTCTAGGTGCTGCATCAGGCGCCTTTGGGGCGGTGATGGCTGAAATGATCGCCGAGGGCTTTAAGCCAGAGATGGCTGATGTGGAGCAATATCGCCATGATCATCCGGGGGAAGACTCCAAAGTAATCCAAGACCATTTCATAGCTCAAGCGCAAAACACCTCGAATTGGTCAGCGTTTGCAAGTGCAGTGGGGGCATTCGGGATTGGGATGGATCCACAAACATCCAATACATCAGCGCGTAATGCGTTAGATCATAACTTTGATCCCACAACGACGATCGCCATTGCTTTAATGGTAGGAATCATGTCTGCCTCTCCGCAGTATTGGCGAGATCTGGAGACCGATGAGCCTCATGTGGCACTAAAGAAACTTGGGATTAACACCGCTAAAGATTCAATTATTGCCTTGGCCGCTGGTTGCGCCTTTGAAGTTGCGGGCGTAGCCTGCAAAACCATGAGTGAGGCTGTTGCAGTAGTTGTTGCCCGCAATCCTATGCTCAAGAGTGTTTGTGCGGGATTAGAGTCTCGCTTCGCCAGGATCGAGGCTTATGTTAGAGACCAATTCAATTACCGTGAACACTTCGCAGCTGAGCGGTTACGACTTGAAGGTGGGAAGGCGTCCACAAAGTTTGGTAGGTACGCTGAGGCGGAGGATATCGTAAAAGCACATGGCTGTTCACGGCAGTATGTTGGAGATACACATGTTTATGTTGTAAGAAATAAGGAAACTGGCCAAATTTATAAAATTGGCGAAAGTATGCAGGGTGTCAACAGGCTTGGTTTATCCAAACGAGCAGAAGCACAGGCAAGAAAATTGTTTAAAGAAACAGGTCAAGAACATACAACAGAAATTAGAGAAATTTTTGGAACTAAAGATTTCGCGAGATCTGCTGAAACGGCAACTATTGAACGTTATCGCAGTATGTTTGGTAAGGATTTATTGCCAGGAAATAAAGGAAACAGATAAAATGCCTAATAAATTTGGAAACCACTTTGCAATTGTGGGGTCTGTCGCATTAGTCAAAGGACGACTTAAAAACGATAAGTTAACATCAGAAGTGAAAAAATATCTTGATGACTTAATACAATCCAAAAATTTTATGGAAAAAGAAATACCTTTTTCATGGATTGGATTAATTTATCGTTATGGTTCAAAAAACGATTTAAATCTTGATTTTCAGAGGATAGATAAGAAAGATGGAGAATTACCAATTGCTCTCGAACTCGATATGCAAATTTTGCAATGGGCAGATCAGAGCAATCTTGACCTACTTCACGATATTTTTATGATTGCCGCCCTAGAGGCACTCCTGCAGGTTTGCGATAAATACAAATTAGCAAAAGAGGTTATTGCTGAAGAGAGGTCAAAATATGGAAATATTCCCAATACCATTAAAGAGTGTGAGATGTATGGAAAGTGGAACCATATTTCAACTTGGAGAGGGTTAAATAGTGAAGAAAATAAGTGATAATTATGTTTTTTTATTTATTGACAATGACAGCACAATATTTTTCAATTTTTTGCGTATTTAGTTCAAAGTAAAACATAAAGAGGATGAGAATGATGTGGTTTTTTCTTATATTGATCTGGAACAGCTTGATCTCTGTCAATCTGATGGCGGCGTCTGTTGAGGAAGACGTGCCGGTAGTAGTTTGTACAGGAACGTACGATAGCGCCAGAAATTGGTCATTTGGGAGCACGGCAGTTGTAGAAGAATGGCATATGCACAGGGCGAGAGATTTACGGGATATTAGCCGACAAGCTCATGCTATGCGCCCTGATAAGCATACAAATTTTGCGATGTTTCGTTTGCAAATGACTTTGCCAAGTGGTGAACAAGTTACTCTTTTTGATTGTAGTATGAATACAGTATTTGCAAGTGGTGGAGATAGTGCTTTTTTAGGTTCTTTAGGGACTATATTAGGCGGTCGGCGTGTTATATGTGCAGCAGATTATTGGCATCCATATCCAGATCGAGCAGAAGATAGTGATTTGAGAGAAAATATTGCTGAAATAATGGAATTTCGTGAGGCTCTTACCAGTGCAGAAAAAGACTTCATTGCTAAGGCATTCAAAGCCCGCATTTCAAACGAAGATTATTTAGGCGAAGTGATATTAAAACATACTGTAGTGTCAAAGTTAGTTGATAGCTGCAGGGCTTCACTTAGTTGGAATGTTTTTGATGAGGCTTCTAATCAACTTGCTCATCATTTGCGATTAATTGATAAAACTCAAAAAGCAGAAACCAGTTGGCATCTGAACGATTTATTTGGTAAATCTTTTCAGCTGAATTTTGCAGATAGTGAACAAGCTATTCGCCAGTTCATTTGTTCCTTGGACCATAGAAAAGCTCCACCTATAATAGTGAGGCCCTTTTTGAGTTTTGACGATAGATGCTTACACGATATTGCTGCTTATAAAGCGAAATGGTTAAAAATAAAAAAAGAAGATGATGAACTAAGAGAATTAGCCGGTAGGCTGGACGATCATATTGTTGATGTGATTGTTAGGTCGGGTGCTCGATTTAGACTTGAGATTGCTTCTAACTATGGTATGTGTCAGAATTGTCAGGCGACGTTCCAGTGTGAATTTCTTAATATGAGTATTATCCAACAAAAATGTATGCTATTGATGTTTCGTGGATATAGTATGGACGAAGATTTAAAGTGGTACATTAATGGACGATTGTATCAGTATGGGTTGGCAAAGAAAATGCAGCCTCTAGTTATGTTAACTGTATCAAGTCAAAGTGCATATGCAACAACAGGAGATGTGTCATGAGATTAATAACCATTTTTGGGGCTACTATAATTGCTAGTATGGCATTGCATGCGTCTTTGAGAGATTTAGATTATGATGATGTGCGTAGAGAAGGAGGTTTTGGTTCTGAAACTCTGATAAACGTTTGTCGCATAGAAGCGTCAAGCACCAAGCTTACTGTTGATGAAAAAGCGGCTCTTTTATCATCCCCACATCTTCATCACGTTCATACATTAGATTTGTCTGGGCAAGATATCGATGACTATTTTATTGAAACCCTCGCGACTAATCGTTCACTGGGTCGACTTATGACCTTAGATCTTTCTAATAATGCTAGGATCACAAACGATTCCATAGAATCTGTTCGTAAAAGTTTAATATTCGGTAGCGTGCGAGATCTACCGCAGGTAAGTGCTCGTTATGGAGGACCATCCACAACGGTGCGCATAAAGTGTAAGAATACAGCTGTTTCTAAAGCTGAGGTGGATCCTGAGTTTTATTTTGGCATAGATTATATACACCCCGCTACTGGTAGAGTAACTTTCGAGCACGTAGACCAAGGTATAAAATTGATATTAGTAGAGTAGTGAGCTCCATTTGTATAATTCAGTTTATGATCTAGTTATGAGATAGGGTTTTTTGGGTTCATGTAATAATGGCTAAAATCTAGGGGTGTTGAGGTCTGCAGGATGAGCAAAAAATGAAACAGTTGATTTGTATATGGCCGCTCCCTAAGGCAAACTCTTGGAGACATCTTATGAAAATTTCTAAGCATTGTTACTTGGTCTTTCTAGTATTTTCTTTGTCTGCATGTTGGCAAAGCATGCATCATACATCATCTTTCTCCAATAAAATCCAAGATACTGAAAGAGCATCTAATTATTTTGAAAACGAATTAAATTTCACAGTTTACCCAGTTAATCTTCATGGAGTAATTGCAAATAAAAATCAAAGATTTACAATTATTGATGTTCGAAAAGTTGCTGATTATAACGCTGGCCATATTCCTGGAGCCATTAACTTACCATGTGATCAATGGGATTACTTTGAAGGCAAGCAACTTGAATTTCCAGGATTAATAAGGAATGGGTTTAATTACGTATACTGCTATGCGTTATTATGTGATTTGTCACTTAAGGCTGCAAAAAAATTTGCATCTTTAGGATACCCAGTAAAAGAAATAAAGGGCGGGGCTCAATCCTGGAAAAAGCATGGTTATACTTTTGAGAAGTAGGACCATTTAAAAACTTTTATCCTCCAATAGGGAATATTGTTTTTGCTAAAAATTACCTAGGTCCCCAAATTCTAACATTTAAACAGAAATAGGTTCTTTGGTTCCACAGGGGCGATTGCAGTGATTTTTGATATTGCCCCAATACCTATCAACATTGACCCTAAAATTCTCATAAGCATGGTATTTCTAGAGGTTACGCTCCATGTTGGCCCAAACATTTGGTACGATGCCTGTTATCCGGTTTTACCCCGCAATATTGCTTTAATCATGTAAATGCTCATCGCTGATAAAGTGCCAACTGTGACTAAAATGAGCGCGATATATTTTACAAAATGTTTGATACGATGTTTCATTGTGTATTTTTATACCAATTTTGTTAAGGGGTCCACAGATGTTGATTAAGATAGATGGTTTCCTTATCCCCATGCTTTTTGAAGTAAAAGTATTAGGATCAAAATTTAGAAAATTCAAGCTAAATTCAAGAATAAATATTGTCAAAGTAAAGTCTTTATGATCTAACAATAATCATCATCAACCGTAGCCCCAAAAGGAGAACCACTTTATGGCTTTAGAAACCGCTTTAAATTCGCAAATTACCGACGCTGTCACCCAGGCTAATGTCAAAACCCTGGGAGATGCCCCAGCAATCGCGATCAGCAACCTCTATCAAATGATCTCGCAATCCTTAGGACTGTCAGCACAGAATGCAGTGATGGCACAGCAACAATCAAATATCATTCACCAGGCCTCAACCACGCAGGGAGTGAACTTGATCTATGCAGTCGATACAGCAGCAGTAGCCGATGCAACTGAAAAAGTTTCCCGAGCAGATGTGCCTTCTGACATGGTCGATATGCTAGGGGTGCTTAAGGCATTAACAAGAAGCTAATATTACCTGACCATGCATATGTGGACTTACAATGATGATTTAACAATTTTTAAAGGAGATTGATTATGGCCCTACCCACCAGCGTTAATTCGCAAATTACCGATGCCGTCACCCAAGCTAATGTGAAGGTGCTTGCAGATGCCCCAGCAATAGCGATAGGCAACCTTTACCAGATGATTTCTTCCAGCTTAGGATTTTCAGCCCAAAATGCGGTGATGGCACAGCAACAATCAAACATCATTCACCAAGCCTCAACCACCCAAGGGGTTAATTTGATTTATGCGGTAGATACAGCAGCAGTAGCCGATGCCACTGAAAAGATATCTCGCTCAGATATTCCAGCAGATCTTACTAACATACTAGGCGTGATTAAATCGCTTGGTGAACAACCCACTCGTATTACTGGCTAATCTGCTTTTTTGAGATAAAGGGGGTGATTTTACGCTCTCTTTATCTTTTGCGTGTGGTGATTAAGTGAAGGAATAGCCCATGAATGATAAAGTCAATGGACAAGTAACCGATGCGGTGACCCAGACCAATGTTAAGGTTTTAGGGGAATCACCGGCTCAGGCCTTATCAGTGGTTTATCAAACCATGGCCCATTCCTTAAGCTTATCGATGCAAAATGCGAGTTCGACGCAACAGCAGATGCAACAGATTGGTAATGCGATTGTTGCTAAAGCTGTCGCTAATATTATGGGATAATGATTTAAGGTTTAGGGTTTAAAGAAGAGGAATACCGCATGGCAGAGACATTTGACGAAAGTGTTAGCTTTATTAATGATTTGGTGACAGGCGCTAGTACCTTACAAAGCGAATCGATTGGCAAAGCTTGTCAAGCCATGTCTCACACCTTAGCGCTAGCCTTACAGGATGCCACAGACATGCAACGTAATTTTGATGCGATCAACAGTGCTGCTTTAGCTAAAGCCACCGAAGAGTTTGTTAAAACTAAAGATCCAACCTGGCTACCGGTGATTGAGGGCTTACAAAAAGTAAAGGTCACTCAAGATACCGAGTTTATCAAACTCAGCCAAGGGGTTGAGGGGTTACTAAAGGATCTGCCTTTACCAAGTAAAGCGTATTAGGCATGAAAGAAACACTCCCACCAGCAGCAACACCAACACTAGCATGGGATCCATCAATAGCTGAATTAATAACGGGCTTAGAAAAGCAAGTGATCACAAATATGGACTCAATTGTCGATCAGCTGCGGTCTTTACAGCAAGCAGGGAGTTTAGACAACACCACCTTAAAGGAACAGGTTCACCAGGTATTAGGCTTAGCTAAAGCGAGCTTAGTGATTCGCACACTGCCAATATTGTTAAACACCCTAACCATCACATTTTCTTTAGAGACATCTGAGCTTTTAAAAAAAATTCATGATATTGCTGAAACCCTTAAAACCCTATGGAAAGAGCAGACCATCCAAGCAATTAATCAAAAAGCAGCGCAGTTTCTGGAGCGGATCAGACTCAAGGAACAGCAAGTCAAACAGAAAATTGAGATGAAACAACAAGCAATCTCGCAAGGTGCAGCCTAAGAGGCACCCTTAAGCACCCATTCAATGATGGCCAAGGCATCGGCTTCATTATCATCCTTGGGGTGGTAGGCTAAGGCTCTGACAGCTTCAATGACCTCTTGCTTGCTAGCGTTGCCCTTACCGGTCACCTGACGCTTGATATGGGATACGGGCACCCCTTGATATGGCAGCTCGTGATCTTCACACCATGCAGTCAGGGTTGCCAGAAATCCACCGTAGACGTGAGCAGCATCTACACCTAGGTGGCGCCTCACCTCTTCGAAATACACCGTATCAATTCCACCGCTGCACTGACTGATCTCATCCAGCCAGTTGCGAAACCTGAGGTAGCGCATGCCACCCCCTTGAAACCGATCATTCTTGAGATTGATGGTGCCACTGGTAACCCGATAACCAGCTGTAGCATTGGATTGTTGCAGGAGAGCCCAGCCTGTGTTGGTGCCAAGATCCAAGGCTAAAATTTTTACCATAGTTTTACTTAGAAATGCTGATTATTTAATTGGTCATTATAGCCTATACTTAACGATGCTGTCCACCCTTAAATCCCTAGCGTTTTAGCCATTGTCAATTCTTTGCTATCATAGAGCGTTGTGCAACGATTTTGTGGGTCATGTTATGTGAGATAGCCAAGATGTTTCACTGCCCCATCAGGCGAGTCTCTAGGAGGTGTTTAAATGCCATTCTAAAGTTGAGATCATCCCCTAAAAGTATCTGATGTTCGTGATCGTGAGATTTTTTCTTTTTCGTCGTAGCCATCGTGGTCGTGATGACCAATGCTGTAGGAACCATCTTAACGAGCTCACTGATCCTATCCCCACCCTGATGATGAATTGACCACATCCTAGCACACCATGCTCTGCGTCGACCATCCCCACCCCCCCCTAGGTGATATTTCCCCCTTTAGGGGTATAATAACCACCATAGGATAGGAGTATCTTTAGCAAAACCTCGTTTTTGAGATGCCTGTGAGCCCTTATTTTCTAAGAACGGTCACGGGGGTGCCCCAGAGTTTTTATTTTTGACCGTTTGAGGGAAACCGCCATTTTTGAGCCCTACCACACCCTGATCAATTTGAGGGAAACCGCCATTTTTGAGCCCTACCACACCCTGATCAATTTGAGGGAAACCGCCATTTTTGAGCCCTACCACACCCTGATCAATATGTTTAAAAAATAGGCACATTTGAGGTAACTAGAATATACAATGATTTTTTATTTAATAATATGCCGATAACATATAATTTATATATAATTATAATATAGGATACATGGATAAGAAAATAGCTTAATTACTGAAACGGTCAAGCTTAATTGTGATGACATTAAGCGTGAAATTTTCAATAAACAAGGGCTTACAAGGTGGTTTGGCTACGGCCATATTTTATACATGATAATTACATATGCTAATACGTTCACAAACATCACATCAATGGGGTAGGTGAAAAAGGCTGATTTAGCTTGGCGCAATACTCATTTTAACGAGATCAACAGCGAGTTCAGGCGATTCAGCTAGAAGATGACCCATCAAGATGCCATGGGATGATCTCTATTGACCCATTTGACAACACCTGATGCTACCCATAAACCCCAGGAAAAGCGGTATAGGCAATGGTTTACGTGGATATTGAGGATAACATCACAGGTAATTAGCGATTGAGCCGATGAGGCTAGTTTGGGTTGACTGTGCTTAAAAAATAGGCAACTCTGGGTCTTGCATTTGGCTGTTGAGCAAGGAGAGGGTTAAGCGATGACATTTAAACCAGGACAGAGCGGCAATCCCTTAGGCAGAGCCAAGGGCATCGACTATCGATCTAAGGATTTACAGGCGTTTTGCAAGGAACATTATCAGGACATCAAGAAGGTTGGGGAGATCGCCTTAAAGCGTGCTGTGAAGACTGAGGAACCTTGGGCTATCAAACTGTGCATGGAGTACTTTTACCCCAAGCCCGGTACGTTTGTAGCGATCTCCAAAGAGGAGAGCACAGAGGTCAATCTTAACCTCACTAGCTTCGCAGGTGAACTGAGCCATGAGGACCAACAAACCTTCTTGAAGCTATGGATGAAAAGTAAAAAAGGTATTCCGGCTTTTACCACCATAGACAGTGATGGGAATACACCTGAATATGCGGCCGTGGTTAGCGAACCGGACGAGTGACTGGTTGAATTATGGTAGAATTTGGTAGTCAAGGCTATTTAATTAGCTGTTATTAAGGGTATATAGCCTAACGAGTGACTGGTTGAATTATGGTAGAATTTGGTAGTCAAGGCTATTTAATTAGCTGTTATTAAGGGTATATAGCCTATAGAACAGATGATTCAGTATCAGAGGCTTATCAATAGATGCGCTGATAAAGCGTTAATTTGCATGGCTTATAAGTATTTCATGGTTCACTTGCGCGTCACTTAGTATTCAATATTTATTTATACTGGCCCCCCGGGGGTACGGTACCATGCCACCCCTAGCCCTTCATCATGGTAGGAGATATATGGTCATGGCCATATGCTTTTGCTTAGTCATATATACGTATAATACATCTTAAATTTCTCTAAACATTTCTTGTTAGAGATTATGATTAGATGTATTGTTATTTTAACTTTTAATTGTTTTTCTTGAGTTAAGAAATTTCATGCTTGATTCCCTTTCTGCTGATAAATTAGCTGAGACCCTGTTAAGACAGTTTGTGTTTTATGAGCCAACCCTTAAACAGCAGGCCTTTCATAATGCTGGCATTACCGCAGGTGAGCGTCTGTTCCTAGGGGGCAATCGCACCGGCAAGACCAATGCAGTCTGTATGGAAATGGCAATGCACTTAACGGGTAATTATCCCCCGTGGTGGAAGGGCTACCGTTTCCGCCGGCCAATCAATGCGATCTCGGCATCAATCAGCTTGAAAGACACCCGGGATATTTTGCAGAAGAAATTGTTTGTTGGCGATATTGACGACTCGATGCCACCAATTCTCCATGAAAGCTATGTCTTAAGCAAAACCCACACCACGATTGCTGGAGCCTGGGATACGGTGAGGATTAGTCATGTCTCTGGTGGTGTTTCTGAACTGAAGTTCAAGGCCTTTCAGCAAGGGGAGTCATCCTTTCAAGGGGTTAAGGCGGATTTTATCCACCTCGATGAGGTGCCTAACTTCAAAGTCTATCAGGAGGCCTTAATCAGGACGACATCTTTTGATAGCGAAAAGACCTTCTTGGTCGTCTCGATGTGGCCAGAACGGGGTAAGGATGAGTTGATTGCGCACTTTCTCGATCATGCAGCTGAAGGTGAGGTCAAAGATGGCCGTTTCTACATCATGGCGTCTTGGGCAGATAATCCTTATCTCAAACAAGAGGAACGCGAGCGCTTACGTAAATCCGTACCCGGGTGGCAACTCGAAGCTCGCGAACATGGCATCCCAGTCTTTGGTCAAGGCAAAGTCTTTACCATGAAAGAATCGGATATCTTTGTGGATCCCTTTGAAATCCCTGACCATTTTGCCAGGGTTTATGGACTAGACCCTTCCGCTTCTTCTGGGGGAACTTGGGGCTCAGTACTGCTGGCCCATGATCGTGACAAAGACATCATCTATGCCGTTGCAAATTATAAGCTGAGTAATGCAACGCCTACAGAACATGCCTCTAACATTTCAAGAATCATCCCTGAGTGGTGCACTGGCATGGTTGATCCTGCAGGTGCGGGCGAAAACATGCACACCAAAGAAAAGACGATTGATTTTCTGCAGATGCGTTCAGGGTTGCGTTTAATTAAAGCCAATAAGGCAAATAACACCAAAGAGGCAATTATTGATGAGATTTATGAGCGAGTCAGGGGCGACCGTTTCAAGATTTTTTCTACAACCAAAGGGGTTGGCTGTCGTCATTTGGTAACCGAATGGCGGCAGTATGCTCGGGATGATAATGGTTTAATTTTGAAGAAGAATGACCACTGCATTGATGCGTTATTCTATGCGCTCAATGGCTTGGCGTATGCCCGCAGCCCAACCCAATTTTATCGTGAGAAAGTGGGACATTGGGGAGAAGCTGGGTATTTGTAACGCTATAAGTGCCCCCGACTACCAATGCGGTGTTCGATGACAGTAAATTAAAAGTAAAGCTATAAACCTTGAATTTATGAACAAACATGCTATACTTTATAAGTTGTTAAAAGTATTTAGTGTATTGCTATTCTTAAAGTTTTTTAAAAAAAGGATATCCCATGATCATTACTTCCACCCGTCAATGCACCGGTGATGACAGCATCAAGAATTTGCGGATAATTGGAGCACAAATTCCCCTCGTTGTGGAGGCGTACTTTTTATGGTATTCAATTGCTTGCACATATCCTTATCGATGTATTGTTACAAATGGGTAAGCTTTAACCTATGGCTTACCCACTTTCACCATCCCGGCAAAAGGCTCTAGACACCGCCCAAGACTATTTTAGGGCGGCAAACCTGCATAGCTCTTCCCAAGACTTTAGAACCAAATGTATTCATGACTATGGGTTTTACGATGGTACGGGACAATGGGAACCACTTGATTTACGCATTTTGCAAGAACGCGCCCAACTCCCCATTACCGTCAATATCTGCAAAGGATTTATTGATAATCTTTCTGGTGTCGAAATCCAATCCCGTTACCGCACCGCTTGTCGCAATGATTCCCATAACCCTCAAGATGATAAACTCGCTGAAGCCTTAACTCATCTGTTGTTCTACATTCAAGAACACCAGGAGGTGCCTTATAAAGGCAGCTTGAAGTTTCGTGATTCCCTCATTTGCGGGATTGGCTGGAGCCATCTCTACAAGGAAGATGGCGAGGTCTTTTATGATTATGTGCACCCATTTAACATTATCCCTGATCCCGATGATCTCACTCCCCAATATAACGCCATGAAGTACGTCTGTCGTAAATTCTGGATGGATCCTAAGGTGGTACAGGCCAGGTGGCCTAAAGCTGCTCAAGAGATAGATTTTGGGGGCGAGTTTTCCTATTACGATGGGCTTTACAATCCAGAGCTGATGGATCGTAACGCATCCTATACGGATGACGGTGGGTATACAGGCGCAAAGGGAAGTCGGGTGTTAGTAGTCGAAGTCCAATACAAGGTGCCACAAAAAGTCTATCGCGGGACTGATGCTAATGGCAGATCTTTTGAAACCTTTAATCTAGATAAAGCCGAAGAGCTGTCAGGATCTGAGGAAGCTATCAATACAGACAACCAGGAAGGGCGTACCCAGGAAGACCATACTCAGAAAGAGCGTGTAATGGGTGAGCGCATCATGCGTACGCTGTTTTTGGACAACACCCTGCTGGAACATGCTCCCCTTGATGCCACGTTCCCAGACCAGCAAGATTTTAGCTATATTCCGATTGTCTTTCAGCGCCGTTTTAAAACCGGTGTGCCCTATGGGCTTTTAGAAAGCATGAAAGATATCCAACGCGATTGTAATGTGAGGGTGACCAAATCCGTTTATGCGATCAATTCTGCCAGGGTGATCTTTGAAGGCAATCCGATGCAGGGTAAGGACATTGAAACTATTCGCAGGGAATTAAAAACTGCTGATTCAGTGATTGCCTTGCCTAAGGATTCTAAGTTTCAGCTGTCTAGCAATGCGCAGATGGGGGAAGAGCAGCTTAAAATTGTCGAGCTCTACCTTAACCTGATTCAGCGCGTCACGGGTATTTATGATGAGATGCTGGGGATTCAAACCAATGCTACCAGTGGGGTTGCCCAACACATGCGTCAGGTCAACAGTGTGCGCAATAATGTCTTTGCCTTTGATAACTTCTCGCAGATGAAGAAACGCGAATCCCGGTTTATCTTAAACATCATTCAATCCAGCAGTGAGATGAACGCGGCGGTAGAACTGCTAACACCGAATGAGCGAGAAGTGATCATTTTGAATCTGATGCGAGAAGTCAACGGTAAACAGGTAATCTTTAATGATATCCGCACCCTACCGCTGTCCTTGTACATTGAAGAAGTGCCGGATTACCAAAGTTCTTTTGCGGAACAAAAGGCTACTTTCGAGTCCCTGCTGTCAAATGCCCACGCCCAGTGGCTAATGCTCTCACCGGAACTACTGCGCCGCATGGGGGTACGCAATCCGGAACAAATCGCCCAAGAGATGCAGCAAGCCATGCAACAAAAAACCACCATGGAACAAGGAGTTGCCGGCAGAGGTGATCCGGTGCAGTTTGCCCCTCAAGGCCAACCCCAAGGTGGATCTACCCAGCCCCCAATGCCTGGGATGCCGTCAGAAAGGCCGTGAGCTTACCGAACTTGTTACATTCACTTAAATGACCATTTTAAACATCCATTTTAAACACCACCTTAGGAGAAGAAAATGATTGAAAATCTCAAAAAAGCAGAGCAGATTGAGCCAGAAACATCCAATAAAATAGAGGATGGCATCCATGATACGATTTCTGATTTATTTAATGAGAGAGACCAAAAACACCTGGCGACAAGAAATAGCCCTGTTGGCGCAGCTGAAGAAACGACGCCAGAGCCACCACAAGACTTAAGCGCAGGGGTTACCAGAGGTAAAAAAGATGAGCCAGCTAGCGCTGAAAAAACTGGCGCAGGGGATAAAAATGGCCAAGATGCCCCAGATCTTAAAGCCTTACAAGAAGAACTGACAAAAACCAATAAGCGGCTCACTGAGACTCAAGCATTTGGCCATAAAAACTCTAAACGGCTTAAATCTGCCCTAAAGATTACCCACGACCTTGTGGCAAACGGCGCGCTTTCAGAAACAGAAGCGCAAAGCTTAGTAGAATCATTAAATAATACTGATGATGTTGAAGCAGGACTAGGGGAAACCACCCCATACGATGCGCATCCCTTTGGTCAGGTCCTTAAAATTGCCAACACCCAACTAGAAAACCTCAGAAAATATAGCGATGATGACCTGCTGGACGACAAGGTCAAAGCCTTTGATTGTTTCTTGAGCCTAGCGTCCCCAGAAGAAGTTAAGGGGGCTCTTGAAGAGCTTACCGATCTTATTGATGATCCGATCAAACTGACTAAAAAGATGCTCAGCATTGGCAAGCTTTATTATGATGAATCCTATAAGGATATCGCTAGTTCTGGAGGTATTGGAAGTTATATTAAAAAAAAGCATGAAGAAATCGAGAAGTTAAACAGAAGTATTGACAAGTTAACTAAAAAACTGGCACAGCATGAGGACTATGATCAACCGCGTTATCGCATTAATGAGATGAGTGAGTCGGGCAGTAATGCTGCCAAGGATTCAATCTCAGAACTTTTTGAGGAACGTGATAAGGTCGCCCGCCGTAGGTAAACTAGGGTGGAGAAGCTAAAAGTGACTCGCCACGATACGCCCGCTTTTAGCCTCACACTTGGATGAGAAGACGATTTTTTGGGTATTGAAGACAGCTAACGCTATTCTCTTCGGCTACCCCTTAAATTCTTCCCTTTTTTGAAAAGAACGAAAATTCGCATTTTAAGGACAACTTTGGTTGTTGCTTAAATTTTTTTTGTTTATTTTAAAAAAGGAATTTTTATGGCACTTTATCCAGTCCCTGCACCAGGTTATAACGGGATTAACCAAAACCTCTTCCCCTTTGACGTTGTCACGAAAGTCTTCAAGGAATGGGTACAAATTACCCCACTGTACAACCTGATCGGTAATGAGCCGACCCGACCGATTGTTCGTAAACAACTCAGTCGTGGTGAAGGTTTGCAATACCGCATGGGTAAACTCCAAGCGCTTGATTACAAAAACCCTGTGCTAAACTTTGACCAACGCCGGGGTAATGCCCAGCAGCAACAAGTCGATTATGACGCCGTCAATGTCGACTTTAAAAGCTTTCTGGTGCAGATAAAGGGTTATGATATTCTCAACTACGGCACCCCGATTGACTTGCCACCCTATGCGCGTCAGCAATTGGTCGAAGCATTCTCTCGGTGTTTAAACTACGATCTGTTTAATGCGATGACCTCGACGGTTTATCCAGCTCTGACTAGAGGCTCTGCCTTAACCGGTAACGTTGCGGGGAATTACCCTTCTTATGATCGGGTCGTCTTTCGTATAGCAGCAGGAACGCTTGTAACCAGGGCCAACTACCAAGCCAATGGCACGTTCCCAACCCTAGTCAATGGTATGCAGGCTTCAGCAGCAACGACGCCTGCAGGATCAGGTCTTTCCGCCCGTCACTTGGAAACCCTCAAGCAATATGCGGAACGGGGTAATGCTGCTGATATTGGGGTTAATACCGAAAATGCCCTACGCCCCGCTTACATTAAAAGCAAAGCCGGGTGGCCGATGAACAAATATATTTATCTGGCCCATCCCCAAACCTTAACCAGTTTGTTTGCCGATCCGTTGTTTGCCAACTCAACCTTTAACCGTGGCACGGTGATTGATTCTGATAATACCCCACAAACCCTCAATGGTGCCGATTATGTCGGTGAGTACCGTGGCATTGCGATTTATAGCTGCCGTGACCTCTACCAATATGCGATCACCAGTCAAGATGGGACAAAACAAGCGGCTTGGAACATTTTTATGGGTGCTGGTGCCCTGTCGATAGGTTGGGCGGAAGAACCACAAATTGGTATGGAAAATGACCTAGTGGAACGCATTCAGCTCTACTTTGGTCATGAGTTTCGTGGGCAAAAGATGCTCCAGTTTAAAAGTTTATACGCAAGCCAGGCTGGAGCAGTGGTGGGATCAAACACAGTGGTTGAACAGGGAATACTTCATTCGTTTGTCAGCTTTTAACCAATAAATAGAGGAGATTAATCATGACAAGTGTTATTCGCTACGTTCAAAATACAACCACTGCTGCCAACGTGAATACAAGCGTGGTGTCAACCGGAGGCGATTATCAGCTGGTTGCTTTTGATATTACGACTGCCGCAGGAATTGCGGCTAACGCCAATGCCAATATCTTGACCTGGAAAGGGGCGGGTAAAATCAAGGCAATATCATCGGTTTTTATGCGAAGAAGCACAACCGGTGAGGTGATTCCTATGGGAGCGGTAGCACAAAATACCCATACAACCATCACCCTAGATGCCACAGGAAAAATCATCAATATCGCTTTGTTAGCGGGTGCAACACCTATTCCAACCAATACGGTGATTTCTTTACTGCTGGTGATTGGTAATTATTAAAGACAAGTATTTCAATACAAGCTCTTGCACCACAAGACAGGGCTGAGTGAGTGATTAACTGGGGGAATTAACCGAGTCAGTAATGTGGGAAGGCAAATCGTAAATGCAAGTATCAACGTTACTGAGCTTAATGGGTAATCTCTCCTTGGGTAATGACAACATTACCAAAGAGGAGAGGACGATTTTTTTGCAGTATCTTAACCTCGCCCATTTAGAGCTCTACCAAGTGACAGCTAACTTTAACCAAGATTTGCTGGTTCAAGTAACGCTTGCCAATCACGTGGACTCAAACCAGGTACAACTCCCCGAAACCCCCTATTTGGTCAATCATGTTTACGATCTCACCCATCAGCGCCAACTCCGTCGAATTTCCTTAAGCGATGCGATTACTAAGGACCCAGCTTTTACAGCTAATGGCATTCCCACCCAGTACTTTGTTCAGCGTGATATCTTGGAGTTTATCCCAACGCAAACGGCGGTAACCTCGATCAACCTCTGGTATGTTCCTCAGCCGATCCCTTTAACGGAACAAACCCTTGAGGAAGATATCCCGTATCCTCTAGCCTACCATCCGGTCTTGGTCGATGGCGCATTGTATTACTTATTCTGTGAAGAAGGCGGCTTTAAAAACCTCCAAAAGGCTCAGGATGCCCAAAGGCGCTGGGAAGTTGGCCAGACTCGCTTGCTCGCCTATCTCTACAATTCCAGTGGTGCCGTGTTTTCTACATTCAGTAGTGTCTAGCAGGGTGGATGAATCATGTTCCAAGAAGGTAACTATAACGTTTTAGAATTTAACCCACCCATCCAAGGGATGAACCGTAATATTGCCCCTGAGGTGTTACCCCAGGATTTTGCCTCGATTTTAGAAAACATTTTACCCACCCCCCAAGGCTTGGCCATGGTACGTTATGGTACCAAACGTTTAAGGGGAGTGAACCTTGATCCCGATGCGGTGATCATCGAAGCGTTCCCTTATGCTAAAGCTAATGGCAACAGCCAAATGCTGCTTTATGTACAAACCTTCTCCCTAGATGCGACAGCTCAGAATTTTCAAGTCCTAGCGCCGAATCGTTTTCGTTTTAAAACCAATAATGTACATGCCTTCACTGTCGATACCCCGATTAAAATCCCCTACACTAGTCTTGGGGTAACCACACTCTATGCCACCATTGTCAAAAAATCCATATTCGGTCAAACGGTAACCATTACCGTGCAGGATAATTCCTTTCCTTTGCCGCTTCATGGGGTGCGCATACAGTCTGTGTGGTTTTCTCAAGGTAGTCTCTACGTTTATGACTTGCTATCCTCAATCCTTGGAGCGCCCCTTAAAACCGGGTTAAGTGTCGCTTGTGTCCCAAGGTCGGTGACCTTTTTAAACACCCTGGTTATTTGTAACGGTGTCGATCGAGTCTTGGCCTGGGACGGCAGGATTTTAAGTGAAGTCGTGGATTTTGTTCAAGAAGATACCGCCATCGATTTTAATCGCATTGACCATCACCGTTTTACTTTTGCACTTGCTCCCGCCAAAGCTTTGATTTTTGACATAACAAAATATCAACGGCTTAATCAAATCCAGCTTAAAATTCAGGGGGTGACCACAACGACAACCGTGGTTGACATTCAACGCCATGGAGATTTAATCACGATCACCACATCAGATATTCTACCTCAATTTGATCATCAGCCTGAGTTGTTTTACCGGGATTGGCCCCCAGCGTTTAGTTTCATGACCGTTGCTCATAATCGTCTTTGGGCTCTAGGTCCAGGTGCGGTGGGCTTAAGTTACCGTGCCCCAGACCAAGCGCTGCGGGTGTATTTTACCCACCAATCCAATAGGATTAGCAATTGGTTTAACCCCACCACAAAAACCGTGCCAAGTATTAATCTTGCTGAAGGGCATGGGTGTCCAGATAATCTTGAAGCAATTGCCTATGTAAGTGGGCTAATGGTGTTTATGGGAAGAAACTGCACCCAAGTGTGGTCCGGTTCAGAACCTTTAGGGGCTGTAGTTGACCCGACACGTCCAAAGTTTGAGTTTTCATCAATGCTACCGATTGGGATTGTGCACGGTAATCTGGTGGTGGAAATGGCTAATGACATCTATTTTGTTAGTCAAAATGGTTTATTGTCGTTTAGCACCTTAAATGTGGCTAAACAGTTTGCAGCATCCCCCAGTGATGCCGTTGATCCCTTAGTTCGGCAGTACGTTACTTCCACTACCACTTCGAATCAAGCCTACCGTGCCTGTCGATCCTTTAAGTATAAGTCTGGGGGGTTTTGTGGCTTTAAAATTGGTCTGAATAAGGTCTTGGTGTCGTTGTATTCGACTAATCTCTATGCTTGGAGTTTGTTCTCTGGGGATTTTGAGAAATCTCAAAGCTTTTTGGCAACCCTGGATAATATCTTATATCTTTTAATCGATAACCAGATTACCCAATATGCGGATGGATCAGGTGATGTTCCCATCTATGGGGATAATGATGGTCGGGACTTGATTAATTTTATGTGGATCCCCCCTGTCGTGCATTTTCCTGGAAGACGCTGGGCCAACAAACGCGTTGAGCTGCAGTGTAGCTACCCGTCGAGTTTTGTGATTGACAATAAAAACACCCTATGTCTGATTATCAATGGGGATCTGAGTAAGACCTTTATGCTACAAGCAACCTATCAGATGCAGTTTAAAGGCGATACGCTTGCTCAGGTCCCTTTAGTAAACGTGGGTAATATAGGTGATAACCCAAATGAGCCCAATCCCCATGCCCTGGGTTTTAGGCTTGATGATCCGTACACGTTTCCCAAAAATCGCCTAAAATTTATAAGTAGCAGTTTTAGCCTAAGCATTAATGGTTCGACGTTAAGTGGACCGTTATATTTAAAGAAAATTCGCCTGTTTGGCATCGCGGAACGCAGTACCTAAAGATACAAAGATACAAAGATACAAAGAGACAATCATCACAGGAGAGCCCTATGCCCTTACCAACCAACACGAGCCGTCCTTCACTGCCTTACGTGCCCTTACAATCGCTAGCCAACAATACGCGCTATGGGATCTTAACCACGACTCAACGGCCACCCACCGCCGAAATGTTGGACGCTGAATTCAATGCGTTGACCGATGATGTCAATATGTTGGCAGCAGCGATTAATGATGTCCAGGCAGGAAGTATTCCAGGCGCTAATGATCCTTTGAATGCCAACAAAGTCTTAAAAACCGATGGCGCTAATCATCTTTCCTGGACCTATGTCACCAATGCTGAGATTGAGGCTAATGCGGTGGTTGAACAAAAGCTTGCAGCCCAAAGTGTCACTACGCCAAAAATTGGTGATGCGGCGGTCACCACGCAAAAAATTGCCCAAAATGCGGTGGCTACCAATCAGCTTATTGATGCCAATGTCACCACCGCAAAGATTGCAGATGCCAGTGTCACTACGTTAAAAATCGCTGACGCAGCCATTACCACCTCAAAGCTTGCCGATGCTAATGTGACCAACGCTAAAATCGCGAACAATGCCGTAGGCACCAACCAACTGCTTAATACATGTGTCAGCACCATCAAGCTTGCTGATAGTGCGGTGACTACCCAAAAGCTTAGCGACAACGCAATTGTGACCGCAAAACTCAATAATCTATCGGTAACCGCCCCTAAAATAAGCGGATTGGGTGGTAATTTAGGAGATGTCCTGGCTGTTAATGGTCCGGGTACAGTCTCTTTCTTGGCGAACGTTGGTAAGGTGCTACAAATTGTCTCTTACGAGGATCGGAATTTTGTACGAAATGAGTACGATGCAGCGGCTTCTCCGATTAACCTCCTCTCGTTTAAGACGGCCCCCTTTCTGTTAAGAATCACTCCCAGAAAAACCAACTCGAAGATCATTTTGTTTTATTCGATTAATGTCGGCAGCAGCAACAACCAATATGCCAGTATCACTTTATGTAAGAACAACCTGCCGTTTAAGGTCGGCCAAGATGATCCTGCCTATAAGGGGGTAACCCATAGTATTTACAGTTCCGCGGGAAGACCTCATTCGGACGGGCAATACGGCTGTTATAATTTTAGCTCAATATTTGTGGATACGGGGGTTCAGGGCACACAAATTGTTTATGAAATGAAAAAGGCCCAGCCTTATACGGGGATCAATTCAGGATACGCTGGTGGCTATGCTACGGTCAGTATCATGCATGCGATTGAGATTGATATTTGATGGATGCTGGAAGAGGTTTACAATCATGGAGATTGTCTAAATGGAACTCATCCCAATGAAACTTATCGAAATCAATCCACTTGATGTGCAACGGGTGTTTCCGAGCTTTTATCACAAAGACTCACAGTTCTTTATGATTACCTATGAGACCTGTGAAGTGGGGATTTACGGGATAAAGACCCTAGACCCAAATGTTTGTGAGATCTCTTTGTGTATATTTGAAGAGTATCGTTATAAACTCCCGTATAAAATAGGGTTAAAACTCCTGTTAAAATTTCCATTTACTTTAAATTTTGTTAAAATACTGATGTCAACCGGTGAAAAATCCATCATGACGTTGTTACGGCAGTGTCAGTCTCTTGGAGTAGAATTTATCGGCTATGATAAGGACAACCCTAAAAAAGTTTGGTTTAAGAAAGAAAGCACTTAAATATGTTCATGAATATGTTAAGGACCGGAAGTAAGTTATGAGTTTTGGTGGTGATGATTCTCCCCCTCCAGCCCCGTATTATCCACCCATGCCGCCTAAAGAGGAGCTGCTAGATGTGATTGATCATGTCACAGGTACCCAAGCCATTACCGTGGTGGGTGCGGATGGTAAGAAAAAGCGCGTGATTGAGCGCTTACCCAGAACCCCAGAAGAACAAAGGCTCTATGAGGAAGCTGGTGATTTAATGAACAAAGCGATTGTCGAGATTAAACGCTTGAGTGACTATGATCCCGCATCGGTTGTGGATTTTGCCCCGTTTGTGGATGTTATGAATACTCTTAATGCCGAGAGACAAGCTGATATGGCTGAATTATCCAGGCTCCCGGACTTTAACCAATATGTGAGTGACTTTAAATCGATGGGTAATACGATTTTGCAAGAGGAATTTAAAAAGCAGGAAAATGAAACCTATGAATATCTCAGCCGCAGAGGCTATGGGGATAGCACCGCAGCAATTGAGATGCGCAATGCACTTGGCTATCAAAAATCTAAAGCGCTAGAAGAACACAATGTTAATGCAACGATGTATGGGGAGCAGCTCAAGGCCGCAGATCTCGCTAACCGCATGAATACTTATGGTTTTAGAGAACAAGGGCGCATGGGGCAGTTACAAAACGCCCAAGCCGAGCACAACCTAAAGTTAGGGCAGTACGACCAGTCTAATGCCATGCGCCAACAGGCTTTGCAAAACCAAAGTGGGTTATTCAATATAGGCTCAAGCATTCGAGGCGAAGATGCCAACAAAGCGATGGCGACCCGAGCTCCAGAACTCGCCAATACCATCTTCCAGCAAAGCAATATGGATAGTCTGAATCGCCATAATGCCCAGATTGGTCAGATCAACAGCCAATATCAAAACCAACTGGCAAGCTATAACAGTCAGCGACCCTCCTTTGGGGATACGATGCTGCAACTCGGTGGTATGGGTGTGGGTGCGTATTTTGGTGGACCAATGGGGGCAATGATGGGTGGTCAAGCCGGTAAGACCGCTGGCAATCTTTTAAGGTAAGGAATAATCAAAATTATGACCAATGTGCCAATGGATTTATTAAAGCTTAGTGCAAAAAAGCAACCCAAACCGGGTGAGCTTAATGCCAATTTGCAAACCCAAGGCTCCTTAGCGAAGATGCGCTATGAAACAGGAGCGGGAGTGCCTACCCAAGCAGATGATGCGGCAACGATGTTTGAGCGTATGCGGCAACAATTAGGCAGTGGTCCTAAGCGAGGGTGGCGTGCAGGTATTGCTGGACTCTTGGATGGTCTGGCGGTTGGCAGCAAATCAAAAGGAAACGATGAACGTCGTGAGATGGCCAGAAAGATGATGGACACCTTCTCAAGTTTAGAGGGGATCGCGAATGAGGCCGGGAGACGTAATACACTCTATGCCAAGAAAGCGGCCTTACAAGAACAGCTTACCCCAGCATTAGAGGCGCTCACTAGAAATATGAGCGTTTTACCATACGATGATGTCGTCAAGGTTGGATCAAATATTGTCGAGAGGATTAACCAGTCCAGTGGCACCAATTACAAAATCACTATGATTGATCAGCAAAATGGCAAGGTGTTATTAACGGAAGCCGGCAAGCCTGATCAAAAGGTTGATTTGTTTGAGATGTTTCCCAAGATCGCAGATGAGCAAAATGTGGAGTACCTGACCAAGAAAGCCCTGCAAATTCAAGCAGAACAGGATCGTAGGTCTGAGCAACAACTCGGAATTAACCAGCAAAATGCCGATGCTATTCAAAACCGTACCCAGTTTAGTCAAGATCCTGATAAACAACATGATGTAACCTTGGGCAAAGAGCAGGCCAAAGCCTTAGCGAAAAAGCAATCCACCCTATCTGAGCAAAACCTAGCCTTAGAAGATGTTAGCTACAAAATCCAGGATTTAAAAGACATCCTCAACAACAGTGAGATGATTACCGGCGATACCCTAGAAGCAGGTTTTGAAAGGATAATAGGTAAGCAATTGGGCAACAAAGCCTATTCAGATACGGAACTCTATGACTCAATCAGTAAAGGATTACTGTCGTTTGTTAAGGGCAATCTGGCGTTTGGCAATATGAATCAGAAGGAGTTTGAGTTTTTAACCGCGCAAACCCCCGACAGCCATAAAACCAAAGCGGCCTTAGAACGGATGCTCAACCGTTTTGAAACAACGCTGGATCGACAAATCAAGCGTAATGACCGGGAAATCAATGCAGTAATCTGGCGACCAAGTTTGCCAAGCAACCAACAGAATCGCTCGCCCAAAAGCTCAATAGCTTAATCAAAGAAAGCACCGGTATGACCTCCCAGGCATTAATGACGGGGCTTAAAGAGAAAGAGAATGAATGAAACAGACATTCAAATTACTCACCCAAACACCGCGGCTCCCTTATTAGTTGCTTTCTTTAATTGCTCTAATTCTAAATGTGCATAGCGTGTGGTCGTTGCTATATTCTTATGCCCTAACAGCTTTGAGACCGTATAAAGATCAACCCCTTGTGAAAGATAAAAACTAGCAAAGGAGTGGCGCAGATCATGAATACAAAAATCATTGATTCCTGCCCGTTTTAAAACTTTTCCCCAAGCGGTCTTAATTTCTGCTAATGGCTTTCCAGGCACCTTACCATAAAAAACATAAGGATTCCCTTCTTTAGGCACCATGGAGCTTAAGAGATCAATCGCTTTTTGATTTAAAGGTCGCGCCGTCTCTCCTGTCTTTGTATCAGCCAAATGCATATAGCAATCATTAAGGTGGACATTCTCCCATTTCAGATCAAGAATTTCCCTCTTTCTGCAACCTGTATACAAAATTAAAAGGATAGCATTTACTGTACAATAAGAAGTCTTTTGCTGTTCTTTTTGCAGGCTCAATGCTTCCTCTAATTTTTTAAGTTCTAAATGGCTTAAAAATCTTTGCTTCTTATTTTCTTTGTACTTGCGTACGCCTGTGCAAGGATTTCCCTTAGGTGGAAGGTATTCCCAATCCTCGGCTTTTCTAAAGGCCATACTCAACAAAGCAAAGCAGCGATTGGCCGTAGTGGTAATATGCGATAGTGAATCAAGAAATTGCCTGATATCTTTAGCAGAAATCTCTTCTAATTTTTTCTGGCCAAAATAAGGAAGGATATGAAGCTTAGCAAAGTTCATGTTGCTCCTGCCCTTATCTTTGTATTCAACGGTGATGTACTTAGTCTTAAATACTTCAAAAAAATCACAAAAAAGAGTGGAAAGCTTTTCTTCAATGATTTTCTCTTTTTTTTCCTCTCTTGGATCAATGCCTGATGCAACAGCCGCAGAAAGATTTTTAGCCCTATTCCTGGCAAAATCAACAGTTATGTTCCCGTGACAGCCAATTTTAATGTAAGCTTTTTTTCTGGTAAGCGGTGAGTGATAATAAAACACATAGGTCTTTTTTGTGCCGCTCTTTAAAATCTGACAGCCGAACCCTTTGATTTCAGTGTCCCAGACAAAATAGTGCTTTTCTTTTGGAAAGCAGCAGTCTATAACGGCTTTAGTGAGTTTTGGCATTGGCGGTCTCCTTTTGTAGAATTCTACTATTATTCTACCAATCAAAGCAACCCAAAGTCGATTCTAATAGCGATAATGACAGAATAGGATTTTTAAAATCATGCTCCCAAGCCTTACTTACACTAGCTTTTTTAACTGTAGACTGGGTTAGCTCAGATAATAGAGAAGCTGACTCTTAATCAGCGGGTCGTAGGTTCGATTCCTACGGCGCCCACCAATTCCACAAACAGTTTCAGAGATTTATAAAATTATCAAAAAATTTCTCGGGGTTACGCCGGGGTTACATTTTGAATGAATTCTGCTTCTATTTTTGTATAAAATCAGCCAACCCAAACAGGAGAACAAAAAAATGAACAAACAGGATTTAATAGATTTTGTGGCAAATAAAACAGGCGTAACAAAAAAAGATGCTCATAATGCAGTTGATGCCGTATTTGATGGTATTGTGTCTGGTTTAAAAGCAGACAAAGAAGCACGATTTGTTGGATTTGGTAGCACTGAAAGCGCAGCGCGCAAAGGTCGAAATCCACGCACTGGTGAAGAGATTACTATTGCAGCTAGCAAACGTCCTACCTTTAAAGCTGGGAAAGAGTTCAAAGCTTCTGTGAGCTAGTGAACTTGTATCAAGGTTAGGGGTTTTTGGGTGATAGAGAAGCGCTTCTTAAAAAGTTTAAAACTCTGCCCCTATCTTGTATTTAATAGTTTTGTCCGGTTTTGGAAAATCCAGCTCACCTCAAACAGGTGCGACGGAACCGAGTAACTTAAATCAAGCGCTGTTCTTGGGCAACAGCAATCATTTGAGGTAGATTGCGTATCGCGTCTTCGTTACCTAGTTCAACAGCTTCGCGGCAAACTTCGATGGCATGAACGATGTCTTGTTGAATGTTATCTCTACCTTCAAAAAACGCTGAAGCATAAGAGTTTAAGTAAACAGGTAATTTTTTTCTTGTTTTTTCATGACCAAGATCGACTGCTTCTCTGCAAATTTCTATTGCCTTTGCAATATTTAGTTCTATTCCATGTCAATTTGAATCTCACGAATTTCTTTGTCCGATGAAAGTCCGTGAAATCTTATAATATCAAGATCAACCCCATTCCATTACTTTAAAAAAGCAATGTATGAAGAGGATTTTTTTTGACCATAATCCTCAAAATAATTCCGTTTCTCTAATAATTTATCGCTAAGACCATGGTTAGGAATAAAACATAGTTCTTTAGTCAATAAATCACTACCTATAACCTTTTTGATAATATTGTTTGTTTTTTCCATTTATAAATCACTTTGTCTTTGATATAAGTATTCATGGAGATAAATACAACTCACTTCTCTCAGTTGTGTTTCCTAAAGTTAAAACATAGGTCTGAGTGCCGCATACAGATAATAATCCCCAATGCTCACTTTCAATTGTAAAGACTCAAAAGCTCTAGGCGTTTTGATTTTTCTGATGGATGCAACGGCCTCTTTATCCACATTTTCAGTGGATAACCTACGGAATGCATAGCGTTGATGCCCGGAACACTTTCAGAAAACCTATATTAATTATTCAGCTATTTTTATCGCTTCTGCAGGGAAAAGGAATACTACAGCAGCGATAATTAAATACACCGTAATAAATATTGCAGGAATAAGAACCTGCTTGAGTGTTAAATTTCCAGCCCCTGTTTTTCTTTCTGCTCTCTCTGACAGTTTTATAAATACCTTTATAGGAAAATAAACTTCTAGTTCTTTTAAAATTTGAAATCTAATTTCTATATGGGATTTAATATTCCACAAGTATTGAAGCCAGCAACCGCATGTTAAACATCCTAATAAAAGCAAAGCGACCAATAAAAAGGTTCTTTGTGAAGGATCTAAGCTATGTAGCCCCTTAAGATAAGATAAGCATGAGACGATAGCCGTATTGACCACTACCCAAAATTGATTAGAGGTTTCCCGTACAGTATTTAGTTGGTTAATAGATTCGAATATCATTTTATATTGGTCAAAGGCAATGGCTCTTTCTTCTAAAGAGGCAACTTGCCCTAAATGAATTTGTTCTTCCATAGAATCTCCTCTTCAACTTTCATTGCAAATAAAGCTATTTAAAATGCTTGATATTTTTCATTGTGTGCCTGTTTGAAACAAATATTACTAACATTGCCCCCCAAATGCCTCACAATTTTGTGTAGTCAGCGTCGACAACAAAATAGGGGAGTTTATCATGGTTTTCTCCAAGCATCTTGAAAGTTAGAAACTTACATTTAGTGTAATGCTACTTATCAAAGATAGATGCGGCAGAATCTGTTTTATTTTGTTAGTAATTGCTTTAGACATGTTAGCGGGTTCTGGTTTATTATTTTTCCCTGTAGATAATGATATCCAAAAAAGCAACTTACAACACATATTATTCCTACAAATATTAGACCAAATAGCTTGAGAAATTTTGAAGCCAAGTAGATAACAAGAATTGTAATTATTATAGCGCCTATAGCTATCATTTATCCTTTATTCACCTTGTTGTACCTTTTTATGCTATATTCACTACTTTTTCTAGCTTTTGATAATCACTTACAACCTGTTGCATATTAAATTTGACGTGAAGACTTTTTTGCTAGCTGGCTATTTTCTATACCACTTCGCTTCCTTCATGAGAGGATAAGCAGCAATCTAGGTTTTACGTTTTCTTGAAATTGCGTTCTTTCTCTCAATTGAACAACCTTCTTATCATCTACAAGTCCCCTGCACACGCTTTACATATTGCTGCCACAACAAAAACAAGGGGATTAATTCCAAACCATGCAGTTAAATTTGGATACTTTTCCCCTCATTTTTTATGAGATTATCTGCCTACGTGTGTCACACCGCAGACTAACGCTGATCCATCAGCCTTATTAACAAACTTAACTTCGCCCTCACAGCCACTAAGAACACATTCGTTGCTTGTTAGGGGGATAATACCAAGGGCGGTGACTGTAGTTCCTTGAATTGAAAAAGTAACGCCTTCAAACTCCTTTTCATCCAGAGTTACAGTAATATCCTTACCTGGCTTTACATTCCGTATTAAGGTAAAAGGACTGTTGGGGCTCTTATTTTCCATGCCTCTTATAGTCACACTTATAGTCACAGTAGCATCATTCTTTACTGTTACTTCTCCCGCACATAAGGGAGAAAGTAAGATTCCCATCATCATGAATGATTTGAATGCTTTTTTAAAAGTCATAAACGCTCCGAATTAGTTAATTTATGCGCTATAGTGGTTCTCTTTATGCAAAAAATTCCACGTCAAAAAAAAGTGAATTTTCACCTTAGAGCCTATTTGCTGCCGCCAAAAAGTTTAGATGCCAGCATCCCCGCCAGAAAAGAAATCCCTACGGTTAATAGCGGGTTGCCCTTAGCATGGTCTTCTAGGGAATGCAGACTATTTTTTGCGTAGTCTTGGCCCTCATTAAGCTTTTCCCTAACTTTACCCCCAAGCTCATAAGCACCATACTCGAGTGCCTCTTTCATCATAATTCCACTCTTTTGCAGGTTATCAACTGTTTTACTTTCCGTAGCCATATAGCGCTCCATTAGTTGCTTGTCATCGCCAAGGTGCTTGATAAATGATCAACTTTCTACGTTAAAAACTTCTAAGATTTAATGTGCATAAGAGAGGCAGGCAAGATGTTATAAACATCCCAGCCAAAAAATTTCTTCTCGTGGGGTAAAGATGACGTTTTGCCAGATCTTCAATATTAAATGCTCTTTTTACGGATAAATCTTAAACCCTCCTATAGCTACGGATTCCGAATTTACCGTAAGATTTAAGGTCACTGCATTAGTAAATATTTCTTTTTTTCCCAAATGTTTATCTGCTTATTCTAATCTTGTATACTTCTATGATAATGATTACATTTACGACAGATAATTTCTTCAAGTATCCATTATGAAAAGTATCATGTTAGCCATATTATTCATAGTATGCGGCTGTGAAATGAATCAATCTAAAAATGGTAATGAGGGAGAAGATGGCAGGTTTGAGCATATGAAAACCTATAAAGGTCAATGCTGTTGCGGTAATATTTGCTTTGAAGCAAAAGGAGAGCCGCTGTTTACGCAATATTGCCATTGTAATAAATGTCGCAAAGTGGCGAGTGATTCGAAAAATCCAGCAGATAAAAAAGGCTATGGTTTCACTGCTGCTTATCTAACAAATAATTTTGAAATCACAGAAGGAAAAGACAAACTAACTTCAATTGTTTGTAATAGTGCACGTCTTTACTTGTGTTCTCAATGCAGAGCGCTTATTTATGGAATTTCAGAAGATCCAGAGAAGCAGGGGGGTATTGGTATAAATGCGAATAATTTCCAATTTGTCGAAGGCACCCCAGCTAGCTTTGAACCAGTGAGACATGTCTGGTATAAAAATCGAATTATTGACTTTGATGATAACTTGCCGAAATTTAAAGATTCTCCCAAGGAACAATTTGGTACGGGAGAACTATTTCAATAGCTGTGGTAGTAGCTTTAAAGATTACTCTGCTTTATTTACTTTTTGCGCGATCACTTCATACTACTAGCTACCTTTAACTTTCGTACATTCATCGCTCTTGATTCGATATCGCTGTTAATTCATTCTGAGTAACAGAGAAATTTTTGTATAATTTCACCTATTAAAAGCTTTCTTTTGAAGTTAGTAATCAACTGTTAACTTTTTTAAAGGATTGAGTAATGAATAAAATAACTCCCGGAATTCATATGTTGGTTTTTTTGCTTGTTGCGGGTTGTACCTCGGTGCCTGTAAGCGAAGAAGCTATTGCTAAGTCTAGCCAAAACGAAAGGGTTATTTCAGTCTTAAACAATTTGATACAGGTAGATATTGATACGCATCATACATATACGCAAGCAATGCTGGCATTAAGTTCTTCTCAGCTTGCTCAAACATTAAAATCATTCCGTGACGAACACGAACAACACATTAAAGTTTTATCAAAGATTGTGCTTGCAAGGGGAGGAACTCCACCAAAGTTTTCAAGAGATTTTAAAGGCTATATGATTTCTGGATATACCGCTGTAAAGGTAAAAGGTAGCGTGTATAGTGTTTTCCAAGCTATGGAGACAAATGAAGCTTTGAGCGTTATGTATCATAATGACGCTTTGAAAGTTGATTTACCTAATGATGTCAGACGCATCATTCAGATGCATTTTGAAACTGAGAAAAATCATCTTGCTTGTATAGCAGAGATGAAAAAACAAGCTTAAATTAATAAATTTCTTTAAATAAAAACGAAAATGTATATGGGGATGACAGCCGATTTTAAGAAGTTAGGTGTCGTTCCCTGGCTTGGGTATTTATAATTTCTAATTATCGTATTTTTAAGGAAGGAGCAAGATATGTTTATAAAAGGAGACCGCATCAAAACAGCTGAATCACCAAGAGAAGCCAAAAAGGAAGTAATTGCAGTACCAGTCGAACTCTATATAAGGGGAATTTCTTTTCCTGCTAATAAGCAATCCCTACGTATTGAAGCAAAAGCAAACAATGCTCCTGAAAATGTTATCAAGGCGCTAAACCAATTTCGAGAAATACAGTATCAGTCAGTGATCGATGTCTCGAAGGAGTTAAAACGGATTGATTGGCTCCACCAATCCACGCTTGAGGAAGCAATTTAATATACACAGGCAGGATGTAGATTTTAATTAACCACGTCCCAGTGTATAGATGGGGGCATGTATTAAATTATCCACCTGTACACCGGAGTGTTGTAGAGCAAAATTAGAGCTATCCCTTATACTCCTTTTCGTTTAAAAATTCTTTTTTTTTACGTGGGATTTTTCGCTTATGAGGTAGAGCATCATACCGTGTGTACGTATTTGGATTGGAGAGGGGCATGGCTTTAAAAGAAGTTAAGGTTGCTGTTTTAGTAAGTATTTTATTTTCTGCGCTGTATGCGGGGGAACTAAATGTAAAGAACAATACGGCGGTTTCTGTAATCGTTACAGTGAGAGCTAAAGAAAATAAGGATGACGGTTACCCGTCACTTACTATTTCGCACGAAGTGCAGTCCATCATAGTGCAACCAAATAAAGAAATTACCGTAGTGCTGGATGAAAAAAAATTCAACAATGCTGTCTTTTCTGTGCAAGGAACTACCGTGACGGCGCCGCCTGTTGTGCCCATAATAAGCAACGAATGTGTTTTTGGTGGGGGTAAGAATAGTGCTGTTTTTACTCAAGAGGGCGCTGCATTAATTTGTGGCGTGGCACAAGAGGAACCGGACTAATTATCACTTAATCAACAAGACAAAAAATTATTTGATCTGGCATTCCAAGCCAGCAAAAAAGCTTATGCTACTTATTCTAGGTATGACACCCAAGGACCAACAATAAAATAGATACGTTAATGCCTATTGTTAGTAATGAATTACTCCGGGCGGTATATTGCAAAGTGCTCCAGTGCGCTTTCCTCTTTAATTTCTTTAATATACTGGGATACTGCGCTGCTATTTTCTTTTAAACTGGAAGACTTTTTTCCAATAAGCAGTAATTCTGTTCCTTCGTGTCCTAAAAAATCTGTAGGTTTTAATGGAATAAAGCGATAATCCTGAAAGAGATCCTGGAGTTTATGTGGATATTGAGCTTTTTGCTTACTGCTCAAACCAACTCCATGTGGTGAAGGTTTTAGGGGATTTTTAACTGTAATTAGGTAATCACCTTGCTTTTTCAAATGAAATTCTTTTTGTATTTCGTTCAGCTTGGATGGTTTGGATAACTCGTAAATAAGGTGGGTGTGCTGTTCGTGATCTATAAATAAGTACCTACCTATACCAATACATCGTGCCGCTGATATATCTCTTTCACCTTTAGTTAGGGTTACATAGTGTTCTTCTGAAACAAAACTGATCGCTTGATCAAGGTTCGCGGTGATCTTTTCTACAAAACCGAAATATGGTTGCTCCTCTGGGAGTTTCTTTCGCCCAACGACGATGAAGATAAAATGTTTCTCCATCTCTGGCTTTAAAACTATAAAGAAATGTTGCACATCTTCTAGACTATGTATTTTTTCATGTTCCACCCTGGGTCGACAGAAAAAGAGAATATGTCCTTTTTGTAAAACTGAAAACTTCATCGCTTTTCTCCCTCCTAAAAACCCATCACGAAAGATGAGTTATTTGTGTCTGTAAGAGCTAAATTTTTGAGATTTTTTACTTAGCATCTTCATCAGCACCAGGAATTTCAGGTACTGAATCTGGTTCCGGTATTTCTAGTGGTTTAGTAGGCGGGGAGGAAGGTTGAGGTAGTTCCGGTACCACATCTGGATTTGGTACCTCTGATTGGTTTTTAGTTTTATCGAACGCAACAACGAGTGCCTTATTCTTCGCAATAGCTGTTCTGCATGTGGAATCTTCCACGGTGTAAAAAAGCATTTCACCCTCCCTCTCTTGTTAGCTTGATCATTATTACTAACAAATTGTATTTTATATAGATGAAAATAAGCTGGTTTTTAACGCTCTACTAATATTTTATTCAGGGTAAAGGAGTATCCCCATAATAAGCAGACATAATCCAATAAATCCAAAGATATTGGCATAAATTAAAGGTTTAATATTGTGAGTTAGCCCGTAGATAAACCAAATAACTAGCGATGCTAAGGATATAAAAATAGCTGGAAGAGAAATAGCATAAGATGACTGAAGTGAAAATATTTTATAAGCTTGGATATAAGAAGCAAGATGCCCTGCAAGGGCAACAACTGTAGTAAAAACCGCAAATTCTTTAGATTTTAGAAATTTTTTCATGAGCTCATTAACCTTTCATTCATTGATTTGCTGCTCAGTAAACAAGAAAAAGCTTCACTTCGTAAGAGGCATATTTTTTTAAAATTTAACGTTTCTTCTAAATTCCTAAGGCTTCACTCTGACCACGGAGTGAGACTTAATGGGATAATTTAAATTATGTCAAAAAATCTAAAGAATTCTAGGAAGAATGCTATGAAAATTTTTATGAGGATGGTCGTGATATCTTTTATTTCTGCGACAGCAGAATCAGCCTCTTTTGTAGAGAGAGATAGTTGTTGTGGTCCTATAACCATTGAAGATCATTACTCATCTGGGTCTCTTCTACAGAATAAGATTAAAGAGTTATTCGGCACGGTTTTTTCGGACATGCAATTTTTGCCAAATTTAGGTTTGTTTAACAGATTTCCATTTTTAAGTATTTCTGAGACTGATAGTACGGTAATTATCAAAGCAGAATTACCTGGATTAGACGAAAATGAGATAAAAGTTGATGCTAATAAAAACCAGCTGGTTATCAGTGGTGACAAGAAAAGTGAAATGAGCAAAGACAAAACCACCTGTCATATATGCGAATTAGTATATGGAAAATTCTCAAGAACTATCTCTTTGCCCTTTGAAGTAGAAGCAAATAGAATAAACGCTTCTTTTGATAAAGGTGTGCTAACCATTGCAATTCAAAAACCAGATGCAAAAAAGAGCAAAGGCCAAAATATTCCTATTAATTTAAAAAAAAAGATCTAAGAGCGTTAAGGCTGAATGATTGGTTTAAAAAATGCAAAAAATTTGTATCCTGTTATTTTTTTTGGTGGAAGTGAGTCCTCTTGTTAGCGTTTCCTATGTAAAATGTTTATCAGAAAAAATAGCCAATACAAAGACAGGAGAGATAGCAATGAAGTTACAGTCTGATTTTTACAACGAAGCGCATGAAAAAATGATAGAGGAAGTCGAAGCTACGATCAGTAATACTGCTAGTTACACAGGAATAACTAGACTTTCTCTTAAAATTTTAAAAGCATTAGAGCAAGTACCACGACATTTATTTGTGCTGCCAGGTGATGAAAATTATGCGTACCTCAATGCTCCACTTTCTATAGGTGAGGGCCAAACTATATCTCAACCATTTATTGTTGCCTTGATGACAGAGCTTTTAGATCTTCAGCCAGAGGATAATGTGCTTGAGATAGGCACAGGTTCCGGGTATCAAGCGGCGATTTTATCTCAATTAGCACAGAAAGTTTACACAATAGAAGTTGTTGATTCCCTCGCACAAGCAGCCCAGAAAAAACTAAATAAACTTGGTTATGGCAATATCCATGTGTTAAAAGGAGATGGTAGACAGGGTTGGGCAGCACATGCCCCTTATAATAAAATCATCGTTACTGCAGCGTCTGAGAATGTTCCACCTAAACTTCTTGAGCAATTAAGCAGTAATGGTACTATTGTGATCCCTCTCGGTAAACCTAAAGACGAGCAATTCCTCACGCTAATATATAAGGATAAAGAAGGAAATATTACTCAACGAACTATCTTGTCTGTAAGGTTTGTTCCTTTTACCTGAAATACCTTATTTTATAAAATGAACGTAAAAAATAATAATGAAAATTCACATAAAATTACCTTTTTAAAAGATGGTCTATAAAATTTAAAACTTGAGAAGTCAAAGTGAAAAATTATCATTTATGTATGTTTTAAATTAAATTTCGTTGATTCAGACTTCAGCGAAGAGTCTTTGAATATTTAAGTTTAAAATGTACAAATTACAAGACCAGCCAATAAAATTAGTAATTTTTGATTGCGATGGGGTTTTGCTTGATTCAGAAGGAATCGCCAATCAAGTTGAAGTAGAGGCCCTAAAGGCATTGAACATTAATATCGATAGCGAAAATTGCCAAAAGCGATTTGCGGGTGTTACCATCAAGAATGCGTTTGCAACTCTTGCTAAGGAATACGATAAACCTATTCCTATCCAATTTCTCAGAAAAACAGAAGATAAAGTGGTCAATATTTTAGAGAAAGAGGTAAAGGTTATTCCTCACGTTAAAGAAGCATTGAAAAAGATTGAAATTTCTAAGGTAGTGGCTTCCAATAGCCATTTATCTCGCTTATCAAAGTTACTTAAGTTGAAAAAACTAATTCAATTTTTTGACGGTTATATTTTTAGTGCCGATATGGTGACTCATCCTAAGCCATCTCCAGATATATACTGATATATAGCACAAAAAATGTTGGTTACTGCGGATGAGTGTTTGGTTATTGAGGATAGTGAGACAGGAGTGCAGGCAGCAAAACAAGCAGGCATGAAAGTTTTAGGATTTATAAAATCACGACGTTCTTTGCCAGAAAATAAAAGAAAGCTCTTGAAAGCAGGTGCTTTTCAAGTGTTTTTTGATATGAGAGCATTACCTGAAATTGTTCGTGCTTTAAATAGTAAAATCGATAAAAAGCTTGTTTGAGAGAGTAAAGGGTAATCAGCTTTGGATGAAGCTGAGACCTTTTATTGGTGAGCTTTCTTCCGTATGCTAAAAAGAGTGAAATCAATAATTTAGGAACAATAAAAAGATGCAAGATTCAGAGTCTTCGGAGCAAGCTGTAGATATAACTCATCACCCACGTGAATGCTTTTCGGACTCGATTGCATATTGGGTTGTTAAGGTGTTGAGGTTCTTTGCTGATTTATTCTTTGCTAAAAGATATGGTCACAGAGCAGTGGTGTTAGAAACCGTAGCTGGGGTGCCAGGAATAGTTGGGGGAATGTTGCTGCATCTAAAGAGCTTGCGGCGCTGCGAAGATGATCATGGATGGATTAAAACTTTGCTAGATGAAGCAGAGAATGAGCGTATGCATTTGATGACGTTTATCGAAATTGTACACCCAACATGGTTTGAGCGATTTTTAATTATTTTTACTCAGTTTTGCTTTTTTACAGCATATTTTGTCCTCTATCTTATTTCGCCCAAAACGGCCCATCGAATTGTGGGATATCTTGAGGAAGAAGCCATTGTTTCATACACACAATATTTAAATGAGATAGACGACGGAAAAATTGAAAACATTCAAGCTCCAGATATTGCTATTCAGTACTGGAATTTACGAAAAGATGCGCGGTTAAGAGAGTTAGTAATAGTAATAAGAGCAGACGAAGCAAATCACCGAGATGTGAATCATACGTTTGCTGATCAGCTCAGCTCCACATAAAATTTAATCAACGAAATCTAAAAGATTAGTAACATGCGTTCCGCTTGAAACTTTTGCATACCTAGCTCAGACTTTTTTTCTTAATAGCTGCTAAAATATTTACTTTAATTTGTTGCAAGCGAATATTTTTAGGCTTTTAACGTAACTTTTATTATTAGTTCCAACTAGCATCTGTATAGGACATGTCGATTTCCTTGCTAGAAGATATGGTCATAGGAGAGAGCAAGGTATGCAGAGGGTATGCATTCCAAGCAAGGGGGAAGTGTAACTTAATCTTGCAAATTAACGCGCATTTGCGCCTCACATTAAGGGGAGATTTATTATGACAAATACAACCAAAAATAGCAGTGATCACAACTCAGGTATCACTTCCAAAGGTTTTGCTTCTATGTCTCATGAGAAAGTAGAAGAGATTGCGCGCAAAGGTGGACAATCTAGTGCTGAAAAGGCTGGTCACGAAGGTATGTCAGCAAGAGGACATAAAGGTGGCGAAGCTAGAGCACAACAATTAGGCCACGAGGGTTATGTAGAGCTAGGGCACAAGGGTGGTGAAGCTAGAGCGCAACAATTAGGTCATGAAGGCTATGTGGAACTAGGGCATAAAGGAGGCGAGGCTAGAGCGCAACAATTAGGTCATGAGGGCTATGTAGAGCTAGGGCGAAAAGGAGGGGCTGCACCTCATGAGTCTCGTGGGAGAAAATCAGAAACTATTGTTGAGGAAGAAGATGAAGAAGAGAGTTAATGAATAAATAATCTCTTCAGATTTTAGTGGCAAATATAGTTCGCCAAACAAAAGCCACGTGTTTTACAGCGCGTGGCATTATTAATGTGAAATAGCGATCTCTCCTTTATGTATTTGTTGGCTGCGTTTCCATGTAACGTGATCAAGATTTCTATGTGAGAGTTGTGCGTAATATCTAATGAAGTTGTAATTACTACTTGATCAAGGATAGGTGAGAGGAATTTTGAGAGGAAATTTTTTTAACCCTACTTCAATATAAAAATGCAGAATCTCCCTTCTGATTTAAAGACAATGAAGGGAGAATTCTAAAATAGGCGTTGATCTAATTTTCCTTGATTACAGAGATTTTTTTACTTTTTCTGAATTTTCAGGAGATTTGGTAATGCTTATTTTTAAAAGGCCATTTTTTATTCTCGCATTGATTGAATTAGGGTTGGCGTCATAAGGAAGGGGAATGCTGCGACTAAATGATCCTTGAGCGCACTCTCTAAGTTTGTTAGATTCATTAATAAAATCTTGTTCAGAGGCACAATACATGTTTTTCACATATCGTCTAGCGGTGGTTGAGACCCCTTCGTTTTCATCCCTCATTTCACTTTCCATTTTTCTTTCTTTCATAGACATAGCACTCTCCTTAATTTTTAGGTTTGCTTCTACACATTAAAAAATTATTTTTCCAATATGTAGCTCACCCTAAAAAAATCAAAGTTTATCCTCTACATGAAAATTACAGAATATTTTACTTTTAAGCGCTTTTATGGAGAATTTTCTGTTACTGATTTATCAAAAAAACAGAATTAGATATTCAATATATTTCATTAATTTATAAGCTGAGCTGTTATTGTTTACTCTGCGTGTTGATGTTGTTCTTTTTTCTCTTGCTCATCAATGCAGTACATGGCATGAGGTGCTGCAATCAATCTTTTTACTCCAATTGGCTTACCTGTAGCAGCGCAATAACCATAGCTACCATTAGTTAATCTTTGCAAAGCTGCTTCTATCTCATGACGGTAGTTTAATTCATGTTCATGGTAGCTGTAGTTGTTAAACTGCAAAGTTTCAGCAACTCCTTGATCTAACAAATCAGGTTCCTTAGTGCTATCTTCTTGCATTGCAGAACAAAACTTAGGCTCTCTTTCTATTAGGTCTTCCAATTTGCTGTAAAGTTTTTTTCTAAAATACTGCTGCATTTTAACGGACATGTATTCATTGTCGTTAGCTGGGTCGTAATATGAAATCACCCGATTCGAATGTGCCATAATGTGCGGATTAAGTTGATTTACTCTCGTCAGACTACGTTTTTTACCGTTGTAAATCAGCGTAAAATTCACTAAATTTTTTTGAAAATATGGGAAAACTAAATTAGAGAATATTTTTTTTATTACGTAGAAACCCTAAAATAGAAAATTTATTCATTTCGGTTGGCAAGAGGAAAATTAGTATGTTTTTCACCATTTCTAATAACTTCGTAACAGACTAGTCTCTCTTTGGGTAAGAGAGAATTGCAGAGTCGGTTTTCTTTCTTACTTGTTTTATTTATTAAAAAATGAAGGGAAAATTATCATGGATAACAACAAGTTGAAGTCAGATGTGAAAAGCAAAATTTTGTGGGAGCCTGGAATAGATGGGGATGGCGTCATTGTTGAAGTGGATGATGGGATTGTGACTTTAAGTGGCACGGTCCCAAGTTTTTTTCAAAAAATTTGTATAGAAAATGTGGTTAAAAAGATGTGGGGTGTTAAAGCTGTAGTAAATGAAGTTTCGGTAGATATTGCTACTCACTTGAAGCGTAATGACAAAGAAATAGCAGAGGCTGCTGTTAATGCTCTTGGATGGGACATAGCATTGCCCAAAGATGCTATAAAAATTAGCGTTGCTAAAGGCGTAGTGACTCTTACTGGGGAAGTTAGATTTGATTTCCAACGAACTCGAGCTTTTAATGACGTCAATTCACTCTATGGCGTGATGAACGTGATAAATGCAATCACGCTAAGGTCTTCTACGAGCGTGGATTCTAAAGTTATAGAAAAGGAAATAGAGCGAGAATTTCAAAGAAGTGCAGTGTTGCATGCTCATAAAATCAATGTAAAGACAGAAGGTAAGAAGGTTTATTTATCTGGACCGGTTAGTTCTTGGTTTGAATATAAAGAGGCCAATGACGCAGCTTTTACTGTGCCTGGAGTGATTGAAGTTCAAAATGACCTTTACATACAATGACTCTATCGCAATACATATAGGCTATTACGTGTTCTAAGAATTAGTTTTGTATTTTGTTGATTATTAGCTTCAAGGGAAATTTTCGGATTTCCCTTGATTCTTCGTAGTATTCAGTTGTTTTTTATATCATGTCGTATCGTTGTTAAGTAACTTTCAACAACAATTCCCTTAAGCTAAATCCTAAGTGTAGAAAAAAAATATAATATGCAGTTAGCCCAGCCAAGGTAACAAAGACTAAGATTGCTGTTATCAATGGAACTATTTTTTGCGGATGAACTTTGTCTAAAGGAAGGGGAATGATTTGTCTGATTTGACTATAGCAATGCGAAAAAGTCTGAAGAACTTTTTCTTCTTTTGGATGCGCCTGAGGTGATTGGTAAGTAATTTTTGTAAGTTCAATGGCAGCTTTTAGTTGAGCTTCATTAAAAGACTCTCTGCCTTCTATTACTTTCTCGGGAATTTCTGCCAAAGCCATTTCTGTTTTCCTTTCATTCGAATTTCTTGTGACTATTAAGTAACCGGCTGCAGTAACATTAAAGACGGGGTGGTGTTAACCAGTTTCAGCAACGGAAGTTCCACCTCCCACCCTTTATAAAACACCAAGTAATAACCAATAAGATCTATCACATCTGGCCTTCCACATAACTCAGGTGAGCTTTAGCATTTTCATAAAGTTGAGCTATCTTTTCTTTTACATCCTCACGAAATTCTCTTTTTAGCGCATCTTCATAGGCGCCTAATAACATTTTTAAGTTGCTATAAAGTGCGCTCATTAATCCTTGGTCACTTGTGCACCCTCGCATTGCGAGATAACCCTGCATAAAATATCCCTTAAAATCTTTCGTGTGCTCGGGCGCTTCTTTCCCATATTGGGAAAGTAAACTGCTTAGAGTTTTTATATTGTTCTCACACTCAGCTTTAGCCTCGACGAGATATCCTTTGATTGCCTTATTTTTAACATTTTCTATTGCTTGACTAAAAAGAAATGAAGCATCGATTTCATTGTGAACTAGAAGCTGAAGAGTTTTCGCGGTATCTTCTACACTTTCCACTATTTTTTCTTGATTTTGCTTTTTTGTAGCATTTGCGTACACAGGTGTATCACATAGGACAGAGTAACATTCAGCCGTTCCCACAGCTAAAAAAAGTCCCAGTCTTGCCTTCGTGTCTAATACTTTCATATCCGAATCCTCTTAAGTTAAAAAGTAGCTTTCACCTGAAAAGGTAAGAGGGTTATCAGCATTCTGCACCATGAAAAAAGGTCTAGATTTCACCCGATTTTTCACTTATCTAAGTGCTTGTTGATATAGCCCATCAATGTTCCTGAACCTACCCCAGACTGCATTTCGGATCTCAGAGTTATTATTTGGTTGATGTCATCTATTTCAATGTAATAAATTTTTTGATTTTTTGTGACCCAAACAATTTTCGTTGCTGGCGATGAATTTTTTGTAAATTGGGTTGTTACGGCAAAGTCGTCCCCCCTGGCTTCGGCAAGAGGATCTCTTGTAAGTTCTGCATCTGTCATTGCTGATAATTTGCCTTCTCCTGCATAGAAATGAAGTAAGTACTGTTTTAAGTATTTTTTCACTTTATCTTGCTCGGCAGGTGATAAATTTTTGTACCCTAAGTGCGCGAATACAGCGCGTGCAGTACGTTCAATGTCTAAAAATTTATTCACGTATTCACTGAGCTGATGACGCTTTTCCACGTGGGACAAACTATCGTCATTAACAATTTCAAGACATGTATCAACCAGATCTTTGATAAATTTAACTGATTCGGCTTTGCTGTTTTTTACCGTAATTGCTTCCATTTCAGAATGCAGTGCCGATGCCAAAAGTAAGCATGAAAACATACACATGAAAACTGTCAAAAAAACTTTTTGTCTTTTATTTTTGTAGAGCATCATTTTTCTTACCTTTCTCGGTTTTGATGAAAGAGATTAATTCTGACGCAGCTGTCTCTATATCCTTTTTGCTGGTAAAACGCCCAATACTCACTCGAATTGTTACAGTAGGGGTGATTTCTTTACCATGAATTGCTTGAATAACATGAGATATTCCAGTGCTTCTAGACGTGCAGGCTGATCCCAGAGAAATAGCAATACCCTTAAGGTTTTCTTGTAAAGACAAGCTATCAATATTTTTAAAGCTAAGGCTTAAATTTCCTGGCAGTCTTTGTTCAAGGTCACCGTTGACAACCATGTCCGGAAAGCTTGTTTGCAAAAGCTTCAAAAAAGTATCTCTTAAAATTAATAGTCGTTTGGTTTCAACAAACAGTTCTTTTTGAGAAATTTCAGTTGCTTTGCCCAGACCAACGCACAAAGGTACAGGAACAGTTCCTGGTCTTAGCCCCATCTCTTGTCCTCCTCCGTAACTAATGGGTATTAGGCTAATCCCTTTCCTAATGAAAAGAGCGCCTATACCTTTAGGGCCGTAAATTTTATGCCCGGAAAGACTTAATAGATCTATTTTATCTTTTTTTACATCCATTTTGATTTTACCAAAAGCTTGTGCTGCATCGGTGTGAAAAAGAGCTCCGGCATGATGAGCAATCTTTGCTATTTTTCTAATTGGTTGAATCACTCCTATTTCATTATTAGCTGTCATAACTGAAACAAGAGCTGTTTTAGAAGAAAGAGCTTTCTTTAAATCATCAATTTTTATAATTCCGTTTTTTTGTACGGGAAGAAGAATTATTGTAAACCCCTCTTTTTCAAGTTCTTGAAGAGGTTGTAAAACAGATTCATGCTCTGTGACTGCGCTGATAATTTCAGATTTTCCCAGTTTTTTAAGAGCTCTACATACTCCTAAAATGGCCAGGTTGTTTGCTTCTGTTGCGCCTGAGGTGAAAATAATTTCCTCGGGGTCTGCATTTATCACGCAAGCTATCTCAGCTCTTGCGTGCTCCATCGCTTTGTGAGCATGAGTGCCATAAACATGGGTTATAGAATGCGGATTCCCAAATTCTTTTGTGAAATAAGGCAGCATGTGCTTTAGAACTCTTGGGTCCACTGGTGTAGTAGCTTGATAATCTAGATAAATAGGAACAGTTGAAGCGGGCACCCGCGCAGCAAAAAAACCAACTGACAAAAGAATAACAAAAGTAAGCATGTACGTTATGTAATTTTTTTGCATAGTGAGACTCCTTTTCACTCCCTAAAATGAAGACTCATGCTGTGAACCAGCCAACCTTGGAATGACCGAAGATTGATGGTTGTTTGATTATTCCATTTCAAGTGCGTTTTCTATTTCGCGTACTCCAGACACAGCAAAGGCCGCTTCACAAGCTTCGTTATATTCAAACCATGAGCTAACTTTTCCTGACAGATAAATTTTCTCGCCATCTACTCTAACCTTGATTTTATGAGCGTGAAGTGCTGCGTTTCTTTGAAATGCTTGTTCAATTTTTCTTTCAACGTCCTTAACGTCAAAAGCAAGGGATGGTTTTAACCTAATTGCATTGACTACATTTTCTATCCCATAGAGAGACCTGATATCGTTGTAGGCTCTTGCCCTTTGAGAGTCGAAGTCTACATCCCCAGTAAGCGTTACCACACCGTTTTCAACACTAACTTTTATAGTATCTGCTGGTATTGCTATATCCCACTCAAGAGCAGTAACAGCAGCTTTTGCAATTTCTTTATCGTTGCGTATTAAGTGTGCAGAAAGACTCACCTGGAGTTCGTTGACCACTCCTTTAACCCCCCATACTTTTTTAACAACGTCTGCGGCATGAATTTTTCCAAAGTAACTTGGGACCGTGCCACTTAAAGTCACAATTCCATCATCTACATCTACGATTACCCCACTTTCTTCCACCCAAATGTCTAACATAAGTTTGTTCTGCACGTAGTCTTTCAACTTGTTATTATCCATGATGACTTCCTCTCTTCTAAATCACCCATCACCGTCAGGTTGAACTTTAAATAGCACAATAAACACGTTAATTTTTGACAAAATATTACGCAGTGCAATACGCATTTTTCTTTTCAAAGAAAGTGCCCTATTTGTGTTTTACGACAAGAGAATCTCATAGTTGAAAACAAGAAAGTTTCAAGAAGCTTTTTTTCCAAAAATTTATGAATTAATGAGTCTATTGTTATGCTTTAAGACTTCATTAACTTATTGCATTTCATACTAAGTTATACGGTAAAAATGAGGACTTTATGCAAAAGTTTCTACTTTATGACACAGATGATGGTTTAGATTTTAACGTCTCTTACATTCCATCTGATCTTCCCTGGGTTTCATGCAAAATCTTTAGGGTTCACGATCAAGAGAATGTCTATTTTGAAGTGATCAAGTCTGAAGAGTATCTGGAGACAAATGGTTTAATAGAAAAACCTATAGGTAGCTTTAAGTCATTTCAACATGCTGCAGAGACGGCTGAATACATTGCTTGTGCTGATCGTGTTAAAAATCGCTGGCCAACGATGAGACGAATGGTGCAGTGATTGTTTATTACCTGTGCGCTACCTAAAAGTGCACGAAGAAAGTGAGATAATCTTGATATTGAAACGGTAATTCATTAGTGAAACATTTGTTCTTAAATTACAATTTTTGAAACAATCTTAGGCGCGTGCACAGGTGCAAACTCAAGTTTTTCAAAGAGATAAACGCTAAAAGGGGGGGTGAAGTAAGGAGAAATTAATGCGATTTAGTAATGGGGGCTTGATGGTAAACCTTTACGGTGGTAGAAGTAAAAGCAACTAAAAATGATGCAGAACAATGCTTAAAAACAAAAAAAAATCATGACTATAAATATTTATTCAGGGCCATTTACAAGGTATTTTTCAGGGCTTTGGAAAAAAGAAGTTCATCAAAATAAGTCTCAAGAAAAAAAAGAATATCACCTAGCAAGCCCTATTTCTGAAGACAATGCAAATAAGCCTTTAGACGAGATGGAAATTAGTAAAATTACTGAAAATTGGTTGAGCTTTCTAGAAAGATCACTCGATACCGTCTTTATTCTGAATGAAGATGATTCTGTTCCTTATTTCACTAGTCGATTCAATGAATACTCGAATTTGTATAGAGCAAGCTCTTATGTTTTATCTCCTGAGATAGACTTAAGTATTTTTAAAGATCAGGAGCTGAGAAAAAATGAAGAAGAAAACCAGGATTTTTTATTTTTTAGAGATGTAGAAGCATGGTTTCCTGTAAATTTACCAGGTAGTGGAATTTCTGAAATATATTTTCCAAACGATACAAAAAAAATAATAAGCACTACTCACCGTCTTATAAGAGAGCTTGAGAATGTCGCAGAGAGAATTGTAAATAAACCTCTTTCTGAATTGGAAGAAAATTATTACTCCTTAAATGAAGAAGAACTTTATTGGACTGATAGTACGGGTTTGTTAACTTTATACAAACATGCTCAATTTTCTCTTGAGCATAATGTTCCTATAATTATAGATTATTAAATGTTAGGTCTTCCAAAAACTTACACGCAAAAACAATTATCATTGTTTAAGTATTCTATTTTCTAGAAGGCAATAAATCTACTGTTCCATCTCATCAGAAACACGCCAATACCAAGAATTAGGGCTGGGATCATGAGATAAGCCAGCAAGAATTAAGTGCTCTTTTGTGCGAGTTAAAGCCACATAGAAAAGCCTGTTGTGCTCAAGTTCCAAGGCTTGTTGGTGGTGATCCTTCAATGCTGAGGTTAAGATTGTATCTGCTGCCATGGTTGGTTTCAAAAACCAAAACTGAGCAACTGGATCGTATAATACGATATCTTGCTTTATATTTGGTTCATCACCATTATCAAGAATAATAACAATAGGAGATTCCATGCCTTTGGCGCCGTGTACGGTTGAAAGTTTGAGTCCTTCTTGATGACAGGTTTGCGTGAATATTGGAGGGTATCGATGCAGATGCTCCACCAGTTCACGAATGTTTAATTTCAACAGGTTAAAACGTTTGAAGACATCATCTATAAAGCTGTGCAGTAGTTCGCACTCAACATTCATTGCATCATGTGCACACTGAAAATACCCATAGGCGGTTGATGGGGCAGACTGCAATAACTGGTTCAGAACTGCTGCATGAGTAGCATAATGTGTTTGGACTTCATCCCATAAATGACCCTTGCGACTATGGCATAGGTTGAACAAGTTACCCTCATCAATTTTACCAATCTGTTGCATCCATGGAGTTTTTAGCAATGCTGCTAGATTTAAGTCATTCAGGGGCATAAGCATAAATTCGACAGCACCTAATATATCGCGAACAATAAGGCATTCCATAAGATTTTTAGGATCAAAAGCGGAGTAGGGGATGTGTCGTATTTGGCAAGCTGCAGTTAATTCTTGCATTTGCTTTCCTCGTTTTCGCATCAGAATTAGTACATCACTCCACGTGGCTATGCGATTTTCAGAGATTAAAAACATGTTGCCAACAACGGATTTCTCAATGTGATTTAAGATTTGATCTGCCAGTAGCTGTTCAGGTTCATGTGCTTCAGGATAAGTTTCAAAAATTGGCCATGGCTTCATGATAACTACTTCAGCTTCAACAAATGGTAAAACTTCAATACATCCATTAAACGCATGATAGGGGGTGTGGTCTGAAATATTTTCTCCAAGCCCTTTAGGATTTTGTTTGAAGACCAAATCCACCAACTTTAAAATTGCTTTCCCACTGCGAAAACTGGTGGAAAGGGCTACATTTTCCCATGGTTGGCAGAGAGTGGAAAAGTGTTTTTGCATGTCCTGATACATGCGAATGTCTGCTCCCTGAAAGCTATATATTGATTGTTTTTCGTCACCAACAACGAAAATACTTCTGTTGGTTGAGTGCTGATCAAACAAGCCTTGCACAAGGTGTTCAATAACGTGCCATTGATCAATGCTAGTATCCTGGGCTTCATCAACTAGAATATGATCAATGCGATAATTTAAATCAAAAAGGATTTGGTCAAAGGAATCAAGCTTTAAAGTTTGTAGAGTTTTTTCAATTAAGTCATGGAAATCCCACAGGTTATGAATTTCCTTCAATTGTCTGTAATGCTTTTGAAAAATTTGCTGAAGTTGCCAAAATTGTAATGATTTTTGAACCTGATCAAAACGAATTTTTTTAGAAAAATAATGAGCTAGTTCTTCCGCGTAAATTTTTAAAATCGCTTCGGCATCAGGATACTGTTTTTGAATGCTTGCAGGCAAAATTTTAGCTCGAACGGTACCTTTTTGTGTAAGAAAACATTGAGCAAAGTTATGGTCCTTGGAAACGATATCATTTGGAATGGCAACGTTTAAAAGTCCACTAAGATAGGGGTGGATTTCTAAAGGTGGTTGAGGGAATTGTGGTGCACCACTAATATCGAATAATTCATACAACCGATTTTTTGCATCTTCTAGGCCTAACTTGTGAACATTTCGTGTTGTGCTACTTAAATATTCAAAAAGAACATTGTCACCATGAAAAATGAAAAACTCTTCCAAGAAAACTGTAGCACTTGGATCTTCAATCAATTTTTCAAACGCCTGATTTAAATATGTACGTTCTTCAAAATTTTCCATGACTCGGGGTGAGGGTTGCAGGACATTTCCTCCCAATTGTCGTTGCAGTAAACTTTGGCAAAAGCTGTGCACAGTTTGAATGGAAATTGGTTGATCTTGCACAATTGAATATAGGTTTTTGGCTTGCGTAATGTTTGTAGGAGTAGGAGGTTCTCCCAAGTTTGATAGTTGGTCAATAAGTTCTGATTCTGACGCTTTTGTAAATAATTTTATTCGCTGTAAGAGTCGCTGTTGCATTTCATTGGCTGCTGCTCTTGAAAAAGTTAAGCAAAGAATTCGATCAGGGTTTGCGCAATGCAGTAATAACCGAATGATTCTATCAATTAGAACCTTAGTTTTACCCGATCCTGCAGACGCGTTAACCCAACAGCTAGAACTAGGGTTACTAGCTTTTTGCTGTAGATTGATCGTTGATACGGATGTTTCATTCATTGCACAACACTAAGTGAACAAAGGAACAAGCTTAGGCCAATTCATTCTGTCTTAGCTGTCTGCCTCGCCTGTAAAGGAAAAAGGCCACTAGACCTAAAACGCTTACAAAGACAAGAATTGAACTGAGCGCAAAGACATATTCAGAGCTTGAATATACTCTTATTCCCTCGTTATCCATTGCCCCATTCCACTTAAAATCAAGCAAGAAACCAACCGATTGCATTACACAAGCACTTCCAAGAACGCTAAAAGTAATAATTACTCCAAGTGTTGTTCCAGATGTTTCTGGGGTTGTGTAGTGAGAGGCAGCTCCAAAACATAAAATTTCAGAACTACTGAAAATTCCTAAGGTAATTAGTATAGCAATAAGTGCATACGCTGATAAATCACTATACAACAAAGTGACTAGGCAAATAATTATCCCAATCCAGCTATAGACAATGCCTCGATTGTATTCTTTGTATCGTTCGCATAGCCAAGGGATGAGCAGACTGCTAATGGCAGCTCCAACATAAATTTGCATTGTAACATTTGCTGCATTAACACGCGGAAGATGGAAATGATTCATTAAGAACGACACGCCCCAAAGGTCTGCAATGACAGCCAAAGGAGAGTAAAAACATGTTGTCATAATGGCGTATGCAAGTACAGGTCGTGTTTTAAACACGTGAATAATACTTACTCTAATATCAGACCATTTAAGTGTAGCATGTCGATTAATAGCTTCCTTCGGCATAACTAGCACAAGGGAAAACCATAATATTACTCCAATTACCGACAATACCGTGAAAGCATATTGCCAATTTGTTGTTTCAATTAAGCTTATTAAGGGTTTTGCAGCTAATAGTGGCCCAAACAGACCAAGCGTCAAAGCAGCTCCCATAAAAAATCCTCGGTTTGAACTTGAAAAACTGTCTGCAGCAACTTTCATGCAACCTATGTACCCGCATGCGGATCCCAGCCCCATAAATATGCGGCTAATTTGTGCTTCCCAAAGAGTATTTCCTGTAATTAATAGTCCGTTGCCAACCAAGCACAATAAAATGCTAGATAAAACAACTCGTTTCACGCCAAGCCTGTCAATCAGTACACCACAGGGAATTTGTACTAATGCGTAGATAAACATGAAGAATGAGCCCAACGTTGAAAACTCATTGGCAGTCATAAAAAATGCGCTGCGAAGTTCAGGCTCTACAAGGCCAGGAGCAATGCGAAGGATATATTGATACAGGAAAAATAATGCAACTCCCCCCCAAGCTAGATAGGCGTGCACAGCTGTTCTTTCTTCGTTCATTAGATCAAACGTTCCAAATTTTTATAGTCGCTATACTTTGGCGTTTTTGATGGCCACGGGCAAGTTAAAAATGAGGTATTTTTCGTCAGATAATGAAGAGTAATTTTCTCAAGTTCAGCTTGTAGTGTATCAATTGGAATGGCAATACTTGACGAAACAATTCCAGCAGGTTGAGTTCCTTTAAGTTGCCAAAATTCTGCTTGAGTTGATGTATGAGGATAGGTTTTATTGGTTAAAAACATTTCAATGGCCAATTGAGGTGTGTATCCGCTTGTCACCTCTGCTTTGCTGGGAGGCATTCCTGTTTTGAAGTTTACAACCAAATTGCCCTGAGGAGTAAAAATACAAGCGTCAATTCTGGCTTTTAATTTGATCGGGCCAATAGGCGTTAATTCAGCAGATAAATCTTGTTCACTTTGAACCTTGATGGGGCGTAAATCGTTCATTTGAACGTGAGCCCAGTCAAGAATACGCAGAAGTTTACCTTTCCACAAAATAGGATTACTACCTAACTTTAATGTGTACAGGTACTTTGATGCAGCTCCTAATCCTTGTTTTAAGTACAGCTCTATAATTTTGTGAGCTGTTAGCCCAAATTCTCTTGAAAAATTTTGTTCGCAGCTTCTCTCAAGGTTTTTTAATTTTAAAATGTAACGTGCATAAAACCCATATGGATCTTGCATAAGTTGGTTAAACCCGGTTGCGCTAATGGTGGTTGGACGGCTACCGATAACAGGATTAGCAATGGGTTTTTCTTCAATCATGGAAAGTCTTTTTACTTGGTATTGTTCAAGTTTATTGGCTTGTACTAAAGGATGCTCAAATGTTGCGCTTGATGAATGACCTAAAATACGAAGAGGATTTTTTGCTGACCACTGAAAAAGAAGCTCAGCCAAATTTTCTCCTCGAGGATTTTTAAATAGCAAATGACTTTGCAATGGTCGAATTTGATTGTGTTTCAAACAAAATACAACTTGTTCAGGTCTGAATTTTAATGCCGCATGGAGCCCTAAGACAATTTGTGGGGTGTATGTTCCTAAATTTACAGCTCCCTTAAACCATTCCAAGCAATGAATAGTATCGTTTAAAAGCGGTACATAATTGGTTAATGGCAGCAATTGCTGTTGAATTGTGAGTGGTAATTTTTGAAAAATTTCCTTAAAAACATCTGAAAAGTTTTTTTCGCAAGCAATACTTAAAAGATGCTGACATAAAGAGTGATTTGGCCAATCAGTGTCTAAGGTTTGCTGTTGATTTTTCCGAAGCGTGTATTCCCAATCCATGACAATTTTATGAAAATCTGTATCCACTTTTTCAAGTAGGGGGTGCCTAAGCATTTCAAGTGCATTCACCAAAGTTTTTTGCGTTGCATATGTGTATAGTTTTTGAATCCAATCTAATGCCGTGTTGGTTTGATTATTGGAAACAGTTTGAGTTATTTGTTCCCATAAACTTACATCATCGCAAACGAGCACAAAGCCTTGGTTAAAAAATTCTAACGCTTGTTTGCTAAGTGAGAATAGGGACGAAAACTGAAGTTGCTGAGAGCTAGATGCAGATGAAGTGCGCTGAAATGGAATGTGTATTTCATGAATTTTTTGAATTATCTTCAAAAGATTATGCTGACCTTGTTGTTCTAGCTGGGCAAGGGCAATGGACGTTGCATTCAAAGTTTTTATTTCGTCTGAAATTTGCCAAAGGTTGCAAAAATCAGCAAATCGCATGTTTGGGAATTCAGATCGTGTTAATTTTACACAAGTTAGAAAATCATTCATGAGTTGGCGATTTCTTAATAGACGTTGCGTTAGCGGCTGGGTTTATTCTGTAAAGTTTTGTGAAAAACCGCAAGCATCAGTAGAGCTGCCAAACTAATGGCACCGCTAGTGATAAAAGTGGCGAACTGGTCATACATGTGTTCGGCAATTCCACCAATACCGCCAGCTAACAAAAGTGCAGCAGCACTTATAAGATAGAAAAATCCAATTCCAGTTCCACGCAAATCTTCAGGCACATGGTCTGCTATAAGGCTTAAAAACATGCTTTGGCTCATGCCAATTTGAATACCCCATAGTCCAACACCAATCATCATGGTTGTTAGGTTCGTTGCAAAACCTAAAAAAGCATCTGCTAGTATTAAAATAAAAAAGCTTAATCCCAAAAAGCCATAGCGACCAAATCGATCAGACAAATACCCAACAGGATAAGAACACAAAGAATTCATAACATTATATAAAATTAAAATTGCATGAGAAAAGCTTTGATCCAGATTAAAGCTACCCGTAGCATGCAATACTAAAACTGATTCGCCAACGCGGGCACTCATGAAAACAAGTGCTATGGCCATTAAAATCCAATAAGGTTTCCCTAGTCGTTTCAGGTCACTTAAATGGATAGGGTGACGAATTGGTTTTTTATCAGCACTGACTTCATTTTCATGAGAATCTTTTACAAAAAACATAACAAGCAAAAGCCCAAGAAAAGCTGGAACACTGGCTACAGCAAAGACTATTTGAAAATTTTGGTTGGTGGTTATCATGCACCAAATGCCAACAAAGCCACCAATGAATGATCCAGCGACCGCTAAGCTTTGTCTAAGGCCAAAACAGGCACCTTTAGTATTTTCAGGAGCGAGGTCGCCTACTAGGGCGTCTCTTGGTGTTGATTGTATTCCATTTCCTAAACGATCAAGTATTCGTGCAGATAGTAAGGCGGTAAAGCTTGAGGATAAGGCAAAAATTAGTCTTGCTACCACAGTTAGCGCAAATCCCCATACCATCACTAATTTACGTTTACGTAAATAATCACTAATAACCCCTGAAAAAAGCTTCATTACATAAGCCATGGCTTCAAAGAATCCTTCAAGCAATAATACAATTCCGGTCGCAACGCCTAATACTTGCTTCACATACAAAGCAGCGATGCCAAAAATCATTACGGCAGACATATTAAGAAGCATGCTGGCAAAGCCAATAGCCCAAATAGACGCAGGAATCCTGTTCTTGAAATTTTTCATCATATTGCTAATAAAAGGGGGATATGGCCAAATGGACTAACGACCTGTCAACATATCAAATTTGTAAGGGGAGCGCAATGAAAGTTGTAAGGACTGCGTTAGTCACGGGTTCATCAAGTGGTATAGGGTACGGTATCGCTAAAGTGCTTTTGAAAAATGGTTATCAAGTGGTGCTCCATGGTGTAGAATCCCATGCTCAAGTTGCACCTTTAGTGAAAGATCTAACTGCGCTGGGTAAAGTTTTGGGATACTACTGTGTTGATATAGGCAATCCTCAGTCTATTGAACAATTTTGTAATGACTTAAGCGCTGCTAACATCAGCATTGATATTTTGGTTAACAACGCAGGTATACAGTATGTAGCGCCTATTCAAGAATTTCCGGTGCAAAAATGGGATCAGATTTTGGCTGTAAATTTATCGTCAGCATTTCATTTTATGCAGCATTTTTTGCCTTTTATGCAGGAACAAAAGTGGGGAAGAATTATCAATATTTCTTCGTGTCATGGAATAGTAGCATCGGCAAATAAATCAGCATATGTTGCTAGTAAACATGGTATAGTTGGGCTTACAAAAGTTGCTGCTTTAGAGAATGCAAAGCAAGGTATAACTTGTAATGCTATTTGCCCAGGGTGGGTATTAACGCCACTGGTTGAAGCGCAAATTGAGAAGCTGGCAGCTGATCAGAATATTAGTGTGGACCTTGCACGGTCTAACTTATTGTTAGAAAAACAACCCAGCGGAAGTTTCGCAACTGCAGAAGAAATTGGTGAATTTGTTTTGTTTTTATGTAACCCTGGGGCGGCACAAATTAATGGCGCATCTTTAACCATGGATGGTGGTTGGACAGCGCAATAAGAAAGTAAAAGACCATGAATGCTGATATAATGTCTTGGGTGTTGAGTATTGATATGATGTTTTGGGCATTGGCCCTTATTGCTGCCTTTTTTGGGCTATTCTGTATTCGCCTATTTAATCAAAAACAATCGCTACTTATTGAAAACATTCAACTACGTAGTCAAACTCAAACTGGCCAACAAGTTCAACAAATGTGGCAGCAACAAATTGAACGCCTTACTCAGCAAGCTTTAATTAATCAATCAAACCAGTTTTTAGGATTGGCTAAAGCACAATTTGACGGCGTTTTAGAAAAAGCAAATCTGACATTCGAGCAACGCCAAGAACAATTTAAGCACTTACTTGAACCCATTTCAAAATCTTTAGAGCAAGTAAATACCCAGGTTCAAACGGTTGAAAAACATCGTATTGAAGCATTTGCTGATTTGAAGCGTCAACTTACTGACATGGTTATAGGGCAAAAAGATTTACGGCAAGAAACTGCAACCCTGGTTAAAGCCCTGCGAACGCCGCATGCCCGGGGGCAGTGGGGAGAAATGCAGCTTAAGCGCGTGATTGAAATGGCCGGAATGGTTGAACATGTTGATTTTCAAGAACAAGTTTCTACTCTCGATGGCAAGCTGCGGCCTGATATGGTAGTCCGTTTGCCAGCAGGCAAAACCATTGTGATTGATGCCAAAACTCCTTTGGCTGCTTATCTTGATTATTTAGAAGCACAAGATGACGACCAAAAAGCGCAAAAGTTGCAAGACCACGCACGCCATGTGCGCACACACATTCGCCAACTTTCACAAAAAAGCTACTTTGAACAATTTGAAAACAGCCCAGAATTTGTGGTGTTATTCATTCCCAATGAAGCAATGTTTAGTGCGGCACTACAGGCTGACCCTGGGTTAATTGAAGCGGGTGTTAATGAAAAAGTTCTGATGGCCACGCCTACAACATTAATAGCATTACTAAGAGCTGTAGCTTATGGATGGCGTCAGGAAAATATTGCAGAAAATGCCAAGGCTATTTCTGTTTTAGGACAAGAATTATATAAACGATTGGGCGATATGTCAGGCCATATGGGGCGCATGGGTAAGGGACTTGAAACGGCAGTTGAAGCGTATAACAGTACTGTTGGATCATTTGAACAACGAGTTCTTGTAAGTGCTAGGCGCTTTCAAGAACTTGATCCTAACCCTCACACTCTTGATGAGCCAAGCGAAATTGAAATTCCACTAAGGTCACTAAAATCTATATAAAGAGGAAATTATGGGAAAACCAGCGGCATTTATGGGCTCTTTACATGTCTGTCCAAGTGTAACGGCTATTGTTCCTCACGTAGGTGGCCCAGCTATCGGCACAGCCGCTACCGTATTGGTAGGAGGTCCGCCTGCTGTAAATATTGGTGATACTTCTGTTTGTGTTGGTCCTCCTGATAAAGTTGCTGCAGCAAGTGCCACAGTTATGGCACACGGAAAACCTATGGCCCGTATGACTGATCCATGTGGTCATGGTGGAAAAATTATGCTTGGAATGCCAACAATTATAGTTGGTGATTGATTGAAGAAAAAATCAGCGTCATCCAGAGCCCTTGAAAAGGCGCTAATCCAATACATAACATCAACTATCTAAAATTTATCTAAAGTTATTTGGTAAATAATAATAATTTTTGGTGGTTTTATTATTCAGTGGTATTCTACTAACTGAAGGGTATGTA